>CANGNF010000029.1 GCA_947455205.1 Acetobacteraceae bacterium | reverse complement strand
GGTGCCGACGCAGCCCGGCCAGCCCACGGTGGCGCAACCCCGGCCGGGAACGCTGCCGGGTCAGCCCGGCTTTGGCCAGGTGCCGACGCAGCCCGGCCAGCCCAGCGTGGCGCAACCGCGCCCCGGAACGCTGCCGGGGCAGCCCGGCTTTGGCCAGGCGCCGACGCAGCCTGGCCAGCCGACCGTGGCGCAACCCCGGCCGGGAACGCTGCCGGGTCAACCCGGCTTCGGCCAGGTGCCGACGCAGCCTGGCCAGCCCACGGTGGCGCAGCCTCGGCCCGGAACGCTGCCGGGGCAGCCCGGCTTTGGCCAGGCGCCGACGCAGCCCGGCCAGCCCAGCGTGGCGCAGCCTCGGCCGGGAACGCTGCCGGGGCAGCCGGGCTTTGGCCAGGTGCCGACGCAGCCCGGCCAGCCCAGCGTGGCGCAACCGCGCCCCGGAACGCTGCCGGGGCAGCCGGGCTTTGGCCAGGTGCCAACGCAGCCCGGCCAGCCGGGCGTGGCACAGCCTCGACCGGGAACGCTGCCAGGCCAGCCCGGCTTTGCCGCCACCCAACCGCCGCCGGGTACCCGCCCTGGAACGCTGCCGGGCCAACCCGGCTATGCCTCTACCCAACTGCCACCTGGGCAGCCGGCCCCCGGACAACCCCGCCCGGGCGTGCTGCCGGGGCAGCCAGGCTACGGCACCCTTGCCGGCGGCGTCGCGGTTGGCGCCGCCCTTGGCGCCTCGGGCCGGCTGGGCGGCGGGCCGGCGCCGGCCCCCGCCACCACGGTGCGGCCGCAGCCGGTACAGGTGGGCGCCGGCACGGTGGTGACGCCGCGGCCCGACGGTCGCGGCCATACCATCAGCGACCGCGCGCCCGATGGGCGGCAGACCGTCATCAACAGCCAGCGGCTGCCGAATGGCGATGTCCGGACCATCGCCTATTCCCAGACCCGCGACACCGTGGCCAATACCCAGCAGCGGGTCTACCTGGACGGCCGGCGCCTGCTGACCACGCCGCAGGCGGTGACCGTGATGCAGCCGGGGCGGCCATCGGTCACGCGCTACCATGATGGCCGGCGCGAGGCCTTCCTGCCCGGCGGCCGGCCCTACTACCGCGAGACCTTCATCGGCGACGCCCAGCGGCGCATCCTGCGGCGCACCGTGTTCGCGACCGTCGCCGGTGCGGCCATCGTCGCGCTCGCGGCGCCCTACTACCAGGACTACTACGGCTACTCCTTCGCCGGCACCGAGCTGTTCGCCTATGCGCCGCCGCCGCTGCGCCCGGCGCTGATGGCCTGGATGGGCGCGCGCTTCGCCGCCCCCGTGATGGACTGCGCCTACTGCCCGCCGGGCTACATGGTGGCCGAGGGCGGGCCGCCGCCAGGCTATGCCACCCCCTACGACATGCTGGGTGACATGCAGCTCGCCACGGGCTTCGAGGAAGGGGCGCTGGACTATGGCGCGCCGCCGGACCCGCGGGCCGAGGCCGAGGTGATGGCGCTGACCGAGGAGGTGGAGCAGCTGCAGGCCCGCCTGTCGCAGGCCGAGAGCCTGAACAAGGAAACCCGCGACGAGCTGATCAAGGAGATCGGCGCCGCACGTCGCCCGGCGCCCCGCCCGGCCGCGCCGATGCAAGCCCCGCCGGCGGCGCCGCTGCAGGTGACCGAGGCCCCCGTACCCACCGAGGCCGCGCCGGCGCCCACGCCGCAGCCGCCGGTGCCGCAGCAGGCGGTCGCACCGGTGCGGGTGCCGCAGGAGGTGCTGCAACAGGTCCGCGCCCAGGTGCGCGAGGAGGTGGCGGCGATGGCGCAGGGCCAGCCGCACCGCCTGGCCGACATCCTCACCGCCCCAGGGGTGGAGCGCCACGTGTTCCAGGTGGCCGAGGCGATCAACGCCACCAATGCCGAATCCGGCGAGGAATGCGTGCTGGGCGCCGGCGACCTGCTGCGCTTCGCCGCGCCGCCGCCGCCGGACCTGGTCTCGGCGCCGATGCGGGTGGTCACCGGCCGGGCCACCAGCTGCCAGGCCGGCTCGGTGGTCGAGATCGGGGCGATCGACCTGCAGCAGATGATGAACGGCTTCGCCCAGCGGCTGGAGCAGAACATGCAGCGCGCCTTCACCGCCGTGCAGCCCGAGCCCGGGCAGCCGGCCGCCAACCGTCTCTGAGGTGGGGAAGATGCACAAGCTCCTGCTGCTGCTGGCGGCGCTGGTCGGCGCCACGCCGGCCCTGGCCCAGAATGCGACCGAGGAGTTGTTCCGCCAGGGGGTTGCCCCCGACCAGCCGGAGGAGCTGCGCGCCTACCTGCGGGTATTCCCGCAGGGCACGCTTGCGGCCGAGGCGCGCCGGCTGCTGGGCGCTGCCGTGGCCACCCCGCCGCTGGATGCGGCGCAGGCCATCCTGCTGGCGGCCGCCAGCCTGCGGCGGATCAGCCCGGCGGCGCCCCTGGGCGCGGTGGACACAGGCAGCGGCGAGCAATGCACGCTGACCCCGGGCAGCCTGTTCGTCGTGCTGCAGCAGGCCGGCACGCCGGAAGCGCCGACGCTGCAGCTGCGCGTCGCCATCGCCCAGCCGGCCAGCTGCCCGGCCGCCAGCCTGGTGGAAGTGCCGATGCCGGCGATGGAGGCAACGCTGCGGGCGTTCGGGCGGGAGTTCATGGCCCGCCCGCTGCGTGCCGAGGCCCGGCCGGACGAACTGGCGGAATGGGCGGCAAGCGGCGCCGCCCGCGACCCGGTCGCGGATGCCGACCATCTGGCGCGGTTTCCGGCCAGCCCCTTCGCCGAACTTGCGGCGGCGCGGCTGCTGGCGGCGCTGCGGCTGCAGACCTTCCCGCCGCCACCGGCCCCGGCACTGGCACCAGCGCCGGCCCCGGCACCGCCCGCCGCCGCCGCACTCTCGCCTGAGCAGGCGGAAGGCAGCCTGGGCCTGACCCGGGAGCGCTGGGCCGGGGCGCAGCGCGCGCTGGGGGCGCTGAATTTCGACGCCGGCGAGCCCGATGGCCTGCCCGGCCCGCGCACGCGCCAGGCGGTGCTGGCCTTCCAGCGCGGCCAGCGCCTGCCGGAGACCGGCTACCTGGACAGCGCCTCCCTGGCGCGGCTGGAGGAGGTGGCGCGGGGGCCGCTGGCAGCGCTGGAACGGCGCCGTGCCGACCAGGCCCGCGCCGATGCGGCCGACGCCGAGCGCCGGCGGGCCGAGGTTGCCCGCGCCGAGGCGGCGGAGGCCGAGCGGCGACGCAACACGCGATGGGCCTCGGTGGAGCGGGACAACCGCAATAAATTCTACCGCTACATCAGCTCCATCAGCGAACAGGACGCCAGGGCCCAGGCGCGCCGGCTGTGCGAGAACGACCCTGATTCCACCCAGTGCATCCACACCACCGCCTTCACCAACGCCTGCTTCGCCCTGGCCCGCAACCAGCAGGATGGCAGCGGTTGGGGCTGGGCCTATGCCGCGACCATGGCCGAGGCGCAGCAGAAAGCGATGACCAGCTGCCAGGGCCAGAACCCCAGCTGCTCGGTAAGCTGGAACTGGTGCGCCCAGCCCTGACGCGGGGCTGGTTGGCGCCGGACTGGGGTGCGCGCGGCTGATCCACGCCGCCGGTGATTCGACCGGCGGCGATCAGGCGTCAGAAGCTCCGCGCCAGGCCCGCGAATACACCCCGCCGGGCGCCGAACTGCGGCGCGCCCACGCCGATGCCGGTGCCGCTGCGCAGCTGGTAGCTGCTGTCGAAGGCGTTGATCAGGTCCAGCCGCGCGGTCCAGGTGGCCCGGTCCGGGCCGGTGAAGTCCTGCTGCACGCCCAGGTTCAGCGTGGCGTAGGGCGCCAGCTTCTGCGTATTGGCGAAGCCGCTGCGCAGACCGTTGCCGTACAGCATGGTCGCGCCCAGCCGGCCGCCGTCCCAGCCGCGCCAGATGGCCCCGGCCGAGCCGGTGTAGAGCTGGTCGTGGTCGGTGCGGACGTACTTGCGGTTGATGTAGGCCAGCTCATCGGCATCGAAGGTGAACTGCGCCGAGCGGATCTGCGTGGCGGCTGACCGGCTGATGGCCAGGTTGGCGTAGGTCAGCCACCGCTCGGTGCGCCAACTGCCGCTGAACTCCACGCCATAGACCTTGCCGCGCCGGTAGTTGAAGGGCGTGAAGATCAGCGCATTGCCGAACTGGCCGAAGTCCAGCAGGTCGCGGACATCCTTGTAGTAGGCGTCGATCCCGACGGTCAGGTTCGGCGCCAGCTTCTGCGAGACGCCGGCGTCGAAGCGATGCGCGCGCTCGGGCCGCACCGGGTCGTTCTGCGCCGTGGGCGCGGCGTTGGTGGTGTTGGCGAATTGCTGGATCGCCGTGCCCGAGACCAGCTCGAACTGCGGCGGCGTGAAGGTGCGGGCGTAGCCGGCATGCAGCGTGGTGGTCTCGGTTGGCTGCCACACCATGTTCACCCGCGGCGAGACCTGCCCGGCGGTGACGTACTCCACCATCTGGTCCCAGCGGGCGCCGAGGTTCAGGGTCAGCCGGTCGGTCAGCCGCCATTCATCCTGCACATAGCCGCCCAGCAGCCAGCCGGTGCGGCCGAACCGGTCGTTGACGGCGAAGGGATTGTCCACCGCGTTGCCGTCGGCATCCAGCGGCAGCACCGTGGTGCTGGTGCGGAAGCCGGTGCGCTCCCCGGTGAACTGGAAGCCGGCGCGCAGCGTGTGCGCGGTGTTGAGGCGCCAGGCGGCGTCGGCCTGCGTGCCCATGGCCAGGTTGGAACGGAAGACATCGGAGGCGACGCCGTTGAACACCAGCTCGCCCTTCGTGCTCGGCAGGTAGTGGATCGAGGAATAGCGGATGAAGGGCGCGATCTGCAGGTCGATGTCGCCGAGCGACTTCTGCACCGCCGCCACGCCGAACCAGTTGCGCTCCCATTGCCGCGCCCGCAGCGCGGCGCTGTCGAAGTCGGAGACGCCGTTGGCGGTGAACTGCGGGGCTTGCCCGCGCGAATTGGGAATCTGGAAGCGGTTCAGCGAGGTGCCGGCGATCAGCGAAAGCCGGGTGGTGTCGTCCAGCTGGCGGCTGGCGGCGAACAGGCCGCGCGCCTGCTCGGTGTTGTCGTGGATCGCCTTCCGCGAATTGGTCGGGTTCTCGATGCCCTGCTGGCTGCGCAGCAGGCTGCCATTGGCGAAGATGTCCCAGCCGCCGAACATCCCGGCCCAACCGGCATGCGGCTGCACCAGCCCGCGCGCACCGCCATAGACGCCAAGGCTGCCGCCGGGGTCGAGCGCGCCGCTGCGCGTCTCCAGGTCGATCACCGCATTGGTGCGGAAGCCGAATTGCGCCGGCAGCGCGCCGGTCAGCAGGCTGACGCTGCGCAGCGACCGGGCGTCGAACACCTGGCCGAAGCCGGACAGCCCCTCGGGCAGTTGCACGCCGTTAAGCCGGTATTGCAGGTTGCGGTGTTCGCCGCGGACATGGATCTCGCCGAAGCTGTCCTGCACCACGCCGGGGGTCTGCAGCAGCACCTGGTTCAACGGCTGGTTGCCGCCGCCGGGCAGGCCCTCGATGGTCTCGCGGTCCACCTGGTAGTCGCGGGCGCCGTGGCGGGTGAGGATGGCCTGGCGCGCGGCGGCGGCACGCCGCGCCTCGACCACGACCTCGGGCAGTTCCAGGTCCGGCCCGCCCTGCTGCGCGGCGGCCGACAGCGCGGCCAGGATGCCGGCGATGCAGGCGGCGGTCGCCAGGCCGGTCCTGCCGGGGCGTTGCGCCAGTTTGACCCTTCGCATCCGGAAGCACTCCTTCGGTCGCTGCCCCGCCATGCCGGCGGGTCGCCTCCGAAGGTACGTTATAACATACCATTTCAACGGACAAGCCGGCGGCCGGCCGGGCAAGGGGGCGCTGGCGAATCGGGATACCGTCGCGGCCGGTCCGGCCCTACGCTTCGGCAGACCCCATGCAGGGCGGGCCAGCCCGGCCCGCCGGCGGGGGCAAGTCCGCGCGCAAGCGGACGCTTCGGGAGGATCTCCGCATGAACCGCAGGTCGTTCAACCTTGCCCTGCTGGCTGGCGCCGCCGGGGCTGGCCCGTGGCACGCCGCTTCCGCCCAGGCCGGCATGACGCCGCTGTTCAACGGCCGCGACCTCGACGGCTTCGACAAGCTCGGCAGCGCCAATTGGCGGGTGGAGAACGGCGTGCTGGTGGCCGACCGCGGCAACGGCCTGCTGGTGACCAGGCGCGCCTATGGCGACTTCCAGATGGTCGCCGAGTTCTGGGTGGATACCGCGACCAACAGCGGCATCTTCATCCGCTGCACCGACCCCAACACCATCACCGCGACCAACGCGTACGAGGTGAACATCTGGGACGAGCGGCCGGAGCAGAACTACGGCACCGGCGCCATCGTCGGCGTTGCCGCCGTCAACCCCATGCCGCGTGCCGGCGGCCGCTGGAACACCTTCGACATCACCGCGCGGGGCGACCGCTTCACCGTGATCCTGAACGGGCAGAAGACGGTGGACGGCGCCCGCGACGGCAAGCACGCCAGCGGCCGGATCGCGCTGCAGCACGGCGACGGCGTGAAGGATGCCGCCGGCGTGGCGAATGACCGCGGCGTGGTGCGCTTCCGCAAGGTGGAAATCCGCACGCTGTAGCGCGGGCGGCGCCTTCAGGTGCCGCAGAAGGTCTGGTAGCCCGGCATGCCGCCCATGGCGGGCTGGGCGTAGCGCAGGTCTTCCGGCGGGGTGAAGGGCTGGCGCAGCACCGCCAGCAGCGCCTCGAACGGTGCCAGGTCGTCGTGCTCGGCGGCGGCGGCCAGCGCTTCCTCCACCAGGTGGTTGCGCGGGATCACCGCCGGGTTGGCGTGGCGCATGACCGCGCGGCGCGCTTCCGGCGTGGTCGGCTCGGCGGCCAGCCGGGCCTGCCAGCGCGGCAGCCAGGCGTCCAGCGCCGCGGTGCCCAGGAACTGGTCGCGCAGCGCGGCGGCATCGCCCTCGGCCGCCGCCGCCAGGTGATGGAAGCCCAGCGTGAAGTCGGCCTTGGCCTCGTACATCGCCTGCAGCAGGCCCTGGGCCAGCGCCTCGTCGCCGTCCTGCGCCGTGGCCAGGCCCAGCTTGCGGCCCAGGCCGGCGCGCCAGGCGGCGTGGAAGCGCGGGGCGAAGCCGGCCAGGATCTCCTGCGCCAGCGCCACCGCCTGGTCCTCATCCTCGGAAAGCAGCGGCAGCAGCGCCTCGGCCAGCCGCGCCAGGTTCCACTGCACGATGCTGGGCTGGTGGCCGTAGCGGTAGCGTCCCGCGTGGTCGATGCTGCTGAACACCGTCTCGGGGTCGTAGGCATCCATGAAGGCGCAGGGGCCGTAGTCGATGGTCTCGCCGCTGATGGCGCAGTTGTCGGTGTTCATCACGCCGTGGATGAAGCCGACCAGCATCCAGCGCGCCACCAGCTCCGCCTGGCGCGCGACCACGCCGGCCAGCAGCCCGGCGGCGCCCTCGGCCCCCGGGTAGTGACGGGCCAGGGCGTAGTCGGTCAGGGTCCGCAGCGCCTCCACGTCCCGCCGCGCCGCGAAGTACTGGAAGGTGCCGACGCGCAGGTGGCTGCTGGCCACCCGGGTCAACACCGCGCCCCAGACCGGCACTTCGCGGAAGATTTCCTCCCCGGTGGCGACGGCGGCCAGCGAACGCGTGGTCGGAATGCCCAACGCGTGCATCGCCTCGCTGATCAGGTATTCCCGCAGCACCGGGCCGATGCCGGCGCGGCCATCGCCGCCGCGTGACCAGGGGGTGGGGCCGCTGCCCTTCAACTGCAGGTCGCGCGGCTGGCCGTCGCGGCCGATGACCTCGCCGAGCAGGATGGCGCGGCCATCGCCCAGCTTGGGGTTGAAGTGGCCGAACTGGTGCCCGGCATAGGCCTGGGCGATGGGGTCGGCGCCCGGCGGCACCAGGTTGCCGGCCAGGGCCGCCACGCCGTCGGCGCTGGCCAGGGCCTGGGGGTCCAGCCCCAGCGCCTCGGCCAGCGGCAGGTTCAGCTGCAGCAGCCGGGGCGCCGCCACCGGCGTGGGCGGCAGCCGGGCGAACAGCCGGTCCGGCAGGTGGGCGTAGGTGTTGTGGAAGGGGATCGCGAGGGCCATCCCCTACATTTCGGCAGGCTTGCGCCTGGGCGCAAGCCCTGCGGTGCAATCCCGGCGCAAGCCCGGGGCGCCATTTCAGCCGTTGCCGACCAGGCGCAGCGGCGCCCGCACGCCGCGCACTTCCGCCTCCTCGTACTCGGCGGCGGCAATGGCGCGGTCCAGCGCCGCACGCAGCGCCTTGGCGCTGTCCAGCGTCAGCTCCACCGCGGCGCGGGCGCCGGGGTCCAGGCTGGTATTGGTGAAGTCCAGCGTGATGACATCGCCCAGCGGCGCGTGCCGGGCGTGGTCATAGGCGACGACGCTCTGGCTCAGCGGGAACCACTGGTCCCCGCGCTTGGCCATGCCCTCGGCCGCCGCGATCTCGATGATTGAGGTGCACATGCGCTACTTGCCCAGGTATTTGCCGAAGAAGGCAAAGATCTTCGCCCAGGCATCCATTGCCGCTTCCGGCCGGTACAGCGGGCGGTGCCAGTAGGTGAAGCCATGGCCGGCGCCGTCATAGCGGTGGAATTCGTAGGTCTTGCCGGCGGCCTTCAGCGCCGCCTCGTGCTGGTCCACCTGCTCCGGGGAAGGCGCGCGGTCGTCATTGCCGAACAGGCCCAGCAGCGGGGCCGAGAGCCCGGCGGTCATGTCGATCGGCGCCTTCGGCGTCTTGGCGTTCAGCTCGTCCGCGCCCATCACCACGCGGCCGCCCCATTCCTCCACCACCGCGTCCACGTCCTGCTTCTGGCAGGCGTAGATGAAGGCGTGCCGCCCGCCGGAGCAGGAGCCGATCAGCCCGACCTTGCCGTTCAGCTCCGGCTGGGCGCGCATCCAGGCCACGGCGGCGGCGGTGTCGCCCACCATCTGCGCGTCGGGGATGCCGCCCTCGGCCCGCACCTTGGCGGCGACGTCGTCCGGGTTGCCCTCGCCGGCGCGCTCATACAGGTTGGCGCAGATCGCGATGTAGCCGTGGTGGGCGAAGCGGCGCGTCGTCTCGATGTAGTATTCGCTCCAGCCCGGCAGGTGGTGGATCAGCACCACGCCGGGGAAGGGGCCCTTGCCTTCCGGCTTGGCGACATAGGCGGTGATGGGGGTGCCGCCATCGCCCTTCAGGGTGACGTTGCTGCAGGTCATGCCACGGTAGAACGCCATCGAACTTCCCTCCTTGAACCCGGGTCTTCGCCCTGGCGCCAAGTATTCGCCCGGTGTCGGCGCGGCGCAACCTGGCCGGCGCGTCAGCGGTCCGGCTGGCCCGGCTGATAGCCGCCGGCATCGGTCGGGCGCAGCGCCTCGAACAGCTCCGTCACCACGGAGTAGTCACGGTAGCCGCAGCGGGCCAGCGGCTGCGCCCTGGCCGTGTCGAACCGGCCGGCGGTGATGTAGGCGTCGTCGATATGCACGCCGATGACCTGGCCGATGATCAGCCAGCCCTGCAGCGCCTTGCCGTCCACGTCCTTGAACTGCATGGACTGCACCACCTTGCACTCCAGCGCCGCCGGGGAAGCCGCGACGCGGGGGCACTTCACCATGCGGCCGGGCGCGGTCGCCAGCCCGGCGGCCTCG
Organism: Acetobacteraceae bacterium; assembly: GCA_947455205.1. Lineage (GTDB taxonomy): Bacteria > Pseudomonadota > Alphaproteobacteria > Acetobacterales > Acetobacteraceae > CAIMOR01. Next base: position 52,716 of record CANGNF010000029.1, on the reverse strand, counting down.
AACTCGCTCTCGCCGGCGGACAGCGCGCCGGAGGAGATGTTCATCGCCTCGAACAACGCATGGGTGCAGAGGTTGAAGGTGAACTCGCCGGTCGCGATGGCATTGGCGGCGCTGTGCTTCATGCTCTCGCTGGTGAAGGCCAGCATCGGCGGGTTGCCATGTACCGCGTTGAAGAAGCTGTAGGGCGCCAGGTTGGGGCGCCCCGCGGTGTCGATGCTGCTGATCCAGCCGATCGGCCGCGGCGCGATGATGGCCTTGAACGGGTCGTGCGGCAGGCCGTGGCCCAGGCGGGGTTCGTAGAACATCGGGGTATCCTCAGGCGAAGGAGAGCAGCAGCGCGGCCAGCGCTTCCGGCGCGGTCACGTTGGGGCTGTGGCTGGCGTCCAGCGCGTGGAAGCCCCAGGCCGGGTCGTCGCGGAAGCGGTCGGCGAACTGGCGGAAATTGTCGAGCTCCACCTTCTTCGTGCAGTGGATGTAGCTGCGCGGGAAGCCGCCGGCCGCGCCGGTCAGCCGGATCGGCTGCGTGAAGCAGCGCACCGGCTGGTGGCGGCGGCGCGGGGCGATCCATGCCGCGTCCTCGGCCGAGACATCGGGTGCCGAGGGGTTGGGCGGCAGCAGCCAGCCCTCAACCGGCACCACCGCCATGCCGCCGCGGGCCACCAGGTCGGCCAGGCACTGGCCGTCATTCGGCACGAAGGCGTCCAGGTAGACCAGATGGCGCACCAGGCTGGGGGCGCGGTCGGCCACGCCGGTCGCGACCATGCCGCCATAGCTGTGGCCGACCAGGATCACGTCCTCCAACCCCTCGCAGTCGGCGACAGCCAGGATGTCCTGGATATGCGTCTCCAGGTCCACCAGGGGGTGGGCCAGGTGGGCGCGTTCGCCCAGGCCGGTATAGGTGGGGATGAACACCTCATGCCCGGCGGCCCGCAGCAGCGGGCGCATCTTCTTCCAGGCCCAGCCGGCAGACCAGGCGCCGTGGCAGATCAGGTAGGTGGCCATCAGGGGACGCTCGCCGTTGTTGTGGTTGCGGTCAGGCTAGAAGCCTATGTGGCCGGTGCCAATCCGCCCCCGCTGGCGGTTGAAATGGCCAGGCCGGCCGCGCATATCGCCGCCGACCCATCTTCGGCTGAGGGGATACGAGACGATGAGCGAGACGGTGGAACGGCATGAATTCGGCGCCGAGGTCGGGCGGCTGTTGGACCTGGTGGTCCACGCGCTCTACTCCGAGCGCGAGATCTTCCTGCGCGAACTGGTGGCCAACGCCGCCGACGCGGTGGACCGCCGCCGCTTCGAGGTGCTGACCGACCCCGCGGTCTCCCTGCCCGCCGAGGCCAAGGTGCGCGTGGTGCCGGACAAGGCAGGCCGCACGCTGACCATCAGCGACCCCGGCATCGGCATGGCCAAGGCCGACCTGGTGCAGCATCTGGGCACCATCGCGCGGTCCGGCACGCTGGCCTTCGCCAAGTCCCTGGCGGAGAGCCAGGCGGCGGACAAGCCGAGCCTGATCGGCCAGTTCGGCGTCGGCTTCTACAGCGCCTTCATGGTGGCGGACCGGGTGGAGGTGACCAGCCGCCGCGCCGGTGCAGAGGAAGCCTGGACCTGGGCCAGCGAGGGCAAGGGCGACTACACCCTGGCGCCGGCCGAACGCGCCGAGGCCGGCACCGAGATCGTGCTGCACATGAAGGCGGATGCCGAGGAGTTCCTGGAGCCGTACCGGCTGCAGGCCATCATCCGCAAATGGGCCGACCACATCACCATTCCCATCACCGTGGCGCGGGATGGCAAGGACGAGCCGGCGAACGAGGGCACCGCGCTGTGGCGCAAGCCCAAGGCCGAGGTGACGGCCGAGCAGCACACCGAGTTCTATCGCCACGTCGCCCACGCCTTCGACGAACCCTGGGCCACGCTGCACTGGCGCGCCGAGGGGACGCTGGAGTTCGCCGCGCTGCTCTACGTGCCCGGCATGAAGCCGTTCCAGGCGGTGGAGGGGGAGCGCGAGAGCCGCGTCAGGCTGCATGTGCGCCGCATGTTCATCACCGACGAGGCCGCGCTGCTGCCGCCCTGGCTGCGCTTCGTGCACGGCGTGGTGGATACCGAGGACCTGCCGCTGAACGTCAGCCGCGAGATGCTGCAGGCGACGCCGGTGCTGGCGCGCATCTGCAAGGCGGTGACCAACCGCGTGCTGTCCGAACTGAAGACCCGCGCCAAGGACGCCGAGGACTACGCCAAGTTCTGGGAGAATTTCGGCGACCACCTGAAGGAGGGCGTCTGGGAGGATGCCGAGCATCGCAAGGACGTGGCCGCGCTGCTCCGCTTCCGCTCCTCGGCCGTGGAGGGCCTGACCTCGCTGGCCGACTACATCGGCCGGATGAAGGACGGGCAGGACGCGATCTACTTCCTGGCCGGCGACAATGCCGAGACGCTGGCGAAGTCGCCACAGCTGGAAGGCTTCCGCGCCAAGGGCGTGGAGGTGCTGCTGCTGGCGGACAATATCGACGCCTTCTGGCCGGAACGCCTGGGCGAGTTCGAGGGCAGGAAGCTCGCCAGCATCACACAGGGCAGCGTGGACCTTTCCAAGGTCGAGGGCGCGGCGCCGGCGGGCGAGGCCGCCGACGTGACCCAGCTGCTGGCGCGGTTGCAGGAAGCGCTGAAGGACGATGTCTCCGAAGTGCGCGCCACCGACCGCTTGGTGGACAGCGCCGTGGTGCTGGCCGCCGGGCCATACGGGCCGGACCTGCAGATGCAGCGCATGCTGCGCCGCGCCGGCCGGGCCGCGGGCGCGGGGTTGCCGGTGCTGGAGCTGAACCCGCGCCACCCCCTGGTGCGCAAGCTGGCGGCCGGCGTGGCCACCGACACCACACTGGAGGAGACCGCCGGCCTGCTGCTGGACCTGGCCCGGGTGCAGGATGGCGACACGCCGCGCGACCCCGCCGCCTTCGCCCGCCGCGTGGCCGCCGCCCTGGCGCTGGAAGGCGGCTGAACTGCGCGGCGCCGCCCTGGGCCAGCCTCGGGCGGCGCCGCGTTTTTTTCCGCACCCTCGCCTTGCCTTTGTCGCTGCCGCGACGTTCTGCCCAGCGGAACCGGCGCAGGAGCGAGCGATGCCCGAATTCACCGGCCTTGACCTGGCGCGGCTGCAATTCGCCTTCACCATTTCGGCGCATATCGTCTTCCCCGCGCTCTCCATCGGGCTGGCAAGCTACCTGGCGGTGCTGGAGGGGATGTGGCTGCGGACCGGGCGGCGGGAATACCTGGACCTGTTCCGCTACTGGGTGAAGCCGTTCGCCCTGGTGTTCGGCATGGGCGTGGTCAGCGGCATCGTCATGTCCTACCAGTTCGGCACCAACTGGAGCGTGTTCGCCGACAAGGCCGGCCCCATCCTCGGCCCGCTGATGGGCTACGAGGTGCTCAGCGCCTTCTTCCTGGAAGCCGGCTTCCTCGGCGTCATGCTCTTCGGGCAGGACAAGGTGGGGCCGCGCCTGCATTTCGCCGCCACCTGCGTGGTGGCGCTGGGCACGCTGCTCTCGGCCTTCTGGATATTGGCGGCGAACAGCTGGATGCACACGCCGGCGGGCTACACCGTGGCGCCGGATGGCCAGCTGCTGCCGGCGGATTGGTGGGCGGTGATCTTCAACCCCAGCTTCTTCTACCGCCTGCCGCACATGGTGCTGGCCAGCTACCTGTCCGTGGCCTGCGTGGTCGGCGCCACCGCGGCCTGGCACCTGCTGCGGGCGCAGACCACGCCGCCGGTGAAGACCATGTTCTCCATGGCGCTGTGGATGCTGGCGCTGGTGGCGCCGGCCCAGGTGGTGCTGGGCGACCTGCACGGGCTGAACACGCTGCGCCACCAGCCGGCCAAGGTGGCGGCCATGGAAGGCCACTTCGAGAGCCGCGACGGCGCGCCGCTGGTGCTGTTCGGCTGGCCCAACGCGGCGCGGGAGCGGATGGAGTACGAGGTCTCCATCCCCAACCTGTCCTCCCTGATCCTGACGCATGAGTGGAACGGCCATGTGCGCGGGCTGAAGGAATGGGCGCCGGCGGACCGGCCGCCGGTGGCGATCGTGTTCTTCGCCTTCCGCGTCATGGTGGCGCTGGGCCTGGCCATGGTGCTGCTGGGCCTGGCCAGCCTGTGGCTGCGCTGGCGCGGCCGGTTGTTCGACGCGCCGTTGCTGCACCTGGGCACGCTGCTGCTGGGCCCGGCCGGGCTGGTGGCGCTGCTGGCCGGCTGGATCACCACGGAGGTCGGCCGCCAGCCCTTCACCATCTATGGCATCCTGCGCACCGCCGACAGCGTCTCGCCCATCGGCGCACCCGGCGTGGCGGTTTCCCTGGCCGCCTTCGTCGTCGTCTACGTCGCGGTGTTCGGCGCCGGCGTGTTCCTGCTGCTGCGGCTGCTGGCACGGCCGCCGGCAACCGGCGAGGCCGGGCTTGAGGCGGACCCGGTGCGCGCCGCGGGCATCGCGCCCGGCCCCGCCGTGGCGGGGGAGTGAGCGCCATGGACCTGCCACTGATCTGGGCCGGGCTGATCGCCTTTGCGGTGCTGGCCTATGTGGTGCTGGATGGCTTCGACCTCGGCGTCGGCATCCTGTTTGCGGTGGAGCCGCAGGACGAGGACCGCGACGTGATGGTGAACTCCATCGCGCCGGTTTGGGACGGCAACGAGACCTGGCTGGTGCTGGGCGGCGGCGGGTTGTTCGCGGTGTTTCCGCTGGCCTATGCGGTGGTGATGCCGGCGCTCTACCCGGCCATCATCGGCATGCTGCTGGCGCTGGTGTTCCGCGGCGTCGCCTTCGAGTTCCGCTATCGCGCGGAGACGCAGGGTGGGCGGCGGCTGTGGGACCTTTCCTTCCTGCTGGGGTCCACGCTGGCTGCGTTCTGCCAGGGGCTGACGCTGGGCGGGTTGCTGCAGGGCATCCGGATGGAAGGCCGTGCCTATGCCGGGGGCTGGTGGGACTGGCTGACCGGCTTCACGCTGCTGTGCGGCGTGGCCGTGGTGGTCGGCTATGCGCTGCTGGGCGCCACTTGGCTGGTCTGGCGCACCGAGGGGCGGTTGCAGCAGCGCTGCCGCGCCTATGCGCGCTGGCTGGGCGTGGCGACGCTGGCGCTGATCGGCGTGGTCAGCCTGTGGACGCCGTACCTGCACCCGCGCTTCGCCGAGCGCTGGTTCAGCTGGCCCGGCCTGGCGCTGACCAGCCCGGTACCGCTGCTGGTGCTTCTGCTGGCCTGGCGCGGCTGGCGCGGCCTGCAACGCGGCGAGGATCTCTCGCCCTTCCTCTGCGCGCTTGGCTGGTTCGTGCTGTGCTTCGCCGGCCTCGGCATCAGCCTGTTCCCGCTGATGGTGCCGCCGGACCTGACCATCTGGCAGGCGGCGGCGCCGCGCGAGAGTCAGCTGTTCCTGCTGGTGGGCGCCGCGGTGCTGGTGCCGGCGATCCTGGCCTATACCGGCTACGCCTACTGGGTGTTCCGCGGCAAGGTGCGGCCGGGCGCGGGCTATCACTGATGCGCCGGCTCGGCTGGTTCGTGCTGCTGTGGCTGGCCGGCGTGGCCACGCTGGGGGTGGCGGCGATGCTGCTGCGCCTGGCGATGGGCGCGGCGGGACTTTAGCCGGTTGTCTTGAGCGGCCTGTTCACGTCGCCGGTGATTCCACCGGCGACGATCAGACGCTAGCTCCGCAGCCCCGGCGCTTCCTGCCCGGTGCGGGCGACGTATTCGGTGTAGCCGCCGTCGTACTGATGGATGCCCTCGGGCGTCAGTTCCAGCACGCGGTTGGACAGCGCCGCCAGGAAGTGCCGGTCGTGCGAGACGAACAGCATGGTGCCCTCGTACTGGCGCAGCGCCTCGATCAGCATCTCCTTGGTGGCGATGTCCAGGTGGTTGGTCGGCTCGTCCAGCACGATGAAGTTCGGCGGGTCGTACAGCATCTGCGCCATCACCAGCCGCGCCTTCTCGCCGCCCGAAAGCACGCGGCAGGGCTTCTCCACCTCATCGCCCGAGAAGCCGAAGCAGCCGGCGAGTGACCGCAGCGAGCCTTGCGACGCCTGCGGGAAGCTGTCCTCCAGCGATTCGAACACCGTGCGCTCGCCATCCAGCAGCTCCATGGCGTGCTGGGCGAAGTAGCCGAGCTTGACGCTGCCACCCAGCGCCACGGTGCCGGCATCGGGCTCCGTGCTGCCGGTCACCAGCTTCAGCAGGGTGGACTTGCCGGCGCCGTTGACGCCCAGGATGCAGCAGCGTTCCCGCCGCCGCACCAGCAGGTCCAGCCCCTGGTAGATCACCCGGCTGCCATAGCTTTTGTGCACGCCCTTCAGGTTGACCACGTCGTCGCCGGAGCGCGGTGCGGGCGCGAACTCGAAGCTGACGCTCTGCCGGCGCTTGGGCGGCTCGACGCGCTCGATCTTGTCCAGCTTCTTCACCCGGCTCTGCACCTGGGCGGCGTGGCTGGCGCGGGCCTTGAAGCGCTCGATGAACTTGATTTCCTTGGCCAGCATTGCCTGCTGGCGTTCGAACTGCGCCTGCTGCTGCTTCTCGTTCTGGGCGCGCTGCGCCTCGTAGAACTCGTAGTCGCCGGAATAGCTGGTCAGCGTGCCGCCATCGATCTCGATGATCTTGTTGACGATGCGGTTCATGAAGGCGCGGTCGTGCGAGGTCATCAGCAGCGCGCCGTCATAGCCGGCCAAAAAGTGCTCCAGCCAGATCAGGCTTTCCAGGTCCAGGTGGTTGGACGGTTCGTCCAGCAGCATCACGTCGGGCCGCATCAGCAGGATGCGCGCCAGCGCCACGCGCATCTTCCAGCCACCGGAAAGTGCGCCGACATCGCCGTCCATCATCTCCTGCGTGAAGGAGAGCCCGTCCAGCACCTCGCGCGCCTTGCCCTCCAGCGCATAGCCGCCCAGCTCCTCGAAGCGCGCCTGCACCTCGCCGAAGCGCTCGATCAGCGCCTCCATCTCATCGGCGCGGTCCGGGTCGGCCAGGGCGCCTTCCAGCTCGGCCAGTTCGGCCGCCACCGTGCTGACATCGCCGGCGCCGTTCATCACCTCCGCCACCGCGCTGCGGCCCGCCATCTCGCCGACATCCTGGCTGAAGAAGCCGATGCTGATGCCGCGGTCGGCGAAGACCTGGCCCTCGTCGGGGGTTTCCTCGCCGGTGATCATGCGGAACAGCGTGGTCTTGCCGGCGCCGTTGGGGCCGACCAGGCCGATCTTCTCGCCCTTCTGCAGCGCGGCCGAAGCCTCGATGAAGAGCAGGCGCTGGCCGTTCTGCTTGCTGATGTTGTCGAGGCGGATCATGGCGGTGCGGGGGCTTCAGGCAGTTGCGGCGCGCTTGTGCCACGCGCCGCCGGGCAGGGCTACCTTGCCGCGTTGGCCGCCGCCGCCAGTTCCAGGTTGCGGTTCACCTTCAGGGTCAGCGCCACCAGGCCGCCCACCAGGGCCGTGCCGCCCAGCACCAGCAGCCCCGCGGTGAAGTCGCCGGTGGCGTCGCGCAGGTAGCCCATCAGGAACGGCCCGGCGAAGCCCGACAGGTTGCCCAGCGCGTTGATGGCGGCGATGCCGGCCGCCGCCGAGGTGCCGGTCAGGAAGGCGCTGGGGATCGGCCATAGCAGCGGCGGCGTGGCGGAAACGCCGATCTGGCTCAGGCACAGCAGCCCCAGCACCATGACCGGGGAGGAGACCAGCGCCGCGCCGATGACCCCGGCGGCGGCAAGCACCATGGCGAAGCAGACATGCTCCCGCCGCCGCAGCGTGCGGTCCGAATTCCGCCCCAGCAGGATCATGCCGACCGCACCGAACACGAAGGGCAGCGCCGCCAGCAGCCCGGTCTGCACGTTGGAGAAGCCGAAGCCCTTGACGATGGTGGGCAGGAAGAAGGCCACGCCGTAGCTGGCGGCGTTCAGGCAGAAATAGACGAAGGCGCAGGCCAGCACCCGGATGTCGCTGAGCGCCTTCAGGATGCCGAAATGCTCGGCCTGCGCCTTGGTGCGGGCCTCGCTCTCCAGCCGCGCCTCCAGCCAGCCGCGCTCCTCCGCGTCCAGCCAGCGCGCCTCGGCCGGCCGGTCGGTCAGGTAGAACACGACCACGATGGCCATCACCACGGAGGGTATGGCTTCCAGGATGAACAGCCATTGCCAGCCGGCCAGCCCGGCGCCGCTCAGGTTCAGCAGCGCGCCCGAGATCGGCGCGCCGATGATGGAGGAGAACGGGATGGCCAGCATGAACAGCGCCACCACCCGCGCCCGGTAGACCGAGGGAAACCACAGCGTGAGGTAGAAGATGATGCCGGGGAAGAAGCCGGCCTCGGCGATGCCGAGCAGGAAGCGCAGGCTGTAGAACACCGTGGCGTTGGACAGGCCGGTGAATTCGGAAATCGGCCCGATGAAGGCGAACATGCCGGAGATGATGCCCCAGCTGACCATGATCCGCGCGATCCACAACCGTGCGCCGAAGCGGTCCAGCGCCAGGTTGGACGGCACTTCCAGCAGGAAGTAGGCGATGAAGAACAGCCCGGCGCCGAAGCCGAAGGCGGCTTCCGAGAGCCCGAGTGCCTGGTTCATCTGCAGGCTGGCGAAGCCGACATTTACCCGGTCCAGATAGGCGACGAAGTAGCAGACGACGAGGAACGGCATCAGCCGCCACATCACCTTGCGGATCGTCCTGCTTTCAACCGCGTCCATGGCGCTGCCTCCGGTATTGCGGGGACGGAAGCGTCGCCGAGGCGGCGCGGTTTCATGGTGGCGGGGCGGCGCGGTTTCATCGGGCCGAGGCGGCGCGGGTGCACACCGCTTGCGCCGACCCCCAGGCTGCGCCTCAATGCCGGCAAAGCACGTGGGAGGAACGAAGATGCACCCCAGCCGCCGCCAACTACTGGCCGCACCCCTGCTGCTGGCCGCCCCAGACGCCCAGGCCGCCTGGCCGGACCGGCCCATCCGCATCATCGTCACCTTCCCGGCGGGCACCCAGACCGACATCCTGACCCGGCTGTACAGCCCCGCCCTGGCGCAGGCGCTGGGCCAGCCGGTCGTCATCGACAATCGCGGCGGCGCCCAGGGCGTCATCGGCATCCGCGCCCTGCTGGCGGCCCCGGCGGATGGCCATACGCTGCTGATGATCGGCGTCTCCACCGGCGCCAGCGCGCCGCACATGATCAAGGACCTGCCCTACGACCCACTCCGCGACCTGGTGCCGATCGGCCTGGTGGCGGAGGCGCCCTACCTGCTGATCTGCGACCCCCGCCTGCCGGTGCGCAGCGCGGCGGAGCTGATCGAGTACGCGAAGGCGCGGCCCGGCCAGTGCACCTTCGGCCATGGCGCCCCCAGCCGGCACGTCGCCGGCAGCCTGATGGCCAAGATGGCGGGGATCGAGGCGCTGGAAGTGGCCTATCGCGGCCAGCCGGAAGCCACCAACGACTGCGCCGCGGGCCGGCTGACCTACACCATCGCGGATTTGGGCGAGGCGCTTGTGCAGGCGCGGGAAGGCCGGGTCCGGGCGCTGGCCGTCACCACCGGGCAGCGCTCCGCCCTGGCGCCGGAGATACCCTCGTTGGCGGAGACGCTGCCGGGCTACAACCTCTCGGTCTGGTTCATGCTGGGCGGTGCCGCCGGCCTGCCGCAGCCGGTGGTGGAGCGGGTGAACGCCGCGCTGATGCAGGTGATGGCCGAGCCCAACCTGCGCCAGCAGCTGGCCGTGCAGGGGCTGGAGGTCCGTACCCTGCCGCCAGCCGCGCTGAGGACTTTCCTGGCAGAGGAAGTGGCGAATTGGGGCCGCATCATCCGCCTGCTGGACATGAAGCCGGTCTGAACCCCGCTTGCGCTTCCACCCGTGCCATGGGTCAATCGGCGCGGGGGAAACCAGATGCAGACCTATGACTACATCGTTGTCGGCGCCGGTTCGGCCGGTGCCGTCGTCGCCAACCGGCTCTCGGCCGACGCGCGCAACCAGGTGCTGCTGCTGGAAGCCGGGCCGCCCAGCCACCCCTGGGCGCATATCCCCATCGGCTACGCCAAGCTGCTGACCAACCCGGCGGCGAACTGGCTGTATTCCTCCGAGCCCGAGGCCGCGACCAATGGCCGCCGCATCCCGGTGCCGCGCGGGCGCATCCTCGGCGGTTCCAGCGCCATCAACGGCCTGGCCTTCGTCCGCGGCCAGGCCCAGGACTTTGATAGCTGGGCGCAGATGGGCAATCGCGGCTGGAGCCACGAGGACGTGCTGCCCTTCTTCCGCCGGATGGAAAGCTACCAGGGCGAAGGCGACGACAAATACCGCGGCCGGGAAGGCCCGCTGCGGGTGACCAACCCGCCGGCCACTGACCCGCTGCTGGCCGCCATCATCCAGGCCGCCGGGCAGGCGGGCATTCCGCACAACCCGGACTACAACGGTGCCAGCCAGGAAGGCATCGCCATGAGCCAGGCGACCATCGCCAACCGGCGGCGCATGAGCACGGCGCATTGCTACCTGGACCCGGTCCGCCGCCGGCCGAACCTGCATATCGAGACCGGCGCCCTGGCCGAGCAATTGCTGCTGGACGGCACCCGCTGCACGGGCGTGCGCTACCGCGTGGGCGATGAGGTGCGGGAAGCGCGGGCCGGGCGCGAGGTGGTGGTCTCTGGCGGCAGCATCAACTCGCCGCAGCTGCTGGAGCTGTCGGGCATCGGCCAGCCGGAGCGGCTCTCGGCGCTGGGCATCCCGGTGCGCCAGGCGCTGGCCGGCGTGGGCGAGAACCTGCGCGACCACTACGCGCCCCGCACCCGCTGGACCGTGGCGGCGCGCGGCTACACGCTGAACGACCGCGGGCGCGGCCTCGGCCTGGTGATGCAGGCCATGCGCTACGCCTTCCTGGGGTCCGGCATGCTGGCCGCGGTGGCGGCACCGCTGCGCGCCTTCGTGCGCTCCCGCGAGGGGCTGGAGGCGCCGGACCTGCTGCTGGGCTGGGTGCCGATGCTGACCGAGCCGGGACCGCGCGGCCCGCGCATCGCCGCCACGTCCGGCATGACCTGCTACGCCCACCCGATGCGGCCGGAAAGCCGCGGCCACATCCACATCACCTCGGCCGATGCGCGCCAGGCGCCGGCGATCCAGTTCAACTTCCTGTCCTCCCCGGTGGATGCGGAACTGACGGTGAAGGCCATCCGCATCGCCCGCGCCGTGATGACCGCGCCGGCGCTGGCGGCGCTGGGGGTGAAGGAGACCGCGCCTGGCGAGCCGTTGCAGCGCGACGACGAGATCATCGACTGGGTCAAGCGCGCCGCCGAGACCACCTACCACCCCGTCGGCACCTGCCGCATGGGGCAGGATTCCCTGGCGGTGGTGGACCACGAGCTGCGGGTGCATGGCATCCAGGGGCTGCGCGTCGCGGATGCCTCCATCATGCCGACGCTGACCAGCGGCAACACCAATGCGCCGTCGATCATGATCGGGGAAAAGGCCGCCGACATGGTGCTGCGCGCGGCGGCCTGACGGCAGGGGGGCAGACAAGCGGCCGACTTGCCTAGCTTCTGCCTCATCGACGGCGCGGCTAGGCTTCGGCACAGCATCGAGGCCCCCGCCATGACCGACCCGCGCTTGAGCCATATCGCCGACCTGCTGACGCTGAAGGCCGAGGGAAACTACGGGCTTTCCGCCATCAACCAGCGCCAGCACGCCCTGCAGGCGGCCTTGCTGGCCGAGCAGCAGGGCTGCCCGGAGGCGCTGATCGTCGCCTGCCTGCTGCACGATATCGGCCACATGGTGCACAACCTGGGCGAAAATCCCGCCGAAGCCGGCGTGGATGACGAGCATGAGCGGCTCGGCCATGAATTCCTGATGACGATGTTCGGCCCCGAGGTGACCGAGCCGGTACGGCTGCACGTGGCGGCCAAGCGCTACCTCTGCGCCACGGAGGCCGACTACTTCGGCCGGTTGTCCAAGGATTCGGTGCTGAGCCTGTCGCTCCAGGGCGGGCCGATGTCGGCCGCCGAGGTCGCCGCCTTCGAGGCGCTGCCGGAACATGCCGCCGCGGTGCGGCTGCGCCGCTTCGATGAACAGGCGAAGGTAAAGGGCCTGGCGACGCCGGATGTGGCCCACTTCATGGCGTATGTCGCGCGGCGCATCCGCCCGGCCCAGGGTCTGCCAGGCGCCCCCTGACGCGTTGCCCGGGCGCCGCCTTCCCTTCGCCGGCGCCAGGGCTTCGGCCGAAATGCCACAGCGGCAGCGGCGCGCCACATTTCAGCCGCAATTGATTTGCGGCGCTCACAGCATTTTGCATACGATCAAGCGACCAGCCCGTCCAGCGGAGTCGTCGCCCTTGCCCTCGTACCCGGCCGAACCTGCCCGCCATGGCGCCTTTCGCCGCAGCCTGCGCCTGGCCCGTGGCTGGTTCCGGTCCGAGGAGCGGGCCCTGGCCTGGGGGCTGACGGCGGCGACCGTGCTGCTGACCCTGGCGCAGATCGGCACCGCCCTGCAGGTGAATGGCTGGCATCGCGGCTTCTTCGACGCGCTGGACCGGCACGACAGCGCCGCCATGGCCAGCCTGGCCTGGCTGTTCCCGGTGCTGGCCGGGCTGACCGTGGCGCTGGCGGTGGCGCAGCTCTGGGCGCGGCAGATGCTCTCCCTGTCTTGGCGGCGCTGGCTGGTGCACCACCTGCAGGATGCCTGGCTGCAGGGCGCCCGCGCCTGGCACCTGGGCCTGCTGCCGGATGGCGCCGACAACCCGGACCAGCGGATCAGCGAGAATACCCGCTGGGCCACCGTCATCGCGGTGGACCTGGTGACGGGGTTGCTGCACGCGGTGCTGACGCTGTTCTGCTTCACCGGGCTGCTGTGGAGCCTCTCCGGCACCGTCGCGGTGGCCGGGCTGGCGCTGCCGGGCAGCATGGTCGGGCTGGCCGTGCTGTATGCCCTGGCCGGCGGCGGGCTGACCTGGTTCATCGGGCGGCACCTGGTTGGCCTCAACATCGCCCGCAACCAGGTGGAGGCCGACCACCGCTTCGCCCTGCTGCGCCTGCGGGAGAATGCCGAGGCGGTGGCGCTGGGCGCCGGCGGCGCCGACGAGGCGCGCGGCCTGCGCGCCAGCTTCGGCCCGGTGGTCACGGTGATGCACGGCCTGCTGAAGCGGGAGCGGCAGTTGATGTGGCTCGGCTCCGGCTACGGCATGGTGGCGGCGGTGCTGCCGCTGCTGCTGGCCAGCCCGCGCTACTTCGCCGGCGCGCTGACGCTGGGCGCGCTGGTGCAGCTGGCGCAGGCCTTCACCGAGGTGACCACCGCGCTGTCCTGGTTCCAACACAACTGGCCGCGCCTGGCGGATTGGCGCAGCCATGTGGAGCGCGTGGTGGCGCTGGAGGACAGCCTGGAGGAAGCCGCGGCGTTGGGCGCCGCCGGGGGCATCGCGGTGCAGGCCGGCGGCCCGGCGCTGGTGTTGGCCGGGCTGACCCTGCGGACGCCGGAAGGCCGGGTGCTGCTGGACCAGGCGGAAGCGCGGATCGGCCCCGGCGAGCGCGTGCTGCTGCAGGGCGCCAGCGGCTGCGGCAAATCGACGCTGTTCCGGGCCGCCGCGGGGCTGTGGCCCTGGGGGGAGGGCAGCATCGCCATGCCGCCGGCCGCCGCCACGCTGCTGCTGCCGCAGCGGCCCTACCTGCCGCTGGGCCCGCTGCGCGCGGCGCTGTGCTACCCGGCGGGGCCAGGCGCCTTCCCCGATGCCGAACTGCTGGCCGCCCTGGCGCGCAGCGGCCTGGCCGGCCTGGGCCCTTGCCTGGATGAGGCGCGGCGCTGGGACCGCAGCCTTTCCCTGGGCGAGCAGCAGCGGCTCGGCTTTGCCCGGCTGCTGCTGCACCGGCCGCGCTGGGTGTTGCTGGATGAAGCGACCTCGGCGCTGGACGAGGCCGCCGAGGCCAACCTGATGCGGATCTTCGAGGTGGAGCTGGCCGGCGCCGCGCTGCTCTCCATCGGCCATCGGCCGGGCCTGGCGCGCTGGCACCACCGCGTGCTGCGGCTGGAGGCCGGCCGTCTGCGCGAGGAAGTGCCGCCGCTGCCGGCGCTTGGTCGCCAGCGGGTGGCGCACGCCCATGCGGTGCCGGAGCCGCGCCTGCTGGCGCGCGCCGAACGTCCGGTGCTGCCGGTGGTCCAGCCGGCGGCCTGAACCGGCGGTGCCGGCTGCCGTTGGGGTGGCATGACCGGCCCAGACATCATCGACCTGACGGCGCCCCCCGGCCCCGGTGCCGGCTTCCTCGGCGCCAGCCTGATCCCCGCGCGCGGGTTGATGCTGCTGCAGGCCCGCGCCCGCCTGGCCGATGGGCGGGAGGTGGCGGTGATCCACGCGCCGGCGCGCAGCGCCTTGCCCGGCCTGCTGGACGGCGGCGCGGCGGATTTCCAGGGCAATGCCAGCTTCAGCTTCGGCGGCGCGGTGCTGGCGCCATTCGCCAACCGCATCCGCGGGCGCTTCGACCCCGCGACGCGCAGCATCGAGGCCATGGTGGCGGGGCGCGCCCTGCGGCTGCCGGCGAATGGCGGCGGCAAGGCGCCGGGGGCGGAGCAATACGCCATCCATGGCCGCATCCTGGCCACGCCGGTCTCCGCGATGCAGGTGCAGCCGGCCAGCGCCAGCGGTGTCATCGAGGCCGGCGATTTCGGCGTCGGCTGGCCGTCCAGCACGCGCCTGACCATCGTCTGGACGCTGTCCACCGCCGCGCTGGGCCTGCGGGTCGAGGCCCGGAACGTCGGCACGCAGCCGACGCCGATCGGCCTGGGCTGGCACCCTTACTTCGCGCTGCCGAGCGGCCTGCGCGACCAGGCCAGGCTGCGCCTGCCGGCCGGCGCCCGGCTGCCGGTGAACGACTACGACGAGGTGCTGCCGACCGGCCAGGTGCTGCCGGTGGCCGGCACCGACTTCGACTTCCGCGCCGGCGTGGCGCTGGGCGACCGCTACCTGGATGACTGCTTCACGGAGTTGGCGCGCGACGCCGCCGGCCAGGTGGTCTGCGAGGTGACCGACCCCGCCGCCAGCTACGGCCTGCGGATCACCAGCGCCTCGCCGCACATCCAGGCGATCCAGACCTTCACCGCGCCGGGCCGGGCCTTCGTGGTGGTGGAGCCGCAGTTCAACCTGGCCAACCCCTATGGCGCCGAATGGGGCGGGCGGGAGACCGGCATGGTGCTGCTGCCGCCCGGCGGCGCCGCCAGCTACGACGCAACGCTGACCCTGTTCACGCCGTAGGTCCGCCAGTCGGTCCCTTGGGACGCGTGAGCCAGCGCTGCATGGCCCGCAGCTGCCGGCCGAAGCGCCCGGGCTGGCGCAGCCGCTGCCAGGCCTCGCGCAGCCGCAGCTTCAGCCGGCCCAGCGCGGCGCGCAGCGCGACCCAGGCGGGAATCGCGTCCAGCGCGCGATGCGCCGCTTCCAGCAGGGCGGTGACCTTGCCGTAGAGCCAGGCGAACCAGCGCACCTGCAGCAGCTTGGGCTTGGCAATGGCGAAGACCCGGGTGGAGAAGGCCGCGCCCAGCACCTTGGCGCCGATGATGACGAAGGCCGCCGCGATGTAGTGATGCTGCTGGATCAGCCACAGCTCGCCCAGCTTCAGCAGCGGGATGATCGGCACGAAGGGCAGCACGAAGACCGCCACCACTGCGCCGGGGCTCAGCCGCTGCACCAGGCGTTCCAGCGCGGCGAAGACCGGCAGCCGCGCCAGCAGCCCACCCAGCGCGTTCAGCCAGCGCCAGACCGTGGCCTCCAGCAGCAGCAGCACCGCGGCCAGCAGGAACAGCAGCGGCGTCAGCAGGTGGCGCGGCCAGGGCCGTTGGGCGGGGGGCGTCATCGGGGCGTTGTGGCAGCCGGCGCGCCCCGGCCGCAAGCGCGGCGATTGCGGCGCGCGGCGTCCCGGTGTCCACTCCGCCGCAGCCGCGCGAGAGCAAGCGCCGCGGCATGGGCAGGAGACATCGATGAGCCACGACACCAGCCGCTGGGACCGCAGCGGCCCGATCCGCTACCCCGACCCCGACATCCTGGTGCTGGATGAACGCTTCCGGCACATCGTGCTGGGCCACGCCGCCATCGAGCGTGTCGCCACCGGCTTCCGCTTCACCGAAGGGCCGAGCTACTTCGGCGACACGCGCCAGCTGCTGTTCGCGGACATCCCGAACGACGCGCTGCTGCGCTGGGACGAGATCACCGGCCAGACCACCACGTTGCGCCAGCCCTGCGGCAACATCGACGGCAATACGCGCGACCGCGAGGGCCGGCTGATCAGCTGCGAACTGGGCAGCCGCACGCTGACCCGCACCGAACACGACGGCACCATCACCGTGTTGGCCAGCCACTTCCAGGGCGTGCAGCTGACCGGGCCGAACGACGTGGTGGTGAGCCGCGACGGCACCATCTGGTTCAGCGACAACGGCGCGGGCATCCGCGGCAACTACCTGGGCGACAAGGCGGAGCCGGGCCTGCCCTACCGCGTCTACAAGCTGGACCCGGCGACGCGCGAGCTGACCATCGCGGTGGACGACATGATCAGGCCGAACGGGCTCTGCTTCTCGCCGGATGAAAAGCGGCTGTATGTGGTGGACACACCGGCCGAGCCGAAGATCACCCGCGTCTACGACATGGTGGATGGCATGCCCACGAATGGCCGGCTGTTCTTCGACATTCTCCCCGGCTGGGCGGACGGCATCCGCTGCGACATGGAAGGCAATGTCTGGGCCGCCATCACCGGCGGGCCGGGGCATGACGGCGTGGCGATCATCGCGCCGGATGGCACGCTGATCGGCCGGATCCTGCTGCCGGAACGCTGCGCCAACCTGGCCTTCGGCGGCCGCAAGCGGAACCGGCTGTTCATGACCGCGAGCCAGTCGGTCTATGCGCTGTACGTGGAAGCGCAGGGCGTACCGGGGGGCTGAAGCCGGCAAGGTTGGGGAGGAAAAGGCATTCCTCCCCAAACCCCAGTGCGTTTTTTGAACGCATAGAAATAGATGAGGGGTCCGGGGAGAATACCTTCTCCCCGGCCTTACCGCCCGGCGCGCACCAGCTTGCCCGGCAGCGCGCCGGTGTGGACGCCGTTCTCGAACACCGGCACGCCTGACACGATGGTGGCGTCGTAACCATCCACCCGCTGCACCAGGCGGCGGCCGCCGGCCGGCAGGTCGTAGCGCACCTCCGGCAGGTGCAGCCGCATGGCGTCGTAGTTGATGATGTTGATGTCGGCCTTCTTGCCCACTTCCAGCACGCCGCGGTCGTTGAAGCCGAAGAACTTCGCGGTTTCGCTGGTCTGGCGCTTGACCATGAACTCCAGCGGCAGCTTGGGGCCACGGTGCCGGTCCCGCGCCCAGTGGGTCAGCATGTAGCTGGGAATGCCGGCGTCGATGATCGAGGAACAGTGTGCCCCGCCATCGCCCAGGCCCAGCACGGTGGCTTCATCCGTCAGCATGGTGTGGATGATGTCGTGGTTGTCCACGTTGTAGCCGGTGACCGGGAAGAACAGGAAATGCGCGGGGTCCTCGGCCAGGTAGTCGTAGGCCACCTCGTCCGGCGTGCGGCCTTCCCGTTCGGCGATCGCCGCGATGCTCTCGCTCGCCGGCGGCTCGTAGTCCGGCGGGTCGCCCAGCTTGAACATGCGGTTCCAGCGACGGACGATGTGCTGGCGGAACTGGCTCAGCTTCTTCAGGTATTCCTCGGCCGGTGCCTCGGACAGGATCTGCGCGCGCATCGCGGGGTCGCGCATGCGGATCATGCGCTCATCCACCGGCAGCTTCAGCAGTGCCTGGTAGCTGGGGCGGATGCTGAACGGGTTCAGCGCGGTATCGGCGCCCAGCAGCACGCCCACGGGGCGGCCCGCCACCTGCGCCGTCACCTTGGCGCCGGCGGCGCGCGCCTTGTGCACACCCTCCATCAGCCGCTTCCAGCGCGCCGCATCGGTCGGCCGGTCGGTCAGCAGGAACCAGACGGGGCGGCCGGTATCCTGCCCCAGCTTGGTCATCCAGCCGAGTTCCTCGGTCTCGATGTCGAAGTCGCTGTTCATGCCGAAGGCGCCGTAGCCCACTTCCCCGAGTGCGCTGCCGATGCCCATCAGCTCATCCACATGGGAGAACCGCGACGGCACCATGCCGCCGGTCAGCGTCTTGTGGCTGTTGGTGCGGGAGGTGGTGAAGCCGAAGGCGCCGGCCTGCATGCCCTCCAGCGTCAGCCGGCGCATCTCCGCGATGTCGTCCGCGGTCGCTGCCTCCAGGTTGATCGCGCGCTCGCCCATCACGTAGACGCGCAGCGGGTGGTGCGGAATCTGCGCCGCGATATCGATCGTGCGCTCCATTCCTTCGAGCGCGTCGAGGAATTGCGGGAAGCTCTCCCAGTTCCACTTCAGCCCTTCGGCCAGGGCGATGCCGGGGATCTCCTCCACCGCCTCCATCAGCCCGATCAGCTGGGTGTGGTCCGCCTTGCGCACGGGCGCGAAGCCGACGCCGCAATTGCCGAACAGGATGGTGGTGACGCCATGCCAGGAGGAAGGGGCGAGGATGGGGTCCCAGGTGGCCTGGCCGTCGTAGTGGGTGTGCGCGTCCACCCAGCCCGGGGTGACGATGCGACCCTCGGCGTTGAACTCCCGCTTGCCCGGCCCGGCCTTGCCGCCCACCTGGGTGATGCGGTCGCCGTCCACCGCCAGGTCGCCGATGAAGCCCGGCTGGCCGGTGCCATCGATGATGGTGCCGCCGCGGATGACGATGTCATGCATGAGACCAGCTCCGTTTCCTGCCCTTGGCGGGATTGAAGGCCCTGGTGGCCATGCGGTCAACTCGGCCGGCCAACGGGGGCGTTCAATCGCCGGCGTAGTCCTCATACACCTCGGCCAGCAGTTCCAGCGCCGAGAGCGGTACGTCCAGCAGCAGCGCCCGGCGCCGGGCGACGCCGCGGTCGCTCTTCACCGGCACGGCGCGGGGGAAGGACAGCACATTGCCCATGGCGGCCTGGCTGGCCACCGCCTCGGTGGCGCCCCAGGTCGCCTCGGCCAGTTCGCGCTGCACCGCCTGGCGCTGCCGTGTATCCATGGACCAGGCCAGGAAGGGCGACTGCGCGGTGCGGGCCATGGCGCGTTCCCACAGCCGCCGCGGCAGCAGGCCCCGCCGGCTGTGGCTGGCGGCCACCAGCAGGCGCCAGCTGCGCATGAACATCGGCAGCGCGGGCAGCGGGCGCAGCGGCCGCAGCGTCGGGTCTGGGCAGCGCAGCGCCAGCGCCTTCACGTCCGGGTGCAGCGGCCCCAGCAGCAGCCGCAGCTGCCGCACCAGCCCGTTCAGCGCGCTGATGTCGCGGCCGGGGTCGTATTCCTGTTCCAGCAGCAGCAGGTGCCCGGCGAGAATCCCGGCCAGCGGGTCCGCCACGCGCCGGGTCAGCATGGCCTCCAGCGCCGGGGTCAGGATGCGCCGGCGGTCCGCCAGCGCGATGGTCATCGCCGCCACCAGGGCTTCCTGCGCGGCGCCGGGCGCCTGGCCCTCCAGCGGCCGCATCAGCATGCCCACGGGCGGCGGCAGCGCCGCCGGGTCGCGCGCGGGCACCGAGACATCCAGCGCCCAGCCCGGCGACAGCACCAGGCTCTGCTCCATCACCGGGGTGGCGCTGCCCCGCGCGCCCAGCCGGCGCCGCAGGAAGTAGCCGCCCGGCGCCAGCGCCATGGTGCAGCTGACCATGCGGGCGCAGCCGAGCGGGTCGGGGGCGCCCGGTGGCTCCTGCGGCAGCCCGTCATAGGCCAGGTCCAGCACGGTCAGGCCATGCACATCCACCACCGAGACGCCCTGCCGCGCCGGGCCGGTCAGCCGCAGCACCGCGCTGCCTTCCCCGCCCAGCATCGGCGGCCGGGGCAGCGGCGGCGCCGCCAGGGTGGGCCGGCCCAGCGCCAGCGAGGTCTCGCGGTCCAGCAGCAGCACCTGGTCGTCCAGCCGGCGACCCTGGCGGCTGCGCAGCTTGTACAGCCCGGCCGGCAGCCGCGCCGCCAGCCCACCCATGCCGTGGCGGGCCAGGGCGAAGCGATGGTCCAGCACGGCGCAGGGCATGGTCGGCTCGGTGGTGCGCAGCGTCAGCGGCAGCACCTGCCCCATGGCGTCCGGCGCCACCGGCGGGCCGGACTGGTGCAGCGTCACCTCGGTCGGGCCGATCACCTCGAAGCCCTGGCGCAGCCCGGCGCCGGGGACTTCCGCCAGATAGAGGCCGGGTGGCAAGGCCAGGGCGTGCTCGGCCTGGCCCAGCCCCAGCCCGGCGTCCAGTTGCAGTGGCGCGCCATGCCACAGCCGCACCGGCAGGCCGCGCGCCGCCGGCGGCAGCCGCAGCCGCACGGGGTAGCAGGGCCGCGCCACCCCCTCGGCCAGCAGCAGCGTGGCATCCGCCTGGATCACCTCCGGCTCCCGCGCCACGGTGGCCGGGGCATCCGCCGGCACCAGCCCGGCCTGGGCATGGCGCAGCCAGTCCGCCAGGCTGCTGCCGGTGACCTGGCCATGCGCGTCCAGCGCGGCGCCGCGCAGCCCTTCCAGCAGCGCCAGGGTCAGCGCGCCATGCGGGGCGCCGAAGCCCTGCGTCGGCTGCACCACCGCCGGCTGCAGCGGCTGCCGCGCCGCGACCACCACCATGCCGGCGCCCGCCTGCAGCTGGCTGGCCGCCAGGGCGGGCGGTTCCCGCCGGGCCAGGTGGGCAGGGTTGTCCAGGCCGCAATCCAGCCACAGCACCACCTGGTGGAACATGCCGCTCAGCTGGGCCCAGGCCAGCCAGGCATTGGCCACCAGCGGCGCGCCGGAACGCGCCGGCGTGCCCGGGCGGTAGCGCCCCGGCAGGCAGGCCTGGCCGGACATGTACAGGGTCAGCCGGCGGCCCAGCCGCGGCCCGCGCCCCGCCACCACCTGGCGGCGAGACTGCGCCTCCAGCTCGGCCAGCGTCGCTTCCAGCTGCGCCAGCAGGGGGCGCAGCGCCGGCCGCCCCGGCGCGGTGCCCGGCAGCGGCGCCACGCAGCGCAGCGCCCCCGGTGCCAGGCGGCCGCCGCTGGGGTGCAGCAGCCATTTCCGCATCGCCGCCACGTCGCCGGCCACGCGCCGCGTCTCCGCCGCCGCGTCGCCGGCAGAGAGTCCGGCCCGTGGCAGGCCGACCAGGATGGCGAAGTCGTCCTCAGGCATGGTCAATGACTCAGCCGACAGTCGCGCCGATGCTGCGCTCAACGAACTCGCCAAGCCAGGGCTGCCGGTACGCGGCGATGTTCCAGGCCCGGGCGCCCTCCGCCCCCTCCGGCGGGCAGGGCACGTCGGCGCACAGCGTCACGCCGTTCTGCCGCCCCAGCATGTGGGCGTGGCGGCCGGCGCCGACCAGCCGCAGCATGCTGGTGGGCCCGGCCAGGCGGACGAAGCCGTCGGTCGGCAGGAACAGCCCGGCCACCGGCAGGTCCGCCGGCAGGTGGCGCAGCAACAGGAAGCAGGGTTCCACCGCCGGCCCGGCGGTCCGCACGCCGAAGAAGGTCTCCCGCGGTTGCAGGTTGGGCGGGGCGGCGCCGTCGCCCGGAGCCGGCTGCCCGGTGCGCGACAGGCTGAGGTACTCGGCCGACAGCCCCCAGCGCGACACGATGATCCATTCCGGTCGGGGCGGTCGGGCTTCGAATGGCGCGCCATAGGGCGCATCCGCCATGTCGGCCCGCATCGCGACCACGAAGGCCTCGGCGACGCGGCGTTCGGTCAGGCTCATCGCCTGCTTATCGGGAGGGTATCCGTCCATGGCCGACAGCCTGACGACGGCCGCGTGAGCCCACCGTGAATTTCGCCCGGGTATCGAATCACGCTGGGCTCACGCTCGGTTGAGCAGAGTGCCGCTCCGGTTCGAGGAGAGGCAAAACGATGCAGGCGCATGGCGGCGCGGTTCGGTCCTGCCCGTTCAGCGGGCGTGTCGCGGGCGGCGATGCCGCGGTGCAGCCGCCGGCGAATGCCGCGGCCACCCCGGCCGGATTCCGCCACTTCCTCGGCGCACCGTCGCCGGCACAACGCTTCCAGGTGGATGGCGAGGACCCCCGGCTCTCCGCCACCGCCCTGGCCACGCTGCGGCGGCGCATGCGCGGCGTGGCGATGCTGATGGGCAACCGCGACGAGGCCTGGCCGGACAACCCCGACCTGCCCGCCGGCTACACCTACACCCTGCAATTCCTGGCGCATGACCTGGTGCATTCCAGCCTGCCGGTCTGGGCCAGCCATGGCGGCGGCGCCGAGCTGGAGAACCTGCGCACCCGCACCCTGCGGCTGGACACGCTGTATGGCAGCGGCCCCACCGGCTGCCCGTTTCCCTTCGCCCCCGACGACCCGCAGGACCAGAGCCGCAGCCGCTTCCGCATGTCGCGCATCGGGCCGTTCGACCCGACCACGCCGGCGAAGGAGAGCGACTTCCGCGACATCGGCCGCGCCAGCACCTTCGGTACCAGCGGCGGCACGGACGGCTTTGCCGAGGCCCTGGTGGCGGACCAGCGCAACGACAGCCATTCGCTGGTCTCGCAGGTCACCTCGCTGTTCCAGCTGCTGCACAACGCGCTGGTGGCGATGCAGCCGGAAGGCAACACCGCCACCATCGGCCACCGGGTGCGCGGCCATAACCTGCGCTTCGCGGTGGCGAGGGAAGCGACCACGCTGATCTGGCGCAACCTGGTGCGGCGGGACATCCTGCCGCGCATCCTGCACCCGGCGGTGGCGGCGCTGTATGCCGAGGCCGGCGCGCCGCTGCTGGAGCCCGCGGCCGACCCCGGCATGCCGTTGGAGTTCAGCCACGGCGCCTTCCGCTTCGGCCACGCCATGGCGCGGGACAGCTACCACTTCGGCGATGCCGAGGAGGCGCTGCCGCTGGGCACCACGCTGCGCCAGTCCTCCGGCCGCAGCCCGGACCTGATGCCGATCCGGCGGATCTGGGTGGCGCAGTGGTCGCGCTTCTTCCGGCTGGAAGGCCAGCAGGAGCCGAACCTCAGCAAGCGCATCGGCCCGCAGATGAGCGGCAACTTCGTCACCGACGGGCTGTTCGACCCGGTGGCCGAGGGCGACCCCTGGGGCCTGGCCTACCGCGACCTGATCAGCGCAGGCCTGGCCGGGCTGCATTCGGTGGACAGCCTGTGCGCCCGGGTTCTGCAGCTGCGGCCGGAACTGGCCGGGCATTCGCCGATGCTGGCGGACCGCGCGGCGCGGCAGCAGGCGCTGATCGGCTGGCTCGGCCAGCGGCCGCGCGTCAGCCGGCTGGGCGCCGCCGACATCGCCGCCCTGGCGGTGGAACCGCCGCTGCCCTTCTACGTGATGTTCGAGGCCGAGCGCGAGGCCGAGGGCCGCCATCTCGGCGTGCTCGGCTCCCTCATCGTCGCCGAGACGCTGTTCGGCGCCATGGCCCGCGACCCGCTGCCGGCCGAGCAGGGCGGCGGCGACCTCGCGGCGCAGCTGGACCGGCTATGCGCCGAATGGCTGGGCGCCTTCCGCCTCCGCCCGCTGCCCGCCTTCGACGACATGGCCGGCCTCGTTGGCTTCCTCGCCCGCCACTACCGGCTGGAGCAGGTCGACCCGCCCTTCATCTGAATCGCATCACCCGAGAGAAAGGATTTCTCCCATGATCAACATGCTCGAGCCGATCAACATCGCCGCCATCAACTACGAGAACTGGGGCCGCCTGGTGAAAACCTGGTCCACCGGCCGCAGCTACTTCGACGATGGCACCGTCTACCCGATTCCGTCCTCGCTGGAGGAGATGCAGGAGCAGCTGGACGCGGTGCAGTCCGGCCTGCGCCTGCCGAAGCGCATGCAGCACCTGCAGGTGGTGCAGATGGCGCCCGACACCATGACGCTGCGCCTGCCGCCGGCCGAGCTGGTCGAGGCCTCCGAGCGGCGGCTGGAGAAGGAGGACTACACCTTCCCGCCGTTCTACGACGAGGCCTACCAGCACCAGCCGGCGCCCCTGCAGACGCATGAGGAGCGGATGAAGTTCCACGCCCGCCGGATCGGCGACTACACCATCGCCAACTGCGTGTAGGGCACGGGGCGGGCTGCGGCCCGCCCTACCAGTCCCCGTGCCGGCGTCCCGCGGTGGGCAACCCCGCCGCGGCGACGCCGTCGCGCAGCTTCTCCCAGTCACGCGGGTCGGCGATGGGATACAGGTGCAGCAGCCAGGCCATGATCGCCTCGTCGGTCGGCGGCATGGCGCCGAACCAATGGTCGCGCACCGCGCGCAGGAAGCGCGTGGCCGAAGCCGCCGCCTCGGTGTGCCGGCCCAGGTTGGCCAGCGCTGCAGCGCGCCAGGCCGGCATGGTGCGGATCACGTCCTCGGCCCGGTCGCACGCATCCAGCGTGCCCAGGTAGTCGCCGCGCAGGTAGCGCAGCGTGACCTGGTAGGCCCAGTGCAGCGTGGTCGGCAGCAGCGTCATCTCCATGGACTGCGCGGCCAGTTCCTCCGCGCGGTCATGCTGGCCGTAGAAGCAGTAGAACAGCGCCGACGACATCAGCACCCAGGAATCCAGCGGGTTCAGGTCGGCGGCCAGGCGCATGTGCACATCCGCCTGGAGATGCCGCCCGGACATGGCCAGCGCCCAGCCCAGGCACAGCTGAGAGCGTGCATCGGTCGCGTCCAGCTGCGCCGCGCGCTTGGCATTCTCCAGCGCGTGGGCCTCCTTCATCCGGTCCCGCCGGGTGCCCGGGCGCATGATGTGCGCGCCGCTGTCCATCTGCGCCAGGCTGCTCCAGGCCGGGGCGAAGTGCGGCGATTCCGCCACGGTTTCCTGCAGCAGTGCCAGGTTGCGTTCCCACACGTCGCCGCGGAAGCCGAAGATCATCGCCTGGCTGCGCAGCCAGCGGTCGAAGGCGGGCAGCGAGACATCCGGCTCATGCGCCAGCCGCGCCATGCGGGCGCTGGAGACCTGCAGGTTCAGCGCCACCGCCATGCGGCGGACGATGCGGCTCTGGGTGTCGAACCAGCCTTCCAGCGTCAGGTCGATCCGGTCGCTCCAGACGCAGATGCCGCTTTCATCCTCCGACAGGGTCAGCACCATGCTGATGCCGCGCCCGGCCTGGTAGGCGGTGGCGGCGATGCGATAGCGGGCCGAGACGCGCTGCGCGGTCTGCGCCGGTGGCGGCAGCGCCGGGCCATCCACCACGAACCATTCGCGGAACCGCACCAGGCAGCCCAGCAGGTCGTGGCGGAAGCCCTGGGTCAGGTGCTGCTGGTCCGGCCCCACGCCGTTGAGCAGGAAGGGTTCCACCAGCAGGGCGATGCGCTGCGGCACGCTGCCGGGCGGCCTGGCCGGCGGCGGCGCGGTGGTGGGTTCCAGCCGGCCCAGCTTGACCTCGGCCACCAGCTTCTGCGTCGCCGCCGTGGGTTCGCTGTCGAACTCCTTGTCCAGCACCTGCCAAAGCGCTTCATAGGCGCGCAGCGCGGCGGCGGTGTCGCCGGCCTCGGCCAGGCTCCGCATCAACGCACGGCAGGCTTCCTCATGCGTCGGGTCCAGCCGCAGCAGCGCCTGCGCAGCGCGCTGGCGTTCCGCCGCCGGCCGTGCCGGGTCGGTCAGGCGAGGCTCCAGCGCGCGCGCCAGCCGGTCCTGCAGGCCCTGCCGCACCGCCAGCAACCAGACCCGGAAGGCCGGGTCCAGCGCGTCCAGCCCTTCCAGCAGCGTGTCGTGCAGCAGCGGGGTATCCAGCAACAGTTCCGGCACCTCGCCGGTCTCCACGCCGCGCAGCAGCTCGGCATGGTCGGTGGTCACGGTCTCCGGCGGCAGCACCAGGCTCAACCGCTCCGGGTGCAGGTGCGGGAAGCCCACCGCCGCCAGCGCCTCGCGCAGCTCGCGCAGGGCCTGGCGCAGCGAGGCGCGGGCCTGGTCCTCGTTGCTTTCGCTCCACAGCAGGCCGACCAGGCGCTCCCGGGTTTCCTCGCCGGTGCCGCTGATGGCCAGGTAGCCCAGCACCGCGCGCGCCTTGCGGCTGCGCAGCCGAACCTCGCGACCGCCGTAGCGTACCTGCAACGGGCCGAACAGGCTGAGCTGGAGCGTCATGCGCTGCGGGTCAGGCCGTCGGCGAAGGGCTGCGGTGGAAGTGGGGGAACGCATGGCAACCCGGCATCCGTCCTCACGAAATAGACATCGCGTTACATCAGCGGAATTCCGCCGGTTAGGCAATCGCCCCCGCCGGTTTCCGCCACCATCGCCGCCAGGCGTGGCCCAATCGTCGCAGCCGGCTCCACCTCCAGCCCCGGGCACAGCAGGCGGCAGGCGGGTATGCCCAGCTCGGGCCGGGTCAGCGGCAGCAGCAGCGGCTCCAGCCCGCGGGCGCCGAGCGTTGCCACCAGCCTGGCCAGGGCTTCGCCCGCCGTGGCTTCCGGCACCGGCAGGCTCGGCGCCGCCGGCTGCCCCAGCGGGTGCAGCAGGGCGCAGCCTTCGGCATGGATGCCGCTGAACCGCGCCTGGTGCGACCGGTCGCGCGCGTTCAGCGCGGCGTCGCCGCCTTCGGCGCGCTTCGCCGCCACCACCGCCAGGGCCAGCTCCATCTGGCAGAGCTCCTGCAATGCCGCGTGGCAGGCCGCCGCCAGGCCGGGCCGCGCCGCCAGCCCGCAGCAGAAGCCGGCGCCATCCGCGCCGACCGAAACCGCCGCCACCGCCGGCACGCCAAGGTCGGTGGTGATGTCCAGCAGCCAGCTGCGCCGGGCGGCATGGCCCTGCCGCAACCGCGCCAGCAGGGCCGCCGCGCCGGCCAGCGCCGGGTGTTCCAGCGCCAGCGGGCGGGGCCGGCGGCCACCGCGCCACCACAGCGCCGCGGCATCGCGCTCCACCAGTTCCAGCAGGCCGTGCAGCGCCGCGGCATCGGCGCTGGGGCCGGCGGCGCAACCTATGCTGAGCGGCCAGGGTGGCGCGGCGCCGGGACGCCGGAAGCACAACCCGGCCGGCACCCAGTCCGTCGCGCCATCGCGCAGCCGGCGCACCGGCATCCAGCCCGGCCCTGCCGCGGGCCATGCCGCTGCCTCGCCGGGCGGCGGCTCCGCACGCTGTTGCGCCAGGTCGGCGGGCGTCTCCACCTGGCTGAGCAGCTCCACTCCCTCGCCGATGCAGGATTCCAGCGCTTCCAGTGGCGTCAGCCCGGTGCCGGACACGCCGAGCAACCCCAGCCCGGGCGTCGCTGCCAACCGGCCCGGGGCCACCTCGGCGCCGAAGACGACCAGCCCCGGCGCGTCCGGCGCCTCCAGCTGGAACAGCCGCTCGAACCCCGCGGCGGCCTGGAGCATCCGCGCCCGGTGCCGCAGCGCGGCGTCCACGGGGGCGTCCCGGCGCAACCCCAGCCAGGCCAGCAGCCCCGCCACCTCGGCCGTCACCGGCCGGCCGGGCGCCAGCAGCGCTTCGGCCAGGGCGGCGAAGACCGGCTCGGCCACTGGGGTCAGATCGCCACGCGGGGCCAGCGCAGCAGCAGGCGGCCGGCGGCGGGCGGCGCCGCGCCCAGCGCCGCGAAGCTTGCCAGCACGCCGGCGCTGGGGCCGGGCACCGCCTCGGGCCAAGTGATCGCCAATTCCACCGCTTCCGCCTGCTGCGTCACCGCCAGCACCAGCGTTACACCGCGCGGCAGCGCCACCGCGGCCTCCCGCGCCAGGTCCATCAGGGCCTCCTCCAGCGCGGCACGGTCCAGCCGCACCTTCCAGGCCTCGCCTTCCGGCAGCGCCAATTCCAGCGCGCCGGGGCTGGAAACCAGCAGGCGCAGCAAGGGCGCCAGCAGGCGCAGCCCCTCCAGCGGGGCGGCGACCACCTCGTCCGGCACCGGCCGGCGGCTCAGGGTCAGGATGCTGCGGGTGGAATCCTCCAGCCGCTTCGCCGCCTGCTGAATCCGGTCCAGCTGGCGCTGCGGCGCGCCCTCGGCGGCGCTGCGCTTCAGCAGTTCCACATTGGCGAAGACCACGGTCAGCAGGTTGTTCAGCTCATGCTGCACCGGCCGCGCCATGGCCGCCAAGGTTGCCAGCCGCCGTGCCTGCCTCTCAGTTGCCGCATCGTCGCTCATCTCAACCGATCCTCTCGCAGGCACGCAGATGTAACGCATCACAAGCTGTTGGGCAGCCATGCGGCAGCGGATTTGGTGCCGGTGCAAGGTTATTCGCCCCCGGCGCGGGCGGCCTCCACGATCTCGCGGAACAGCCGGGCGGGCAGGCCGCCGCCGGCAACCTCCTCCATGGGGGAGGCGTCGTCATTGCCCAGCCACACCCCGACCACCAGCGGGCCGGCCGACCCGCCGCCGCCAGGGGTGGTGAAGCCGACGAACCAGGCATCGCGGAAATCCTGGGTGGTGCCGGTCTTGCCGGCCACCGCCCGGCCCGGCACCGCCGCCGCCCGGCCGGTCCCGCGCGAGACCACCGCCGCCAGCATGCGCCGCATCGCCGCCGCATGCTCCGGCGCCATCGCCTGTTCCGGCGCCCGATGCGCCAGGGGCGTGGTGCCGCTGGCCGCCAGCGCAAACGGCGTGACCCGCCGCCCGCCATTGCTGAAGGCGGCATAGGCGGCGGTCAGCTCCAGCAGGGTCACCTCCCCGGTGCCCAGCGCCAGGGAGGCATCGTTCGGCAGCCTGCCTGCAATGCCCAGCCGATGCGCCACCTCCACCACCGGCCGCACCCCGCCGGCGCGCAGCAGCACCCGCACCGCCGCGGTGTTGACGCTGTAGGCCAGCGCTTCCTCCAGGCTGATCTCCCCGCGCGGCCGCCAGGCGCCATTGCCCGGGGACCAGTTGCCGATATGCAGCGGCGTATCGGCCACCATCTCCTCCGGCGCGGCGCCGCGTTCCAGCGCGGCCAGGAAGACGATGGGCTTGAAGGCGCTGCCCGGTTGGCGCCGCGCATCCACCGCACGGTTGAACTGGCTGCCGGCATAGTCCCGCCCGCCGGCCATGGCGCGCACCGCGCCGCTGGCGGCATCCAGCGCAACCACGGCGCCCTGCGTCACCCCGGCCCGCGCACCGGGGCCGCCCAGCAGCGCCGCCAGCCTGGCTTCCACCGCGGCCTGCAGCCGGCTGTCCAGGGTGGAGCGCAGCACAAGGTCGGCGCTGTCGGGGAAGCGGGTGGGCACTTCCTCCAGCACCCAGTCGGCGAACCAGCCGGCGCCGCGGCTGGGCCTGGCCCGCGGGTTGATGCGCTCGGCCTCCGCCCGCGCCTGGGCGGGGGTGATGGCGCCGGTCTCGGCCATGGCCTCCAGCACCTCCACGGTGCGGGCCGTCGCGGCCTCCGGCGCGCTGCGCGGGTTGAGGCGGGACGGCGCCTTGGGCAGCCCGGCCAGCATGGCCGCCTGCCACAGCGTCACGCGCCGCGCCGGCACGCCGAAGAACAGCCTGGCGGCGGCATCCACGCCATAGGCGCCGCCACCGAGGTAGACGCGGTTCAGGTAGATCTCCAGCAGCTGGTCCTTGCTGAAGCGGGCCTCCAGCCACAGCGCCAGCAGTGCTTCCTGCACCTTGCGGCGGGTGTTGCGCTCCGGCGTCAGGAACAGGTTCTTGGCCAGCTGCTGGGTCAGCGTGCTGCCGCCCTGGCGGACCTCGCCGGCGGTCAGGTTGGCGTACAGCGCGCGGGCGATGCCGAAGACATCCACGCCGGGATGCTGGCGGAAGCGCCGGTCCTCGATCGCGATCAGCGCCTGGGGCAGATGGGGTGGCAGGTCGCGCAGCCGCACCCGCTCTCCGTAGAGGTCGCCCTGGGTCGCCAGCATCGCGCCATCGGCAGCCAGCAGGGTGACGCTGGGGCGGCGGGTGGTCTCCAGCGCCACGTCGGGGCGGGGCAGGTCCCAGCAGAACCACAGCAGCAGTGCGGCCAGGGCAACGCCGGACCAGACCAGCACCGGCACCAGCAGGCGCCACCAGCGGAAGCGGCGGGCGGCCGGCCTGGCGGGGGGGCGCGCGGCAGGCTTCGGCGCCGGGGCCGAGGGCGTTGGGGGGATCCGGGGCGTGCTGGCCTTGCGCGGCGCCTTGCGCGCCGGGGGGGCGGCGCGACGGCCACGCAGGGCATTGACCTGCGGCATCCGGGCCAGCCTAGCACAGCCGCGCCGCCGCCGTTAGGCTTGCCGGAAAGGCCCCCAGGCCAAACAACCAGGAAACGCCCGCATGCAATTCGGCATCGCCATGCCCACCAGCGCCGACAGCTGGAAGACCGCCCAGCGCGCCGAGGAACTCGGCTTCGCCACCGCCTGGTTCTACGACACGCAGATGCTGTCGGCCGATTGCTTCGTCGCCATGGGCGCGGCGGCGATGAAGACCAGCCGCATCCGGCTGGGCACCGGCGTGCTGATCCCGTCCAACCGCATCGCCGCCGTCACCGCCAATGCCTATGCCAGCCTGAACAAGCTGGCGCCGGGGCGGATCGACATGGGCCTGGGCACCGGCTTTACCGGCCGCCGCGCCATGGGCCTGGGCGCGATGAAGCTGAAGGATTTTGAAGAGTACGTCCGCGTCATGCTGGCGTTGCAACGCGGCGAGATCGTCGAGACGACGGTGGAGGGCGAACTACGAAAGATCCAGTTCCTGAACCCGGAACTGGAGCTGTTCGACCTGAAGAACCCGATGCGGTTGCACCTGGCCGCCGCCGGGCCGCGGGCGCGCAAGCTGGCGGCCAAGCTGGGCGCCGCCTGGGTGAACTTCTTCTCCGACGTTCCCGCCGCGGTCCAGATGATCGGCGAGATGCAGGAAGCCTGGACAGCCGCCGGCAACCAGGCGCCGTTGCAGGCCACCGCCTTCGTGCTGGGCTGCGTGCTGGCGGAGGGCGAGCCGGCCGACAGCGACCGCGCCATCGCCCAGGCCGGCCCGCGCGCCTGCGTGCTGCTGCATCGCGCGGCCGATGAAGCGCTGATGGGGCTGCACAACATCTCCCCGCTGCCGGAAGCGGTACGGGAGCAGGTGGAGGGCTATGTGGCCCTGGCAAAAACCTTCCAGCCGGCGGATGCGCCCTACCTGAACAACCATCGCGGCCACCTGATGAGCGTGAAGCCGGAGGAGCGGAAATTCGTCAGCGCGGAGCTGATCCGCATGACCAGTTTCACCGCCACCGAGGCCGAGCTGAAGCGCCGCGTCGGCGACCTGCGCGACGCCGGCTACACCGAGTTCACCGTGCAGCTGGTGCCGGGCCAGGAGCACGCGATCGAGGATTGGGCGCGGATCATGCGGGCCTTCCGCTGAGGGGGCGGCGGGGCTAGGCTTCGGCCGGGAAATGTCCAAGCCGGAGGCGCCAATGGCCGCCATCACGCTGACCGTCAACGGCCACCAGCACCAGGTGGCCGCCGAGGCGGATACGCCGCTGCTCTATGTGCTGCGCAACGACCTGGAGCTGAACGGACCGCGCTTCGGCTGCGGCCTGGGGCAATGTGGCTCCTGCACGGTTCTGGTGGACGGCCAGCCGGCACGGTCCTGCATCACCGAGATCGGCGCGCTGCAGGGCCGCCGCATCACCACGCTGGAAGGGCTGGGCACGCCCGACAAGCTGCACGCGCTGCAACGCGCCTTCATTGCCGAACAGGCGGCGCAATGCGGCTACTGCGCCAATGGCATGATCATGGCGGCCAAGGCGCTGCTGGACAGCACGCCGGAGCCGAGCGAGCCGGAAATCCGCGACGCGCTGGCGCCCTACCTGTGCCGCTGCGGCACGCATAACCGCATCGTCGCCGCCGTGCAGCGCGCCGTCCGGGAGGGTTGAGCCATGAACGCCATCACCCGCCGCGGCTTTGCCAGCGGCCTGCTGCTCAGCTTCAGCTTCGCCCCCGCGCTGGCGCAGCAGACCACGCCGCCGCAGCCGCGCCGGCTGCCCGGCAGCCTGCAGACCAATCGCCGGCTGGACGCCTGGCTGCATATCGGCGCGGACGGCAAGGTGACCGTCTGCACCGGCAAGGTGGAAATCGGCCAGGGCGCGGTGACCGCGCTGATGCAGATCGCCGCCGAGGAACTCGACATCCTGCCTGGCCGCATCACCATGGTCAGCGGCGACACCGCGCTGACACCGAATGAAGGCGTGACCAGCGGCAGCCAGAGCATGGAGATGGGCGGTACCGCGCTGCGCTTCGCCGCCGCCGAGGCCCGCGCGATATTGCTGGAAAAGGCCGCCGCCCGGCTGAACGCGCCGGCCGCGCAGCTGCGCGTGCAGGACGGCATGGTGACGGCGCCCAGCGGCAACGGCGTCAGCTACTGGGCGCTGGCCGAGGATGGCCTGCTGCGGCGCGAGGCCACCGCTAGCGTGCGCCCGAAGCCGCCCGGCGAGCATCGCATCGTCGGCCAGTCGGTGCAGCGGCTGGACATTCCCGCCAAGGTCACCGGCGGCGCGATCTATGTGCAGGACATGCGCCTGCCGGGCATGCTGCATGGTCGCGTGGTGCGGCCGCCGAGCTACGCCGCGCAACTGCTCAGCGTGGACCTGGATGCGGTGCGGAAGCTGCCGGGCGTGGTGGCGGTGGTGCGGGATGGCCGCTTCCTGGGCGTGGTGGCGCAGCGGGAGGAACAGGCGGTGAAGGCCCGCCTCGCCCTGGCCGCCGCCGCGCGCTGGGACAACCCACCCAGCCTGCCGCAACCCGCCGACCTGCACACCCATCTGAAGACACTGAAGGCGAACACCACCACCAGCAGCGAGAAGACCGCCGAGGCCGCGCCGGTGGCGCAGCGCCTGACCGCCGCCTATACCAAGCACTACCTGGCGCATGCCAGCATCGGGCCCTCCTGCGCGGTGGCGCAGTACGCGGCGGACAAGGCCAGCCTGCATGTCTGGTCCCACACCCAGGGCGTGTTCCCGCTGCGCGGCGACATGGCGAAGGTGCTGGACCTGCCGCTGGACAAGCTGCGCGTGACCCATGTGCAGGGCAGCGGCTGCTACGGCCATAACGGCGCCGACGACGTGGCGCTGGACGCGGCGCTGCTGGCCCGCGCCGTGCCGGGCAAACCGGTGAAACTGCAATGGATGCGCGACGACGAGTTCGCCTGGGAGCCGTACAATCCGGCCATGGTGATCGAGGTTTCCGCCGGGCTTTCGGCGGAGGGGAAGATCGTCGAGTGGACGCATGACGTGTTCAGCCAGGGCCACAACAACCGGCCGGGCAATCCGCAGAATGGCATCAACCTGATGCCGGCCTGGTTGCTGGAGACGCCGCGCGCCGCGCCCTATCCGCGCGCCACGCCGCAGCCGGCCGGCGCTGGCGACCGCAACGCCGTGCCGCTGTACGACTTTCCCAACCAGAAGATCCTGCATCACCTGATCCCGGTCGGGCCGCTGCGGACCTCCGCGCTGCGGACGCTGGGCGCCTATGGCAATGTCTTCGCGTTGGAATCCTTCATGGATGAACTGGCCGAGGCCGCGGGGCAGGACCCCATCGCCTTCCGCCTGGCGCATCTGAAGGATGCGCGCGGCCGCGCCGTCATCGAGGCCGCGGCCAAGCTGGCCAACTGGCAAGCAGGTGCGCGGGGCGACGGCACGCATGGCCGCGGCTTCGGCTTTGCCAAGTACAAGGGCCTGTCCTGCTACTGCGCCTGTGTGGTGGACCTGGAGATCGACCGCGCCAGCGGCGCCATCCGCATCCCCCGCGTCTTCGCCGCCGCCGATGCCGGGCAGATCATCAATCCCGATGGCCTGCGCAACCAGATCGACGGCGGCATCATCCAGGCGGTCAGCTGGACGCTGAAGGAAGCGGTGCAATTCTCCCCCACCGGCGTCACCAGCCGCGACTGGGACAGCTACCCGATCCTCACCTTCCCCGAGGTGCCCAAGGTGGAGACCGTGCTGCTGAACCAGCCGGACCAGCCACCGCTCGGTTCCGGCGAGGCCAGCCAGGGCCCCGCCGGCGCCGCCATTGCCAATGCGCTGAAGCACGCCGCCGGGCTGCGTCTGCGCGCCTTCCCCTACACGCCAGACCGCGTCAAAGCCGCGCTGGAACGGAGCTGACCTCATGGCCGTCGTGCGCCTTGGCGATACCACCATCACCTCGATCATCGAGGACCAGCAGGCCTGGTTCGACCCGCTGGATTTCTTCCCGGGGCTGACGCCGGAGCGGTTGGAGGAGAACCGCGGCTGGCTGGAAGCCGGCGGCGCGCTGGACAAGGGCAACGGCAAGCTGGTGCTGTGCATGCAGTCCTGGCTGGTGCAGACGCCGCACCACAACATCCTGATCGACAGCTGCGTCGGCAACCACAAGCCGCGCCCGACCAGGGCGTTCTGGAACATGCTGGACAGCCCGGCCTACATGGCCGGCTTCAAGGCCGCCGGTGTGGCGCCCGACGATATCGACTACGTCATGTGCACCCACCTGCATGTGGACCATGTCGGCTGGAACACGGTGCTGCGGAACGGCCAGTGGGTGCCGACCTTCGACAAGGCGCGCTACGTCTTCTCGCAAAAGGAATACAGCCACTGGGAAGCCGAGGCGAAGACGCAGGACCTGCCGCATATCGTGGACAGCGTGCTGCCGATCGTCGCCGCCAACCGCGCGGAGCTGGTGGCCAACGACTTCGTGCTGAACGACCTGGTGCGGCTGATGCCGACGCCGGGCCATTCGCCCGACCATGTCGCGGTGCGCGTGGGCAAGGCGGGCAACGACGCCATCGTCACCGGCGACCTGATCCATTCCCCGCTGCAGGCCCGCTACCCCGAGCAGGGCATGCGCGCCGACTACGATACGAAGCAGGGCGCGGTGACGCGCCGGCGCTTTCTTGAGTCCTGCTGCGACACCGCGACGCAGATGTGCTTCGCGCACTTTCCCAGCCCCTCCACCGGCCGCATCAAGCGCTGGGGCGAAGGCTTCAAGGTGGAGGCCGTTTGAGATGCAGCGCCGTGGATTGATTGCCGGCGCCTCAGCCAGCGTTGCGCTGGCTGGTAGGGCGGAAGCCGCGGCCCCGCAGATCTGGTCGGCGGAATACTGGGCCAACAAGGGTGATGTCCGGCTCAACCTGTTCCGCAAGCGCGTCGGCGCGCCACGGCGTGGGGAAGCGCCGCGCCCCGTGCTGTTCCTGGTGCATGGCTCGTCCAACAGCGCGCGGCCGAGCATGGACCTGACCGTGCCGGGCAAGGGCGAATACTCGCTGATGAACGTCTTCGCCCGCTGGGGCTACGACGTCTGGACCATGGACCATGAGGGCTATGGCCGGTCGTCGCGCACCGCGTCCAACTCCGACATCTCCAGCGGCTCCGACGACCTGGCCGCAGCCGCGCCGGTGGTTGAGGCTGCGACCGGGCAAAGCGCGTTCCACTACCTGGGCGAAAGCTCCGGCGCGCTGCGGGCCGCGCTCTTCGCCGCGCGCTACCCGGAGCGGGTGAACCGCCTGGTGCTGACCGCCTTCGTCTACACCGGCCGCAACAGCCCGACCCTGGCGGACCGCGCCAAGCGGTTGGACCAGTACCGCGCCAGCAACCGCCGCCCGCGTGGCCGCGACATGATCCGCAGCATCTTCACGCGGGACATGCCGGGAACGTCCGACATGGCGGTGGCCGAGGCGCTGGCCGATGCGGAGCTGCCCTTCGGCGACAGCGCGCCAACCGGCACCTATGTGGACATGACCGCCAACCTGCCGGTCGTGCAGCCCGAGGCGGTGAAGGCGCCGACGCTGCTGATCCGCGGTGAGCATGACGGCATCGCCAGCATGGAAGACCTGTGGGACTTCTTCAGTCGACTGCCAAATGGCGACAGGCAGTTCGTGGTGCTGAACCACGCCGCGCATTCGCTGGCCTTCGGGCTGAACCGCGCGCAGTTCTGGCACGCCAGCCACGCCTTCCTCTCGATGCCCGCGCCCGTGCATGGTAGTTGAGGCGGGGAACGAAAGGGACGGACATGGCAGGCAGGCTGGCGGGTAAACGATGCTTCGTGACGGCGGCTGGGCAGGGCATCGGCCGCGCCAGCGCCATAGCCTTCGCGCGGGAAGGCGGCAGCGTCGTCGCCACCGACCGGGACGCCGCCAAGCTGGCGGACCTGGCCGCCATGGGCGTGGAGGTGCATGCGCTGGACGTGACCGACGACGCCGCGGTCAAGGCGGCGCTGGCGGCGGCCGGCCCGCTGGACGTGCTGTTCAACTGCGCCGGCTATGTCCACCAGAACAGCATCGAGAGCTGCACCGACGACGAGTGGGACTTCGCCTTCGCGCTCAACGTACGGTCCATGTGGCAGACCATCCGCGCGGCGCTGCCGGGCATGGTGGCCAAGGGCGGCGGCTCCATCGTCAACATGTCCAGCGCCTGCTCCAGCGTGAAGGGGGCGCCGAACCGCTTCCTCTACGGCACCACCAAGGCCGCCGTGGTCGGGCTGACCAAGTCGGTGGCCACCGACTATGTCGGCAAGAATATCCGCTGCAACTGCGTCTGCCCCGGGACGGTGGACACGCCCTCGCTGGAGGAGCGGATCGCCGCCAATGCCGCCGCCGCCGGCGGGCTGGAGGCGGCGCGTGCCGCCTTCGTTGCCCGCCAGGCCATGGGCCGGCTGGCGGGGCCGGAGGAGATCGCCAGCCTGGTGCTGTACCTGGCAGCGCCGGAAAGCCAGTTCGTCACCGGCCAGGCCATCGTGATCGATGGCGGCTGGATGCTGTAGACTTCGTCAGAGCGGCTGATTCCACATCCGGCGATCAGGCGCAGGATCCGTCAAAAGGGACATATCATGAAGCTGTTGCGCTACGGCCCCGCGGGCCAGGAAAAGCCGGGCATCCTTGCCGCCGATGGCAGCATCCGCTCGCTCGTCGGCGTGGTGGAGGACATCGCCGGCGAGGTGCTGGGGCCGAACGGGCTGAAGAAGCTCGCCTCGGTGGATGTGAACAGCCTGCCGAAGGTGGACGGCAATCCGCGCCTGGGCCCGCCGGTCTCGGGCATGAAGAACCTGTTCTGCATCGGCCTGAACTACGCCGACCACGCCGCCGAGACCGGCAACCCGATCCCGAAGGAGCCGATCGTGTTCCTGAAGTCGCTCGGCGCGCTGTGCGGCCCGAATGACGACGTGATCATCCCGAAGAACTCGGTGAAGTGCGACTGGGAAGTCGAGCTCTGCATCATCATCGGCAGCAAGGCCACCTGCGTCAGCGAGGGCGAGGCCCTGGCCCATGTCGCCGGCTACGCCGTGGGCAACGACGTGTCCGAGCGCGAGTGGCAGATCGAGCGCGGCGGCAGCTGGGACAAGGGCAAGGGCGCCGACACCTTCGGCCCGGTCGGCCCCTGGCTGGTGACCAAGGACGAGGTGGCGGACCCGCACAACCTGGCGATGTTCACCGACGTGGACGGCGTGCGCATGCAGGACGGCAACACCCGCACCCTGATCTTCGGCGTGCCGAAGCTGGTCAGCTATGTCAGCCACATGTTCACGCTGCACCCCGGCGACGTGATCTTCACCGGCACGCCGCCGGGCGTGGGCCTGGGCAAGAAGCCGACGCCGATCTTCCTGAAGCCCGGCCAGACCATGAAGCTGGGCATCGCCGGCCTGGGCGAGCAGACCCAGAAGACGGTCGCCTACGGCGGCTGAGGCATAAGCCGAATCGATTTGGCGCAACCCTGCAAGGCCAGGGTTTCGCTGGATTTAATTGCTGCCAACCCGGGGAAACCCGGCGTTGGCAGCGCGCTTTTCCGTGCGGCGGCGCACCCCGCGCCGTTCAGCAGGAGGAGCGTGCATGCCGCAATTCGCAGCCACCATCAAACACCTCGGCGAAGGCGTTAAGGGCTTCACCATCAATGCCGCGGTGAAGAACATCGAGGGCTGGGAAGAGACCCTGGGCAAGCTGGAAGCCACGGGCACCAAGACCATCATCCACGACCTGGAGCGGCTGAAGAAACTGATCCAGGCCGAGGAAATCGACGGCGACGCGGTGAAGACCCTGATGGCCAAGCTGGGCAAGGAAACCGTGACCCTGGCCGGCAAGGCGGAGTCGAAGAACGCCGACAAGGTCAAGCAACTCGGCGAGGCGTTGTCCTCGGCGGAATGAAGCGTCGGGGCCCGGGCAACCGGGCTCCCTTTGCGCCATCAACCTACATGGTCGCGCCGATGACCCAGGGCGCGAATTCCGCCGCGCCGAAGTCGAAGGCCTCGCTCTTCGTCGCCTCGCCGCTGGCGACGCGCAGCATCAGCTGGAAGATGCGCTCGCCGGCCTGCTGCACGCTCTCCTCGCCGGTCAGCACAGTGCCGCAGTTGACGTCCATGTCGTCCGACATTCGCTCGTACATCGGCGTGTTGGTCGCCAGCTTGATGCTGGGCGCCGGCTTCATCCCAAACACGCTGCCGCGCCCGGTGGTGAAGCACATCAGGTTGGCGCCGCCCGCCACCTGGCCGGTGGCACCGACGGGGTCGTAGCCCGGCGTGTCCATGAAGACGAAGCCCTTGGCCGTCACTTCCTGCGCGTACTGCACCACGTCCACCAGGTTGGTGGTGCCGGCCTTGGCCATGGCGCCCAGCGACTTCTCCAGAATGGTGGTCAGCCCGCCCGCCTTGTTGCCCGGGCTGGGGTTGGCGTTCATCTCGGCGCCCTCGCGCTCGCAGTACTTCTCCCACCAGCGCATCAACGCCACCAGCTTCTCGCCCACTTCCTGGGAAACGGCGCGGCGGGTCAGCAAGTGCTCGGCGCCATAGGTCTCCGGCGTTTCCGAGAGGATCACGGTGCCGCCATGCCGCACCACCAGGTCGGAAGCCGCGCCCAGCGACGGGTTGGCGGTGATGCCGCTGTAGCCGTCGCTGCCGCCGCATTGCAGCGCCACCTTCAGCTCGCTGGCCGGCACCGGCACGCGCGTCACGTTGTTGGCCTCGGCCACCACTTCCTTCACGAAGTCGATGCCGGCCGCCACCGTCTTGCGGGTGCCGCCCATTTCCTGGATCGCCATGTTCCGCAGGCGGCCGGACAGGTGCTGTTCCTCCAGCAGGCCGCCCAGCTGGTTCACCTCGCAGCCCAGGCCGATGGCGATGACATGGCTGAAATTGGCATGGCGCGCGAAGCCGGCCAGGGTACGGCGCAGCAGCCGCAGCGGCTCGCCCTCGGTCATGCCGCAGCCGGTCTTGTGGGTCAGCGCCACCACGCCGTCCACGTTGCTCCACTCGCCCAGCGGGTTGTCGCCGGTGATGGGGTTGCGCCGGAAGGCCTGGGCGATCAGGTCCGCCACATGCGCGCTACAGTTAACCGACGTGATGATGCCGATGTAGTTGCGCGTGGCCACGCTGCCATTGGCGCGGCGCAGCCCCATGAAGTGCGCCGGCACCTCCACCGGCGCATTCGGCCGGGCATCGACGCCCCAGGCGTAGTCCAGCGCCAGCTCGCCCATGCTGATGTTGTGGGTATGCACCCAGTCGCCGGGCGAGATCGGCTGCGACGCAAAGCCGATGATCTGGCCGTAGCGCTTCACCGCCTCGCCGGGCTGGTGCCCGCGCATCGCCACCTTGTGGCCCGGCGGCACGCGCTGACGGGTGGCGATATTGTCGCCCACGGGCGTGCCCGGCGGCAGCGCGACGCGCGCGATGACCACGCTGTCGTCGGGGTGCAGGCGGATGACGGGCGGCTGGGTGGTGGCGTCCATGGCGGCTGGCTCCCTGGTTTCAGGGCAATCTAGCGCCACGGGCGCGGCGCGTCAGCAGCCCGCGGGGGTCAGCGCCAGCTCCACCAGCTGGCCGTTCACCACGAACTCGCCGAAATCCATCTTCAGCTCGTCGGCCACGCCATTCTCGAAGTAGCGCAGCCCCACCTCGTAGTCCGGCGCGCTGGCGGTGGCGCCGTTGGCGCTGTTGCGGTCGAAGAAGGCGACGCGCACCCGGGCGCTGCCCAGCGAGGAAAGCTGCGG
This sequence comes from Acetobacteraceae bacterium, assembly GCA_947455205.1. Lineage (GTDB taxonomy): Bacteria > Pseudomonadota > Alphaproteobacteria > Acetobacterales > Acetobacteraceae > CAIMOR01. The sequence goes on along the minus strand of CANGNF010000029.1, from coordinate 13,044 downwards.
GAAACGCTCCATCACCTGCGGCGGCATCCAGGGGGAAATCGCCGTGGTGCTGTCCTGCGCGCCATTGGCGGAGGTGCCGTCGAACAGCGGCGCCACCAGCAGCCGGCCGCCGGCGCGGGCCTCCGCCAGGGCGCGCAGCGTGTGGGTGGTGGGCAGCAGCGTGCCGGTCGGCAGCCGCTCCTCCTTCGCGTCCGGGGAGGTGTAGCGCACGAAGCCGGCGCCGTTCGGCCCCAGCGTGGCTTCCCCGGCGATGCGCTGGCTGACCGCGCCCTGGCTGGTCTGGGTCAGGGAGAAGCGGATGCTGCGTCCGTCCTTGGTCTCGTAGGTCGAGTAGTCGGAGGTGGTTTCCACCTCCTGCCCGTCGCGGTCGTTCAGCACCAGGCTGAAGCGCTGGCGGGTGGTCCAGCCGTCGCAGGCGTCGCCCACCTCGTACAGCATGGCGCCGCGGGCGGTGGCGACGTTGGAATTGGCCCGCACCTGGTCCAGCGTCAGCCGATAGGCCGCCCGATGCGCCACCAGCCGTTCCGCCCCCGCTACCGGTGGGCCGGGGTCGGCGGCGCGCGGCGTGGCGGGGGCCAGGGTCAGCGCGGCGCCGGCCAGGGCGAAAAGCAGGCTACGGCGCAGGCGCATGGGGCAGTCTCCGGTCGGGCAGGCTGTAGTTAGGAAGCCTTGGTGCCGCCTGCACCCTTCACCGGCGGTAAATCCAGCTTCAGATGCAGCTCCTTCAGCCGCTTGTCCTCCACCGGGGCGGGGGCACCCATCATCAGGTCCTGCGCCTGCTGGTTCATCGGGAACAGGATGACCTCGCGGATATTCGGCTCATCGGCCAGCAGCATGACGATACGGTCGATGCCCGGGGCCGAGCCACCATGCGGCGGCGCGCCGTAGCGGAAGGCGTTGAGCATGCCGCCGAACCGCTCCTCCACCGTCTGCGCCGAATAGCCGGCGATCTCGAAGGCGCGGATCATCACGTCCGGGCGGTGGTTGCGGATGGCGCCGCTGCTGAGTTCAATGCCGTTGCAGACGATGTCGTACTGGAACGCCTTGATGGTCAGCGGGTCCATCGTGTTCAGCGCCTCCAGCTCGCCCTGCGGCATGCTGAAGGGGTTGTGGCTGAAGTCGACCTGGCCGGTTTCCTCGTTCAGCTCGTACATCGGGAAGTCGGTGACCCAGCAGAACTTGTAGCAGTCCTTCTCGATCAGCCCGAGCTCGTTGCCGAGGCGCGTGCGGACCTGGCCGGCGAACTTCGCCGCCGGCTCGGCCTTGTCGCAGGCGAAGAACACCGCGTCGCCATCGCCCAGGCCCATCAGGTCACGGATCGCGATGGCGCGGTCGCGCTCCAGGTTGCGGGCAATCGGCCCCTGCGGCTCGCCATTGGCGAAGGTGATGTAGCCCAGGCCGCCGGCGCCGCTTTCCTTGGCCCAGTCGTTCAGCTTGTCGAAGAAGCTGCGCGGGTTGCCGCCGGCGCCCGGCGCCGGAATGGCGCGGACCACGGCGCCCTTGCCCTCGATGTTGCGGGCGAACAGGCCGAAGGCGCCGCCGCGGAACTGCTCGGTGACGTCCTTGATGCGCAGCGGGTTGCGCAGGTCCGGCTTGTCGGAGCCGAATTCGAGCATCGAGGTCTCGAACGGGATGCGCGGGAAGGGGTAGGGCGTGACCGACCGCTTGGTGCCGGAGAAGTCGGCGAACTGCTCGAACACGCCATGCAGCACCGGCTCGATGGCGGCGAAGACGTCTTCCTGCGTCACGAAGCTCATCTCGAAGTCGAGCTGGTAGAACTCGCCCGGAGAGCGGTCGGCGCGGCTGGCCTCGTCGCGGAAGCAGGGCGCGATCTGGAAGTAGCGGTCGAAGCCGGCGACCATGGCGAGCTGCTTGAACTGCTGCGGCGCCTGCGGCAGCGCGTAGAAGGTGCCGGGGTGCAGGCGGGACGGCACCAGGTAGTCGCGGGCGCCTTCCGGGCTGCTGGCCGTCAGGATCGGCGTCTGGAACTCGGTGAAGCCCTGGTCGACCATCCGGCGGCGGATGCTGTTGATGACCTGGCTGCGCAGGATGATGTTGCGGTGCTGCTTTTCCCGCCGCAGGTCGATGAAGCGGTAGCGCAGGCGCAGGTCCTCGGGGAACTCCTGCTCGCCGGCGACCTGGATCGGCAGCACCTCGGCGGCGCTCTGCACGGAAAGCTCGCGCACCCGCAGCTCGATCTCGCCGGTGGGCAGCTTGGCGTTGGTGGTGCTGCCTTCGCGCAGGACCACATCGCCGGTGACGGTGATGACGCTTTCGGGCCGCAGCGCCTCCAGCTTCTCCAGCAGCGGCGACCCCTGGGCCACCACGCATTGCGTCAGGCCGTAATGGTCGCGCAGGTCGATGAACAGCACGCCGCCATGGTCGCGCTTGCGATGCACCCAGCCGGACAGGCGGGCGGTGGTGCCGGCATCGGTGCCCCGCAGGGCGGCGCAGGTATGGGTACGGTAGGCGTGCATGCTGAAGCCCTCAGGCGGAAATCCAGGAGCGGCAACAAGCGGGGAAGGGGGCGGAAGTCAACCCCGCCCCTCGTCATGCTGCCCTGCCCAAGGGCCGGAAGGCCGGGGCGGAGCCGCCGCAAGCCGTGAATTCCCGGGTGGCGGCCCGGCCGTGGCTACCGCGCGGTGACCACGGCCAGGCCTGCCGGGCGTCAGCCCATCCGGCACACGGCGCAGAGCTTGTTGCCGTCGGGGTCCCGCAGATAGGCAAGGTAGATCTGCCCGGCGGCACCCTGGCGCGGCCCCGGCGGATCCTCGATGGCGGTGCCGCCATGGGCGACGCCGGCCTTGTGCCAGGCATCAACCTCGGCCGTGGTGGCGCAGCCGAAGCCGATGGTGCCGCCATTGGCATGGGTTGCCGGCTTGCCGTCGATCGGCGGCGAAACCATCAGCCGGCCGCCCTTATGGGCGTAGATCAGGCGGCCCTTCGGGTCCTGCGTGGCCGCCGGGGCGCCAATGACCCCCAGCACGGCATCGTAGAACGCCTTCGATCGGGCAATGTCGTTGCTGCCGACCATGATGTGCGTGAACATCGTCCTATCCCTCTGAAACCGGGCCGGCCCTTGGTGAGCCTCGGCCCTGGCCGCAGCCTTGCCCGGCTGGCGGAGGAAGGAAAGCGCGAATGCACCGGGTCGTGATCCCCGGTGGTCAGCCTTCGCCCCGACGCCGCCGGGCAGGGTGACGCCCAGGCCGGGGTCAGGCGCTGGCGGCGTCCAGCATCTGCACCGCCTCGGCGTCCAGCCGCAGCGCCGCGGCCTTGGCCAGGTCGGCCAGCTGCTCCAGCGATGTCGCGCTGGCAATCGGCACCACGGTGCCGGGCCGCGCCCGCAGCCAGGCCAGCGCCACCTGGGCCGGCGTGGCGCCATAACGCGCCGAGACCGCATCCAGCGCCGCCAGCACCTTCAGCCCCTTGGCGTCCAGGTACTTGCCGGCGCCACGGGTGCCGCGCAGGCTTTTGCCCAGGTCGGCCTCGGTCCGGTACTTGCCGGACAGGAAGCCGCTGGCCAGGGAATAGTACGGGATCACCGCTACCCCGGCCTCGGCGCAGGCCGGCAGCATGTCGGCCTCGATGCCGCGCTCCATGAGGTTGTACTGCGGCTGCATCGTCTCGTACCGCGGCAGGCCCTGGGCGGCGCTGACCGCCAGCGCCTCCTGGAAGCGCGCCACCGAGACGTTGGAGGCGCCGACCGCACGCACCTTGCCAGCCTTGATCATGCCGTCCAGCGCGCCCAGCGTCTCCGCCAGCGGGGTCACGTCGTCATCCCGGTGGGTCTGGTACAGGTCGATCACATCGATACCCAACCGGCGCAGCGAATCCTCCACCGCCCGGTTAAGCCAGGCGGCGGAAAGCCCCTTGCCCTTGCCCGGCATCTCGATGCCGCCCTTGCTGAAGATCAGCACGTCGCTCCGCCGTCCCCGGGCCTTCAGCCATTCGCCCATCAGCGTCTCGGATTCGCCGCCCTGGTTGCCCGGCACCCAGTAGGAATAGACATCTGCCGTATCCAGCGCGTTCAGCCCCAGATCCACCAGCGCGTCCAGCAGGCGGAAGGTCTGCGCCTTGTCCACGGTCCAGCCGAAGACGTTGCAGCCGAAGATCACCGGCGGCACCGCAATGCCCGACCGCCCGAGTTGCACCTGTTCCATCACCCGCTCCCTCGCGTTTCCGCCAGCTTGCCCGGTTCCGGCGCCATGGCCAATGCGCCGGCTTTCCCCCGCCCCCGCAGGGGTCTAGAAGCGAAGTCATGAATCGCCGCATGCCTGCCGCCGGCAGCCAGGACCGGGGCACCCCGGACCCCGCCATCCCGCTGATCACCACCTCCGCCGAACTGGCCGCGCTATGCGAGCGGCTGCGCGGCGAGGAATTCGTCACGGTCGATACCGAGTTCATGCGCGAGCGGACCTATTGGCCCGAGCTCTGCGTCATCCAGCTGGCCGGCGACAACGACCTGGCCGTGGTGGACGCCCAGGCCGAGGGGCTGGACCTGGCCCCGCTGGGCGAGCTGCTGGCCGATGAGCGCGTGGTCAAGGTGTTCCACGCGGCGCGGCAGGATGTGGAAATCTTCCTGCTGAAATTCGGCGCGGTGCCGAAGCCGATCTTCGACACCCAGGTGGCCGCCATGGTGGCCGGCTTCGGTGACCAGGTGAGCTATGACGGCCTGTGCCGCGCCCTGGCCAATGTGCAGATCGACAAGGCGCATCGCTTCAGCGACTGGTCGGCGCGGCCGCTTTCCGCCAGCCAGGTCAGCTATGCGGCGGCCGACGTGACCCATCTGCGGGTGATCTACCGCGCCCTGACCCAGAAGCTGGAGCGCGAGGGCCGGCTGGCCTGGGTGGGCGAGGAAATGGGCGCCCTGGCGGAACCCGGTACCTACCTGGCGGACCCCGAGGCGATGTGGGAACGGCTGAAGCCCCGCACCACCAACCGCCGCTACCTGGGCATGCTGCGCGCGGCGGCGGCCTGGCGGGAACGCGAGGCCCAGCGCATCAACATCCCCCGCCAGCGCCTGGTGAAGGACGAGACGCTGCTGGAGATTGCCGCCACCGCGCCGGAGGACGCCATCGCGCTGTCCCGCGCCCGCGGCATCTCGGAGAACTTCGCGCGCGGAAAATCCGGCGCTGGGCTGCTGGCGGCCATTGCCGCGGCCAAGGCGCTGCCGGATGCCGAGTTGCCGGAGGCACAGAAGGAACGCGCTGGGCCGGTCGCCTCCCCGGCGCTGGTGGCGCTGCTGAAGGTGGTGCTGGCGGCCAAGAGCGAGGAACACCACGTGGCGCCGAAGCTGCTGGCCAACAGCGAGGAGCTGGACCGCCTGGCAGCCGAGGCCAACCCGGACGTGCCGAGCCTGCATGGCTGGCGGCGCGAGGTGTTTGGCAATGCCGCGCTGGACCTGAAGAGCGGGCGGCTGGCCGTGGGCGTGGATGGGCGGAAGATCAAGCTGATCGGGGTGGGGTAGCGCCCCCTCGGCTTCCCCCGGCCGGCAAGCCTGGGTAACCTCCCCGAAACGCCCTCGGAGGAACCCCATGCCGCGCCGCATCGTCGATATCTCGGTCCCGCTCAAGGCCGGCATCAAGTCGGACCCCGCGGGCTCCGAGCCGAAGATCCAGTATTTCGACCACCAGATGACCGGCCAGAAGATGGCCGACTACATGGGCGTGCCGCGTTCCGCCCTGCCGGAAGGCCAGTACGCCGCGGTGGAACGCGTGGACATCTCCACCCACAACGGCACGCATATCGACGCGCCGTACCACTTCTTCTCCCGCATGAATGAGCGCTTCATCCCCGGCGGCGAACCCTCCTGGCGGATCGACCAGGTGCCGCTGGAATGGTGCTTCCAGCCCGGCGTGAAGTTGGATTTCCGCCATTTCGAGGACGGCTACATCGTCCAGCCCGCGGATGTGGAGGCCGAGCTCAAGCGCATCGGCCACACGCTGAAGCCACTGGAGATCGTGGTGGTCAACACCCGCGCCGGCACCCGCTATGGCGAGGATGACTACGTCGACAGCGGCTGCGGCATGTCCAAGGCCGCCACGTTGTGGATGCTGGAACAGGGCATCCGCGTGGTCGGCACCGATGGCTGGTCCTGGGACCCGCCCTTCTCCTTCACGAAAAAGCGCATCGCCGAGGGCGGCAGCCCCGACCTGATCTGGGAAGGCCACCGCGCGGGCCGCGAGATCGGCTACAGCCACATCGAAAAGCTGCACAATCTGGAAAGCCTGCCGTCCAGCGGCTTCATCGTCAGCTGCCTGCCGGTGAAGGTCCACCAGGGCAGCGCCGGCTGGTGCCGCGCGGTCGCGATCTTCGAGGATTAGCGCCGGGCGCCGCCCACCCTTCGCGCAACCCGCCCGCGGCCCTGGCGCCGCGGGACCGCACCGGCCGTCCCGCAACGGAGCCCGCCATGCCGCTCACCCGCATCGACCACCTCTCCATCCGCACCACCCGCCTGGCGGAAACCCGGGACTTCTACGTGACGGTCCTGGGCATGGAGGATGGCTACCGCCCGCCCTTCGCCTTCGGCGGCGCCTGGCTGTACAGCAACGGCAAGTCGGAACTGCATGTGGTGGAGATCGACCACGCCAACCCCGGCCCGGTCGTCGCCTACCTCGGCGAAAAGGCGCTGACCGAGGCGGACAACTCCGGCAGCGTGGACCACCTGGCCTTCACCGCCTCGGACGTGCCGGGCATGAAGGCGCGGTTCGAGGGCCTGGGCGTCCCCTATCGGGAACGCCTGGTGCCCAGCCTGAACCTGACCCAGCTCTTCGTGGACGACCCCAACGGCATCACCATAGAGCTGAACTTCCCCGGTTGAACCGAGGGGCGGGCCTGGGTTATAGGAATAAAGTCAAGTCCAGCTATTTGTCCGAAACCGACCGCGTTGATATCGCTGTGGTTTCTGCCGGCGGCGCCGGGCTCAGTCCAGGTGCCGCCGCCACTCCGGCAGCGCCCGCAGCGCGGCACCCTGCCTGGCCGCTATCCGCGCCACCCGCTCGGCCGGGAAGCCCATCTGCACGAAGGCCGGGGCGGTCTCGGCCACTTCTGAGTACTCGGCGATCAGCCCGTCCTGCAGCCGCAGGATGGCGACGCCCTGGAACATCGCCCGCTTGCCCTGGGCCTCCGGCAGCAGTGACCGGTAGCTGAAGCGGTAGCGGGCATAGAGCAGCCGGCCGTCGCTGACGGGGTCCACCATGTCCCAGCGGAACTCGGTGGCGTCGCGATGGAACCAGTCGTCGATCAGCTCCGCCACCTTCGCCCGGCCGGCGAAGCTGCCATAGAACACGTCGTGATAGACGCCCTCGGGCGTGAACAGCGCCGCCACCGCGGCGCCGTCGCGGGCTTCCACCCCGCGGCAGAAGGCATCCAGCATCGCCTGGACGGTCACGGCGCCAGCTCCACGGTCCAGTCCAGGCCCAGCGCCAGGGCCAGCACGCCCAGGCGGCGCTCCACGCTCTCGCCGGCGAAGACGCCGCTGCCTTCCCGCAGCTGCAGCACCAGCTGGCTGCCGCGGCGCAGCAGCGCGGTGCCGGCCAACAACTTCGGGGTGCCGCCGCACAGCGTGTAGGCCAGCCGCAGCGCCGCCCCCAGCGCCTCCGCCCGGGCCAGGGCGCGGCTGTCCAGCAGGGCGCGGGCGGTGGCCAGGAAGGGGCTGTCCGGCGCGGCCTCGTACCGCAGCGCGGCGCAGAGCGCGAGGAAGGCCCGCGCCGGGTGGTCCAGCCCGGCGCCATGCTGGCGCAGCACGCGCAGGAAGGCCTGTTCGGCGCGGTATTCCGGGTGGTCGTGGCTGCCGATGTCGGAGACCAGGCAGGCGGCCTCCCGCAGTATCCGGGCGTTGGGGCCGTCGCCGGGGAAGATCGGGTCGGTCCAGCCCAGCAGGGCCGCCGGCAAATGCGGGTCGCGGCCCCAGCCGCGCGCCAACTCACGCCCGGCTTCCAGCATGGGGTCCACGGCGCGGACCTGGTCCGGCAGCATGCGGCTGTACCAGCCCTCGCGCAGCCCATTGGCCGAGAACACCACCCGCCCGGCACCGGTGGCGCGCAGCAGCCGGCGCATCACCACGGCGGCATAGGGCAGGTCGACCAGCCGCTTCTGCGGCGCGCCGGGCATCCGCTCCAGGGTGCGCCTGGATGCGGCCATGACCACGCCGGCCAGGTCGCGCGCCTCGTCCCGCCGCAGCACGTAGTGGTGCACGATGGCCAGGGGGTAGCTGGTCTGGGCGATGTGGATGCGGGCCAGGGCGCGCCAGGCGCCGCCGACCAGGTAGAGGTCGCTGCCGCCACCGCTGGCCAGCCAGGGCAGGGTGGCCAGCTCGGATTCGGCCACGGCGCGGGCGCGGGCGATGTCGCCGCCGGAGCGGTCGGCCAGGCGCAGCGAGCCGATCGGCAGCGAGGCGGCCTGGCGGATCTGGCCGGCTTCCAGCCGCACCGCCTCCAGGCTGCCGCCGCCCAGGTCGGCCAGGATGCCGTCGGCGCCGGGGAAGCCGAGCAGGACGCCATCGGCGGAGAAGCCGGCTTCCTCCACCCCGGTCAGGATACGGATCGGCACGCCGGGCATGCGCTGCTGCAGGGCGGCGACGAAGGCGGGGCCGTTGGTGGCGTCCCGCACCGCGGCGGTGGCCAGCACCTCCAGCGGGGCGGCCTGCATGGCCGTCGCCACGGCGTAGTAGCGCGCCAGCACGGTCAGTGCCGGCTCGATCGCGTCCGGGTTCAGCTGGCCGGTGGTCTGCAGCCCCCGCCCCAGGCCCAGCACCGCCTTTTCATTGAAGATCGCCTGCGGGTTGCGGCCGGCGCCCTCGAACACCACCAGGCGGACGGAGTTGGAGCCGAGGTCGACCACGCCGCAGCGGCGCTGGTCGGCAACCGGAGAGATGGCGGCGGACCAGTCGGGAATAACCGTGCCCATGGCTCAGTCCTGCGCCACGCGGTCGGGGCGGGGGCGCTTGAGGCCGGGGCCGGCGCTGGCGCGGTGCAGGGCGCTGCCGCGGCCGGAGAGGGAGGGATTGGTCATGAAGTACTCATGGGCGGAAACCGGGTTGGCCCCGGCGGCCAGGCGTCGCCAACTGCCATCCTGGCGCAGCTGCCAGCTCTGGGCGGTGTCCTTCATGTTCACCACCATGATCTGGTCCAGGATCTGGGCGTGGACCGTGGCATTCTCCACGGGCACCAGGGTCTCAACGCGCCAGTCCATGTTGCGTGCCATCCAGTCGGCCGAGGAGATATACACCCGGGCGCGCCGGCTGGGCAGCTTGTGGCCGTTGCCGAAGACCAGGATGCGGGAATGCTCCAGGAAGCGCCCGACGATGGATTTCACCCGGATATTGTCTGACAGACCGTGAACGCCTGGCCGCAGGCAGCAGATGCCGCGGATGACGCAGTCCACCTTCACCCCGGCCTGGCTGGCCCGGTACAGCGCGTCGATCAGGGTTTCGTCCACCAGGCTGTTCATTTTCAGCCAGATGCCGGCGGGCTTGCCGGCCTGGGCGAACTCCACCTCCCGCTCGATCAGCGCCAGCAGGGTCGGGCGCGTGGTCAGCGGGCTGAAGGCCAGGCCCTGCATGGCTTCCGGCCGGGCATAGCCGGTCATGAAGTTGAACAGCTTGCTGGCGTCCCGCGTCAGGCCGGGGTCGGCGGTGAAGAAGCTGATGTCGGTGTAGATGCGCGCGGTGATCGGGTGGTAGTTGCCGGTGCCGAAATGGGCGTAGCTGCGCAGCGAACTGCCCTCCCGCCGCACCACCAGGCTGACCTTGGCGTGGGTCTTCAGCTCGACGAAGCCGTAGACCACCTGCACGCCGGCGGCTTCCAGCTCCCGCGCCAGGGCAATGTTGCGTTCCTCGTCGAAGCGGGCCTTCAGCTCCACCATCGCGGTCACGCTCTTGCCGGAATCCGCGGCCTCGATCAGCGCCTTGGCGATGGGGCTGTCCCGGGTCGTGCGGTACAGCGTCTGCTTGATCGCGACCACATTGGGGTCGCGCGCCGCCTGGCGCAGGAACTGCACCACCACGTCGAAGCTCTCATACGGGTGGTGGACCACGATGTCCTTGGCGCGGATGGCGGCGAAGCAGTCCCCGCCATAGTCCAGGATGCGTTCCGGAAAGCGCGGGGTGTACGGCGTGAACAGCAGGTCGGGCCGGTCGTCCACGATCAGCTGCTTCAGGTCCACCACACCCAGGAAGCCGTCCACCGGGAAGATCCAGCTGCGGTCGGCGTCCATCTCCTCGGCGACGAAGGCGACGATGTCGGGCGGCATCCGCGCATCCACCGCCAGGCGGATGGCACGGCCACGGCGGCGGCGCTTCAGCGCCGATTCGTAGCTGCGGACCAGGTCCTCGGCCTCTTCCTCGAACTCCACGTCGGTGTCGCGGATCAGCCGGAACATGCCGACCTCGGCCGGGATGAAGCCGGGGAAGACGCGGTTCAGGAACAGCCGGACCAGATCCTCCAGCAGCACGAAGCGGATGCCGGCGGCGTTGTCCGGCGCGGTGCTGGCGGGCAGGCGGATGAAGCGCTCGATCTGCGGCGGCAGCGGCAGCAGGGCGCGCATGGTGCCGCCATCCTCCTCGCGCACCAGCTTCATCACCAGGCACAGCGCCAGGTTGGCGATGAAGGGAAAGGGATGCGCCGGGTCCACCGCCAAGGGCGTCAGCACCGGGAAGACCCGTTCCATGAAGTAGTCGGCCAGCCATTCGCGGTCGGCTTCCGACAGGTCGCCGGGGTTGCTGACGGTGACGCCGGCCTGGCCCAGCAGCAGGCGCAGCTCCCGCCAACTGCGCTGCTGCTCGTTCATCAGCGCCTGGGCGCGGGCATGGATCTCGGCCAGCTGCTGGCCGGGGGTGCGGCCATCCGGCGAGACATGGCCGAGTCCGGCCCGCTCCTGGCCCATCAGCCCGGCGACGCGGACGGAATAGAACTCGTCCAGGTTGGAGGCGGAGATCGAGATGAAGCGCAGCCGTTCCAGCAGCGGGTGGCGCGGATTGGCCGCTTCCTCCAGCACGCGGGTGTTGAAGTCCAGCCAGGACAATTCGCGGTTCACGAACCGCGCGGGGTCCGTGATGGCGATGGCGGGCTTGCCGTTGGCGGGCGCGGGCAGGGCTTCGGCGGCTGACATTCGGCCAGCCTACAGCAGCGGCCCCGCATCCGGCGAGGGCGCTGCCGGTTCCGTCACGGATTCGTCTTGGTCGTCGAACAGCGGCAGCGGGTCCAGCAGGCTGGCCAGGCAGGCGCGGGCCAGGTTGCGGCTGACCGGCAGGCCGGCGGCCAGGGTGGCGCGGTCCAGCCGGGCGGCGGCCTCGGCGATGGCGCCGGCCTCGCGCGGCAGGCGCGGCAGCAGCCAGGCGCGGAAACCCGGCTCGGTCCGCAGTTGCCGGTCGGCGAAGTGCTTTTCCAGCAGCCGGGCCAGCAGCGCGTCGCCGGGCGGCTCCACCGGCACCGCCGTGGTGGCGCGCAGCCGGCTGGCCAGGTCCGGCAGGCGCACCGGCCAGCGGGCGGGCGGCTGGCGGCCGGCCAGCAGCAGCGGGTGGCCAGCCTCGGCGCACAGGTTGATGAGGTGGAACAGCGCGGTTTCATCCGGCGCCTGGTCGGCGTCGTCCAGCACCATTCCGGTGGCGGGCGGCGGCGGCAGGCCGCGCAGGTCGGCGGCCTCCAGCAGCGCCCAGCCGAAGCGGGCGGCGGTGGCGTGCAGCATGTGGGTCTTGCCGACCCCTTCCGGCCCATGCAGCGCCAGCCGGCCCAGCGGCCAGCGCACCGGCTCCGCCAGCCAGGCCAGGGCGGCGGCGTTGGAGGCATCCGGCAGCAGGTCGGCGGCGGCATGGGAGGACCGGGGCACGAAGGGCAGCGGCAATTGCTTCATCGGCCCATCCGCTTGGTGTCTGATCGTCGCCGATGGAACCATCGGCGACGTGAATCAGCCGCTCTAACGCCCCGTGCGCGGCGGGTCCAGGTAGAGCGGGCTGTCCAGGTAGCGGCGCAGCCAGTAGCGGGTGACCACGCCGACCGCGGCCGCCATGGGCACCGCCAGCAGCACGCCGAGGAAGCCGAAGGCGATGCCGCCGGCGAACAGCGCGAAGATGACCCAGACGGCGTGCAGCTCCACCCGGTTGCCCAGCAGGTGGGGGTAGATCAGGTAGCCCTCGACGATCTGGCCGGTGAGGAAGATGGCCAGCACGGTGCCGACGCCATGCCAGGTGCCGAACTGCGCCAGCGCCAGCAGCAGCCCGGTCAGCATGCCGGTCAAGGAGCCGACATAGGGGATGAAGGAGAGCAGGCCGGACATCAGCCCGACCGCCAGGCCCAGCTCCAGCCCGACGAGGGTAAGGCCGCCGGCATAGATGGCCGCCAGCAGCAGGCAGCACAGCAACTGCCCGCGCAGCCAGGCGGAGACCACGCGGTCCATGTCCCGCGCCAGTTGCCGCAGCACCCCGGCCGAGCGGCGCGGCAGCCAGCTGTCCATCCGCGCGGTCATCCGCGGCCAGTCCCTGAGCAGGTAGAAGGCGACCACCGGGGTGACGGCCACGAAGGTGAAGACGTTGAACAGCGCGACACCGCCGCCGATCAGCCGGGCCAGGGCGGAGCCGAGGAAGCTGATGATGGCGCCGGCCTGGCCGACCGCCAGGTCCTGCAGGCGGGTATCCACCACCTCCGGCCCCAGCCGCTCGGAGAGCATGGTCAGCGCCTCGCGCATCGCCTGGCCGACGCCCAGCACGTAGCTGGGCAGGCGCTGCAGCAGCACCGTGACCTGGGCGATGAGCAGCGGGTAGAGCAGCAGCAGCGCCAGCAGCGAGAGGGCGGCCAGCGCCAGCACCAGCAGCAGCGCCGCCAGGCCGCGCGGCACGCCCAGCCGGGCCAGGTAGGTGGCCGAGGGGTCGAGGAAATAGGCCACGGCGGCGGCCAGCACGAAGGGCGTCAGGATCGGCGAGAACAGCCACAGCGCCAGCATCAGCGCCGCCAACACGCCCAGCGCCAGGGCGGCGCGCTGCACCGGGGTGGCCACGCGCGGCACCGGCGCGGCGATGCGGCCGCGGCCGGGCGGCGGCGCGGCGTCGGT
>CANGNF010000028.1 GCA_947455205.1 Acetobacteraceae bacterium | reverse complement strand
GGCCCCGGCCGCCGCGCCCGCTGCGGCGCCGCCGGCGCCCGCCCCGGTGGCCGCCGCGCCACCCGCCAACCCGCAGGCCGTGGCCAGCTGGCAGGGCCAGCTGATGGCCCGGCTGCAACGCTACAAGCGCTACCCCGACGCCGCCCGCTACCGGCGAGAGGAAGGCGTGGCGCAGCTCGGCTTCACCATGGACCGCGACGGCCATGTGTTGAGCGCCGTCATCCTGCGCAGCTCCGGCTCCGCCGTGCTGGATGCCGAGGCCCTGGCCCTGGTGCGCCGGGCCGAGCCGCTGCCGCCGCCACCGGCCGACATGCCGGGCGAGCGGCTCAACCTGGCGGTGCCGCTGAACTTCTCGCTTTCCGGCCGCTGAAACCGGGGAGTTGCGGCCGCCGTGGCTTCGGCGCGATGATCGCCGCAACACCAGCGGAGGTCGCGACATGAGCGCCAGCTTCAGCACCATGCCAGGCACGGGCAGCCTCGGCTTCCGCCCACTCGGCCCCGGCTTCGCCGCGGAGATCACCGGCTTCGACGTCGCCGCCCAGGCCAGCGCCGCGACGGCGGAGGCGCTGCGCGCCGCCTACCGGCAGCACCAGGTGCTGGTGCTGCGGGGACAGGTGGTTTCGCCTGAACAGCAGCAGCGCTTCGGGGAAATCTTCGGCACCACCGAGATCCGCGAGTACAACAAGGTGAAGCCGAAGGACGGCTATTCCTCCCACGTCTCCAACGTGCTGCCGGATGGCGTCTTCGGCCAGGGCGAGCTGCGGCTGCACATGGACCAGCTGTTCTTCCCGGAACCGCTGGCGGCGCTGATGCTCTACGCCATCGAGGTGCCGAGCGAGGGTGGCGACACGCTGTTCTGCGACACCTCCCAGGTGCTGGCCGCCATGCCCGCCGCGCTGCGCGACCGCATCAGCGGCCTGACCGCCCGCACCGGCCGCCACTACGACGCCGAGACGGCGCAGCGCTACAACGTCTCCATTGCGCCGGAGACCATTGTCCACAACGACCACAAGCTGGTCTGGCGGGAACCGGAGACCGGGCGCCAAGCGCTGTGGATCGGCCGGCGGGAGCTGACCCGCATGGTGCATGGCCTTGCCGAGGACGAGGCCCAGGCGCTGCTGGACCAGGTGCGCGCCTGCATCAACGCCAGCCCGGCGCTCTACCGCCACAAATGGCGGCCACATGACCTGGTGCTGTGGAACAACCGCACGCTGCAACACGCGCGCGAGCCCTTCGACAACAGCCAGCCGCGCACGCTGCGCCGCACCGCGCTGATGGCGCGCGCGGCATGAAGCGCCTTCTCCTCGGCCTGCTGCTGCTGGCCGCGCCCGCCCAGGCCCAGACTGCCCCCGCCCAGCCGCAGCTGGACCCGGTGCCGCTGCGGATCTCGCTGGATGGCGAGTTGCAGATCCTCGACCCCGTCATCACCAGCGCCTACCTGACGCGCAACTTCGCGCTGATGGTGTTCGACCAGTTGATCGCGCAGGACAGCACCGGCGCCTACAAGCCGCAGATGCTGGAGGGCTGGACCGTCAGCCCCGACAACATGCGCTACGACTTCACCCTGCGCGACGGGTTGGAATGGCATGACGGCACGCCGGTGACCGCCGAGGACTGCGTCGCCAGCATCCGCCGTTGGGGCGCGCGGGACGGCATGGGCAGGCTGATGCTGGCCGCCACCGCCTCGCTGGAGGTGGTGGACGCCAAGCGCTTCCGCCTGACCCTGGCGCGGCCCTTCGGCTTCGTCATCGAGGCGCTGGGCAAGTCCAGCAGCAACATCCCGGTGATGATGCCGGCCCGGCTGGCCGCGACCGACCCGACCAAGCCGATCCCCGAGGTCATCGGCTCCGGCCCCTATCGCTTCGCCGCCAGCGAGTACCGCGCCGGCGACCGCGCGGTGTTCCTGCACAACCCGCGCTACCGCCCGCGCGCGGAGCCCGCGGATGGCACCGCCGGCGGCAAGGTGGTGCATTTCGCCCGCGCTGAATTCGTCTCGATCCCCGATGTCGCCACCAAGGTGGCGGCGTTGCAGCGCGGCGAGGTGGACTACGTCCAGCGCGCCCCCTTCGACTACCTGGCGGCGATGCGGCGCGACCCCAACATCCGCGTCGCTCGTGGCGCCGGGGCGCCGCAGTTCATGGGCGTGGTGGTGCTGAACCAGTCGCAGCCGCCCTTCGACAAGCCGCTGGTGCGACAGGCGGTGCAGCAGCTGATGGACCAGTCGGAGTTCATGGCCGCGCTCGGCCTGCCCGCCGACATGCACATGGCGCAATGCCTCTCGGTCTTCACCTGTGGCTCGCCCTACGACAACGCCGCCGGCGCCGAGCCGCTGCGCCAGCCCAGCCTGGCCCGTGCCCGCGCCCTGCTGCGGGAAGCCGGCTACGCCAACGAGCCGATCGTCGTGCTGCAGAGCACCGACGTGCCGGTCATCAACACCATCTCGCTGGTCACCATCGACCGGCTGCGCCAGGCCGGCTTCAACGTGCAGGTCCGCGCCACCGACTGGTCCTCGGTGGCGCAGCAGCGCTGGAGCCGCAACCCCGTGGGCAACGGCGGCTGGTCCGTGCTGCCGCTGATCTGGGCGGCCGAGGACCTGGCGACGCCGCTGAGCAACTACCCCATCGCCAACAACTGCCAGAACTTTCCGGGCTGGGCCTGCGACGAGGCGACGACCGCGCTGCTGGCGCGCTTCGGCGCCGCCATCGGCCTGCCGGCGCAGCGCGCGGTGGCGACGGAGATCCAGGGCCGCGCGCATGCCGCCGTAAGCCTGTCGCTGGCCGGGCAGTTCACCGTGCCGCCGGCCTGGCGCAGCAACCTCACCGGTGTCATCGAGGGAGCGGTGCCGGTGTTCTGGAACCTCAGGCGCGAACGGCGTTGAAGACCGCGATCACGGCCGCTTGGATCTTGCGGTGCAGCATCAAAAATTCCTGGCGCGGTCCGGCAAATCGCGCCAGCCTTTAGTCAGACGACCAAGAACATCGGGGGGAGACATTTGTCCATGAGCACACGCAGGAGCCTGTTCGGCGCCGCGGCCGGCGCCTTGTTCTGCGGCTGCGGCCTGCTGCACGACGCACATGCCCAAGGGTCCGCGCCGCGCCGCCAGGCCGTCTCAGTCGGTGGCAAGCGGGTCAAGACCATCGACGTGCACGCGCATTGCATCTTCCCCGAAGCCGCGGCGCTGCAGGGCATGACGCGGGACAACATCTATGCCGGCCCGCCCGGCAGCCGCGAAAGCCCGATCGACAGCATCCAGGAACGCTTCGCCGCCATGGACCGCCAGAAGGTGGACATGGAAGTGCTCTCGGTGAACCCGCACTGGTACGGCGTGCCGCGCGACACCGCCGCCAAGGTGGTGGAGAAGACCAATGAGAGCATGGCCGCGCTCTGCGCCGCGCATCCGGACCGCTTCGCGGGCTTCGCCGGCCTGACCATGCAGGACCCGCAGCTGGCGGTGCAGGAGATGGAGAAGGCGATCCGCAGCCAGGGGCTGAAGGGCATCGCGGTGGGCGCCGAGGTCGGCGCCAAGGAATTGTCGGACCCCAGCTTCAACATCGTCTGGCAGAAGGCCGATGAACTCGGCGCCGTGGTCTTCGTCCACCCGCAGGGCGTGCCGCAGCTGAACGCCCGGCTGCGCGGCAATGGCTACCTCAGCAACGTCATCGGCAACCCGCTGGGCACCACCATCGCCCTGGCGCACATGATCTTCGAGGGCGTGTTCGACCGCGCCCCCGGCCTGAAGGTCATCGCGGCGCATGGCGGTGGCTTCCTGACCCACTACGCCGACCGCTTCGACCATGGCTGCCGGCTGAACCCGGCGGGCTGCGACAGCTCGATCACGCTGAAGAAGAAGCCGACCGAGTACCTGAAGCAGATCTGGTTCGACAGCCTGGTGTTCACGCCGGAAGCGATCCGCCACCAGCAGGCCGTCACCGGTGCCATGCAGATGGTGATGGGCAGCGACTGGCCCTACCCCTGGGTGTTCGATCCCGTCGATCACATCATGGCGTCCAACTCCCTGAACGACGCGCAGAAGCGCGCCGTGCTGGGCGAGACGGCGGCGAAGCTGCTGAAGATCACCACGTGACATGGCGCACGCGAAGGCCTTGCCTTCGCGTGCCCCTCGGTCGCGTCGGGCGAAGGCACGCATCTGCGTGATGCCGGCCGCCATCCGGCGGCTCGGCCCGCGCCTTGCGGGCCGCTGAATACCGGCCAGGGCACCAAGCCCCGGCGGCTACTCCGGCCGGATGTTGCCGCGCCGGATCACCTCGGCCCATTTCAACGCATCGGTGCGGATCAGCGCGGCGAAGTCGGCGCGGCTGCCGCCCACCGGCTCCATGCCCTGCTCGGTGATGGCGCGGACCACGTCGGGCTCATGCAGCGCCGCGGCGGCGGCGGCATGCAGCTTCACCAGCACCGCCTCCGACACCGCGCCGGCGGTGACCAGCCCATGCCAGTTGCTGGTCTCGATCTGCCCCAGCCCGCTTTCCGCCAGCGTCGGCACATCCGGCAGGAAGGGCAGCCGCTGCGGGCTGCCCACCGCGATGATCCGCAGCGTGCCGGCGCGGTGGTGCGGCAGGAAGACCGGCATGTCGGACAGGCCGCTATCCACCTCCGCCGCCAGCAGCGCGGTGCCCACCGGCCCGCCGCCCCGGTAGGGCACATGCACCAGCCGCACGCCGGCCAGCTGCGCGATCAGCTCCCCGGTCAGATGCGGCATGCTGCCGGCGCCGGAGGAGCCGAAGGTCACCGTGGCCGGCCGCTCCTTCGCCGCCGCGATAAGGTCCGCCATGCTGCGGAAGGGCGAGCGCGCCGGCACCACCACCGGCACCTGCACGTTCATCGCCAGGGTTATCGGCGCCAGGTCGCGCTGCGGGTTGAACGGCGGCGGCGTCATCAGGCTGGGCCCGATCACGATGGCGCCGGTGGTGCCCAGCGCCACGGTATAGCCATCCGCCGGCGCCTTGGCCGCCAGGTCCACGCCGGTGACGCCGCCGGCGCCGGACCGGGTCTCGATGACCACGGGCTGGCCCAGCGTGGCGGCCATGCGCGGCGCCATCATCCGGGCCATGAAGTCGTTGGAGCCACCGGGCGCGAAGGGCACCACGAAGCGGATCGGCCGGGTGGGAAATGCCTCCTGCGCCTGGGCGGCGGGGGCGGCCCCCAGCAATGGCAGCAGCGCCAGGGCAAGGGTGAGACGCTTCGGCATCGGCGATTCCTCCCGGCGGTCTCGGCCGCCTGTTGCACCCAGCCTAGCGTCTGATCGGCGCCGGAGGAAACACCGGCGGCGTGCATCAGCCGCGCGAACAATCGGCGCCGCGGCGGCTGGCCAGCAGCGCGCGCCGCGTCCTACACTTGCCGCCCCGGCCGCAGCGCCGGCAAGCAACGGGAACGTCCATGCCCTCATCCATCCGCCGCCGCACGCTGCTGGCCGCGCCCGCCGGGCTGCTCGCGACCCCCGCGCTGGCGCAGGCCCCATGGCCCAGCCGGCCGCTCCGCATCATCGTGCCCTTCGCGCCGGGCGGGCCGATCGACCAGAACGCCCGCATCGTGGCGCAGCCGCTCAGCGAGGCGCTGGGCCAGCCGGTGGTGATCGAGAACCGCACCGGCGCCAACGGCGTCGTCGCCGCCGAGACGGTGCAGCGCGCCCCGGCCGATGGCTACACGCTGCTGTTCAGCGTCATCCACCTCAGCGTGCTGCCCAGCCTGCAGCCCAACCTGAGCTACGACATCGAGCGCGACTTCGCGCATGTCACGCTCTCGGCCTACTACCCGATCATCCTGGTGGTGAAGCCGGAGACGCCGATCCGCTCGATCGCGGAGCTGATCGCCAAGGCCAAGGCGGCACCGGGATCGCTGAGCTACAGCCACAGCGGCTATGGCGGCGGCACGCATCTGGCCGGAGAGCTCTTCGCCATGCAGGCCGGGGTGCAGCTGCGCCAGGTGCCGTATCGCGGCAGCGCGCCGGCCATGGCGGACCTGCTGGGCGGCCATGTGGACATGATGTTCTCCGACGCGCCGACCGCGGTGCAGCCGGTGCAGGCCGGGCTGCTGCGCCCCTTGGGCATCTCCACGCCGCAACGCTCCGCCCTGATGCCGGAGCTGCCGACCATCGCGGAGCAGGGCCTGCCCGGCTACGGCGCCTATAGCTGGGGCGGGGTTTCGGTGAAGACCGGCACGCCGCCCGAGATCGTGACCCGCCTGAACACCGAGTTGGTGAGGCTGATGCACGACCCCGCGGTGCGCGAGCGCATGCTGAAGATCGGCGCCGAACCCAAGCCCGGCACGCCCGCCGAGTTCAGCGCCATGATCCACGCCGAGATCGCCAAGTGGGGCGAGGTGGTGCGCCGCGCCAATATCCGGATGGGCGACTGATGCGCATCGCCATCATCGGCGCCGGCATCGGCGGCCTGACCCTGGCCGGGCTGCTGCATCGCCGTGGCTTCATGGTGGATGTGTATGAGCAGGCGCAGCGCTTCGCCCGCGTCGGCGCCGGCATCCAGCAGAGCAGCAACGCGCTGAAGGTGCTGCGTGCGCTGGGGCTGGAAGACCGCCTGCGCGCGACGGCCTTCGCGCCGGAGGTCTGGAACAACCGCGAATGGGACAGCGGCGCGGTCAAGCACACGCTGACGCTGGGCGCGCGCTTCGAGCAACGCTACGGCGCGCCCTACCTGCTGCTGCATCGCGGCGACCTGCATGCGGCGCTGGAAAGCGCGCTGCCTGCCGCCAGCCTGCACCTGGGCCATGCGGTGGAACGGGTGGATGGCACCACGCTGCACTTCACCGGCGGCAGCACCGCCAGCGCGGATGCCGTCGTGGCCGCGGATGGCGTGCATTCCCCGGTCCGCACGCAGTTGTTCGGGGCCGAGGCGCCGCGCTTCAACGGCCGCGTCGCCTATCGCGCAACCTTCCCGGCTAGCCTGATGGCCGAGCCGCTGCTGGACGACTGCACCAAGTGGTGGGGGCCGGACCGGCACATCGTGATGTACTATACCAAGCCGGATCGCAGCGAAGTCTACTTCGTCACCTCGGTGCCCGAGCCCGACTGGCGCACCGAAAGCTGGTCCAGCAAGGGCGACCTGACCGAACTCCGCGCCGCCTTCGCCGGCTTCCACCCGCGCGTGCGTGCGGTGCTGGAGGCCTGCCCCGAGGTGCACAAATGGGCGCTGGTGGAACGCGAGCCGCTGCCGCGCTGGCACCAGGGCCGCGTCGCGCTGTTGGGCGACGCCTGCCACCCCATGGTGCCCTACATGGCCCAGGGTGCGACCAGCGCGATCGAGGATGCCGCCGTGCTGGCGCGCTGCCTGCAGGCCGAGAGCGACCCCGAGCGCGCCTTCGCCCGCTACACCGCCACGCGCCACGCCCGCGCCTCCGAGATCCAGCTGACGTCGCATCGCAACGAGTGGATGAGCACGCGCACCGACCCCGACTGGGTCTATGGCTACGACGCCCTTGCAACACCCCTGGCCGAAGCGGCCTGACCTTTCACGGAGAACACGCATGTCCTCAGCCATTGTCGGCCAGCTGGCCCCCACCGGCGTGCTGCGCGCCGGCGTCAACATGGGCAACTTCCTGCTGGTGACGGGCCGCGCGCCCAATGGCGACCCGACCGGCGTCTCCCCCAGCATGGCCAAGGCCATCGCGGACCGCCTGGGCGTGCCGATGCAGCCGAAGCCCTATGCCCGGCCGAACGAGGTGGCCGAGGCCGTCGGCGACTGGGACATCGCGCTGATCGGCGCCGAGCCGCAGCGCGCCGCCAAGATCAGCTTCACCGCCGCCTATTGCGAGATCGAGGCGACCTACCTGGTGCCGGCCGGCTCGCCGATCACCAGCCTGGCGGAGGTGGACCGGCCCGGCGTGCGCATCGCCACCTCGGCCGGCGCCGCCTACACGCTGTGGCTGGAGCGGAACATCAAGCAGGCGCAGCTGGTGCTGGTGCCCGGCGGCGGCGGCGCGGCCATGCAGAAGTTCATCGACGACAAGCTGGAGGTCTATGCCGGCCTGCGGCCGGGCCTGCTGGGCGACCTGGCCAAGCTGCCGGGCGCGCGGATTCTGGATGGCCAGTACATGGCGGTGCAGCAGGCCATCGGCTGCGCCAAGGGCAACGACGCCGCCTTCGCCTTCCTGCGCGACTTCGTCGAGGAAGCCAAGCGCAGCGGCCTGGTCGCGCGCTTCATCGCCGAGCACAAGGTGCAGGGCCTCTCGGTCGCGCCGCTGGCCTGACGCATCCGGCCGCCTGGACCGCGCGCCATCGCGGGGTCCAGGCGCTTTTCCCCGCCGCGGCGACGCCGCCCGCGCGGGTCTTGCTACTGGGGAGGAACCGGCGATGAAATTCGCGCTGCATTTCGGCAACATCAACTTCCCCGACGCCGCCGGCGCCGCCCGCGTGGCGCGCCTGGCGGAACAGGCGGGCTTCGACACGCTGCTCGCCATCGACCATGTGGTGCTGCCGCAGCGCTACGACAGCGTCTATCCCTACTCGGCGGATGGCCGCATGCCCGCGGCCAATACCGCGGCCTATCCGGACCCGCTGATCTGGATGGCCTTCGCCCTGGCCGCGACCACGCGGCTGAAGCTGATGACCGGCGTCATCATCCTGCCGCAGCGCGAACCGCTGGTGCTGGCCAAGCAGGTGGCGACGCTGGACAGCATGAGCGGCGGCCGCGTTGAACTCGGCATCGGCGTCGGCTGGCTGCGCGAGGAATTCGCCGCGCTGGGCGTGCCGTTCGAGAAGCGCGGCAAGCGCGCCGACGAATACCTGGCCGCGATGCGCGCGCTATGGGCCAGCGACGGCGCCAGCCATGCCGGCGAGTTCGTCAACTTCCAGGGCGTCAACAGCAACCCCAAGCCGGTGCGCGGCAGCGTGCCGATCATCATCGGCGGCCATTCGGAAGCAGCGGCGCGTCGCGCCGGACGGCTGGGCCAGGGCTTCTTCCCGTCCATCGGTTCGCAGAACGACGTCTTCCCGCTGTTCGACACCGTCGCCCGCGCGGCGGAGGCGGCGGGCCGCGACCCCGCCGACATCGAGCGCATCACCGGCTGCCCCGGCGCGCTGGGGCCGGACCCGCTGGCGGCGGTGGCGGAACGCGCCGCGCGCGGCGTCGGCCGCGTGGTGTTGCCGATGACGGCCTTCCTGCCCAATATCGAGGAGAAGCTGGCCGAGTTCGGCGAGCGGGTGATCGCTCCCTCGCGCTGACCGGGCGCCGGCGCGGACCACCCTTCAACACGCCCCGTCACCCAGCCACAGGTTGCCCCATGCTTCGTCCTGCCTTGCTTGCCGCCCTGCTCCTGCCGCTCGGCTTCGCGCCCGCCCGGGCCGAGCCCACCGTGACCACGCTGCGCCCCGGCGACGGCAAGACCCTGCCGCAGCGCGGCCAGCGCGTGGTGGTGCACTACACCGGCACGCTGACCAATGGCGGCGCCACCTTCGACAGCAGCCGCACGCGCGGCCAGCCCTTCACCTTCACCATCGGCACCGGCCAGGTGATCCGCTGCTGGGATGTTGGCGTGGCCCGCATGTCGGTGGGTGAGCGCGCCAAGCTGCATTGCCCGGCCGCCGACGCCTATGGCACGCGCGGCGCCGGCGGCGTCATCCCGCCGAATGCCGAGCTGGACTTCGACGTGGAGCTGCTGCGGATCGAGTAGCGCCTGACCGGCCGGAGCGTGATCCATCGGCGCGGATCACGCTACAGCTGTTGGTTGCCGGGCTTGATTCACCGCGCCCGGCGATGCCGCCTTACATCTTCTTCCCAATCGTCCAGCCGCCATCCACGGTCAGGATCGCGCCGGTGATGAAGCCGTTGCGCTCCTCCGCCAGGAACAGGATCGCGTGCGCCACCTCCTCCGGCGCCGCCCAGCGGCCGACGGCGTGGATGTCGCGGATCACCTGGCTCTGCACCGGGTCCTGGAAGTAGCGTTCGGTCATCGGGGTGCGCACCACGCCCGGCGCCACCGCGTTCACGCGGATGCCGCGGTCGCCCAGTTCCAGCGCCATCTCCTTCGTTATGCCCACCACGCCATGCTTGCTGGCCACATAGGCGGCGCGGTTGGGCGAGGCGCTGATGCCCAGCGTGGAGGCCAGGTTGACGATCCGCCCGCCCTGGCCCAGCGCCACCAGCCGCCGCGCGAAGGCCTGGCTCGCCAGGAAGGTGCCGGTCAGGTTCACCGCCAGCACGCGGCTCCATTCCTCCAGCGAGAGGTCGAGCACGCTGACGATCTCACGGATGCCCGCCGAGTTCACCAGCACATCCAGCCGGCCCAGCGTGGTCTCGGCCGCCTGCACGAAGGCGGTGACGGAGGCCGCGTCGGTCACGTCCAGCGCGACGCCATGCGCCTCGCCGCCCTCGGCGCGGATCGTCGCCGCGGTCTTCTCGGCCTGCGCCTGGTCCAGGTCGCCCACCGCCACGCGGGCACCTTCCCGCGCTGCCGCGTAGCAGACCCGCTGCCCGATGCCGCTGCCACCGCCGGTGACCAGCACCGCCTGCCCCTGGAACCGCATGGTCATGCCGCCTCCCTGATCATCATGTCCGCGCCCTTCTCGGCGATCATGTTGGTCGCGGCGTAGGTGTTGCCGCTGACCATGGTGGGCATGCACGACGCATCCGCCACCCGCAGCCCGTCCAGCCCGTGCACGCGCATGCTCAGCGGGTCCACCACCGCCATCGGGTCGGTGCCCAGCTTGCAGCTGCCGATCGGGTGGTAGGTGGTGCTGCCGGAGGCGCGGGCATGCGCCATCCAATCCTCATCCGTCTGCACGCGGGCGCCGGGGAAGTTCTCCTCCAGCACGTAGTCCTTCAGCGGCGGCGTGTGCAGCAATTGCCGCATGTATTTCAGCGCCGCCAGCAGCGCGTCGCGGTCCATCTGGTCGGCCAGGTAATTCGGCTGGATCTCCGGCTTGGCGCGGGGGTCGGCGCTCAGCGCCTTCAGCCAGCCCTTGCTCTCCGGCCGCAGCTGAGCGCAGCCCAGCGTCATGCCCGGCTTGGTGTCCAGGTCGGTTACGCCATAGGCGCCGGCGGCGTAGCTGGCTGGGGCGAAGTAGAGCTGCATGTCCGGCGTCTCCAGCCCCTCCCGCGTCTTGAAGTAGCCGCCGGCATGGCTCGGGCTGGCGGTCAGCAGCCCCTTGCGGGAGACGGCGTAGCGCAGCACCTCCCCCACCAGGCGCAACCCGCGGGAACGTTCGTTCAGCGACCCCGTGCCCCGCACCAGCGCGGAGATGCGCACCGCGTAGTGGTCGCGCAGGTTCTTGCCCACGCCGGGCAGCGCGTGCTTCACCTCCACGCCGATGTCGCGCAGCCATTCCGGGTCGCCGACGCCGCTGATCTGCAGCAGTTGCGGCGTGTTGATGGCGCCGCCGCACAGCACCACGTCGCGCCGGGCGCGGACCTCCACCTGGGCACCGCCACGCTGGTAGCGAATGCCGGTGGCGCGCTTGCCGTCGAACAGGATCGCCTCGGCCAGCGCGTGCTGGATCAACGTCACGTTCGGGCGTTGCAGGGCAGGGCGCAGATAGGCGTCGGCCGGCGACCAGCGGCGGCCATCCTTCATCATCTGCTGGTACAGGAAGGTGCCTTCCTGGTTGCCGCTGTTGTAGTCCGGCGTGCGCCGCAGCCCCAGCGCCTCGTTGGCCGCCATGTAGGCGTCGCTCAGCAGGTGCGGGTCGCGCTGGTCCTGGATGTTCAGCGGCCCGTCATGGCCACGCACGGCGGCATCGCCGCCGCCATTGCCGCGCGTCTCGGCCTTCTTGAAGTAGGGCAGCACGTCGTCCCACGACCAGCCGCGGCAGCCCAGCTGCGCCCACATGTCGTAGTCCGCGCTCTGCCCGCGCACATACAGGTGGCCGTTGATGGAGCCCGAGCCACCGACCACCTTGCCGCGCGGGAACTGGATGCGCCTGCCGTCGATATGCGGCCCCGGCGCGGTCTCGTAGCCCCAGTTGAGCTTGGGGTTGTAGACCGTCTTGTTGAAGCCGGCGGGGATCTTGATGAAGATGTTGCGGTCGGGGCCACCGGCCTCCAGCACCGCCACGCTGTAGCGCCCGCTGGCACTCAGCCGATACGCCATGACGCAGCCGGCCGCGCCGGCGCCCACCACCACATAGTCGAACTCGTCCATCGCCAGCGCTTCCCCCATGGCACCCCGCGCCCTGGTGGGCACGGGCTTTGCCGCCATGGTGCCCGCGCCGCTTCAGCCCGGCAACCGCGCCCGTTGCTGCCGCCAGTGCCGAAAGCCGAAGCCGCCCAGCGCCAGCACGGCCACGCCCAGGATGCTCCAGCCCAGCCCGGCCGGGCCCAGCCATTCCCCCAGGAACCAGCCGGCGGCCACCAGCGTGCTGGCCCACAGCGCCGCCGCCACCGCGTCCAGCACGGCAAAGCGCAGCCAGGGCATCTCCGCCATGCCGCAGGCCGCCGCGCCGAAATTGCGGACGCCGTAGAGGAAGCGCAGCCCCAGCACGAACAAGGTGCCGTGCTTGGCCAAGGGCGCCTGCATGGCCGCCACCAGCCGCGCGGTGCGGGGCGAGCGCTTGAGCATGGCCGGCCCCCAGCGCCGCCCGGCGCCGAACCACACCTGGTCGGACACGAAGGCGCCCAACCAGGCGGAGCCGAGCAGCAGCCAGGGGTCCACGCCACCGGCCACCGCGCCCAGCGCGGCGGCGGCCAGCACGAAGCTTTCGCCCTCGAAGAAGGCCCAGACCGCTGCCACCAGGTAGGCCAGGCTACCCCATTCCGCCAACCACGCCGCCAGCGCCGCCTCCTGCCCGCAACCGCTGCTGGTCTGCCAGAAAGATTACCGAAAGGAAATGCAAACCTGCGGCCACGGCAGGGGGTCGGCGCCCGCATCCGCCCGGCCTGCAGGTGGGCGCTTCTGTCCGCGGCAAACCCGGTCTAGCCTGCCCGCACCGGCCGCCAGAGCCGCACTGAAAGCGGAGGAAACCCCATGCTGACGCGCCGCGCCCTTGGCCTGCTCGCCCCGTTCTGCGCCCTGCCCGCCCGGGCACAGCCCGAATGGCCGGACCGGCCGGTCCGCATCATCGTGCCCTTCGGCCCCGGCGGCGCGCCGGACATCCAGGCCCGGCTGATGTCGCAGCACTTCGCGGCCGTGGCGCATGGCCAGCCGCTGCTGGTGGAGAACCGCCCGGGCGCCGGCGGCACCATCGGCGCCGCCACCACCGCCCAGGCCCGGCCGGATGGAAACACCCTGCTGATCGGCGAGCTCGGCACCACCGTGCTGGCCAACGAGCTGTATCGCAGCCTGCCCTACGACCCGCGCGCGCTGACGCCGGTGATCTTTCTGGCAGCGCTGCCGATGCTGGTGACGGTGCGCAAGGACCTGCCGGCCGAGACCATCCCGGAATTCCTCGCCTATGCCCGCGGCAAGCCGGGCGGCGTCACCTATGGCACCGTCGGCGCCGGGCATATCGGCCAGCTGACCGGGGAGGTGATGGTCAACCAGGCGGGCGGCCGCGTCGTGCCGGTCACCTATCGCAGCGGCGCCGAGGTGCTGACCGCCCTGGCGCGCAGCGACATCGACTTCTCCATCCTGTCGCTGACCTCCGGCATGCCGGGGGTACAGGGCGGCAGCGTCCGCGCCCTGGCCGTCACCACCGGGGAACGGCTGGCCGCCATGCCCAACCTGCCGACCGTGGCGGCGACGGTGCCCGGCCTGGTGGCGACGCTGTGGTACGGCCTGGTCGGCCCGGCCAACATGCCGGCGCCCTTGGTCGCCCGCATGAATGCGGTGTTCAACGCGGTGCTGGCGGTGCCGGAATTCCGCGCCGCCATGCTGCAGCAGCAGGGCACCACCCCCATCGGCGGCCCGCCGGACCGCCTGGCGCGCCACCTTGCCGAGGAGACCGAGCGCTGGGTGCCGGTGCTGCGCGCCACCGGCGCCAAGGCCGAGTAGCCGGGGCCCGGGCGCTAGCGCGCCGCCTGGATCGCCGCCCAGACCCGCTCGGGCGTGGCCGGCATGTCCAGGTGGCGCACGCCGAGCGGCCGGAGCGCGTCCACCACCGCGCTCATCAGCGCCGGCAGCGCGCCGACCGTGCCGGCCTCCCCGGCGCCCTTGACGCCCAGCGGGTTGGTCGTCGTCGGCACCGGGTTGCTCAGCACCTCCAACCCGCAGAAATCGCTGGCGCGCGGCATCGGGTAGTCGGCGAAGCTGGCGGTCAGCAATTGCCCGTCGCGGTACAGGATGTTCTCGCCGAAGACCTGCCCCAGCCCCTGGGCGATGCCGCCATGGATCTGCCCCTTCACCAGGGCCGGGTTCACCACCGTGCCGACATCATCCACCACCACGTAGCGCAGCAGCGCGCAGGCGCCGGTCTCGGGGTCCACCTCCACCTCGCAGATGTGGCAGCCATTGGGGAAGGTCGCGTCGCCCGGCCGGGTGATCAGCAGCGCCGAAAGCCCCAGCTCCTCGCCCATCGGCAGTTGCCCCGGCACGTAGCTGCGCTTGGCCAGCGCCTCTATGCCGATGCCGCGGTCGGTGCCGGCGACGCGGAATTGCCCGTCCTCGAACTCGATATCCTCCACCGAGGCTTCGAGGAAATGCGAGGCGATGCGCTTGCCACGCTCCACGATGCGCGCCGCCGCGCCGACCAGCGCGCCGCCGGCGGCCATCATGCTGCGGGAGCCGATGGTGCCGCGGCCATGCGTCACCACATCGGTGTCACCCATCAGGAAGCGGATGCGCTCCGGCGGGATGCCCAGCTTCTCGCTGGCCACCTGGCGGAACACGGTCTCATGCCCCTGGCCGTGGTTGTGGCTGCCCATCAGCAGCGTCACGCTGCCGCCATTGTCGAAGCGAATCTCGGCGGCTTCCTCCATCGGCCCGCGATGCGGCCCGCCGGCGCTCTCGATGGCGTTGGCGATGCCGATGCCGAGCAGCTTGCCGCGTGCCTTCGCCGCCTCCCGCCGGGCAGCGAAGCCGGCCCAATCCGCGGCCTCCAGCGCCATGGCCTGGTTGGCCGGGAAGTCCCCGCTGTCATACCGATAATCCAACCCGGTCTGGAACGGCATCTGCGCTGGTAGAATCATGTTGCGCCGGCGCAGCTCCACCCGGTCCAGCCCCATCTCGTCGGCCGCCAGGTCGATCATCCGCTCGATGGCGTAGATCGCCTCCGGCCGGCCGGCGCCGCGATACGGCGCGGTGGGCTGGGTATGGGTGAAGATGCAGCGCACCTGGGTGAAGATGTGCGGCGTGCGGTACACGCCCGCCAACCCGCCTACATTGTTGGTGGAGGATACCGGCCCCTGCCACGCCAGGTAGGCGCCCAGGTTGCACAGCGTCTCCACCCGCAGCGCCAGGAAGGTCCCCTCCGCATCCAGCGCCAACTCGGCGGTGGAGAGGTTGTCACGCGCGTGGCTGTCGCTGAGGAAGCTTTCGGTCCGTGTGGCCACCCAGCGCACCGGGCGGCCCAGCACCTTGGCCGCGTGCAGGCACAGCACGTATTCCTGGAACGGGCTTTCCTTCATGCCGAAGCCGCCGCCGACATCCGGCGAGATCACCCGCAGCCGGTTGCTCGGCACCCCCAGCGCGTATTCGGCGATCTCGTTCCGCATCACATGCGGCAGCTGGGTGCCGGTGGTCAGGGTGTAGCGGTCCTCGATGGGATCATGCGTCGCCAGCGCCGCGCGCGGCTCCATCGGGTTGGCGGAAACGCGGGTGACGCGGAACTCCAGCCGGGCCACATGCGCGGCGCGGGCGAAGGCGGCCTGCACCGCCGCCGCATCGCCCAGCTTGAAGAACACGCTCTCGTTATCCGGCGCGAAGTCCCAGACCGCCGCTGCCCCGGGCTGCACCGCCTCGGCCACGTCGGTGACGCAGGGCAGCACCTCGTATTCCACCTCGATCGCCTCGGCCGCGTCCTGCGCCGCCGCCAGGCTTTCCGCCACCACCGCGGCCACGGCGTCGCCGACGTAGCGCACCTGCCCCTGGGCCAGCATGCGCCAGGGCGTCTGGGTCAGCGGCTTGCCGTCGCGCCGCAGCCGCGGGGTGACGCAACGCAGCACGCCCAAGCCCTCGACATCCTCGCCCGCCAGCACCAGCAGCACGCCGGGCATGGCCCGCGCAGCCGTGGCGTCCAGCCGGGTGATCCGCGCGGCGGCGTGCGGTGAGCGGAGCACATAGAGCCGCGCCGCCCCCACCACCTGGAAATCCTCCACGAAGCGCCCGGCGCCACGCAGGAAACGCGCATCCTCCACGCGCCGCATGGGGGCGCCGATACCATGGCTGCTACGGGTGGGCTGCATGCGCGGACGTTCCAGTGATTGCTTCGTTGCCGCCAGCATGCCGGGGGCCACGCCCTCTCGGCAAGCCGCCGCAGCGGCGCTAGGCTTGGTCCCAATGTCCGAGGAAACGCATCATGGCCAAGCCGCTGCCGCTTTTGCCCACCACCGTCGTCGGCAGCTATCCGCAGCCGCTCTGGCTGGTGGACCACGGCGCGCTGCGCAACCGCCTGGTGCCCCGCGTCCGCGCGCCGGAGCTGTGGCGCATCGCCGCGCCCCTGCTGGAGCTGGCGCAGGACGACGCCACGCTGCTGGCGATGCGCGACATGGAGCGCGCCGGCATCGACATCATCACCGATGGCGAGATCCGGCGCGAGAGCTACTCCAACCACTTCTCCAACGCCCTGGAAGGCGTCGACATCGCCAACCCCGCCGAGGTGGTGGGCCGCACCGGCGCCAAGACGGTGGTGCCGCGCGTGGTCGGCCCCATCCGCCGGGCGCAGTCGGTGGAGGTGCGCGACGTCGCCTTCGCCCGCGCCAACACCGACCGCCAGGTGAAGATCACGCTGCCCGGCCCCTTCACCATGGCGCGGCAATGCCACAACGAGTTCTACGCCGACGAGGCCGAGCTGGTGATGGCCTATGCCGATGCGCTGAACGCCGAGATCCGCGAGCTGAAGGCCGCCGGCGCCGATGTGATCCAGCTGGACGAACCCTGGATGCAGGCCTTCCCGGAGAAGGCCCGCGCCATGGCGGTGCCGGGCATCAACCGCGCGCTGGCGGGCATCGAGGGCACCACCGTGGTGCACATGTGCTTCGGCTACGCCGCCATGGTCGGCAACGACAAGCCCGCCGGCTATTCCTTCCTGCCGGAGCTGGACGCCTGCATCGCCCAGCAGATCAGCATCGAGGCGGCGCAGCCGCGGCTGGACCTGGCGATCCTGAAGGAGCTGCCGGGCAAGACCATCATGCTCGGCGTGCTGGACCTGGGCAGCCCGGAGGTCGAGAGCGCCGAGACCGTCGCCGCCCGCATCCGCGCCGGCCTGGCGGTGTTGCCGGCCGGGCGCCTGGTGCCGGCGCCGGATTGCGGCATGAAGTACCTGCCGCGCGAGCGCGCCTTCGCCAAGCTGAAGGCGCTGGCGGACGGCGCCGCCATCGTCCGCCGGGAACTGGGCGCGTGAGGCTGCCGCGCCGCGCGCTGCTCGCCTCCGCGCTGGCAACACCCGCGCTGGCGCAGGGCTTTCCGACGCACCCGCTGCGGCTGGTGGTGGCCTGGGCGCCGTCGGGCGCCATCGACACCATCGCCCGCCGGCTGGCGGTGAAGTTGACGGAGTCTCTGGGCCAGTCCGTGGTGGTGGAGAACCGCTCCGGCGCCTCCGGCAGCATCGGCGCCGCCGAGGTCGCGCGCGCCGCGCCGGACGGCCACACCCTGCTGGCGCTGGACAGCACCTACGGCATGATGCCGTTCCTGGTGAACAGCCTGCCCTTCGACCATGCCCGCGCCTTCCGCCTGATCACCATCAGCGCCTTCACGCCCGTGGTTGCCGCCGTGCACCGCGACAGCCCGTGGCAGACGCTGCGCGAGCTGACCGAGGACGCGAAACGCCGCCCGCAAGCGATCACGTATGGCAGCGGCGGCGTCGGCAGCAGCGTGCAATTCGCCACCGTGGCCTATGAACTCGCCGCCGATGTGCGGCTGTTCCACGTGCCCTATCGCGGCGGTGGCGAGGCGGTGACCGCGACCATGGCCAAGCAGGTGGATGTGGTCTTCGCCTCCCCCAGCGCGGCCATGGGCGGGGCCAATTCGGTGCTGCGCCCGCTGGCCATCAGCGGCCCCGGCCGGCTGGCGCTGCTGCCGGAAACCCCCACCTTCGCCGAGGCCGGCCTGCCCGGCTACGACATCCTGCACTGGTCCGGCCTGGCCGTGCCGCGCGCCACGCCGGACGCGGTGGTGCAGCGCCTCTACGCCGCCGCCGCCGAGGCCCTGGCCGCGCCGGACATCAGGGCGTTCCTGGCGCAGATCGCCAGCATCCCCGGCGGCATGCCGCCCGAGGCCGCGGAGCGCCAACTGGCCGAGGAAACCGCCCGCTGGCGCCAGGTGGTCGCCGCCGCCGGGATTCGCCCACAATGAGCGACGTGATCGTATTGGGCGGCGGCTGCGCCGGCTTGGCCACCGCCATTGCCGCCGCCGTGCTGGGGCTGGAGGTGACGCTGCTGGAGGCCGCGCCGCAGCTGGGCGGCGGCACCGCCAATTCCAGCGGCTTCCTGTGGGTTGGCGCCAACCACCTGCACGCGGCGGCCGGCGGCAACGACACGCCGGATGCCGTGCGCGCCTACCTCACCTACGCCGCCGCCGGCGCCGCCGACCCCGAGCGGCTGGAAGCCTTCGCCACCCAGGCGCCGGAGGCGCTGCGCTTCTTCATCGCCGCCGGCATTCCGTTCCGCGTCTCCCCACGCATCGACCACTACGGCATGGCCCCTGGCGCCATGGCCGGCGGCCGCATCCTGGATACGCCACCGATCGACGCCGCCGTGCTGGACGCCTGGGCCGAGCGTGTCGCCGTGCCCGCCGGCCCGCTGCATCGGCTGGGTGGCAGCGAGGCGGTGAAGCTGGGCGGCGGCAACAGCCAGGCCGCCTGGGACGCCGCGCTGGTGCTGGCGCGGGAATCCCCGGGCCGCCGTGGCGCCGGCGCCGGCCTGGTCACCTGGCTGGTCGGCACCGCGCTGGCGCAGGGCGTCACGCTGCGCGTCGGCACCCCCGCCAAGCGCCTGCTGCAGGAAGCCGGGCGCGTCACCGGCGTGGTCACCGCCAGCGGAGAACGCCTGCACGCCAAGCGCGGCGTGGTGCTGGCCAGTGGCGGCTACGAGAGCAGCGCCGAACTGGTGGCGCGGTTCGAGAGCCTGCCCGGCTGGCAGTCGATGTTCCCGCCCAGCCTGCAGGGCGACGCGCTGCCGATGGCGCAGGAGATCGGCGCCGCCATCCACCATATCGGCAACAACCTTTCTGTGTTTCTCGGCTTCCGCAATCCGGAGGAGGCGCCTGACCTCTGCCGGCTTTCCGGCACCGCGGAACTGGTGGCGCCGCACACCATGGTGGTGAACCGCGCCGGCCGGCGCTTTGCCGATGAGAGCTTCTTCCAGGCCGTCGCCCCGGCGCTGCGTGCCTTCGACCCCGCGCGCGGCGAATACCCCAACCTGCCGGCCTTCCTGATCTTCGACGCCGACTACGCCGCCGGGCAGTCCTTCGCCGGCCGGCCGCCGGGCGCCGAGATTCCGGACTGGGTGCCCCGCGCGGCGACGCTGGAAGCGCTCGCCGCCCAGCTCGGCATCGACCCGGCTGGCCTGGTCGCCGCCGCCGCCCGCTTCAGCGCCGATGCGGCGGCGCTGCACGACAGCGAATACCAGCGCGGCGACACCCCCTGGGGCCTGTCCCGCCTCGGCCCCGCCGCCACGCTCGGCGCCATCGCCCGCGCGCCCTTCTACGGCGTGGAACTGCATCCCACCGCGCTGGCCTCCGCCGGGCTGCTGGCGGATGCCAGCGCCCGCGTGCGGCATGTGCGCGGCCACGCCATTCCCGGCCTCTACGCCGTCGGCAACGCCGCCGCGCGCACCGAAACCGGCGCCGGCTACCAGACCGGCTATTCCCTCGCCTCCGGCCTCACCTTCGGCTGGCTGGCAGCGCAGGACATGGCGCGAGCATGACGGAGACGCAGATGCAGATAGGCTTCAACCTGCCGGTCAGCGGCCCCATGGCCGCACCGGAAACCATGGCGGAGGTCGCCCAACTCG
The DNA here is from genome assembly GCA_947455205.1 of Acetobacteraceae bacterium. GTDB lineage: Bacteria > Pseudomonadota > Alphaproteobacteria > Acetobacterales > Acetobacteraceae > CAIMOR01. The sequence continues at coordinate 43,659 of CANGNF010000028.1, read as the reverse complement.
GCGAGCAACTCGGCTTCGACTACCTGACCCTGACCGACCACATCGCCCTGCCGGATGCCAGCGTGCACGGCTACCCCTACTCGGAAAGCGGCAGCTTCTATTCGCCGGAACCCGGCCACCGGCATGAGCAACTGATCGCCGCCAGCTTCGTCGCCGCGCGCACCCGGAAGATCCGCCTGGTGCTGGCCGTCATGGTGGTGCCGCACCGCCCCGCCGTGCTGGCGGCGAAGATGCTGACCACGCTGGACGTGATGTCCGCCGGCCGCCTCACGCTCGGCGTCGGCGCCGGCTGGCTGAAGGCGGAATTCGACGCCGTGGTCACCACGCCCTTCGCCGAACGCGGCGCGGTGACCGACGAATACCTGGACGCCATCCGCACCCTGTGGACCCAGGACAAGCCGACCATCCACGGCAAGTACGTGCAGTTCGAGGGCCTGGTCTTCGACCCCAAGCCGGTGCAGCGCCCGCACCCGCCGATCTGGGTCGGCGGCGAAAGCGGTCCCTCCATGCGCCGCGCCGCACGGCTGGGGGATGCCTGGTACCCCATCGGCAGCAACAACGCCCACCTGCTGGACACGCTGCCGCGGCTGGAAGCCGGCATCGCCCGGCTGCGCAAGCTGACCGCCGGCGCCGGGCGCGACCCGCAGGCGATCGGCGTGGTCTATCGCGTGAAGCGCCACGGCCACGAGGCACCGCCGGCCAGCGACGGCAACCGGCGGCTGTTCACCAACGGCCTCGACAACGTCATCGCCGATGTCCACGCGCTGCGCGCGCTGGGCGTCACCGGCATCGACTTCGACTTCGAGGGCCGCGACGCGGCGAAGGCCATGGCGGAAATGCGCAGCTTCGCCGCCGAGATCATGCCGCGCATTCGGTAAGCGAGGGGCTTCACCCCTCGCGCTCCCCACCAGGGGGCAGGCGCCCCCTGGACCGGCGTGCGTTTCCAGCGCCGACCCGCAAGCGCTACACTTCAGGCAGACGATCCAAGGATACCAACATGGGCAATATCCCCGCCGCCTTCGCCACCGGCTGGCCCAGCATCCAGCCCCATGTCAGCGCCGAGGAATGGCAGGCCCGCTGCGACCTGGCCGCCTGCTACCGGCTGGTCGACAGCTACGGCATGACCGACCTGATCTACAACCACATCACGCTGCGCATCCCCGGCACCGAACACCTGCTGATCAACCTCTACGGGCTGCTCTACGGGGAGATCACCGCGACCTCGCTGGCCAAGATCGATGTCGAGGGCAACATCATCAGCAAGCCGGAAACCGAGTACGGCATCAACAAGTCCGGCTACGTCATCCACGGCGCCATCCACACCGCACGGCCGGACGTGGCGGCGGTGATCCATACCCATACCCGCGCCGGCATGGCGATCTCCGCCATGAAGTGCGGCCTGCTGCCGATGTCGCAGACCTCCATGCGCTTCGTCGGGCATATCGGCTACCACGGCTATGAAGGCCCGGCGGTGGACCTGGCGGAGCGCGAGAGCATCGTCGCCGACCTGGGCAACCACGACGCTTTGGTCATGGCCAACCACGGCCTGCTGACCTGCGGCGCCACCATCCAGCAGGCCTTCAACACCATGTACCAGCTGGAGCTTTCCTGCCGCGCCCAGGTGGACGCGATGGCGGCGAAGACCGAGCTGACGCTGCCGGACGCCGCAATTCTGGAGAAGACCGCCGACCTGTACCAGCCCGGCACCCGCCGCCCCTATGGCGTGCTGGAATGGCACGCCATGCTGCGCCGGCTGGAAGCCGAGCAGCCCCGCAGCGGCTACCCGCACTGGTGCACGTGATGCCGCGCCTCATGTCGAGCCGGCGCGCCCTGCTGGCGCTGCCGCTGCTGGCCACGGCGGCGCAGGCGCAGGAAACCTATCCCGCCCGCCCCATCCGCTTCATCGTGCCCTTCGCCGCCGGCGGCAACACGGACGCCATGGCGCGGCTGTACGGCGCCTTCATCACCCGGCGGCTCGGCCAGCCGGTGGTGGTGGAGAACCGCACCGGCGCCGCCGGCGCCATCGGCACCGAGGCCGTGGTCCGCAGCCGGGCCGATGGCTACACGCTGCTGCTGGGCAGCCCCGGCTCCATCATCAACGGCCCGCTGCTGACGGCGCAGCCGCGCTTCGACCCCTTCGCCGACCTGACCCCGGTGGCGATGCTGGGCCAGGTGCCGCTGGTCATCATCATCCGTGCCGGCCTGCCGATCCGCACCCTGGCGGAGCTGGTGCGCTACAGCCGCGAACATCCCGGCGGCGTCAGCATCGGCACCTCCGGCATCGGCGGCGCGCACCACCTGCCGCTGGAGCTGTTCAAGGCCGCCACCGGCGCCAACCTGGTGCACGTGCCGTTCCGTGGCGGCGGCGCCACCCTGCCGGACCTGCTGGCCGGCAACCTGGATGGCACGCTGATCGAGCTTTCCACCGTGCTGGACCTGCACCGGGACGGTCGTGGCCGCATCTTGGGCGTGGCCGCGCCGGCCCGCTCGGCGCTGGTGCCGGATGTCGCCACCTTCATCGAGCAGGGCCAGGCCGGCTTCGTCGCCGGCAGCTTCGTCGCGCTCTTCGCCCCCGCCGGCACGCCGGAGCCGGTGCTGGCCACGCTGCAACGGGTGATGGGCGAGGCGATGGCCGACCCGGAGGTGCAGACGCGCATGCGCGGCTTCGGTGCCGACCTGGCGACCCCGGCGGAACTGACCACGCCGGGCATGCAGGCCTATCTGCGCGGCGAGCGCGAGAAGGCCCAGCGCGCCATCGGCATTGCCGGGCTGAAGCCGGAATAGGCGGCGCGCGCGCCGGGCCGGTGGCCCGGTAGCGGGTTACGCCGCCGCGGCTTCCGGCGCTTCGGCGGCGCGCTGCACCGCGCCCAGCGTGGCCACCAGCGCGGCCAGCGTCGCCTGGGCCTGCTTGGCTGCCGCCGGTTCCTCGGCATCGACGTAGGAGACCTGCTCCTCGGCATCCGCCACGCCGGCGGCCAGCAGCTCATGCAGCTCGCCCAGGCGTTCGCGCACCGTGTCGTACTCCTCGGCCGCACGCCATTCGGCGACGATGATGTCCACTTCCCGCGCCATGCGATGCGGCTGCACCGCGCGCATGGCCAGGGCCTGCAACCGGGTCAACGCCGCGTCCAGCGGGCGCACCGCCCGCTGCTTCTTGGAAGCCATGCCAGTCATTCCTGCCGAATCGCCGGCAGGCTAGCATGTTCCCATTTCGTTCTGCAACCCCACTACCGGGGCGTTGGCGTCCATTTGTAGACGCGCTGCAGCGTGCCGCCCATCAGCATGGCCTTGTCGCTGGCCGAAAGCTTGTCGGTCAGGCGGAACGGCTCGACGCCCTCGGCATAGGTCATCAGCTCCACCGCGCGGGTCCAGTCGGTGCCCCACAGGCAGCGGTCGATGCCGTAACTATCAAAAATGCGGCCCAGCGGTTCCCAGATATCGGCATAGGGGTATTCGCCGCGGGAAAGCGTGCAGGCCCCGGTGATCTTGATGACCACGTTGGGGTGCTTGGCCAGCGCCAGCACGCTGGGCAGGTCGGCCCAGGGCGTCTCCAGCCGCGGCGGCTCGAAGGGCTGCTGCAGCCCCAGGTGGTCGATCACCAGCTGGGTGTCAGGGTTGCGCGCCGCCAGCTGGCTGACCTGCGCCGTCCGGCCCCAGCACAGCACGTTGACCGGCAGGCCCAACTTGCCGGCGGTGGCCAGCACCAGGTTGATGCCGGGGTCGGCCGGGTCCTCCGACATGCCGCGCGTCATCATCAGCCGGATCGCGACGGCGCCCTTGGTGCGCTTCCAGTCGGCGATGGTCTCGGCCACGCCGGGGTCGGTCGGGTCGACCGGCTTGACCACGCAGAAGCGGCCGGGATGGGCGGTGTAGGTGTCCAGCGCGTAGCTGGCGTCGTAGCGGTACATGGTGAAGGCGGAGACCAGCACGGCGGCGTCCACGCCGACCGCGTCCATCGCCTTGACCATGTCGGCGGTGGTGACCTCCTTCGGGCCATGCAGCACGGCGTGCCAGGGGCGGCCCGGATGGTCGCGCTCATAGGCGTGGACCTGCGCGTCGATGATCATGGCGTTCGCCCCCTGTTGCTGGGCGGGAAGGCTACGCGGCGGCGTGGCCCGGTCAAGCCGGGGTATGGCGGCGGAGGAAGTCCACCACGGCGGCCTCCTGCGCCGCCAGGTGCTGCGGCCCGCGCCACTCGGTCAGCACCTCCACACCGGGCAGCAGCGCGGCCAGTTCGGCGCTGGTGGCGGCGGGGTGCGGAATGTCGGTGCCCGGCAGCAGCATGGTCGGCACCGGGCAGGCCTTGGCGAAGGCACGGTCCACGCAGAAGACGAAGTCGTGGTCCCACATGTTGCAGCCGAAGCTGGCCAGCGCCGCGGGGTCCAGCGCCGGCCGGGCGGCGCGCTGCTCGGCGCTCCAGTCGCGGTGGCTGTCAGGGAAGTAGGTGCTGTGTTCCGGATGGACGCCGATGGGGTTCTGCAGCACCGCGCTGGCGACGCGGCCGGGCGCGGCGGCCACCGCGTTCAGGCAGTAGCTGCCGCCGATGCAGCCGCCCAGCACATGGAAGCGTGGGAAGCCGAGGTGATCCATCAGCGCCAGGTGGTCGGCGGTGTAGGTGTGCCAGCCATGGTCGGCGCGGATCTCGGTGCGGGATTGGCCGGCGTTGCGCTGGTCCATCGCCACCGCGCAGAAGCCGGCTTCGGGCAGGGCGCGGGTCCAGTCCACCCAGGGCCGCGCCGGGCCGCCGGGCGGGCTGGGCCACATCTCCATGCGGGACCGCAGGCCGCCGGGCGCGAAGAGCAGCACCGGGAAGCCGGCGCCATGCACCTGGTAGTGGATGACGCCGTCGGGGCGGGCGAGGATGGGCATGCGGTTTCCTCCGGGTTGGCCGCAGTGCGGACCGGCGGCGCGGCGCTGTCAATCGGAGGGCAGGTCGGCCGCAGCGGGGCCGGAAGCCGGTTGACCGCCGCGCGGTGGGCTGGCGTGCTGTGCGCCCGGCCATGGAGGATGCGATGCGCGACGGGTTCGATGTGGCCGGGCCGCTGCCCGGTGCCGGCTTCGGTGCCAGCGCGACCTGGCGCGAGCCCGGCGCCGCCGCGCTGGTGCAGGCCGCCGAGCGCGACCCCGGCGCGCTGCCCTCCGCACTTGCCGCCGCGAACGGCCTGCTGCTGCTGCCCGGCATGGCCGGGATGGTGCAGGCGCCGGAGCTGCTGCTGCGGCTCAGCCAGATCTTCGGCACCGAGGTGGAGAACTACCGCCAGACCGGCATGGAGCCGCATTGGGTGCACCCGGAGGTGCCGGAGATCTTCGTCGTCTCCAACATCCCCGGCGTGGAGCGCCAGCCACCCGCCCGCCCCGACCCGCCCTTGACCGCGGAAGGCCATCTGCCTGTGCAGTTCCCGCATCGGCTGGGCTGGCACACCGACCAGAGCTATCGCCGCCCGCCGCCGGATGTGTCGCTGTTCCTGGCCGTGCGCCCCGTGCCGCGCGGCCAGGGGCAGACGCTGTTCGCCGATGCCACCGCCGCTCATGCCGCGCTGCCGGCCGCGCTGAAGGCCCGCATCGGGGGGCTGGAAGGGCTGCATGTCAGCTCCTCCGCCGGGCGCAAGCGCGCCGCCGTGCTGGCCGGGGAGACGCCGCGCGTGCTGGCGCCGCACCAGCGGCCGCAGCGCCAGCCGGTGGTGCGGGTGCATCCTGTGACGGGCAAGCCGGCGCTGTACCTGTGCGAATACGGCCAGATGGATTGGCTGGACGGCCCCTTCATCGGCATGCAGCCCGGCCCGCATGGCGATGGCGCCGCGCTGCTGGCGGAACTGATGGCGCACCTGACCCAGCCGCGCTTCGTCTACGTGCATGAATGGACCGAGGGCGACCTGGTGGTGTGGGACAACCGCTGCACCAGCCACGCCGCCACCTGGTTCGACGCCCAGGCGCTGGAGCGGGTGATGTGGCGCACCACCGTCAGCGGCAACCCCGGCGCCGCCTATGCCGGGGAGGCGAAGAGCTGGCTGGCTCAGACGCCGTAGTCGGCCAGTTCCGGCAGCATGGCCTCGATGACGAAGTCGACGAAGGTCTCGGGCGCGTCGAGGTAGAATTCGCGCGGCGAATAGGCGCCCACCTCGGCGGCGATGCCGCGTCCGCGCAGCCATTCGGCCAGGGCGTGCAGGGCCGCTTCCGGCGTCTCGCTGAGGAAGGCGACCTGGCTGCGCAGCTTGTCGGCGTCCCGGTTGGCGGTTTCGCTGCGGCTGAACTGCAGGTCCACATTGGCGCCGGGCTGGCGCAGCCAGATCGAGCGTTCGGTGCGGCGCAGCTGGATGAAGCCGAGCTGCGTCGCCAGCATCTCCACCACGGTCTCGAAGTGGCGAGGGGCCAGCCGGTTGGCGACGTGGTTGAACCGCATGCTGATCGCCTGTGCGTGAGGGGGTGCGCCGGGCTGCCGCGCCAGGGCGGCGCCATGATAGGCTGGCCGCACCGAGATGGGAGACCGAAGATGCCCGACGCCAAGCTTGCCCCCAACCTGCCGGACTGGATGCTGGAACACGCGAACCGCTACATCAACAGCGGTGGCACCGATGGCCACATGTACCGCATCACCCTGCCCGGCCGGCCGGAGATGACGGTGCCGTCCCTGCTGCTGACCACGGCGGGGCGGAAGACCGGGGACCGCTACATCTTCCCGCTGTTCTATGGCGAGGAGGAGGGCCGCTTCTTCATCGTGGCGTCCAAGGGCGGCGCGCCGCAGCACCCCGGCTGGTACCGCAACATAGAGGCGAATCCCGAGGTGGAGATCCAGGTCGGCACCCGCCATCTGAAGGCGCGCGCCCGCACCGCCAGCGGCGAGGAACGCGCCCGGCTGTGGACCAAGTCGCTGGACTTCTGGCCGCCCTATGCCGACTACCAGACCAAGACTGAGCGGGAGATCCCCGTGGTGGTGCTGGAGCCGATGGCCTAGAGCACCATGCGCCCTGTCGGGCGCATTTCGTGCTCTATAACCTGTTGAAACTAGAGCAAGAAATTCGTTCTGATGATCCCATCAGAACGGATATTGCTCTAGCGGCGCGGCGCCCCGCCTGCCCCGTGCCGGTGACCGGCCGCCGGCCTCAGTAGGGCGGCGGCTGGTGGTCGCGCTGGCGGCGGCTGGCCTCGGCCCACCATTCCAGTTCGGCGGCGAAGCGCGGGAAGCTTTTCGCCAGCGCCGCGCCGGCCTCGCCGGTCGGCTGTCCCGCCTCGTCCAGCGCGGCGGTGATCGGGCCCACCGTCAGCACGCTGGGGATCACCACCATCCCCATCTCCGACAGCGTGCCGTGCCAGGCCAGGTTGGCGCGCGCCCCGGCGATGCGGCCGGCGGAATAGCTGGCGATGGCCGCCGGGCGCCAGAACCACTCCTCCAGGAAGTGGTCGGTCAGGTTCTTCAGCCCGGGCTGCACGCCCCAATTGTATTCGCCGGCGACGAAGAGGAAGGCATCGGCGGCCCGGATCTTCCCGGCCAGCGCTTCCATGTTGGCCGGCGCGGTGCCGGGCGGGTGTTCCTTGTACATGCGGTCCAGCATCGGCAGCCCGACCTCCCGCGCATCCACCAGCTCCGCCCGGGCGCCGCGCGCGCCGAGCGCGCCCACCAGGTGGCGCGCCAGCCGAATGCCGGTGCGGTCCGACCTGTAGGAGCCGTAGAGGACGAGGATCGAATGCGCCATGAAGCCTCCCGCGGGCCGGCGCCGGCCGGGCCTGGGCCGGGTATATCGCGTGGCCGGCGGCGCGGTGGGTCACGTGGCGGTGTGGCCTCGTGGGCGGCGCGCCGGCGGGCGCGGGCGCCACGCCGCGGCGGAATGCGCGCCGTTGCGTCGCCCGGCCTTCCCTGATTGCGCGGCGCGGCTTATTCCCTGCCCCTGGACCAGATTGAACACAGCCATGAGCGACAGCAGCACCACGCCCCGCGCCGAGATCCGTCACGACTTCCGCAGCAGCGAACCGCGCTGGCAGCAGGCCTGGGCGGAGCGCCGCTGCTTCAGCGTCCCGGACGTGCCGGCCGCCGACAAGCCGAAGTACTACGTGCTGGAGATGTTCCCGTACCCGTCGGGCAAGATCCACATGGGGCATGTCCGCAACTACACGCTGGGCGACGTGGTCGCGCGCTACAAGCGCGCCCGCGGCTTCCAGGTGATGCACCCGATGGGCTGGGACGCCTTCGGCCTGCCGGCCGAGAACGCGGCGCGCGAGCGCGGCATCCACCCAGGCAAGTGGACCTACGACAACATCGCCAACATGCGCGCCGAGCTGAAGCGCATGGGGCTGAGCATCGAGTGGGAGCGCGAGTTCGCCACCTGCGACGTGGAATACTACGGCCAGCAGCAGGCGCTGTTCCTGGACTTCTTCAAGGCCGGGCTGGTGGAGCGCAAGGAAGCCTGGGTCAACTGGGACCCGGTGGATGGCACCGTGCTGGCCAATGAGCAGGTGATCGACGGCCGTGGCTGGCGCAGCGGCGCGCTGGTGGAAAAGAAGCTGCTGCCCAACTGGGCCTTCGGCATCACCAAGTTCGCGCCGCAGCTGCTGGAAGCGCTGGGCACGCTGGACCGCTGGCCCGAGCGGGTGAAGCTGATGCAGGCCAACTGGATCGGCCGCAGCGAGGGCGCGCGCTTCAGCTTCAAGCTGACCGCCGAGGCCGCGCCGCCGACCGGGACGGTGGAGGTCTTCACCACCCGGCCGGACACGCTCTACGGCATGTCCTTCATGGCCGTCGCCGCCGAGCACCCGCTGGCCGCCGCCGCCGCCGAACGCGACCCCGCGATCGCCGAGTTCGTCGCCGAATGCCGCCGCATGGGCACGTCGGAAGCCGCGATCGAGCAGGCGGAAAAGCGTGGCATCGATACCGGCTTCCGCGTGGCGCATCCCTTCATCGAGGGAGCGACCTTCCCGGTTTGGATCGCCAACTTCGTGCTGATGGAATACGGCACCGGCGCACTGTTCGGCTGCCCGGCGCATGACGAGCGCGACTTCGAGTTCGCCACCAAGTACGGCCTGCCGATCCTGCAGGTGGTGGCGCCCGCCAGCGGCGCGCAAGTAAAACTGCCCTTCACCGATGAGGGCGTGGCCATCAACTCCGGCCCCTTCGACGGGCTGGGCACGGTGGAGGCCAAGCGCGCCGCCATCGCCCGGCTGGAGGCGCTTGGCGTCGGCAAGGGTGTCACCAACTGGCGGCTGCGCGACTGGGGTGTCTCCCGCCAGCGCTACTGGGGCTGCCCGATCCCCTTCATCCATTGCGACGACTGCGGCGTGGTGCCGGTGCCGAAGGCCGAACTGCCGGTGCGGCTGCCGGATGACGTGGACTTCTCCCGCCCCGGCAACCCGCTGGACCACCACCCGACCTGGAAGCATGTGAACTGCCCGGCCTGCGGCAAGGCGGCGCGGCGAGAGACCGATACCTTCGACACCTTCGTCGACAGCTCCTGGTACTTCGCCCGCTTCTGCTCCCCCCGCGCCGCCGAGCCGGTGACGCGCGAGGCGGTGAATTCCTGGCTGCCGGTGGACCAGTATATCGGTGGCATCGAGCACGCGATCCTGCACCTGCTGTACAGCCGCTTCTTCACCCGGGGCATGCAGGTCACCGGCCACCTGGCCGTGGAGGAGCCCTTCGCCGGGCTGTTCACCCAGGGCATGGTGACGCATGAGAGCTACAAGGGCGCCGATGGACGCTGGCTCTACCCCGACGAGATCGACATCAGCGCCGGCCCCGACGGCAGCCGCAGCGCCATCGTCAAGGGCGGCAACGAGCCGGTGACGATTGGTCGCGTCGAGGCGATGTCGAAGTCCAAGCGGAACACGGTGGACCCCGGCTTCATCATCGACAAATACGGCGCCGATACCGCCCGCTGGTACATCCTCTCGGACAACCCGCCCGAGCGCGACATGGAATGGACCGAGAGCGGCGTCGCCGGCGCGCATCGCTTCATCCAGCGGCTGTACCGCCTGGCCGCCGCACCCGGCGGCGGCAGCGATGCCGCGGCCAGCCGCAAGCTGCGCCAGGCCACCCACCGCACCATCCAGGCGGTGACCGAGGCGTGGGAGAGCTTCTCCTTCAACGTCGCCGTCGCGCGCATCCATGAGCTGGGCAATGCCGTAGCCGATGCGGATGCGGCCGATGCGGCGGCGCGGCGCGAGGCGCTGGAGGCACTGGCCCGGCTGGCCAGCCCGGCCATGCCGCACCTGGCGGAGGAGCTGTGGGCGCTGCTGCACCCCGGCACCACCCAGCTGGTTGCCGAACTGCCCTGGCTGGAGGCCGACCCGTCGCTGCTGAAGGCGGAGACGCTGACCCTGGCGGTGCAGGTCCTCGGCAAGCTGCGCGCCACCATCGAGGTTCCGGTGGGCGCGGATGAGGCTACAGTGTTCGCCGCCGCCGAGGCGGAGGAGAATGTGCAACGTGCCCTTGAAGGCCGCCCCATCCGGAAGCGCATCCATGTCAAAGGCCGCGTTGTCAACTTCGTCGTCTAGCGCCGCCGCGCCGGTGCCAGCCAGCCCCAGGCGCGGGCTGCTGGGTGCCGGCGCGCTGCTGGCGCTGGCGGGCTGCGGCTTCCAGCCCCTGTACGGCCCGGCCTCTGGCGCCGCCGGCATGGCGGTGGACCTCAGGCGCGAACTCGCGGCCATTCGGCTGGACTACATCGGCGAACGCTCCGGCGTGCTGATGACCCGGGCGTTGGAACGCCGCTTCACCGACGCCGCCGGCGGCGAGACGGTGGCGCCGAAGTACACGCTGCAGGTCAACGTGGTCTATGGCGCCGAGGTGCTGGGCTATCGCAGCGATGGCGCGATCTCCCGCCTGCGCTTCACCGCCACCAGCAACTGGGTGCTGCTGCGTCGCGGCAGCCCGCCGGAAGAGATCAAGCGCGGCGCGGTGCGGACGATCGACGCCTTCAACGTGCCGGACTTCCAGTTCTTCACCGCCGAGATCTCCAGCGACGCGATGCAGCGCCGCCTGCTGGACGAGATGGTGGAGCAGGTGTTCCTGAACGTCGCCACCAACCTGCGCGCCTACATGCGCACCACCCAGGGCTGAGGGCGCGCTTGGCCAAGCTGGACGCCAAGCGCATCCCCGCCTTCCTGGCCAACCCCGGCGAGACCCGGGTGGTGCTGCTGTTCGGCGATGATTCCGGCCTGGTGCGCGAACGCGCGGAGGCGCTGGTGGCGGCGGTGACCCAGGGCGACGACATGCGCCTGGTGGATGTGGGCGCCGAGAGCGCCCGCGATGTCGGCCGGCTGGCGGATGAGGCGGCGATGCTGCCGATGGTCGGCGGGCGCATGCTGGTGCGGGTGCGCGATGCCGGCGATGCCTTCGCCAAGGCCGCCGCGGCTGCCGCCAATGGGCGCGGCCCCGGCCTGGTGGTGCTGGAAGGCGGCGAGCTGAAGCCGAACAAGACCGGGCTGCGCGGCGTGCTGGAAGCCGCCCCTACGGCCCAGGTGATTGCCTGCTACCGCGAGCGCGGCGCCGAGCTGGCCGGCACCATCGGCCGCGTGCTGGCGGAACTGGGCGTGGGCGCCGAGCCGGCGGCGCTGGACTGGCTGGCCCAGCGCCTGGGCGAGGACCGCATGCTGCTGCGGCGGGAGCTGGAGAAGCTGGCGCTGTATGTCGGCGCCGGGGCCAAGGTGACGCCGGAGGACTGCCTGGCCTGCATTGCCGAGGGCAGCGCCAGCGACCTGGAGGAAGCCCTGCTGCACGCCATGGCCGGCGAGGTCGCCAAGGCCGATGCCGCGCTGGACGCCGCCTTTGCCGAGGGTGCCAATGCGGTGCAGGTGGTGCGCGGCGCCCTGCGCCATGTGCAGCGCCTGCAGCAGGCGGCCCAGGACGGGATGGAGGCGATCCGCCCGCCGGTCTTCTTCCGCCACAAGCCGATGGTGGAGCGCGCGCTGCGCCAATGGAGCCCGGCCGGGCTGGAAGCGGTGGGCGCCAGCCTGCTGGAAGCCGAGCGCCGCACCAAGACCACCGGCTTGCCCAGCGAGACCGTGGCGCGCTGGGCGGTGATGGTGCTGGCGCGGCAGGCGTCTCGCGGCCGCTAGGGCAATATCCGTTCCGGTATCGTTAGAAGAGCGGACTTAATGCTCTAATTTCAGTGGGTCGTGGAGCACGAATTGCGTCCGGCGGGGCACATGGTGCCCGCAAGCGGCTTGGGTGGCGGCAATCGCCGTCAGCCACCGCCGAGGAGCGGCGCAGCCGCTGCCCCTGGCACCCAAGCCGCCGGCAATGAGCCAGCGGAGGGCGGGCTGACCTCAGCCGCCGCCCTGCAGCAGGCGGATAACGCCGTCCAGCTGGTCCAGGTTGCGATAGCTGATGGTGACCTGGCCGCCCTTGCCCGCATGGCGGATGCTGACCTTGAGGCCGAGGCGCTCCATCAGCTCGCGCTCCAGCGCCACGGTCTCCGGCTCGGCGCGGGCGGGCTTGCCGGGGGCGGTGGGGTCGCGCGGCTTCTGCGCCGCCAGCGCCTCGGTCTGGCGCACGTTCAGGCCGCGATCCACCACCTGCATGGCCAGCAGCTCCGGCTGTGGCGCGGTCAGCAGGGCGCGGGCATGGCCCGCGGTCAGGGCGCCGTCGCGCAGCAGCTCCCGCACCCGGTCCGGCAGGCCCAGCAGGCGCAGCGTATTGGCCACATGGCTGCGCGACTTGCCGACGGCGGTGCCCAGGCCTTCCTGGGTCAGGCCGAACTCGTCCAGCAGCCGGCGATAGCCTTCGGCCTCCTCCAGCGCGTTGAGGTCCTGGCGCTGCAGGTTCTCCACCAGCGCCGCGGCCATCGCCTCGCGGTCGTCGAACTGACGGATGTTGACCGGCACCTCATGCAGCTGGGCCAGCTGGGCGGCGCGCCAGCGGCGTTCCCCGCCGATGATCTGGTACTGGCCCGGCGCGTCCGGCTTGGGGCGGACCAGGATGGGCTGCAGCACGCCATGCTCGGCGATGGAGGCGGCGAGTTCCTGCAGCGGGCCATGGTCGATCGGGCCGCGCGGCTGGAACGGGCCGGGCTCCAGCTGCTCCACCGGCAGGGTCCGGGTGGCCTCACCCGTGCTGGTATTGGCGGCGGGGGCATCGCCCAGCAGGGCGGAGAGGCCGCGGCCGAGGCGGTTGGGGGGCTTGGTCATGGCTGGCGCGCCAGCAATTCCTCGGCCGCCTTGGCATAGGCCAGGGCACCAGGGGAACGCGGGTCGTACTGGTTGACCGGGACGCCGTGCGAGGGCGCTTCCGACAGGCGGATATTGCGGGGAATGACCGTCTCCAGCACCTGGGCCTTGAAGAAGCCGCGCACATCGGCGGCTACCAGCTCCGACAGATTGTTTCGGCGATCGAACATCGTCAGCAGGATGCCTTCCAGCCGCAGGCCCGGGTTCAGCGCCCGCTTCACCCGCTCGATGGTCTGGGTGATCTGGCTGACGCCTTCCAGCGCGAAGAACTCGGTCTGCAGCGGCACCAGCACGCCATCGGCGGCGACCAGCGCATTCAGCGTCAGCAGGCCGAGCGAGGGGGGGCAGTCCAGGAAGACGACATCATAATCGGCCAACGCGCCGGGGGCGCGGAGCGACTGGCGCAGCCGCTGCTCACGGTGATCCTCGCCCACCAGTTCCACCTCGGCCCCGGCCAGGTCGGGGTCGGCGGCGACCAGGGAGAGGTTTGCCACCGAACTGGGCTGAATGACCTCGGCCAGGGACTTCTGCCCGGTCAGCAGGGCGTAGCTGCCGGCGCCACGGGCGGTGCGGGCAATGCCCAGGCCGGTAGAGGCATTGCCCTGGGGGTCGAGGTCGAGCAGCAGCACCCGGCGGCTGGCGGCCATGGCCGCGGCCAGGTTGATGGCAGAGGTGGTCTTGCCGACCCCGCCCTTCTGGTTGGCGAGGGCGATGATGCGCGGCTGGGCGCCTTTAGGGGGTGTCGCCAAAAGGGCGGATCTCGCTAAGTCGGAGGATGGTGGCGGCCGAGTCGGTATGGCTCGGGAACCGCTCGGCACGCATTGTCCAGTGCGGGGCGGCAGCGGTCAATTCCTCATCCGCCGTGCGGCCCTTGGGGAACAGCGCCACCCCGCCCGGCGCCAGCAGCCTGGCAGCATGGCCGAGCAGGATCGGCAGCGGCGCCAGGGCGCGGGCAGTGACAACAGCGGCGGGCGGCGGCGTCGCGGCCTCGATCCGCTGCGGGTGGATATGGGCGCGGCTGAGGCCGAGGGTGCGGGCGGCCTCGCTCAGGAAGGCGCATTTGCGGCGGTCCGATTCCACCAGATGCGTCTCTCGCCCGCTGGCGGCGGCCAGCACCAGGCCGGGAAAGCCGGCGCCGGAGCCGAGGTCGGTAATGCTGCCCTGGCCGTCGGGCAGCAGCGGCAGCAGTTGCAGGGAATCCAGGATGTGGCGCTGCCAGACCTGCTCCAGCGTGCTGTCGGCGACCAGGTTGATCTTGGCATTCCAGCGCAGCAGCAGCGCGACATAGGCCTGCAGCCGGGCCTCTGTTTCACGTGAAACACCGAAGTCAGCGGCTGTGGAGTGGCGGGAGTGTTTCACGTGGAACATGCCTCCGGCTGGCGCCGCAGATGCACCGCCAGGGCAGCCAACGCCGCCGGCGTGACGCCAGGCACGCGCCCCGCCCCACCCAGGGTCGCCGGCCGCGCCGCCGCCAGGCGTTGGCGCATTTCCGTTGAAAGACCGGCAACGCCGGCGAAGTCCAGCCCCGAGGGAATGCTGATCCGCTCCTCCCGCGCCAGCGCCCGCATCTCTGCCGCCTGCCGCTCCAGATAGGGGGCGTAGAGCGCCTCCGCCTCCAGCTGCGTCCGCACCGCCGGGGCCAGGCTGCGCAGCCGCGGAAACATCGCATCCAGCGCCTGGGGCAGCGCCGTGGGCAGCGCCAGCGCCTCCAGCACGTTGCGGCGGCGGCCATCCTGGTTCACCGCCACTCCGGCGGCGGTGAACTGCGCCGGCGTCGCCGCCTCGCTCCGCGCCCAGGCCAGCGCCTCCGCCACCGCCTGGCCGAAGGCGCGGAAGGCCGTAGCCCGGGCGCTGCCGACACAGCCCCAGGCAATACCCTTCTCGGTCAGCCGCAGTCCGGCATTGTCGGCCCGCAGCGCCAGCCGATGTTCGCTGCGCGCCGTCAGCATCCGGTAGGGCTCGGACACGCCTTGCAGCACCAGGTCGTCCAGCATCACGCCGGTATAGGCCTCGGCGCGGGTCAGCACCCGGTCGGCCGCGCCGCCGCCGGCCAGGGCGGCGGCGTTCAGCCCGGCCATCAGCCCCTGGGCGCCGGCTTCCTCATACCCCGTGGTGCCGTTGATCTGCCCGGCCAGGAACAGGCCGGGGCAGGCGCGCAGTTCCAGCGTCGGCCGCAGCGCGCGCGGGTCCACATGGTCGTATTCGATCGCATAGCCCGGCCGCAGGATCACCGCCTTGGCCAGGCCGGGCATGGTGGCAATCAGCGCCGCCTGCACCTCGGCCGGCAGGCTGGTGGAGATGCCGTTGGGGTAGATGGTGTCGTCGTCCAGCCCCTCCGGCTCCAGGAAGATCTGGTGCCGCCCCTTGTCGGCAAAGCGCACCACCTTGTCCTCGATGCTCGGGCAGTAGCGCGGGCCGACGCCTTCGATCCGCCCGCCATAGACCGCGCTGCGATGCAGGTTGGCGCGGATCACCGCATGCGTCGCTTCGTTGGTCTCGGTGATGGCGCAGGCGACCTGGCGGTTGGCGATCCGCTCGGTCAGCCAGGAAAGCGGCTCCGGCGGGTCATCGCCCGGCTGCGGTTCCAGCGCCGCCCAGTCGATGGTGCGGCCATCCAGCCGCGGCGGCGTGCCGGTCTTCAGCCGCGCCATGGGCAGGCCCAGCCGGCGCAGCGTATCGGCCAGACCGATCGAGGGTGCCTCGCCGACCCGCCCGGCGGGGGTGCGCTCCTCCCCCAGATGGATGACGCCGCGCAGGAAGGTACCGGTGGTGATCACCACCGCCCCGGCGCCGATCCGCTCCCCCGCCGCCGTCACCACCCCGGTGCAGCGCCCGGTGGCGTCGAGCACGATGTCCTCGGCGCTGCCGGCCAGCAGGTCCAGCCCGGGCTGGGCGCGCAGCAGCGCCTGCACCGCCTGGCGGTACAGCTTGCGGTCGGCCTGGGCGCGTGGGCCGCGCACCGCCGGGCCCTTGCTGCGGTTGAGCAGCTTGAAGTGGATGCCCGCGGCGTCGGCGGCGCGGGCCATCAGCCCGTCCAGCGCGTCGATCTCCCGCACCAGGTGCCCCTTGCCCACGCCGCCGATGGCGGGGTTGCAGGACATCTCGCCGAGTGTTTCCAGCTTGTGGGTCAGCAGCAGGGTGCGTGCGCCGCAGCGGGCCGCCACGGCCGCCGCCTCGGTGCCGGCATGGCCGCCGCCCACCACCACCACGTCATAGGTCTTGTCGAACATAGGGGCGATATAGCCTGCCGGCCGCCCCAGGCGAGTCCTATTCCGGCCGGAAGCCCAGCCCCAGCAGCCACAGCCCGCGCACGAAGCGCAGGTTGCCCAGCAGCTCCTCCGCCAGGTCGCGGTCGTCGCCGACCTCGCGCTGCACTTCCGTCGCCATGGCGGGGTCCAGCACCGCCACCACGCCGCAGGTGATGGCAAAGCCGCAGACCCGGCCGAGCCGGATACCCAGCACCGTGCCGGGCGCGGCGTGCTCGGCCAGGGCCTCGTCCAGCACCCAGACCTCGCCGCCCAGCACCAGGTCCTGCAGTACCAGTCCCGCCTCCGGATGCGGGCCGAGGACCTGGAACAGCGACAGCCAGCTCCGCGACAGCGCGTTCAGCACCAGCGCGCTCTCCTCGCCCTCCCGCCCGGCATATTGGCGGGCGATGCGGTCGATGGCGCGGGAGCGGCCGGGCGGTGCCTGGTACACCGCCAGGTCCAGCGCATAGGCCAGTTCGCCCTCGTCGGCCTGGTACAGCTCGCGGTCCACCGGCAGGCCCAGCGCCTTGCAATGCTCCACGACCTTGGCCGGCGGCAGGCTCTGTGCCGCCATGGTCTGGAACCGCACCCGCAGCTTGCCGCAGCGCCGGTAGAATTCCCAAAGCTCCTCGGCCGAAAGGTTCATGCCGCTCACTTCCCGATGCAGAACTCAGAGAACACCAGGTCGAGGATCGCCTCCACCCCCACCTGCCCGGTCAACCGGCCGAGCGCCCGCAACGCCGCCCGCAGCGCCTCGGCGCGCAGCTCCGGCACCGGAGCGGTGGGTAGCTCGGCCAGCCAGCCCAGCGCCTCCCGCACCGCCGCGACATGGCGCGGCCGGGTCAGCGTGGCCTGCTCGCCGAGGCCTGCCAGCGCCGTGGCCCTGACCTCCAGCCGCAGGCGCAGCGCGTCCAGGCCTTGGCCGGTCAGGGCCGAGATGGCCAGCGCCCCGGCCGGCACCGGGTGGCCCGGTCCTGATCCGGGGGACGCCGCGCCTGCCCGGCCCGGTGCGGCTCCCTCAGATGCCGCCGTTATGCCGGCCGGCAACAGCGTGGGGTCGGCATCGCCCACAGGCGCGCTCCCAGGCGCCGCCAGGTCGGCCTTGTTCAGCACCACCAGCGCATCCGCCGACATCGCCGCCAGCGTCGGGGCATCCGGCGCCTGGTCGGCGGCGAAGACCGCCAGCACCAGGTCGGCGTCCTCCGCCCGGCGGCGGGCGCGGCGCACCCCTTCGGCCTCGATCTCGTCGGCGGCCTCGCGCAGCCCAGCGGTATCGGCCAGCGTCACCGGCACCCCGGCCAGGGTCAGCCGCGCCTCCACCACATCCCGCGTGGTGCCGGCGCGGGCGGAGACGATGGCCGCCTCCCGCCCCACCAGCGCATTCAGCAGCGAGGATTTGCCAGCGTTGGGCGCCCCGATGATCGCCACCATCAGCCCCTCGCGCAGCCGCTCCCCACGCGGGGCCTCGGCCAGCTGCGCCGACATTTCGGCGTGCAGCGCGGCGGCCGCGGCGGCGACGGAATCGTCCAGCCCGGCCGGCAGGTCCTCGTCCTCGAACTCGATGAAGGCTTCCTGCCGCGCCAGCAGCCGGGCCAACCGGGCCGACCAGCCAGCCACCAGGCGGGACAGCGCGCCGCCGGCCTGGCGCAGGGCCTGGCGCCGCTGCGCCTCGGTCTCGGCCTCGATCAGGTCGGCAATGCCCTCGGCCTCAGTCAGGTCCAGCCGGCCGTTCAGGAAGGCGCGGCGGGTGAACTCGCCGGGCTCGGCCGGGCGGGCACCGGCGGCGACCAGCGCCTCGGCCACGGCGGCGACCACGGCGGGGCCGCCATGCAGGTGAAGCTCGGCGCTGTCCTCGCCGGTGTAGCTGGCGGGACCGGGGAACCACAGCACCAGCGCCTGGTCCAGCGCCTCGCCGCCGGCGTCGCGCAGCCGGCGCAGGGAAGCGACGCGCGGCGCCGGCAGCCCGCCCGCCACCGCCCGCAGCACCGCGCCCGCCCCGGGGCCGGAGACGCGCAGCACCGCCACCGCCGCCCGGCCCGCACCGGTCGCGCAGGCGGAGATGGTGTCGCCGGCGCTCACGCCTTCGCCTTGGGCGCCTTCTCCACCACGTCGCGCTCGGTCAGCATCAGCCGCGGCACCCGGCCGCCGCCCTGGACATGGACCGAGAGGATTTCGTCAACGTCCGCCGGTGAGGTCGGGCGGTACCACACACCTTCCGGATAGATAACCATGGTAGGACCGAATTCACAGCGATCCAGGCAGCCCGCCTGGTTCACCCGGACCCGCTTCAGCCCCATCTCCTTGGCCCGCACCTTCATGTAGTCGCGCAGCTTCTCGCTGCCCTGGGCGGCGCAGCTGCCACGCACATGCCCGTCCGGCCGGCGGTTGCAGCAGACGAAGACATGGGCCTCGAAATAGGGCGGCGGGTCGGCATCGGGCATCGGCATCACTCCGGGGCTGCTGGCGCGGCGGCCTGCCCCACCCCATGTAGGCGGCGGGCAGCGCGGCACCATCCCCGACCGGCGGCCCGCCGCCAAGGGCGCATCGCTCCCGCACTCGCCGCTTGACGCCGCCGGGCCGGCGGTGTGGCATCCGGCCGCCGAAGAGATTGCCATGCCGCAACTGTCCCTGCATTCGCCCCTGGGTGACCTGACCGTCTCGGAAGAGGACGGCGCCATCGTGTCCGTGGACTGGGGGCGCGGGCCGATGCAGACCCCGACCCCGCTGCTGCGGGAAGCGGTGGCGCAGCTGCAGGACTACTTCGACGGCAAGCGCCGCGACTTCGACCTGCCGCTGGCCCCCATGGGCACCGCCTTCCGCCGCAAGGTCTGGCAGGCGCTGCAGGCCATTCCCTATGGCGAGACCCGCAGCTATGCCGATATCGCCCAGGCGGTGGGCTGCAGGGCGGCGCGGGCCATCGGCGGGGCCAATGGCAGCAACCCCATCCCCATCATCATCCCCTGCCATCGCGTGGTCGGGGCGGATGGGTCGCTCGGCGGCTATTCCGGCGGCGAGGGACCGGCTACCAAGCGTTTCCTGATCACTCTCGAAGCCCACGCCCAAGGGCAAGGAACCCCCAGATGAACCACGCCATTCGCGTCCATGAAAACGGCGGCCCGGAAAAGATGATCTGGGAGGAGGTTCCGCTGCCGGACCCGAAGCCGGGCGAGGTGCTGATCCGCCAGAAGGCGGTGGGGCTGAACTACATCGACGTGTACTTCCGCACCGGCCTGTACAAGGCGCCGCTGCCGACCGGCATCGGCATGGAAGGCGCCGGCGATGTGGAAGCCGTGGGCGATGGCGTCACCGACCTGAAGGTGGGCGACCGCGTCGCCTATGCCGGCAGCATCGGTGCCTACAGCGAGGCGCGCTGCGCCCCGGCCGACCGCGTGGTGAAGATCCCCGAGGGCATCGACTACACCACCGCCGCCGCCATGATGCTGCAGGGCATGACCGCGCAGTTCCTGGTCAAGCGCACCTGGCCGGTCAAGGCGGGCGAGACCATCCTGGTGCATGCCGCGGCCGGCGGCGTGGGCAGCATCGTGGTGCAATGGGCCAAGGCGCTGGGCGCCACCGTCATTGGCGTGGTCTCCACGCCGGAGAAGGCCGCGCTGATCAAGGGCCTGGGCGCCGACCACGCGCTGCTGACCAACGAGAACATCCCCGCCCGCGTCAAGGAGATCACCGGCGGCGCCATGCTGCCCGTGGTCTATGACAGCGTCGGCAAGGACACCTTCCTGACCTCGCTCGACTGCCTGCGTCCCTTCGGCCTGCTGATCAGCTACGGCAACGCGAGCGGCCCGGTGACGACGGACCTGGGCGTGCTGGCGGCGAAGGGCAGCCTGTACGTGACGCGGCCGACGCTGAACACCTACACCGCCAAGCGCGAGGACCTGGTCGCCACCGCGAACGACCTGTTCGAGGTGGTGAAGTCCGGCAAGGTGAAGATCAACGTCAACCAGACCTTCGCCCTGAAGGACGCCGCCAAGGCGCATATCGCGCTTGAGTCGCGGGCGACCACGGGCAGCACGGTGCTGCTGCCGTAATCCAGGCGGGGCGGGGCTTCGCGGCCCCGCCCTGTCCTGCCACCCCTACCCCGCCTTCAGCCCCAACCGCTGGATCAGCGCGGTCTCCCGCGCCACCGTCTCCCGCAGGAAGGCCGCGTAGGCGGCACTGTCGCGGTACTCCACGGGCATGTCGTACTTCTCCAGCACCGCCAGGTGGGCGGGGTCGCGCACCGCCTCGGCAAAGGCGTCGTGCAGCGTGCGCAGTACCGCCGGGTCCAGCCCGGCCGGCGCCACCAGCCCGTAGGGCGTGGTCACCACCATGTCGTAGCCCAGCTCCCGCAGCGTCGGCGCCTGCGGCCAGCGGGTCAGGCGCTCGGCGGTCCATACGTGCAGGAACTCGGCCTGGCCGCCATCCACCAGCGCGCCCAGGCCGCTGCCGCCGGCGGTCAGGTCGATATGCCCGCCCAGCAGTGCCTGGCTGCTGTCGCCATCCCCGCGGAAGGCCACCGGCTCGATCTGGATGCCTTCCTTGCCGCACAGCTCGGCGATGGTGACGTGCGGCGTGCCGTTGGCGCCGGTATTGCCGCAGCTCAGCCTGCCGGGGTTGCGGCGGGCTTCCTCCACCACCTGGCGCCAGCCGCCGGGGAAGCGGCCCTTCTTGGCGATGCAGACATAGCTGTAGCCGGTCACGCCCAGCACGGGCGTGAAGTCGCGCAGCGTGTCGTAGGGCAGGCCCTGCAGCAGCTGCACCCGAATGGCGGAGCTGGGCAACTGGGTCAGCAGGTAGCCATCCGGCCGGGCCCGCGCCACGGTGGCGGCGCCCAGCGTGTTGGCGGCGCCGGGGCGGTTGTCCACCAGCACGTTCTGGCCCAGCCGGCGGGCCGCCTGCTCGGCCAGCACCCGCATCGTCACATCCGTGGTGCCGCCGGGCGGAAACGGGCAGATCAGCGTCACCGGGCGCTCGGGGAAGCGGGGCTGGGCGCGGCCCAGGCGCGGCACCGCCAAGGGGGGCAGGGCCAGGCCGGCGCCCAGCAGGGCGCGGCGGCCAAGGCCCAAGCGGGGGCGGCGCATGGTCGGTACAGGCATGGCGTTTCCTCCTTCATGGCGTTGGCGGCGATTGTAACCACGCCATTGCGCGGGATGGCGCAGCTTTCATCCCGCCACAGGGCGCGGCGACAGCAGCGGCGGCGCATGATCTGCCCAAGGCGCCGGTCCGGGCCGCCCGGGTCCTTCTCCTCCCCGGGTTACTTCCCCCTCTCCCCCAAGGGTCCGCCGGCGCCGCCCAAATTCCCGCATTCCAGGCATGCGGCCCCGCCACCGGGGCGGGCCTTGCAGCCGGCGCGAAACCGGACCAGATAGGTCGGGAAACGTTTTGCCGGGATGCCCAGCATGTTCATCGAAACCGAATCCACTCCGAACCCCGCCACGCTGAAGTTCCTGCCGGGGCGGGACGTGATGGGTGGCAACGGCACCGCCGACTTCGCCAATGCCGAGGCGGCGCAGCGTAGCCCGCTGGCCAGCAAGCTGTTCACCCTGCCCGGCATCACCCGCGTGTTCCTGGGCGCCGACTTCATCACCGTGACCGAGGATGGCGCGCAGGGTTGGCAGGCGATGCGGCCGCAGGTGCTGGGCGCGATCATGGAGCATTTCATGGCCGGCGCCCCGGTGCTGGACAGTGCCGAGGACGAGGCCGATGGCGATTTCGACCCGGCCGATGCCGAGATCGTCGAGCAGATCAAGGAGCTGCTGGACAGCCGGGTGCGCCCGGCCGTGGCCGGCGATGGCGGCGACATCGTGTTCCGCGGCTTCCGCGAGGGCATCGTGAAGCTGCACCTGCAGGGCGCCTGCTCGGGCTGCCCGTCCAGCCGCGCCACGCTGAAGCACGGCGTGGAGAACATGCTGCGCCACTACGTGCCGGAAGTCCGCAGCGTGGAGCAGGTTGACGCCTGAGGGCGCAACCGAGGGCCTGGCCAGCGCCAGGCCGCGTGCCGGCGCTGTCAGGCGCTGACGGCGTCTGGGCTGGTGTTCGGGCGGCTGCCGCCCGCCCGGTGCGCCCCGTCCGGCCCTCGGTTCAGGTGAAGTGGGTGCGCGCCCAGGCGACGGCCAGGTCGTCCGCCATGTGCTGGCGCAGGGCATAGGCGTGCAGGTTGAAGTTCTGCTGCCGCCGGACAACCTGGGCGAAGCCGACGCCCCGCAGCGCCTGGGCCAGCGATGCCGAGGTGAAGCCGCCGCGATGCGCCATGTAGGTGCGGCCCTTGGCGATGGCGGAGCCGAAGCCATACAGCATGTCCAGCGCTGAGATGGGTCCGGCCGGCGAGATGTAGGCCGGCTCGGTCAGCTTGCCCTCGGCGACCACCTTGGCCACCGCCTGCAGGTCCGGCACGGCGATGATGGCGAAGCCCGCCGGCGCCAGCACCCGATGGAACTCGCGCAGCGCCACCGGCACCTCGTGCGGGTACAGGTGTTCCAGCGTGTGATGCGCGAACAGTGCGTCCATGCTGCCATCCGGCACCGCCGCCATGTCGGTCATGCTGGCGACGATGTCGGGCCGCACGGCGGGGTCGATGTCCAGCCGCACCTCCTGCCAGTCGCTGCCGGCCAGGATCGGCGTGGTCTGCGCCTTGGTGTTGTGGCCGCAGCCGACATGCAGGAAGCGGGGCATCGGCGGTCCCTCAGGGCCGGAACAGGATGGCGGCGCCGCCGGCATGTTCGGGCGGCACCAGCAGCGCGCCGCCGGGCATCTCCCGCACCGGCAGCCCGGCCAGCACCTGGCGGGCGGCGGTGTTGCCATCGCTGGTCCGCAGCACCATGCCGGCCATGAAGGGCAGGGTGGGCGCGGTGACGCCGGGCAGCACGGCGTCCAGCGCCGCGGGCGGCAGCATGCGCACGCTGGTCCGCAGCACCGGCGCGTTCGGCCCGGCGGCGCCGGCCATGCCCGGCAGTTCCAGCAGGAAGCCACCGGCGGGGTCCGGCACCATCGGCAGGCCGGTGAGGCGGGAGAAGCGCGCCGCGGTCTCCGCCGGGTTGGCGGCCACCAGCACCAGGGCCTCCAGCGCCTCCACCTTGTTGGCGTGGTTCATCCAGCGGTCCTGCCAGACCAGCTCCGGCGTCAGGTGGGTGATCAGCTGCACCCGCCCCTCCGGCGCATCGGGAAAGGGCAGCCGGGCGAAGCGGGCGGTGGGCCCGCCGGCTTCCACCGGCCGTTCCAGATAGGCCACGCCGGGAATGGCCAGGCCGCCGGCGCGCAGCCGGGCCAGGTTGGCCTCGGCATCCGCCATGGCGAAGGCGGCAATGTGGAGGCCGCGGTAGCGCGCGACGAACTGGTCCACCGCATTGGGGTACAGCGCGGGGTCCAGGATGCCGATCAGCTCGACATAGCCGTGCCTGAAGAAGGCGCAGCGATTGCCGCTGCCGAACAGCTCCACTTGTCCATCCGGCGTGCGCTTGCCGGATTGCTGGGCCAGGGGCGAGAGGTCGAAGCCGAGGCGCTGGTACTGCGCCAGCAGCGGCGGCAGGTCCCGCGCGGCGACGCCGACATGGTCCAGCGCGACGGCAGTCGAGGGCGCGCCCGCCGGCGCGACTGCTGTCTCGGGCGCGCCGCTCATGCCGGGTTCTCGTACTTGTCCAGCTGCCATTCGACCGGCTCGGCCAGCGCCTCGGCGTACCAGCGCAGCAGCAGCGGGTGGGCCAGCACGGCGTTGACATAGCCCTGCGCCGCCGGCGTCAGGTCCGGCGCCCAGGTGCGCAGCCGGCCGCAGACCGGGGCGAACATCGCATCCGCCAGGGTGAAGGCGGCGCCGAACAGGAAGGGGCCGCGATACCGTGCCAGCGCCGCGCCCCAGATGCGCTGCAGATGCGCCAGGTCGGCCATGGCCTCCGGCGTCTGCCCGCGGCCGGGGAAGGTGCGGCCGGCGTTGAAGAACATGGCGCGGCGCAGCCCGCCGAAGCCGGCATGCATCTCGCTGGCGATGCTGCGGGCCTGGGCGCGGGCGACGCGGTCGGCCGGCCACAGGCTGGGCTTCAGCTCCGCGCAGTATTCGGCGATGGCCAGGCTTTCCCACACCTGGGCGCCCTGGTGTTCCAGGCAGGGCACCAGGCCGTTGGGGGAGGCGGCGGCGATGCCGGGCGTGCCGAAGGCGCCGGCGCTGTTCAGCGGGATCACCACCTCCTCCACCTGCAAGCCCGCCATATGCACCGCCAGCCAGCCACGCAGGCTCCAGCTGGAATAGCGCTTGGTGCCGATGATCAGACGGCCTTCGGACATGGGGATGGCTCCGCTTTGGTCGCTGCGCGGCCCGGGGGCGCGCGGGAAGTGGGCAATACCCTGCCACGACGCCGCGCGCCGGCAAAACCCCCGCTTGCCCGGGGCGCCGGCTGGGTGTTCCCTGCCCGCCTCCGCCGATGCCCCGAGGGTTTGCCGCCATGAACGAGATCCCGCGTCCGAACAACCTGGACGCCTTCTGGATGCCCTATTCCGACAACCGCTTCTTCAAGGGCACGCCGCGCATGCTCGCCCGCGCCAAGGGCATGCACTACACCACCACGGATGGGCGGGAGATCCTGGACGGCACCGCCGGCCTGTGGTGCTGCAACGCCGGCCACGGCCGCACCGAGATCGTCGAGGCGATCCAGCGCCAGGCCGAGGTGATGGACTTCGCCCCCACCTTCCAGCTGGGCCACCCCATCGCCTTCGAGGCCGCGGCCCGCGTGGCCGAGATGACGCCGGATGGCATGGACCGCGTGTTCTTCACCAACAGCGGCAGCGAAAGCGCCGACACCGCGCTGAAGATCGCCCTGGCCTACCACAAGGCGCGCGGCGAGAGCTCCCGCGTGCGGCTGATCGGGCGCGAGCGCGGCTACCACGGCGTCGGCTTCGGCGGCATGTCGGTGGGTGGCATCGGCGGCAACCGCAAGCAGTTCGGCGCCCTGCTGCCCTATGTGGACCACCTGCCGCACACCCACGGCCTGCCGGAGAACGTGTTCCAGAAGGGCCAACCCGAGCATGGCGCCCACCTGGCCGATGCGCTGGAGAACCTGGTGGCGCTGCATGGCGCCGAGACCATCGCCGCCGTGATGGTGGAGCCGGTGGCCGGTTCCACCGGCGTGCTGGTGCCGCCCAAGGGCTACCTGGAGCGGCTGCGCCAGATCTGCACCAAGTACGGCATCCTGCTGATTTTCGACGAGGTCATCACCGGCTTCGGGCGCATCGGCACGCCGTTCGGCTGCGAGCGGCTGGGCGTGACGCCCGACATCATCACCATGGCCAAGGGGCTGACCAACGCTGCGGTGCCGATGGGCGCGGTGGCGGTGGCCAACTTCATCTACGACGACGTCGTGAACAACAGCCCGGCGGGGATCGAGCTGTTCCACGGCTACACCTATTCCGGCCACCCGTTGGCCGCCGCCGCCGCCATCGCCGCCATCGACATCCACGCCAAGGAAGACCTGCCCGGCCGCGTCCGCGAGATCGAGCCCTATTGGCAGGCCGCCGCGCACAGCATGAAGTCGGCGCCGGGCGTCATCGACATCCGCGACTACGGGCTGATCGCCGGCATCGAACTGGCGCCGCGCGCGGGCAAGCCGGGGGCGCGGGCGATGGACGTGTTCCGCAAGTGCTTCGACGACGGCCTGCTGGTGCGGGTGACCGGCGATATCGTGGCGCTCTCGCCGCCGCTGATCATCGAGAAGCCGCATGTGGACCGGATCTTCGAGACGCTGGACACGGCGCTTCGGGCGATCGCGGCGTAGCGCCCGGTCGTCGCCGCCGGGATCACCGGCGGTGTGATCCAGCCGCGCAAACAATGGCTTGGCGTGGCGGCGTGGGCCTTGGCATAATCTGCCAATGCCCACGCGCAACATCGTCCTGACCGACCATCAGGCGGCCCTTGTGGAACGCCTGGTGGCCAGCGGCCGCTACCAGAACGCCAGCGAAGTGCTGCGCCAGGGGCTGCGGCTGCTGGAGCGGGAGGAGGCCGAGGCCGCCGACGCCCTGGCGCGCTTCCGCGAGGCGGTGGCGGTGGGCGAGGCGGATATCGCGGCGGGGCGGTATGTGACCATTGCCTCGGATGCCGAGCTCGACGCCTTCATGGCCAGCCTTGACGATCCGACCTAGCCCCTGGCGCTGGCAAGTCATTCTGTCGCAGCGAGCGCAGGCAGATGTCCGCGATATTTCAGCCTGGACCCTGCGCCATTTCGGCCCGCAGCAGGAAACTCGCTACCGTGCCGGCATCAGGTCCGCGATCGCCTCGCTTAGGAATGGGCCTGAACATTTGTGAAGCCGGCCATTGGAGGAGATGCCAGGCCTGCATCGCCTCCCCCTGGCAGGCGGACGGCACCAGCTGATCTACCAGTCAGAAGGCCGCCGCATCCTTGTTCTCCGCCTGCTCCACGCCAGCCAGGACGCGCCCCGCCACCTGCCCGACTAGCCCCGGCGGCCCGGCCGCCCCATATTCGCGGCCAAACCCCAGGAGACACTATCGATGAGCGAAACCGCTCCCGTGCCCGTCACGGTGCTGACCGGCTATCTCGGCGCCGGCAAGACCACACTGCTGAACCGCATCCTCAGCGAGAACCACGGCAAGAAATACGCCGTGGTCATCAATGAGTTCGGCGAGTTGGGCGTCGACAACGACCTCGTCGTGGATACCGACGAGGAAGTCTTCGAGATGAACAACGGCTGCATCTGCTGCACCGTGCGTGGCGACCTGATCCGCATCATCAACGGGCTGATGAAGCGGCGCGGCAAGTTCGACGGCATCATCGTGGAGACCACCGGCCTGGCCGACCCGGCGCCGGTGGCGCAGACCTTCTTCGCCGATGAGGATGTGAAGCGCGCGACCCGGCTGGATGCCATCGTGACCGTGGCCGATGCCAAGCACCTGGTGGCGCGCCTGGGCGACAGCAAGGAAGCCGCCGAGCAGATCGCCTTCGCCGACATCATCGTGCTGAACAAGATGGACCTGGTGACGCCGGAGGAAGCCGACAGCGTGGAAAAGCGCATCCGCGGCATCAACCCCTACGCCGAGATCCGCCGCGCCACGAAGTCCGACGTGCCCATCGCCAGCGTCATGGGGCGCGAGGCCTTCAGCCTGGAGCGCATCCTGGAGTTCGAGCCGGAATTCCTCTCGGGCGAGGATGACCACGAGCATGATGACGAGGTGAACAGCATCTCCTTCGAGGTCAGCCGCCCGATCGACCCGGAGCGCTTCAACGCCTGGATCACCCAGCTGCTGGCGCAGAAGGGCCAGGACCTGCTGCGGACCAAGGGCATCCTGCACTACGCCGGCGACGACCGGCGCTTCGCCTTCCAGGCGGTGCACATGATCGCCGATGGCGACTACATCGGCCCGTGGAAGGCAGGCGACCCGCGCAAGTCCAAGATCGTCTTCATCGGCCGCGACCTCTCCCGCCCCGTGCTCCGCCGTGGCTTTGAAGCCTGCCAGGTGGACGCATGAGCGAGGCTTCCGACTTCCTGCTGGATGAGCGCGGCGCCGGGCATGAGCTGGGCGCCTGGGTGGTCAGCGCGGCCTTCGGGCGGGACGGCTCGCTGGGCTTCGCGCTGGGCGACGGCACGCTGCACATTGCCAAGCCGCGCGACCTGACGGCGGCCTGGACCAAGGCCGAGGCGCATGACGGCGCCTGCCTGGCAATGGTGGCGGACTGCAGGGATGGCTACCTGAGCGGCGGCGACGACGGCAAGCTGATGCGCGTGGCGCCCGATGGCACGCTGACCGAGATCGCCAATCTCGGCGCCATGAAGTGGGTGGAGCAGGTGGCGGCGCATGAGGCCGGCGTCCGCGCCGCCAGCGTCGGCAAGCAGCTGCACGTCTTCAACGGCAAGGGCGAGAAGCAGAAGACGCTGACCCACCCCAGCGCGGTCGGCGGCATCGCCATCGACGCCAAGGGCAAGCGCATTGCCTGCAGCCACTACAACGGGGCGTCGCTGTGGTTCGTCAACGCCACCGATGAGAAGGCAAAGCTGCTGGAATGGAAGGGCAGCCACGCCGGCATCGCGATTTCGCCGGACGGCACCCATGTGGTGACGGCCATGCAGGAAAACGCGCTGCATGGCTGGCGCCTGTCGGACAGCCAGCACATGCGGATGTCCGGCTACCCGACCAAGACGCGCTTCATGTCCTTCACCGCCAAGGGCCGCTGGCTGGCGACCTCGGGCGCGGAATCCGTGGTGATCTGGCCGTTCTTCGGCGGCGGCCCCATGGGCAAGGCCCCGACCGAGCTGGCCGGCGGCGATGACGTGATCTGCACCGCCGTCGCCTGCCATCCGCAGCACGAGGTGGTGGCCGCCGGCTTCCAGGACGGGCTGGTGGTGATGGCGGAGATCGCCAGCGGCAAGGTGGTGCCGGTGGCGGCGCCGGGCCGTGGCGGCGTTTCCGCGCTGACCTGGAATGCCAGCGGCACGCACTTGGCCTTCGGCACCGAGACCGGCTTCGCCGCCGTGGTCGATCTTTCCAAGAGGTAGCGCCGATGCCGGTCCCGACCTTCGAGAGCGCCCATACGCGCATGCCGCGCCTCGGCTTCGGCACCTGGCCGATGAAGGGCGCGGCATGCCAGGCGGCGGTGGAATCCGCCATCGGCCTGGGCTACCGCCACATCGACACCGCCGAGATGTACGGCAATGAGGAGCCGGTCGGCGCCGCGCTCAACGCCTGCGGCGTGAAGCGCGCCGAGCTGTACCTGACGACGAAGGTCTGGTGGGACAAGCCGGATGGCGCCAGCTTCCGCAAGGGCTTCGACGCCTGCCTGAAGCGGCTGGGCCAGGACTACGTGGACCTGCTGCTGGTGCACTGGCCCAGCCCGCAGCTGGACCTGCCGAGCGTACTGCAGGCGCAGGCCGCGATTCGCGATGCCGGGCTGGCCAAGGCGGTCGGCGTGGCGAACTTCCCGCTCGGCCTGCTGAAGCGCGCCGTCGAGGCCGGGATCGTGCCCATCGCGGCGTTGCAGGTGGAGCATCACGTCTACCTCGACCAGCAGCGGCTGCTGGACTACGTCACGCCGCGCAACATCGTGCTGACCAGCTACACGCCGGTGGCCAAGGGCGTGGTGCTGAAAGACAAGGTCATCCAGGGCATCGCGCGCAAACACGGCGCCACGCCCGCTCAGGTGGGGCTGGCCTACCTGCTGGCCAAGCCTGGCGTCGCCGCCATTCCCAAGGCGCAGTCGCCGGCACGGCAGCAGGAGAACCTGGACGCGGTGAAGCTGGTGCTGGACGCCGCCGACCAGACCGCACTGGCGGCGCTGCCGAAGGACAGGCGCATGGTGGACCCCGGCTTCGCGCCGGATTGGGCGGCTTGAGAGGGCTCCGCCTTCTCAAACTCCACCAGTCCCCTTGAGAGGGCTCCGCCCTCTCAAACTCCAACCTGTATCCTTGAGAGGGCTCCGCCCTCTCAAACTCTCCGGCCAAGGGCCGAAAGGCCCCTGGACCCCAGGTTTTTGAACACATGGTTTCCAAAGGCCCCTCGGCCTTTGGCAGGGAGAGCGCGAGAGGGACAGCGTCCCTCTCGTTCCCCCATCACATGGCCGACGCCGCGCTGGCCGCCCGCTCGGCGCCGCGCGACGGCCGCAGCCCCTCCGCGATCAGCGCCGACATCGCCAGCCAGGTCCGGTCCCAGCTCAACCGCGCCAGCTTGCGGTCCACCCGGCGCAGCCAAGCGTCGCGCGGCTGGCTCATCACCTCCTCCAGCGCCTGGGCGAAGCCGCCGGCATCGCAGGCAATCTCCACCAGGTTGGCGTCGCCCCAGTCGCGCACCACGTCGGTGATGGGCGTGCTGACCACGGGCAGCCCGGCGGCCAGGAATTCCGGCGTCTTCGTCGGGCTGATGAAGCGCGTGCTCTCATTGCGGGCGAAGGGCATGAAACCGGCATCCCAGCCCGCCAGGTAGGCCGGCAGCTCCGCATACTTCTTGCTGCCGAGCCAGTGGATGTTGCCCGGGCGCGGCAGGGAGGCCGGGTCGATCTTCACCACCGGGCCGATCATCACCAGCTGCCAGTCCGGCCGCTGCGCCGCCAGCGCGCCCACCAGCTCGACGTCCATCCGTTCATCCACCACGCCGAAGAAGCCGATGCGCGGATGCGGGATGCCCAGCTGGTCCGCCGGCTCGGGCTGCGCCCATTGGCGCGCCTGGTTGAAGTGCGGCGCGTCGATCGAGGACGGGAAGCAATGCACCTGGGGGTGCTTGCCGCGCTTGGCCTCATACAGGCTGCGGCCGCCGGTGAAGACCAGGTCGGCGCGGGCCAGCAACTGCCGCTCCAGCTCCACCAGCCGGGGCGGCGCGCCGCGGAAGGCCGACAGCTCATCCATGCAGTCATACACGGTCAGGTCCGGCGACAGGTGCGCGGCGAAGGCCAGCGCCATCGGGGTGTAGAACCACACCACCAGCCGGCGCCCGGCTTCCGCGGCCAGCAGCGCATCCAGCATGCGGCGCTGCGCGGCCAGCAGGGCGGCCTCGCCCAGCCCTTCCGGCAGATGCGGCACGCAGACGGTCACACCTTCCGGCGTGCGCCGGCGTTCCAGCCGCGGCGTGGCGCCGGCGGCCAGAATGGGTTCCTCGAAGAACAGCACATCGTAGTGCTCGACGGCGCGGCCCAGCAGGTGCTGGGGCCGTTGCAGCACGAAGTCCCAGCGCAGGTGCGACAGGCAGAGCAGCAGCGGGCGCTCGGCACGGGGGCGGGCAAGGGCAAGGCTGCCCAGGGCGGCATCGGACATCGGCTTGCTCTCCGGCGGTGCAGGCCAGGCGGTGGCGTTGCACCGTTACTGGGGGCCAGGTCCTGCGGGTGACGATGGCGCTTCAACGCCCTCGCCACGCCGCGGGTTGCCGCCACCATGCCGCAGCGCATCAAACCGGCGCGGTGACCTTGTCGCGATAGTTGCAGTGGTCGCGCGCAACACAACGCCAGCACTCCGGCGCGCGGGCCTTGCAGACGTAGCGGCCGTGCAGGATCAGCCAGTGGTGCGCGTCGCGCAGCAACTCCGGCGGGCATTTGCGGACCAGGCCATCCTCGACCTCCCGCGTGTTCTTCCCCGACGCCAGGCCGGTGCGGTTGCCCAGGCGGAAGATATGGGTGTCCACCGCCATGGTCTGCTCACCGAAGGCCACGTTCAGCACCACGTTGGCGGTCTTGCGGCCGACGCCGGGCAGGGCTTCCAGCGCCGCGCGGTCGGCCGGCACCTCGCCGCCATGCAGCGCCACCAGCTGGGCGGCCAGGGCGGCGACGTTCTTCGCCTTGCCCTGCCACAGGCCGATGGTGCGGATATGCGGGCCGATGCCCTCCGCCCCCAGCGCCGCCATGGCGGCCGGCGTCGGCGCCGCCGCGAACAGCCGCGGGGTGCACTTGTTCACCGCGGCGTCGGTGGTCTGGGCCGAGAGCACGACCGCGACCAGCAGCTGGAAGTGGTTCTCGTACAGCAGCTCGGTCTCGGGCGCCGGGTTGGCCTGGGCCAGGGCGCGGATGAAGGCGCCGGCCTGGGTGGCGTTCATCCGCCGGGCGCGGCGCGGGTCGGTGGCGGTGCCGTGCAGCGGCACGCGGGGAAGCGGAGAGCGGGACATGGTGGTTCCGACTATGGCAGCTTGGGCGATGCGACCCAATTGCATCCGGCACCAGCGCGAGAGGGCCCATGTCCGCGATCAGCCCCGAGATCCTGTTCGAGGCCCACAGCACCCCGCCGCTGGCGCTGAGCGACCGCGGCCTGCTGCTGCTGGCGGGCATGCTGGGCCTGGGCAGCCTGGTCACCGGCACGCTGTTCGTGGTGCTGGGCGCCTGGCCGATCCTCGGCTTCACCGGCGCCGAGGGCGCCATGGTGATCGGCCTGCTGCTGCTGTACCGCCGCCGCGCCCGCCGCCGCAGCGAGCTGGTGCTGCTGACCGAGGACGCCCTGACCATCCGCCGCCGCGACAACAAGGGCCGGCCGCAGGTGATCCGGCTGGACCCCTACTGGGCGCGGCTGCGGCTGCAGGAACGGCCCGGCCGGGTCAGTGCCCTGCACCTGGTGCAGCGCGGCGCGACGGTGGAGATCGGCCAGTTGCTGGGCGAGGACGACAAGCGCGACCTGGCCGAGGCGCTGGGCGCGGCGCTGGCGCGCTACCGCAACCCGGTCTTCGACAATCCGCAGCTGCGGGATGGCGGCTGAACGCCGGCGCGGGGCCGGGCGCCTACCGCGTGGCGTGGATGTCCCACCATTCGCCGGGCGGGCCGACATACTGCCACGCCGCGTTGCGGATGCCGGCCAGGTAGGCTGCCTCCGCCGCCCGGAAGTCCAGCCATTCCCCCGGCAATTCGGCGCCGAACAGGCCGCTGTCGCGGCCGTCCGACCAGCGCTTGGCGTAGCTGCCCTCGCGCGGCGGCTGCGGTGCCTCGGCCCAGGACTTGTCGGCCTGGGGCAGCAGCTTGAACCGGCTGTAGCCCAGCGCCGCCAAATCGTGCAGCGCCTCCACCCCGTATTCCTCCACCGAGATGTAGCGCGGCAGCCGTGCCAGTTGCCGCAGCTGCGCCAGCACCAGGCGGTCGGCGCCCTCGATGTCGATCTTCAGGTAGCGCGGCACGCCGTAGCGCCGCAGCAGGTCCAGCACGGTGATGCAGGGGACCTCCAGCGTTTCGTACCGGGTACCCTGGCGGGTGCCATAGACGGGGTCGAAGGAGGACCAGTGGTCGTTGTCCTGGTTGGCGTAGAAGGTCAGCGTACGCGCGCTGTCCCAGATGCCGATGTTGAGCAGCGTCAGGCGGCCGGCGGCGATCGGCTCGGCCAGCTTTTCGGCCAGGGCGGCATGGAGGACCGGGTTGGCCTCCACCCCCACCACGCGGAAGCCCTTGGCCAGGTAGAAGGCGGTATCCTCCCCCTGGTTGGTGCCGAGGTCGTAGATCAGGTCGTCATGGGACAGCATGGCCACCACGGGTTAGGCTGGACGGATGGCTGAGCTTAGCATGATTTCGCGCCGGACCCTGCTGGCCGGGCTGGCGGCACCGGTGACGGCATGGGCGCAGGCCCCGGCGCTGCGTGGTTCCGCGCCGCCTGCGGGGCCTGGTTCCGCGCCGTCTGCGGGACCCCATTCCGCGCCGCCAGCGGCGACCCCCTTGCTGCGCCTGGCCACCGGCCCGCGCGGCGGCGGGGCGGAGCGCTACGGCGCCGCGCTGTGCGACACCCTGCAGGGCGCCGCGGTGCGCCTGGCGCCGCGCCACACCCTGGGCAGCACCGAGAACCTCTACTTGCTGGAAGCCGGCCAGGTGCAATTCGCCATCGCCGGGCTGGAGCTGGCGACCGCCGCCTTCAACGGCACCGGTGGCTTCGCGCCGCGGCGGCTGCGGCGGATCCGCGCGCTGGCGCCGGTCTATGGCCTGCCCGTGCTGCTGCATGCCCGGCCCGGCCCCGGCACCTGGCGCGGGCTGCACGGCAAGCGCCTGGGCTGCGGGCCCGCCGGTGGCGCCGCAGAGGCCGTGGTGCGCGCCCTGGCGGAGACGCTGGGCATCGCACCGGAGGTGACGCTGGACACGCCGGAAGCGGTGGGCGAGGCCTTCCGCGCCGGCCGGCTGGACGCCGTGCTGCTGGCGGGCGGGCAGGACGCCGCCGGCTTCGGCGTGCTGGACGTCCCGCTGTTGCCGCTGGCCGAGGATGAGGCCGCCCTGCTGCTGCCCGCCCTGCCCGGCCTGGCCCCGGCGCTGTTGCCCGGCGAAGTGCCGGGCCTGGCCGCCTGGACCCTGCTGCTGGCCCAGGCCGGGCTGGCCGCCGCCTGGGCCGAGCCGGTGGCCGCCCTGGCCCTGGCCTGGCCGCCGGCGCTGCGGGCCGCGCTGCCGCCCGCCGTGCTGCCCGGCCACGGGGCCGCGGCCAACCCGGTGCTGCCCTGGCACCCCGGCGCCTTCCCCGCCTGGGCCGCCGCGGGTATGCCGCTGCCGGAGGCGCCACCATGACCCTGCATCTGATCAAGCTCTCGGTCGGGCCGAAGGACGTGGCCGAGTTGGCCGCCATCCAGGCCCGCCGCGCCGTGGCCGAGCCGCCGCTGCGCCACCAGACCCGGATGAAGCCCAAGCGCGTCGCCGATATCCTGGATGGCGGCAGCATCTACTGGGTGGTGGCGGGCTGGGTGCAGGTGCGGCAACGCATCATCGACATCCGCGAGGAAGCCTGGGACGACGGCACCACCTGCGCCGGCCTGGTGCTGGACCCCGAGCTGGTGCCAGTGGCCGCCCGGCAGGAGAAGCCCTTCCAGGGCTGGCGCTACCTGACGCCGGAGGCAGCGCCGGCCGATATCCGCGCCCAGGGCGCCGCCGAGGGGCTGGACGCCCTGCCGGCCAAGCTGCGGCAGGAATTGCGCGCGCTGGGGTTGCTGTAGCCGAAGCCCGCCAAAGGGCTTTCCCCGGAACGCCGACCAGGGTATGACGCGAGTGTTGGACCCGTAGCTCAGCTGGATAGAGCGTTGCCCTCCGAAGGCAAAGGTCGAAGGTTCGAATCCTTTCGGGTCCGCCAGTCTTTTCAATGGGTTAGCGGGTTTTTAGCTAGCGCTGGCCGGGTGCTAGGTAGCACATAGGTAGCAGGTGGCGCTGCAAGCAGCGGGCCGTACCGCGAATTCGAATGCCGTTTGCTCCGCCAGTTTTATCCGACGTCAGGCTCTCCGCTGCCGGGAGCCGGCATGAAAACCCCAGGTTAGGCCAGGGTTTGCCGTAGGACCTGTTGACCGGCAGGGGCGGAACGACCGCTGAATTCGGCTCTCCGACGGCCCATTCTCTCCGGACCTGTTGACTGGGCCGATTAGGTACGCTTTTCGAAATCCCTGTTATTTCAATGGCTTCGGTGCGGCGGCGGGGCGGCCTGGTTCGAATCGCACTTGCCTGAAAAGCGTACCGTGTTTTCGAACCAGAGGTACGTTCGGCCAGCTATCTGGAGGGTCGCCGGCGCCATCCAGGCAGGTCTTACAGTCGCCTTAAGCCAGCGACGGCGGTGACGGGGGGCATGCTGCACACCTACCGCTTGCTGCCTTCATTGGGCAGTAGCAGCACCTTGCCCTGGCGCCCGGGTTGAGCGGCATGGGCAAGGGCCTCACGGATTTGCTCCATGGGATAGGTCGCCACCACGGGCACGCGCAGGGCGCCGCTGCGCACATCGGCGATGAGCGTCTCGTAGGTCTCCGCCAGTTCCGCCTTGCTGGCCCGATCAAACCACGGCGTAAACCAATAGCCGCGCAGGGTGACGTCGCGGAAAACCAAATCCGCTGCCGGAAGGGTCACGCTGGGCGCCGATAGCAGGCCATAGATCACCACCGTGCCGCCGGGCGTTATGCAACTGGCCAACCGCCCGGTCGCGTCGCCCGCCACCGCGTCCAGGCCTAGGCGTATGTCGGCCCCACCCGTGGCGGCGGAAACCCGGCCCGCCAAGTCCATGCCGTCCATCAGAACAACGTCTCCGCCGGCATCCAGCAGCATGCCGATGTGGGCCTCCTGGCGCACCAAGTTGATGGTCCTGATCCCCCGCGCCTTGGCCAGCCGCATGACGCAGTGCGCCACCGCCGAGGTGCCGGCATTCTGCAGCACCCACTCGCCCGGCTGCAGCGTCATGAAGCGGGTGAGCATGTGCAGAGCGGTTGCCGGGTTCACCGCCAGCATCGCCAGTTGAAGCGGATCAACATCAGCCGGCAACGCCACAGCCCGGCCCGCGTCGGCCAGGACCTGCTGGCGCCAGTTACCACGCCCGGCGTGCAGGGCCAGGATGCGGTCACCCGGCTGGAGATTGTCAACGCCAGGACCAACCGCCACAACCTCTCCCACAGCCTCGCCACCGGCTTTTGCCGGCAATGAAGGTGGCGAGGCGCCAAATCGCCCCTGGAAGACCAGGAAGTCAGAAGGGTTGATGGGCGCCGCCAGAATGTTGAGCAACACCTGTCCGGGTCCAGGAGCGCCAGGGGCCGGCACGTCGACAACCTCGGCCACGTCTTCGGCTCTGCCGAACCGGGTGATCATCACAGCCCGCATATTTTGCTCCCCCTCCCAAGAGTGGATCGCCGATCATGCGACGTTTGATGCTCTACTGGATATGCAACACGCCTATCGCGCGCGACCGCTCGAGCCTGTTCGTCTTCGTCACTGACCGCGACGTGCCGGCGACCAACAACGTCTCCGAGCACGCCCTGTGGCCCAGTGTCGTCTTCCGGAAAGTCACCAACGGCTTCCGCGCCGAATGGGGCGCCGAGACCTACGACGCATGCCGCTCCGTCGTCACCACCGCCAAACTCAACGGAAACGCCGTCCTCGGCGCCATCCGTGAGGCGCTATCCGGACAGCCCGTCAGCGTAGGGCGGTGAGCAGTTACTGCAAAGTTGGCCAGCGGGAGCGAGACACAGACCAGCGATGGTGTTCGCTACCAATGCTGAACCCGCCCACTCTATCTATTCGTTATTCCTTTATTTGTTCGTTATTTTATTATTAGTTGATAGTGAGTATTTTTACTTAGTTGCATTGTTTGGCACCCTTATTTATGCACAAGGATGTGTAAAGAAAAATATTCGGGATGCGGGGCATGGACAACGCAAGAATTGCTAGTGATCCAGCCTGGTGCATAGGCGAACGGATCATCGCGGTGCGGCGTCTGGTCCAGCGAGCCCTGGCACTGCGGCCAATGAACTGCCTCGCCGGTCAATGGCCCCCGGGCATGGCCGTGACCATGCTGCACACGGATGACCGCTTTCGGCGGTATCGCAGTGAACCCGTGGTCAACCGGCACATCGCCACCGACCGTATCAGCACCTTCTGGTGCCGTGACCATGTCCGGGGCTGCCTGTTGCGGGAGATAATGCTCCAAAGCCTGGCGGAAGACGCCGCCCTGCGCCTGATCCGCGTGCCAGAACTCGCCCACCGCACCGGCCTTTCGGTCGGCGCCGTGCAATACACCATCAAGCTGTCCATCGAGACTGGCGATTTCATCAAGGTAAGGTCGTCCTACGACAAGCGGACCAACGTCCTGATCCCTTCCGCCGAGCTATATGCCTACTTCATCCAGGACATCCGCGACAATCTGCGAGGCTTCAGCGACTTCTGTGGTCGTCCGCGGCTGGATCCAGACATTTTGGCAAAGGTCGGTGGCAGCAGCTATGCCCGCTTGATGATCCGGTCGATGTCCATGTTGCAGGATGGGCTCAGCGAGAATGCCGCGGCCCTGGCCCGCCGCAACTTCTTCTATCTGATGTGGGACCTGCTGCTTGAACCGGAACTGGGCGGCCGCGGTTGCGTCGCAACCATGGCCAGGCGGCTGCAAATCTCGGCCCCCACGGTCGCCAAGGTGGTGGAACAGGGGCGCGAACATGGCTGGTTCGAGCCAGGGGAATACCTGGTTCCCAGCGCGCTGGCGCGGCAGCGCTACGCCATGATGCTCAGCGTCTTCGAGGCACGCTGCAACCTGCTGCTGGATGCGCTGGACGCCGTACTGGCGGAACCCGGCCTGGCGCCTGCCCTCGACCCGCTGCTGTTGTAGCGCGGGCTGGCCGGCCTGGGTATCGCCGCCCCTTGGGCTGAAGCCCGATGGACCGCTCCGGCTCTTTCGCCAGCGTGGATCAGTCTCAACGACTGGCTGAAGAGGCTGTCGCGTCATGACCTACGCGCGTTGGTTTCGGGGGGCGGCTCGTGGACGGCGGTGTGATGCAACCGCACTCTCGGCTCTTCAGAGCGCATCTTGCTGGTTCCTGGATGCTCGGAGGTCTACCGCTTGGCGCCGGACAAAGTCCCGGTGCAGCTTCCGCAGATTGTGCACCGCTGCGTGGAGGTGCCATTCCCCCTGGCAGGCTGCGAGGCCGCGCATCGAGAACCGGCCAGCGCCCCGGCGCTCTTTCATCTGGCCAAAGACCGGCTCGACCGACGCGCCGCGCTGGCGGTAGACGGCGCGCCCCCCGCTTGGTCCGCAGTTTGCTCTGCATGCACTGACGTGCGAATTCAACGCGATGCTGGGCAGTGATTCCACGCCATCGTGGGCAGGGTTTCCACGGGATCATGGGCACCCGTTTGAGGGTTGCCTGGGGTGGAGTGCCGACAGTCTGAGCCGGCTAAGGGGACCTCGTTCTGAAGGGGGTTTGCCTGATGCCTAACGAGAGATTGTCGATGCGCCGGATCCGCGATGTACTGCGGCTGAAGTTCGAGGCTAAGCTGAGCGACTGCGCCCTTGAGGCGGCGGTGGGCATCAGCAAGGGGGCGGTCGCGGCCTATGTGTCGCGCGCCCGGGCGGCTGGGCTGTCCTGGCCACTGCCAGCTGATATGGACGACACCGCGCTGGAGCGGCAGCTGTTTCCGGGCCAGCCGGCGCCGGAGGCGAGGTGAGCTATGATGCAACGGGAATGTCGCTATGGCGCAACGTCTTCATGGCTAGGAGCATCCTTGGGATGAGGCAATCCGCCGTTTATCCGGATTGTCGCTGTGCAGGCGCCAGTACCAGTCGCACGCCTTGCAGGCCCAATCTCGCGTCTGCACCTCGCCTACGACAGCAGCCGCTCGATCAGCAGCGGCCACCGCCTGTGCGGACGCAACCGCAATCCGGCCTCCCCGCAAACCAACAGCCTCCACAGCACCAGCCAGGCGCTCCAACCCATCATCGCTCGGTACCCATCGCCAGATTGAAATGCATCCGGTCCATCACCGACCGCAGCCGGGCCCGGACACCCTCGTACCGCTGCACCGCATCCAACTTCGCCATGTCCATCCGAAGCGCCCTCTGAGGCATAACCAGCCTCATACCAAGCTCACGAAGTTCCGACCTGCGGCCCGCCTCTCGCGGGCCGAGCTCCCGAATGGGCGCCGCGGCTTGTGCCGCATCAAGCGTCAGCGTGCCTGCGCACGACGCCAAGGGCCGCGGAGGCGGCCCGCGTCACGCCAACGGCGTGCCAATGCACGACGCGATTGAGGCGAACGAAGGTGAAACCTTCGTGCGCTGGGTATTGAGACTATTGCTGGGCCTTCCCGGCCTGCTCAGGCGCGTCACTGTGCTGCCGGGGCTGGCTGGTTTCGGACAGGTGGACCACGGTCTTCAGCAGCAAGCGCCGCAGCTTATTGTCGGGGATGCGCCCGAACAGGTCTATCAGCGCAAGGCGCTCGACCGCATCGTGGTCGCCGACCCGCAGCAGGCCGGCGGTCAAGTTGCCTCGCCGCGGCTGGTCCACATCGATCCCCTCCAGCAGGTCCGGCACTGTGACCCCGAGCACGCGGCAGATGGCGTGCAGTACGCTGACAGAGGTCGAGCTCTGGCCGAGTTCATACTTGCCGAGCATCTGGATCGAGATGCCGGTCCCTTCAGCGATGTTGCGCATGCTGAGGCCGCGGCGGCGGCGGTAGGCGCGCAGGCGGCGGCCGATCTCCACCTGGATCGCCTTGCGACGCGTCTGGTCCTGCGCGTGCATCGGGCCGGGCAGCGTGGCGATCCACTCGCTGTCGCAATCACTCATCATTGGCCTCCGGGCCGGCGGGCAGCGCCAGATCCACCACCAGCCAGCGGCCCGCCATGCCGCCGATGCGCGCCAGGGTCACCTCCGCCCGGCCATGCGCGGCGCTTTCCAGCGTGAGGCGCCAGACGCCGCCCGCGCCAGGGCGCGGCAGTGGGCGCGCGGCATCGGCCGGGGCGCGCAGGGCCGCGTGCAGGGCCTCGGCATTGGCCAGCCCTTCCGCCACCTGATCGGCCATGTCGCTGAGATAGGGCTGGGCGGCTGTGGCCGGCAGCATCCGCCGGGCCAGGTTGGCGCGCAGTTGGTCCCAGTCGGCCAGCGCGGCCAGGGCGGGCGGGTCTGCCGTGGCCAGCACCTGCTGCAACTGCCGGGCGGCGAGCAAGGGGGGCGCCAGCATGGCGGCCGTGGCCGCGGCCAGCAGGGCGAGCAGGGGCAGCAGCAGCCGGGTGGCGATGGGCCGGGTGCGGGCTGCCGGGCGGCGGGGCAGCCGCGGTTCCGCCGCCGCCTCCTGTTCCAGCTGGTACCAGGCGGCCATCACGTCCGGCGAGGCGATGCTGAGATAGCTGGGGTGCTGCATCGGTCTGGCTCACCGCTGCGGCGTCTGCTGCGCCTGCCACGGCAGCTCGGCGGTACTGCTCCTGGCCAGGACGGCGGCGGCGCCGGCGCTCAGCGGCCCGGCGAACCAGAAGCCCTGGCAGGCGGCACAGCCGATCTCGCGGGCCAGCACGGCATCCTGCGATGTGGCGACGCCTTCGGCCACCACCCGGCTGCCGCGCGCCTTGGCCATATCGACAATGGCGCCGAGGAAGGAGCGCTGCTTCGGTCCCGGGTTCTGGGCCCTGAAGAAGGCGCGGTCCAGCTTCACCACATCCACGTCCAACTCCATCAGCCGGGTCAGCGCCGACTGGCCGATGCCGAAATCGTCG
The DNA here is from genome assembly GCA_947455205.1 of Acetobacteraceae bacterium. Taxonomy (GTDB): domain Bacteria; phylum Pseudomonadota; class Alphaproteobacteria; order Acetobacterales; family Acetobacteraceae; genus CAIMOR01. The sequence continues at coordinate 2,908 of CANGNF010000028.1, read as the reverse complement.
ATGGCGAGTTGCAGCCCGAGGCGGCGCAGCGCCGCCAGGTTCTTGGTGGCGCGCTCGTCCAGAAGCGTGGTTTCCGGCACCTCGATGCAGAAATTCGCGGCGCTGACCCCATGGGCGCGCAGCAGGGCGCGGACCGCGCTGACCGCCAGCGGGCTGCTGAGCAGCGCCGCCGTGACATTGATGGCGATGACCAGGCGGGGATTGGCGCTGAGCCAGGGGCGGGCCTGGCTGACGGCCTGCTGCATCACCCAGAAGTCGAGCGTTGCCAGCAGATTGGCGCGGGCGGCGAGGTCCACCACCTGCAAGGGCGGTACCTGCTGGCCGTCTGGCGTGGTCCAGCGCAGCAGGGCCTCGAAGCCCAGGATGGCGCCGGAGGTGGCATCGACCACCGGCTGGTAGTTCAGGGTCAGGCCGGATTGCTGCGCCAGCAATGCGGCTTGCAACTGTTCCGCCAGGTCCACGTCGGCGGTGCCCTGCGGCGCCGGGCCGGCAAGCGGGGGCGGGGGCGGCGATTGCAGCGGCATCTGCTCCGCCACGGGCATGAAGGGCGGCGGAGCGAGTTCCGGCAGCGCCAGGGGCCGGTCCGACAGGGCACGCAGCAGGTTCAGGATGGCGTCGCGCTCCGCGGGGGAAGGCAGGTCCTGCAGCAACTGGGTGATCTCTCGCATGGCGAGGCCTTCCAGCCGGCGTGTACTAGCAAGCAGGTATGCAACCGCTTCCAGGCCGGCGCCGCGAATGGCTATGCAGGATTGCGCTGATCGGTTGTTGCTGAACGTGTTGTCATTGGCGCCATTACTTTTTTGCATGATCAGATCCACAACTTTTGCGTGCCTTCCGCTGGAGAGACGCAACCACACAAAGCGGGTGGGTGGTAATGAAACCTCAATACAAATAAATTCCCTCAACACGCAGAGATCGTTCTGGCCTGGCTGGTAGCGATCCTGTGCAGGACAGCCTTGTTGGACAGGAACACCCACTGCCAGTGGGTGGCGCCGCCGACCCGCGTGGTGGTCTCGTCCGAGGCGATGATCCGCGCCGCCAGCCGCTGGATCATCGCCTGCCTACTCCAGCAGCAGGGCGTCCTTCTCGGCAAAACTGGCGATGGCGCCGGGGGGACACTGGGTGCTTCGTTGACGTTGGTGACGGTGAACCCTGCCAGCCTATCCGCTTCTGCGCCCGCGCGCTGCGAACCGGGCGGGGCGACCTCTCGACATTCTAAGGGGGGCGCTTGGTGTCGCTGTTCGCCGTTTTTCGTCCGGCGCAGCGCCAGCGCGTTACAAGTTGGAGGGGCACGTATCTCGACTAACCACGACACAGTTCGCCTGGGCTTTTGTGTTTCACTTGGTTCCGAGTTGAGCGGAGGGGCGCGCCATGAATGCGAACGACTATGGATCAGTGGGCTTCGCCATAACCAACCGTCTGCGGCGTGCTGGTGGCGGCGCGCTGGTCACGCTCCGAATGCTTCTGGCATTACTCTGCCTTGCCTTCTGCGGCGCCATCGGAACTAGTGTATTTGAAGTGCTGGCCGACTTCATTTTCTGACGGCCGCCAGTTGGAAGGGGTGGTCTGTCAGCGGGCCAGCGCGGCGCTGTCGGCTAACGTCTATCAGTGGTGCGCCAGCAGGGCGGGGCGACCTCTCGACATTCTACGGGCAGAAGCCGGTGGCGCCGGGGTGGCGCATGTTTCGGTCAAGCCGGGGGCGATGGCTGGGGGACTGCTAGTGTCTCGACCGAGAAGTTTCTAGCCAAATTTACCCGCCTATGATTCGCTGCCAACGACGGCAGGCGGGGCGGAGACATGGCGGGACGGGCAGTGGTAAGCATGGAGATGACGGAAGCTGAGCGTGCCGCGTTGGCGTCGCGCCTGCGCCGCCGAAAGGTCGCCCGTGGCGATGCCATACGAGCCGAGATCGTGCTGCTGGCAGCAGACAGGGTCAGCAACATGGTGCCACACGCGGGCCGGTCTTCGGTTCTCGCTCGGATCGGGATAGCGTCAGCGAGCGCGTTCGATCGTAGCGCCGCTGAGCACACGCCGGTTACTCACTCGCGGCTTGCCGTGCGAGAGCGGAAAGTGACGCGACACGCGCCTCATCTCGGTGGCGGTCACCAGGAACGGTGGCGTGGGCATTCCGGAACCGCCGCCACGGTAGAAGTCGCGCCCCGCCGTGTTACTCCAACTGATTATTAATGGTTGCTGAGTTTAAGCGGCCGATTGTCCTCGCGGATCGGAGGATTAACCATCATCGGTTCGCTTTGCGAGTGCCACAGGCGTGACTGCCTCTCCCACTCCACCGCCACCCCCTTCAGCAACCCCGGCAGCGTCATCCCCTCCGGCTGCCGCCCGTCCAGGATCGCCTCGACGATATCCGGCGCCAGCAGCGTCAGTCGCAGCACCCGGCTGACGTAGCTGTCGTTGATCTTCTCCGCCGCAGCGATCTCGTCGATGGTGCTGTACCGCCCGGTCTCCAGCATCCGCCGCCACCGGAAGGCCCGCGCCACTGCCTTGATCAGCGTGATGTCCTGCTGGTCACGCAGCGCCATCCCGCCGGGCGTTTGCTGCCACGATCTTCGACCTCGCTTGCGTCAAAAAGATCCGAGAAATGTTGAGACGGCGGTTCTATTTCAAAATATCCAGACGTTCCCAGAGCCATTGCAGTTGCCCGCTATACTTGCGAGAAAGTGCAATGCTAAATCTGCCTGGTAGCGGTAGGCTCCGGTATGGGCTGCCCAACAGCCTCTCATTATTCTTCGCATTGGATCAACATGTCTGACGCCGATTGGTTATTTCCACCTCGTGGTGGGAAGGGCTCACGAGCCTCCATGGATGAGCAGCGATTTATACGCGCCACCGACCGCAAGAGCGGCCACAGCCGAAGCGTACAGGTCGTCCAGCTTAGGCGCGGCAAAGC
>CANGNF010000027.1 GCA_947455205.1 Acetobacteraceae bacterium | reverse complement strand
AGGTCTTGGCCGCCTCGCGGCTGCTCGCGCCCTCGCGCATCGCCGCCACAACGCGTTGCCGCAAGTCAGGGGACAGGGCTCGGGTCATCGGCTGCTGGCCTCCGTCCAGCCAGCAGCTTGAATCAGAAATCCAGCCGCGCCGGAATCCCCAACCCGATTCCGTCAAAAGGAATCATGCTCTAGCGCCGCGCCTGGCGCAGCTCCTGCGCGCTGATCTCCGCCAGCAGCGTCCAGACCCGGTTGGGGTCCATGCGGACATCCGGGTCGTTCAGCAGGCGGTCGAGTTCGGCCAGCTTGGTCTGGAATTCGAGTTCGGTCATGGGGGCATCCTTTCGGCCCGCGCCGCCGGAGCGACAGCAGGGACATTCGGGGCCAAGAACGTGGCGAAATCCAGTCGGTTGCGGTGCAGCATGGCGCCGCTGCCGCTCACATGGACGAGAGCACCGCCGGGGCCAGGGCGGCCAGCTTGGCCGCGGGGTGGGCGGGGTTGCGGAAGCGCAGCTCGCCCTCGGCCACCGCGTCCGGCGGGGCGGCGCCCAGCATCTCGAACCGGGTGGTGCAGGAGACGGTGACCACCGGGCGCGCCGCCGGCGTGGTCAGGAAGCGGCGGACCACGCCTTCCAGTTCCAGGCTGTCGCGCAGGCCGCGCCATTCGGCGCGCTCCAGATCCTCGATGAACAAGGCGAGGATGCCGGGGCGGGTGCCGGAGAGGCGGGCGGTGGCGGCCTCGGCCGCGCGGCGGGCGACGGCATTGGCAATCTCGTTCTCTCGCCCGGCGCGGGCGGCCATGACGAAGACGCTGCCGGCGGTGGCGGTGACGGCCAGGTGGGCTTCCGGCCCGAAGGCGGCGCGCAGCCGGGCGGGCAGGCGGTCCGCGGCCTGGGCGCCGGCCAGCACCAACGGGTCCAGCTTGAGCACCGCCTGGGCGCAGATGTCGTGGCGCTTGTCCTCGGCAAGCAGGGTGCTGATGCGGGTCTGCAGGTCGGCGGCCTGGTCGGCGCCGCTGAGGCCCTCGGGCAGCGTCAGCTTCAGCAGGTAGCGGCCGGGGTGGGCGGCCAGCCAGGTCTGCAGTTCCGGGTTGATGGCATCCACCAGGGCGAACCAGTCGCCGCGATGCACGTGGCGGCCCTCTTCGGCCGAGACGGTCTCGCAGGCCACCTCGACCTCCACGCCGTCGCGGCTGGCCAGCAGGTCCTGCGGCAGGTCGTCGGCCAGGCCGGTGAAGCGCAGGGTGAAGCCGTGGGCGCGCAGGCCGGCGGCGGTGCGGAGCAGGTGGAAGAGCGGGATCAGCGTGGCGTCGCCGCTGAGCCCGGCCAGCAGGCGTTCCCGCAGGCGGGCGCGGGGTCCGGCGGGCAGGCTGGCGGCCAGGCGCACGGCTTCCTGGGCAAAGCCGGCGATGCGCTGTTCGGCCGGGCTCACGCGGGCGGCGGCCTTGGGCTCGGACAGGCGGGCCAGGGCGAGTTCCAGCGCGTGGCGGTGCTGCGCGGCGCGGGATTGCAGGGAGCTGTCCTGGGTGCGGCCGGCCAGGTCGGCCAGGCGGGCGGCCCAGCGGGCGCTGCCGCACAGCGCCACGAAGCCGTCCAGCCGGGGCGCGGGGGCGGTCGGGGCGGAGAACTCGGCGGCGGCGAAGGGCATGGCGTGGCCTGTGCGAAAGCAACGACCAACCTGTACACTCGGATATTAAGGTCGGGCAAGCGGCCGCGTGGCCGCGGGCCCCTGCGGCGCGGCGAATTTCACGCGGGGGTTGCGCGGCGGCTCAGTTGCGCGGCAAGCGGGCGGTGCTGGGGGCGTCCGGGTTCTGCGCGCGGTGGCGCAACAGGTGGTCGGCCAGCACCAGGGCCAGCATGGCTTCCCCCACCGGGACGGCGCGGATGCCGACGCAGGGGTCGTGGCGGCCCTTGGTCAATATGTCGGTGTCCTGGCCCTGGCGGTCCACGCTCTGGCGCGGGGTGAGGATGGAGGAGGTCGGCTTGACCGCGAAGCGCGCCACCACCGGCTGGCCGGTGGAGATGCCGCCCAGAACGCCGCCGGCGTGGTTGGACAGGAAGCGGACGCTGCCATCGGCGTTCATCCGCATCTCGTCGGCATTGGCCTCGCCGGAGAGCGCCGCACTGGTAAAACCGTCGCCGATTTCCACGCCCTTGACCGCGTTGATGCTCATCAGGGCGGCGGCGATATCAGCGTCCAGCTTGCCGTAGATCGGCGCGCCGAGGCCGGGGGGCAGGCCCTCGGCCACCAGTTCGATGACCGCACCCACGGAGGAGCCGGACTTGCGGACGGCGAGGAGCTGTTCCTCCCAGCGCGCGGCGGCGGCGCGGTCGGGGCAGAAGAAGGCGTTCTCGGCGACGGCGGACCAGTCCCAGGCGGCGGGGTCGATCCGGTCGGCGCCCATCTGCACCAGGGCACCGCGGATGCGGACATCCGGGCCCAGCACCTTGCGGGCAACGGCGCCGCCGGCCACGCGCATGGCGGTTTCCCGCGCGGAGGAACGCCCGCCGCCGCGATAGTCGCGGGTGCCGTATTTCAGCTCATAGGCCAGGTCGGCATGGCCGGGGCGGAAGCGCTGGGCGATCTCGCCATAGTCGCGGCTGCGCTGGTCGGTGTTGTCGATGTGCAGGGCGATCGGCGTGCCCGTGGTCATCCCCTCGAACACGCCGGAGAGGATGCGGACCTGGTCCGCTTCCTGCCGCTGGGTGACGAACTTGCTGCTGCCGGGGCGGCGCAGGTCCAACCAGGGCTGGATATCCGCCTCGGTCAGCGGGATGCGGGGCGGGCAGCCATCGACCACCGCGCCGATGGCGGGGCCGTGGCTCTCGCCCCAGGTGGTCAGGCGGAACAGGTGGCCGAAGGTGTTGTGCGACATCAGGCTAGACGGTGCTGATGTCCGGCACGTCCAGGCCCTTCATGCCGACGATGTGGTAGCCGCTGTCCACATGGTGCACCTCGCCGGTGACGCCGGCGCTGAGGTCGCTCAGCAGGTACAGGCCGCTGCCGCCGACTTCCTCGATGGTGACGTTGCGCTGCAACGGGCTGTTCAGCTGGTTCCACTTCAGGATGTAGCGGAAGTCGCCGATGCCCGAGGCCGCCAGGGTCTTGATCGGCCCGGCGGAGATGGCGTTGACGCGGATGCCGCGGCCGCCGACATCGGCCGCCATGTAGCGCACGCTGGCTTCCAGCGCCGCCTTGGCCACGCCCATGACGTTGTAGTGCGGCGTCACGCGCTCGGCGCCCAGGTAGGTCAGGGTCAGCAGGCTGCCGCCATTCTTCATCAGCGCGCTGGCGCGCTGGGCGACGGCGGCGAAGGAATAGCAGCTGATGTCCAGCGCCTGCAGGAAGACGTCGCGCGGCGTGTCCAGGTAACGGCCGCGCAGGTAGTCCTTGTTGGCGTAGCCGATGGCGTGGACGACGAAGTCCAGCCCGCCCCATTCGGCTTCCAGCGCGGCGAAGGTGGCGTCCATGCTGGCGTCGTCGGTGACGTCGCAGGGCAGCACCAGCTTGCTGCCGATGCTGTCGGCCAGCGGGCGCACGCGGCGCTCCAGCGCCTCCCCCTGGTAGCTGAAGGCAATCTCGCCGCCCTGGGCGGCCACGGCGCGGGCAATGCCCCAGGCCAGGGAACGGTCGTTGGCGACGCCCATGATGAGGCCGCGCTTGCCCTGCATCAGCGTGCCCTTGGGCAGATCTACAAGAGGTGATTCTTCGGGCATGCTGGGCGTATCCGGCTGGTTGCGGAGGCGGGGCCGTGGTGGCACACCCCCGGCCGCCGGGCAAGGGGGAGGACCCCTTACGCCTTGGCAGCTGGAGAGCAAAGCGATGTCCGCAGCCGATCCGTTTGCCCGCTTCGAGGCCTGGATGGCGGAGGCGACGAAGAGCGAACCGAACGACCCCAACGCCGTCTGCCTGGCCACCGCCACGCCGGACGGCCGGCCGAGCGCCCGCATGGTGCTGCTGAAGGGCGTCGATAGCCGCGGCTTCGTCTTCTACACCAACCTGGAGAGCCGCAAGGGCGGCGAGCTGGCGGCCAACCCGCAGGCCGCGCTGTGCTTCCATTGGAAGAGCCTGCATCGCAGCGTGCGGGTCGAGGGCCCGGTGGAGCAGGTGAGCGACGCCGAGGCCGACGCCTACTACGCCAGCCGGCACCGGTCGTCCCGCATCGGCGCCTGGGCCAGCCAGCAGAGCCGGCCGCTGGAAGGCCGCTTCGCGCTGGAGAAGCGGGTGGCGGAGTATACGATGAAGTTCGGCATCAGCGAGATTCCGCGGCCGGCCTTCTGGTCCGGCTTCCGCGTGGTGCCGCAGCGGATCGAGTTCTGGCAGGACATGCCGTTCCGGCTGCATGAGCGGAACGTGTTCCTGCGGGACGGCGCAGGCGCCGCGGGCGATGGTTCCGAGGGCTGGCGGACGGAGACGCTGTACCCGTGAGCATTCCCGGCGCGCAGGCTGACACCGCCGCGCTGCTGGGGCGCCTGACCGGGGCCGCGCCGATATTGACGCATATCTCGGCCGTCTTCGTCGGGCCGGATGAGGTACTGAAGCTGAAGCAGGCGGTGGCGCTGGGCTTCCTGGACTTCTCCACGCTGGCGGCGCGGGGGCGCTTCATCCGGCGCGAGTTCGAGCTGAACCAGGGGTTTGCGCCGGGGCTGTACCGTGGCGTCGCGCCCGTGGTGCGCACGCAGGATGGCGCGCTGGCGCTGGGCGGCCAGGGAGAGGTTGTGGACTGGGTGCTGCGGATGGCGCCGGTGCCGGCCGCGGACTTCCTGGACGAGATGGCGGCGCGCGGCGTGCTGACCCCGACGCTGCTGGACCAGCTGGCCGACCGGGTGGCGGCGATGCATGCCGCGCTGCCGCCGGTGCCGGGCGTGGACGCGCCGGCCGCGCTGCGCCGGGTGCTGCTGGGCAACCAGGCCGCCGCCGAGCGCGCCGGCGTGCCGCGCGCTGCCGAATGGGCGGCGCGGGCGCTGGCGTGGCTGGACCGGCTGGCGCCCTGGCTGGCGGAACGGGCCGCCGCCGGCTTCGTGCGGCGCTGCCATGGCGACCTGCATTTGGGCAATTTGTGCCTGTGGCAAGGCCAGCCGACGCCGTTCGACGCGCTGGAATTCGACGAGGCGATGGCCACGGTGGATACCGGCTACGACCTGGCCTTCCTGCTGATGGACCTGGACCTGCGCGCCGGCCGGGCGGCGGCGAACCGGGTGCTGAACCGCTATGTCGCCCGCAGCGGAGATGTGGCGCTGCTGCGCGGGCTGCCGCTGTGGCTCTCGCTGCGCGGGATCATCCGCGCGCATGTGGCGGGCGCCCGGGGGCAGGACCCGCGGCCCTGCCTGGACTACGCCATGGCCGCGCTGGCGCCGCCGCCGCCCCGGCTGGTGGCGGTGGGCGGCCTGCAGGGCACCGGCAAGTCCACGCTGGCGCGGGCACTGGCGCCCTTGCTGGGCGCGGCCCCTGGCGCGCTGGTGCTGCGCAGCGACGAACTGAGAAAACGCCTGGCCGGGGTGGCGCCGGAACAGCGGCTGCCGGCCGAGAGCTACACGGCCGAGGCCAGCGCCGCCGTCTTCGCCGAACTGGGCGCGCAGGCCAGGCTGGCCTTGGCGGCGGGGCATGGCGTGGTGGCGGATGCCGCCTTCCTGCGCGCCGGGGAGCGTGACGCGGTGGCGGCGCTGGCGCCGGATTTCACCGGGCTGTGGCTGACCGCGCCGCTGGAGGTGCTGCGGGCGCGAGTGGCGGCGCGGCGGGGCGATGCCTCCGACGCGACCGTGCCGGTGCTGGAGGCCGCGGCCGCGCGCGACGTGGGCCCGCTGGACTGGGCGGTGCTGGACGCGACCGTGGACACGCTGCCGGCGGCGCTGGGCGTGCTGGGGCTGGACGCCCCGGCGACGTGACGCAGGGCGGCCTCCGCGGCGCGGCCAAGAAAGCCGTTCATCCCGGCCCATATTGCGCTAGGCTGCCGCCACAATCGCGCCACAAGGGAGACGCGCCATGGCCTATCGTCGCCTGCTGCTGCCGCTGACCGGCACCGCGGCCGGGGAAGCCGCGCTAGCCACCGCCCTGATCGTCGCCCGAACCTGGAACGCGCATGTGCATTGCCTGCACGTGCGGGTGGATGCGCGGGACGTGGCGCCGCTGGCCGGGGAAGGGCTGTCCGGCGCCATGATCGAGGAGATGATGGCGGCGACCGAGCGCGAGAGCGGCGAGCGCGCCGGCCGGGTGCGCGGGCTGTTCGACCGCTTCACCGCAGCGTCCGGCGGCGTGACCCTGGCGAATTCCGCCGAGACCGCGCTGAAGACCGACGGCCCGACGCTGAGCTTCGAGAGCATCGCCGGGCGCGAGGAGGACGTCGTCGCCCAGCAGTCGCGGCTGTACGACATGGCCGTGGTGCCGCACCCGGAGGCGGATGAGGATGTCTCCTCCTCCGACGCGCTGCATGCGGTGCTGTTCGATTCCGGCCGCCCGGTGCTGATCGCGCCGCGCGTGGCGCCGCCGGTGATCGGCACGCGCATCTGCCACGCCTGGAACGGCACCGCCGAATCGGCGGCGGCGCTGGCGGCGGCGTTGCCCTGGTTCCATCGGGCCGAGGCGGTGCAGATCCTGTACGCCGACGAGTACCAGCGCCGTGGCCCGGCGGTGGAGGGCGTGCTGAGCTACCTGCGCTGGCACGAGGTGAAGGCCGAGGCGAAGCTGTTCAAGCCCATCACCAAGGAAGTCGGCGCCGGGCTGCTGGGCGCGGCGCGCGACTTCGGCGCCGACTTGATCACCATGGGCGCCTACAGCCATTCGCGGCTGCGCCAGCTGATCCTGGGCGGCGTGACCCGGCATGTGCTGGAGAACAGCGACGTGCCCGTGCTGATGTGCCGGTGACGGCAGGCGGCTGACGCGCCGGCGGCCATCATCACCGCGGTGAATGATGGCCGTGGCCCCAGCGCTTTTGCGGAACCCCGGCCGCGTCCCTATCTCTCCGCCCAACCGAGCAGGAGAGATCAGCGATGATCGACGTACGACCCTTCAATACCCTTGGCGGTGCCGACCATGGCTGGCTGAAGGCCCGCCATCACTTCAGCTTCGCCAACTACCGCGACCCCAACCGCATGGAGTGGGGCAAGCTGCGCGTCTGGAACGACGACGAGATCGCCGCCGGCACCGGCTTCGACCCGCATCCGCACCGGGACATGGAAATCGTGACCTATGTGCGGAAGGGCGCGATCACCCACAAGGACAACCTGGGCAATACCGGCCGCACCGCCGCCGGCGACGTGCAGATCATGTCCGCCGGCAGCGGCATCGTCCACGCCGAGTACAATCTGGAGGACGAGTCCACCACGCTGTTCCAGATCTGGATCCAGACCGACCAGCGGGGCGCCACGCCGCGCTGGGGCGCCAAGTCCTTCCCCAAGGACCAGCGCGAGGCCGGGTTCGAGGTGCTGGCCGGCGGTCGGCCGGGGGACGAGGCCAAGGGCGCGCTGCCGCTCTATGCCGATGCCGCGGTGCTGGCGACCACGCTGAAGGCCGGGCAGACGCTGACCCAGGCGCTGGGCGCCGGCCGCGCCGCCTACCTGGTGCCGGCCACCGGGGCGGTGACGGTGAATGGCGTGGCGCTGGCGACGCGCGACGGCGCCGCCATCCGCGACGAATCCGCGCTGGAGATCACCGCGCAGGAGGATGCGGAGCTGGTGCTGGTGGAAGTGGCGGCGGACTGAGCACCAGGCGCCCTGGCGGGCGCATTGCCTACCCTATGACTTGTTGAAACCAGGGCAGGAAATCCGTTCCGGTGATTCCATCGGAACGGAGATTGCCCTGAGCCGCCACAGCAGGTCCCGCAGCACGCCGATCGGGTCGCGGCTGCCGCCTTCCGCGACCAGGCTGCGATGCCCGGCGGGCAGCAGCACCTGCCGGGCGCCCGGCAGTCGGGCCGACTCCACCGGCACCAGCCCGTCATTCGGCCCGGCGCCACGGGCGAGCATCCAGCGATTGAGCGGCAGGTAGGCGCGGTCGTGCAGGTCCGCCGCCCGGCCGAGCTGGCTGGCCACGGCCACCACCGGCAGGCGAGCGGTCAGGATGGCGATGGCTTCGGCGTGCTCGGCCATCCAGCGGGCGCGGGTCGCGGTGGTCAGGTCGTGCAGCGCCGCGCCGTCGCCCACGCCCAGCAGCCGCAGCGCGTGGTGGGCGGCGCGGTGCAACGTGGCCTGGGCGCAGACGGCATCGGCCACCGGGCTGCCGAGGAAGGGCGACTGGATGGCGATGAAGCCGCGGCAGCGCGCGGCGGCACCGGGGGAGAGCAGGGCGGCCAGCGCCTCCAGCCCCCCCTTGCTGTGGGCGATGAGGACGGCCGGGCGCGGGTCGGCGGCCAGTTCGGCGGCGATTCGGTCGGCATTGCTGGCCACCGGCGCGGCGGTGGGCAGCGCCACCACCTGCACCGGCAGGCCCAGGGCGCGCAGCCAATCCGCCTGCGCGCCCATGTAGTCGAAGCCCACCGGGCGGAAGCGGGCGATCACCTCCCCCAGCAGGCCGTAGCAGAGCAGCACGCGGCAGCCGGCGAAGGCTGCCGCCAGGGCGCGGTCGTCGCTCAATCGACGGCGATGACCAGCTTGCCGAAGTTCTTGCCCTGCAGCAGGCCGATGAAGGCTTCCGGCGCGTTGCGCAGGCCCTGCACGATGTCCTCGCGGAACTTCATCCGGCCCTCGCCCATCCAGGCGACCATCTGCTGGCGGAAGCCGGGGTAGCGCGCCCAGCCATCCTTGTCCGACACGATGAAGCCCTGGATCCGCAGGCGCTTGACCAGCACCAGGCGCAGGTTGGGGCCGGGGCGGGCAACCGTGTCGTTGTATTCGGCGATCAGGCCGCAGACCACCACGCGGCCGAAGTCGTTCATCCGCGGCAGCACGGCGGCCTGCAGGTCGCCGCCGACATTTTCCCAGTACACGTCGATGCCGTTGGGGCAGGCCTCGGCCAACTGCGCCTTCAGGTCGCCGCGATGGTCCAGGCAGGCGTCGAAGCCGAGTTCCTTGACCGCGTAGTCGCACTTGTCCTTACCGCCGGCCACGCCGACCACGCGGCAGCCGCGGATCTTGGCGATCTGCCCGACCACCTGGCCGACCGCGCCGGAGGCGGCGCCGACCACCACGGTCTCGCCGGCCTTGGGCTCGCCAATATCCTCAAGCCCCTTCCAGGCGGTCAGGCCGGGCATGCCCAGCACGCCCAGGCTGGCCGAGAGCGGCGCCGAGTCCCCACCCATCTTGAACAGCGCCGCGCCGGGGCGGACCGAGTAGCGCTGCCAGCCGAAGCCGCCCAGCACCTGGTCGCCGGGGGCGAATCCGGGGTGGTTGCTGGCGACCACCTCGCCGGCGGTCTGGCCTTCCATCACGGCGCCGAGTTCCACCGGCTTGGAGTAGCTCTTCGCGTCGCTCATGCGGCCGCGCATGTAGGGGTCCAGCGACAGGAACTTCGCGCGGACCAGCACTTCGCCCGCACCGGGCTGCGGCACCGCCGATTCCACGATGTCGAAGTCGCCCGGCACCGGCGCGCCCTGGGGGCGGCGCTTCAGCAGGATCTGCAGGTTGGTCTCGGCCATGGGGGTTCCTCCCGTTCTGTCGCCCTGGATGTAGGCGGGAACGGGCGGAATGTCAGGCCTCGGCGCTGGCCTTGCGACGGCCGCGGCGGCTGGGCGCCGGCGCTTCCGGCGGGGCCTCGGCTTCCTGGCCCAGCAGGCCGCGGTACAGTGCCAGGTGGGACTCGGTCATGGCCGCCACGCCGGTGGGCGGGGCGATGCCGGCGCGCAGCTGGTCCCACAGCCCCGCGCCTTCCACCGCCTGGCGCATCACCGCGGCCAGGCCATGGGCGTCGTTGGCCGGGGCGTGCAGCCCGTCCACCCCGTCGCGCACGGTTTCCGCCATGCCGCCGATGCCCGAGCAGATGGCCGGGCGGCCGTGGTGGAAGGCTTCCAGCAACACCAGCGGGGCGTTCTCCACCCAGATGCTGGGCATGACGACCCAATCCACCTCGGCCATCAGCCGCGGCAGGTCGGCGGATTCGTACTGGCCGAAATGGCGGGCGGCGGGGGCGGCGGCCAGGTCGGCACGGAAGCCGGCGATCAGCGCCTCCGGCTGGTAGGCGGTGCCGCCATGCAGGTTGACGCGGTGCGCCAGCCCCTGGGCCGACAGCAGCGCCGAGGCCTGCAGCAGCACCCGGGCGCCCTTGATGCGGTTGATATGACCGAAGAAGCCGAAGCGGTCGCGCCGGCCATCCGGGCTGGGGCGCAGCGGCGCCTGCGGGCCGTGCAGGATGCCGTTGCGCATCACTGCGATGCGGTCCGCCGGCCAGCCGGCGGCGATGAAGGTGCGGCGGGCGAAGTCGCTGGGCACCAGGATGGCGTCGGCGGTGCCGAGCGTGTCGCGGATGGCCAGGTCGCGCATGACGAAGTCGGCGCCGGCGCGGCCGGGGAAGCAGCGGCGGCAACGGTCCAGGCTGGGGCCGGGGCAGAGTCGCTCGTCATCCGTCAGCAACTCGCCCTCATGGGCGCAGAGCGCGAAGTAGTCGTGCGCGGTGAAGACCAGCTTGGCCTGCGGGGCGCAGCGGCGCAGCAGGTCCACCGCCTCCACCCCGAACAGCAGGGGGTGGTGGATATGGATGATGTCCGGCCGGGCCTGCTCGATCAGCGGCGCCAGCGCGTCCAGCCCGTGGGTGTCCAGCTGGTTCAGGAAGAATCGGTCGAAATGGCCAAGCCAGGCCAGCATCTCGTCCGGGTGGCCGTTGACCGCCTGCAACATGGCGCCGGGGTGGCGGTTGCGCAGCGGCGGGGAGACGGCGGCGAGGAAGATACCCTCCACCCCGTGCGTGTCGCGCAGCTCGCGGAACAGGGTGCGGGCCACCACCTCGGTGCCGCCGGGCTGCAGTGCCGGGTGGTTGTGGCTGATCATCAGCAGGCGCATCAGCCGAGTCCCCCTGATGGCACGGGCCGGTAATCCGGCCGCTGCATCAGCCGTTCGATCGCGGAGTCCCAGCGGGACTGGTGGATGCGGCGGTTGTAGGCGGTGGCCAGGTTGCGGTCGTGCACCGCATGCTCGCGGATCGACTGGCGCTCGAAGTGGTAGAGCTCGGCGCGGGGCTCATAGCCGATCTCGCCGCCCTGGGCGCGCAGCTTCAGGCACAGGTCCGAGTCCTCGTAGTCGCCGATGACGTATTGGGTGCTGAAGCCGTCCACCTGCTCGAAGCGGGCGCGGTCCAGCAGCATGGCGGCGCCGGTGATGCCGGGCACGCGGCGCGGCTGGTCCAGCGCCGGGAAGTAGCGCGGGGCGCCCTTCAGGTAGTGGTTGTTGAACCATTCATCCAGCGGGCCGTTGCGTTCCCAGTACAGGCCGGCGTGCTGGACCGATTCATCCTCGGTCAGCAGCTTGGGACCCACCGCGAACATGGCGGGGTCGGCGTCCAGCGCCGCGGCCAGGGTGGGCAGCCAGCCGCGCGCGGCCGGGATGACGTCGGAGTTCAGCATCAGCAGGCGGGGCGCCCGGGCTTCCGCCGCGCCGGCATTGCAGGCGCTGGCGAAGCCGTAATTGCCGGCCTGCACCACCAGCGTGACCGGCAGGCGGTACAGCGCGTGCAGGGCGCGCAGCAGATGCTCCACCTCCGGCCGCTGCTCCGGGCTGTCCAGCACGTAGATCAGCTCGGTCTCGCGCATCGCGGGGTCGCGGGCGAAATGGGCCAGCTGGAAGCGGATGAAGCGCATGTTGCGGTACAGCGGCACCACCACGGAGACCGCCGGATTGGCAACGGGCTTGCCGAAGCGAATCACCTCCGGCGGCTGGCGCGCGGCCAGGAAGGCGGCCTGGATGCGGCCGAGCGCGGGGATGAAGGCCTGGTCCAGCATCGGCGCGGTCAGCGCGGCCAGCGGCAGGGCGGTCAGCAGCGCGTCCCGCGCCTGGTGCGGCGGCAGGATGCCGGGCGGGGAGGTCGGCTCCAGCAGTTCCCCGGTGGCCAGCTGCAGCCGCAGGGTCCATTGCGCCTGGGGCGGGGCCGAGGCCTTGGGCAGCCAGGCGATGAAGCCGGGCTGGCTGGCGCCCATGCCATGCGGCGCCTGGGCGAAGACCTTGGCCAGGTCCGGCCGGGCGTAGCGGTGGCGCTGCTCGGCCGGCAGCGCTTCCTCCAGGTAGGCGGAGCGCAGGACGGCGCTGTCCACCAGGCCCAGCGGGTCGCGCAGCCAGCCGCGCACGAACAGGCCGCCGCCATGGTCGTCCACCGCCAGTTCCAGCCCGGCGCCCACCGGGCGCTGCGGGTCGGCGAAGACGCGCTGCGGCTGGGTCAGGGCCAGGCTGGCATGGGCGCGCAGGAAGGCGGCGGCGCGCGGCTCGGCGCCCGAGGCAAGGGCCAGTTCCTGCAGGCCGGCGTGCTGCAGGCTGGCCGGCAGCAGCGACAGGTGCGGCGTGGTCTCGCCGGGCGGCGCCAGAAGGCAGGCAATGTTGCCGCCCATGTCGAGCAGGTAGCTGCCGACCGCCTCGGCGCCTGTCAGCATGGCGAGGCGGGAGCGCGAGGCGCGCATCTGCAACCCGGTGGGGCTGATGACGAAGGCCGGGCCGGCGGGGAAGCCTTCGGGCGGCGCCCAGAGAAGCAGGCCCTGGCCGCAGCGGGCCAAGGGGACCAGCGGCGGCACCAGGGGTCCGGCGGATTTCAGCAGGCGGCAGCAGGTGGCGGCCAGGGCAGCGTCGTTGCGGGCGCGCAGCCCGCCGAACGCGCCCAGGGCGATGATCCGCATCAGGTGCAGGACCGCCGCTGGGGTGGGGTCGGGCAGCAGCTCCGCCAGTTCCGTCGCGGCGGTCAGCTCGAACTCCGCGGCCGGGCGCATGCCCTGCACCAGCGCCAGCGGGCGGCCGGCGGCCAGGCTGGCATGCGGGCGGCACAGCAGCAGCATGGTATTGCCGGCTTCGGCGGGCATCTGGTTCAGCGCCAGGGGGGGCGGCACCACGCCCAGCGCCGCCATCGGCTTCAAGCCGTTCAATTCCAGGCGGGTGCCCATGGGCATGGCCACCAGCACCACGCCGGGCGACAATTCCATGAAGGCCGCCATGGGCCGCGTGACGACGGCGGTGGCGGCGAGGGGCTGCATGTCCAGCGTCAACTCCGGGTCTTCAGCGGCTGTTGCGAGTAGCCTGGTGGGCATGGGGTGTTGATGCCACCCTAACATGATTTTGGCCATGCCGGGTTAACGGCCGGGCCGCCACGGCAACCGTGGTGCGCATACAAAAAGACCCTCCGCGCCGTTGCCGGCGGGAGGGCCTTTTTGGGGCCATCCGTCCTAGTGGACGATGATGGTCGCCGCGTGCAGGTCGGCCAGGGTCAGGCCGGTCAGGGTCACGGTGACGGAACCCAAGGTGATTTCCACATCGCCCGAGGCGGTTTCCACCGCATGGTCAAGGACGCCCTGGGGGTTGCCAGCGGTCAACGAGACGGCCCCGTAGTTGCCGGCGTAGAAGTTCAGGGTGTCCTGACCAACCGCGAAGTCGGTGACGAGGCTGTTGGCACTGGATTGATTGAAGAAGAAGTCATCGGAGCCCTTGCCGCCCTGCAGAGTGTTGTCGCCACTAACGGCGTAAAGGTCATCGTTACCCTTGCCGCCAATCAGTTTGGCGTCGACGCCATAAATACTGTCGTTGCCGGCACCACCAGTGGCTGTGCCGCCGATGGTGAGCAGAAAGTCGTCACCGGCGCCGCCGTTGATAGCGCTGTCGCCGGTTGAGACGAGGTTGTCACCGCCGCTGCCGCCGCCGGCCACGTTCCCGTCGCCGCCAACGGTAACGTTGCCGCCGCCGCCGACGAAGTTGTTGTCGCCGGCAACCTGAACCGTATCGTTGCCACCACCGCCGAAGAGCAGGTTGCCGCTGCCGCCGATGGCGACGCTGTCATCGCCGCTGCCGCCGACGACCTGGTTGCCACCGCCGGTGAGGATCACCTCAAGCTCGCCCTGCGAACCGTCGATGGTGACGTCGTGCGAGAGTTCCAGGAAGACGCTGTTCTGGCCGCCACCCAGGTAAAGTGCCGAGGATTCGACCCCGGAGCCGCCGAAGGTGTCGTTGCCGTCGCCGGCCGAAACGGTGCTGTTGCCGGCACCACTGAGGGCGACCTGGTTGTCGCCTTCGCCGGCATCGATATGGACGCCGTCGCCGCTGGCCTGGATGCTGTCACCGCCACCACCGCCGAGGACGGTGTCGCCGTCGCCGCTCGAAACCAACATGTGGTCCGTGTTGCTCCCGCTGAAGTCCAGCGCATTGTTGCCGCCGTTGCCGGCGTCTGCGCCGACCAAGCTGTCGGGGCCGTAGATGATGTCGTGTGAGCCAGTAAGGGTGGCCATCGGGGGAACTCCTCGATCCAGGGCGGGGCCGCTGGTGTTAGGCATCCTTTAATCTCTGGTTGAACTAGGGTCAACGCAATCGCAGCATCGGTGACAACTCATTACACTCGGCATGTCGCGCGTAAGCCTTGCAAAGCGCCGGCTTCCGCAAGCAAGGTGCGCTGCAACATACTTCACGAACGCGTGATGATCAGGCCGGCGGGCAGGGTATGTTTGGTCAACAGGGGCGGACCGAACCGCCTGAAGGCCGCCAAAACCAAGGGTCTGCGGCCATTCGGCCACCGTATATGAATGCATCGGCAACGGCACCCTGCGCGAGCCGCCGTAAATGACAGCAACCATGAATACAAAATGAGACGGCGGTACCGCTTCACCTGTGGTTGTAAACATAGTATTAACCCGAACCAAGACCACCGGCAGGTCGGCGCATGGGCGCCTGGCCGGTCGGACCCCCCTTGCCGGAGGCCGCATCATGGCGACGAAGACTGCGACCGCGAATTCCCAGACGCTTCTGGTTACGGATCCGTCCTTTACGACCTATTCCAGCGGGGGGTTCAGCGGCGTCATCGTTGACTTCTCCGACCCCAGCATCAGCAGCCTGACGCTGACGCTGGCCGACCCGAACCTGGGCAATGGCACCGCCGGCGTCGACATCGGCATCACGACCATCGGCATCACGCTGGTCGGCATCACCGCGGTGCGCGGTTCCACCGACGACGACCTGATCACCTACACCAACGCCGCGCCGCGCACTGGCACCGCCTATACGGTGTATGTGAGCGAGGGCAGCGACACCTACAGCCTGTATGGCAACAGCACGCTGAGCTACGCCGGCTACGCCGTCGGCCTGTCGGTGAACCTGAAGACCGGCTTGGTCGCGGGCAAGACCGGCAGCAACTCGGACTCGATCGTCGTCACCCCGAAGAACCTGGTGATGACCAGCAATGACGACACCGTCCTGCTGGACCCGACCAAGACCATCGGCTCGGTCGATGGCGGCGCCAATGGT
Source organism: Acetobacteraceae bacterium (assembly GCA_947455205.1). Lineage (GTDB taxonomy): Bacteria > Pseudomonadota > Alphaproteobacteria > Acetobacterales > Acetobacteraceae > CAIMOR01. The sequence continues at coordinate 52,740 of CANGNF010000027.1, read as the reverse complement.
GGCGGCGGCGATACGCTGAAGTGGACCAATTTCGGCGTTGACGGCGTTACCGTCGACCTCGGCAACGGCGTCGATGACGCCGGCAACTCGTTCAGCAACTTCGAGAACTTCCAGGGTTCGTCGAATGACGACCTGTTCTCGACCGGCAGCGCCACCGGCTACACCCTGCTGGCCTCCGAAGGCGACGACACCTATGTGCTGAACGGCAACGGCGGACTGAGCTATGCCGCCTATGCCATCACCGCGCCGACGGTCGGTCTGTCCTTCAACCTGCAGACCGGCACGATCCTCGGCAAGAACGGTGCCGGCACCGACGCCCTGACGGGCGGCGCGCTGACCAGCCTGGTCGGCACCGACCACAACGACACCTTCACCGCCAGCACCACCCGCACGGTTGCCGCGCTGGATGGCGGCGCCGGCACCGACCTGCTCAGCTTCTCCTCGGTCGCCGCGGCCACGGTGAACCTGGACGCGCGCACCGCCACCGGCATCACCGGCACCTACACCAGTATCGAGCAGTTCAAGGGCTCGGCCGGCGCCGACAGCTTCACCGCCAGCAGCGCCACGGGCTTCACCATCTTCGCCAGCAGCGGCGCGGATACCTACAGCCTGAACGGCCATGGCACGCTGAGCTACGCGCTGTTCAGCAGCCCGCTGATCATCGACCTCTCGGCCGGCTCGGTCACCGGCAAGACCGGCAACGACGTGATCACCGGCGCGGCGCCGTCGATCATCGGCGGCACCGGCAATGACAGCTTCACCGCCAAGAGCACCGGCAGCGAGACGCTGGATGGCGGGCTGGGCGTGGACACGCTGCACCTGACCAGCACCAAGGCCAGCTACTCGATCTTCGACAACGGCGATGGCAGCGGCATCCTCTTGAAGGGCGGCCAGACCATCAACTTCAGCCACTTCGAGACCATCTCGTTCAGCGATGTGACCAACACGCTGACCTCGGCGCCGCAGGACGACTTCTTCGGCGTCGGCCGGTCCGGCACCTTCTGGCGCGCCGCCAGCGGCGATGTCTGGATCTGGAACAACAACGGCACCGGCGTGGATGCCTATACCCACACGGCCGGCCAGGTTGACCCGATCTGGAGCGTGGCGGGCGTTGGTGACCTGAGCGGCGACGGTAAGGCCGACCTGGTGTTCCACAACACCACGAATGGCGAGGTGTACTTCTGGACCATGAATGGCGGCAGCATCGCCACGCAGGGCGACGTGACCAGCCTGGGCGTGCCGGTGTTCCTCGACCCGTCGGTGTGGCATGCGCTGGGCGTGCGCGACTTCGACGGCGACGGCCATGCCGACGTGCTGTGGCAGGCCAATACCGGCATGGTCTACGAGTGGTCGATGAATGGCGGCACCATCATCAGCCAGGGCAATGTCGGCAATGCGCCGCCGGACGTGGCGCTGGGCGGCGGCGGCACCGGCTCCTACAGCGTGCTGGGCTTCGGCGACGTGAACGGCGACGCGACCAGTGACGTGGTCTGGTACAACGCTGCGGCCAACAAGGTGCAGTACTGGTTCATGCAGGGCCAGAACCACACCAGCACTACCATCAGCATCGGCTCCAACCTGAGCGTGAAGGGTGTCGGCGACTTCAATGGCGACGGCATTGCCGACCTGGTGACGCGCGCCGCCGATGGCACCGTCATCATCGCCACGCTGAGCAAGGACAGCAATGGCGTCGGCACCGGCAGCGTTGTGGCGCTGGATGCGGTGGCGACCATCGACCCGGCCGAGTGGACCATCCGGCAGGTCAATGACTACAACGGTGACGGCAATGCCGACCTTCTGTTCACCTCCACCACCGGCGACGTGTGGATCTGGGAGATGAACGGCGCCAGCATCATCGGCCAGGGCTCGGCCGGCCATATCGATGTGGCGGCCAACTGGTCGCTGTACGGCTGAAGCCAGGCCGCAACCGCGGTTGAGATCACGGCCGGTCCCCAGGTGGGACCGGCCGTTTTCAATTGTGCCCCGGAGGGTTCGCGCCCTGGCGGGCCGGCCCGGGGGGCCAGCCCGCGCGGGCCGTGGTTCAGCGCATCAATGCCTTCAGCGTCGATTCCATCTCCGCCAGGATCGCCGGGTCGTCGATGGTGGGGGGCACCGCATAGGTCTCGCCATCCGCGATCTTGCGCAGCGTGGCGCGCAGGATCTTGCCGCTGCGGGTCTTGGGCAGGCGGGCGACCACGGTGCAGTCCTTGAAGGCGGCGACCGGGCCGATCTTGTCCCGCACCAGGCGGACCAGGTCCTTGGTGATCTCGGCCTCGTCGCGGGTGGAGCCGGCCTTCAGCACCACCATGCCCAGCGGCACCTGGCCCTTCAGGCTGTCCTTGATGCCGACGACGGCGCATTCCGCCACATCCGGATGGCCGGCGAGGACTTCCTCCATGGCGCCGGTGCTCAGCCGATGGCCCGCGACGTTGATGATGTCGTCGGTGCGGGACATGACCCAGACATAGCCATCCGCGTCCACCATGCCGGCGTCGCCGGTGTTGTACCAACCGGGGAAGGCCTCCAGGTACGACTCGCGGAAGCGGTCATCGGCCTTGAACAGCGTGGGCAGGCAGGCCGGCGGCAGCGGCAGCTTGACCGCCAGGCTGCCGATCTGGCCGGCGGGCACGGGCTGGCCGGCCTCGTCCAGGGCGCGCACGTCGTAGCCCGGGCTGGCCTTGCCGCCGCTGCCGGGGCGCATCTCGAACAGGCCCAGGCCGCGGAAGCCCGAGGTGATGGCCCAGCCGGTCTCGGTCTGCCACCAATGGTCCACCACCGGCTTGCCCAGCAGGTCGGCGATCCAGATCTGGGTCGGCGGGTCGCAGCGTTCCCCGGCCAGGAACAGGGCTTCCAGTTTGCTGAGGTCGTACTTGGCCAGCAGCTTGCCCTCTGGGTCTTCCTTCTTGATCGCGCGAATCGCGGTCGGCGCGGTGAACAGCACCTTCACGCCATGCTGGGCGCAGACCCGCCAGAAGGTGCCGGCATCCGGCGTGCCCACCGGCTTGCCCTCGAAGATGACGGTGCTGCAGCCGGCCAGCAGCGGCGCGTAGACGATGTAGCTGTGGCCGACCACCCAGCCGACATCGCTGGCGGCCCAGTACACATCGCCCGGCTTCACGCCGTAGATCATGGACATGCTGTTGTGCAGCGCCACGGCGTGGCCGGCATTGTCGCGCAGCACGCCCTTGGGTTTGCCGGTCGTGCCCGAGGTGTAGAGGATGTACAGCGGGTCGGTGCCCGCCACGGGCACGCAGGGGTGCGGGGTGGCGGCGGATTCGGCGGCCAGCCAGTCCTCGTCGCGGCCGGGCTTCAGCGTGGCGGCCAGGGCTTCCCGCTGCAGCACCAGCACCGCGCCGGGCTTGTGCGGGGAAAGGTCGATCGCGGTGTCCAGCAGCGGCTTGTAGGCAATGGTCCGCCCCGGCTCCAGGCCGCAGGACGCCGTCAGGATCAGCTTGGGCTCGGCATCGGCGATGCGGGCGGCCAGCTCGGCGGCGGCGAATCCGCCGAACACCACGGAATGCACGGCGCCAAGCCGGGCGCAGGCCAGCATGCCCACCGCGGCCTCGGCGATCATCGGCAGATAGAGGATGACGCGGTCGCCCTTGCCGACTCCGCGCGCGGCCATGGCGCCGGCCAGGCGGGCGACGCGGTCCTGCAGCTGGGCATAGGTCGTGGTCTCCACCCGGCCGGTCATCGGGCTGTCCCAGATGATCGCGGCCTGGTCGCCGCGGCCGGCGGCGACATGGCGGTCCACCGCGTTGTGGCAGGTGTTCAGCTGGCTGCCGGGGAACCAGCGGCCATAGACCCCGGCGCCGGGGTCGAAGGCGGCGGTCGGCGCGGTGATCCAGTCGATGCCGCGGGCGGCGGCGTTCCACCAGCTTTCCGGGTGCTGGCGCCAGTCGGCATAGGTGGCGTCGTAGCCGGGTTGGGGCATGGGTTTCCTCCGCTTGTTGGGGTCAGGCTTGCAGGGCGGGGTCGCGCCAGCAAGCGGCGCGGGCCTTGGTATCGCGGTGGCCAGGGGGCTGGCCTTGCGCTGGGTCAGCCCCGCGCGTCGTTGCCGAGGCGACGGGCGCCGGGGTAGGCTGGGCGCCATGATGATGCACTGGCTGCGCGAAGGGTTGCGCCTGGCGCGGCTGCCGGGGCAGGCGCTGGCCCTGGCCGGCTCGGCGCGGGCGTTCTGCGACAATCCGCTGCTGGGCAGCGACAGGTTGAACCGTCTGGGGCTGCACGCCCGCCGCGTGGCGCTGGCGCAGGGCGCGGCGGCGGCGCGGCGCCGGTGGCTGGCCGGCGGTGTCTCGGCCGCGGACCGCGCCACCTTCGACCGCGACGGCATCGTGGTGAAGCGCGACTTCCTGCCGCCGGAGCGCTTCGCCCGGCTGCGGGCGGAGCTGCTGGGGCTGCGGGCGCCGGCGCGGGAACATGCCCAAGGCGATGTGCTGAACCGGCTGCTGGCGCTGCCGCCCGCCGTGCTCGGCGGCCTGCCGGAGACCCGGGCGGTGCTGGCCTCGGGCGCATGGCGCGGGCTGCTGGCCTATGTCGCCGCCAGCCGGATGCCGCCGCTGGTCTTCGTGCAGAGCATCTTCGCCCAGCACCGCGAGGCGCCGCCCGACCCGCAGGTGGTGCTGCACAGCGACACCTTCTTCCCGATGGTGAAGGCCTGGCTGTACCTTGACGATGTCGGCGAGGGCGAGGGGCCGTTCCAGTACGTGGCAGGGTCCCACCGCGCCAGCCCGGCGCGGCTGGCCTGGGAGCAGGCGCGCAGCCTGGACTGGCGCGGCGCCGATGCGATGAGCCGGCGCGGGTCGCTGCGGGTGCGGCCGGAGGAACTGGCCGGGCTGGGGCTGGGGCCGGCGGTCCAGCATGTGGTGCCGGCCAATACCCTGGTGGTGGCGGATACCTACGGCTTCCACGCCCGCACCCAGGGTGCGGCGGGCACGGTGCGGATTGCGCTGTGGGGCCAGGCCCACAGCACGCCCTTCGCCCCGGTGCCGCTGCCCTCGCCCCGCCGGCTGCTGGGCGGGCGGGAGGCGGTGCTGGCCTGGGCGCTGCAGGACTGGCTGGCGGCGCGCGGCCTGGCGCACCGGCATTGGGTGGACCGCGGCGTGCGGGGCGCCGGCGACCCGCCGGGGGCCTGAGCGCGGGCGCGGCTGGCCGGGGCCTGGTGCGGCCTGGCGGGCGGGCAGGGGGCGGGCCATGGGGAAGCGGCTGGTCCTGGCGCGGCGCCATGGCGCCGGCGTGATCTGGGCAAAGAAAAAGCGCCGGGATCTGCACCCCGGCGCTGTTCCGTCTCAACACAGGGCGGCCGAGCGGCATCCGTCCCGGCGTTTCCGCCGGAACGGGGTGCCTGCTCGGGTCAGCGCCCGGCGTTCTCCTCCGCGAAGATGTCGCGGTCCTTGGTCTCGGGGATGAAGATGGTGCCGATGACGAAGGTGCCGACCGCGATCACGATCGGGTACCACAGACCGTAGAAGGGGTCGCCGCTGGCCGCGTTCATGGCGAAGGCGGTGGCCGGCAGCAGGCCGCCGAACCAGCCATTGCCGATGTGGTAGGGCAGCGACATGGAGGTGTAGCGGATGCGGGTGGGGAACAGTTCCACCAGTGCCGCCGCGACCGGCCCGTAGACCATGGTGACGTAGAGCACCAGGATGAACAGGATCAGGATCAGCGTGGCCACCTGCGGCTTGAAGATGTCCCACGGGGTGGTCATCTTGGCGACCGACGGGTTGGACGCCGCCGGATAGCCGGCCGCGGTCAGCGCCGCGGTCAGGCTGGCCGCGAAGGTCGCGCCCGACTGGATGCTGGTCTCACCCACGCGGACCACGGTGGGGCTGCCCGCCGCCGTCGCCTCGTTGGTGTAGCGCACCGAGGCCCGGGCCAGCGCCGCCTTGGCGATGTCGCAGGTCGTGGTGAAGCTGGAGGTGCCCGTCGGGTTGAACTGGAACGAGCAGGTCGCCGGGTCGGCGGCAACCACCACCTGGACCCGCTGCTGCGCTTCATACAGCGAGGGGTTGGCGGTGGCGGCCATCCAGTTGAACAGCGGGAAGTAGGTCAGCGCCGCGATCAGGCAGCCGCCGAGGATGATGGGCTTGCGGCCGATCTTGTCGGACAGCCAGCCGAACACCACGAAGAAGCCGGTGCCGAACAGCAGCGACCAGGCGACCAGCAGGTTGGCGGTGTAGCCGTCCACCTTCAGCACGTTGCCGAGGAAGAACAGCGCGTAGAACTGGCCGGAGTACCAGACCACGGCCTGGCCGGCGGTGAGGCCGAGCAGGGCGAAGATGGCGACCTTGGCGTTCTTCCAGACGAAGAAGGCCTCGGTGATCGGCGCCTTGGAGTGGGTGCCCTCGGCCTTCATCTTGGCGAAGGCCGGGCTCTCGTTCAGCTGCAGGCGGATCCACAGGGAGACGCCGAGCAGCAGGATGGAGACCAGGAACGGGATGCGCCAGCCCCAGTCGGCGAAGGCGGTCGGGCCGTACTGCGTCTTCAGGATTTCCTGGGTGAACAGGATGACCAGCAGGGACAGGAACAGGCCGGCGGTGGCCGTGGTCTGGATCCAGCTGGTGTAGAAGCCGCGGCGGCCATGCGGGGCGTGCTCGGCCACGTAGGTGGCGGCGCCGCCGTACTCACCGCCCAGCGCCAGGCCCTGGAGCATGCGGAGCGCGATGAGGATGATCGGCGCGATGATGCCGATCTGGTCCGAGGTGGGCAGGATGCCGACGATGAAGGTCGACGAGCCCATGATCAGGATGGTGACGAGGAAGGTCCACTTGCGGCCCAGCATGTCGCCCAGGCGGCCGAACACCAGCGCGCCGAACGGGCGGACCAGGAAGCCGGCGGCGAAGGCCAGCAGCGCAAAGATGGTGCGCGTGGTCTCGTTGAACTGGGAGAAGAACTTGGCGCCGATGACGGCGGCCAGCGAGCCGAACAGGTAGAAGTCGTACCACTCGAACACGGTGCCGGCGGAGGAGGCGATGATGACCTTCCGTTCCTCGGCGGTCATTGATCGGTTCGCCTGCTCGCTTGATGTGTGCGTTGCCATCCCGTGCCTCTTTGATTGGGGTTTGCCGTGTCGTCATGCCGTCCGGGCCGGGCCCTGGGCGCGGGCAAGGCCCGGCCGCAGGCCTCGCCTGGTCGTGCGGCTAAATTCGAGAAAATCAGGGGGCAACGTCAACCAAGTGTTCCATAAATTACAGTAAGTTTTTACGGGGTTAACATTTCTTATCAGTAATCTGAAAAGCGATGTTAACCATAGGCGGATCGAAAGAAGCGGCAGCGGCAGGACGCAGAAGCGCGCAACGATGGACGCTGGCGCGCGTGGGCGTGCCAACGGAAACAATGGGTTGCGAGGGGTGTTGGTGTGGATGCCCGCGCGCGACAACCCAGGGTTGCCAAAAGGGGCTGGCTGATCGCGCGTTGCGGCAGGCGCCGACGCTTCCTTGCGGCGATGTCAGCGACCGCAAGCTGAACGTAAATGACATGACGGGGATGTCATGTCTCGCGTGGATGTGAGCCCCGGGCCGCCCCGGCGCCCCTTGCGGCGCCGATACGCTTTGCCAATGGGGCGGCCGGCTACTTCGTCACGAAGGCCTTCTCCAGCACGAAGGTGCCGGGGTTGCTGTTGTTGCCCTCGACGAAGCCGCGGCCTTCCAGCAGCGGGATCATGTCGGCGTTGAACGCCTCCGAGCCGCAGAGCATCACGCGGTCGGTCTCCGGGTTCAGCGCGGGCAGGCCGAGGTCGGCGGTGAGCCGTCCGGTCTCGATCAGGCCGGTGCTGCGGAGCTGCACCGGAAAGGCCTCACGCGTCACGCTGGGGTAGTAGAGCAGGTGGCCGTCCACCATCTCGCCCAGGAATTCGTGCGCCGGCAGGTCCTTGGTGATGAAGTCGCGGTAGGCCAGTTCGGCCACCTCGCGCACCGTGTGCTGCAGCACCACCCGCTCGTACTTCTCATAGACTTCCGGCTCGCGGATCAGGCTCATGAACGGGGCCAGGCCGGTGCCGGTGGCGAAGAAGTAGAGGGTCTTGCCGGGCAGCAGGTTCTCGGTCAGCAGCGTGCCCGTCGGCTTCTTGCCGATCAGCACGGAATCGCCGACCTGGATGTGCTGCAGGCGGGATGTCAGCGGCCCGTTCGGCACCTTGATGGAGAGGAACTCCAGTTCCTCCTCCCAGGGCGCGCTGGCCACCGAATAGGCGCGGACCAGGGGCTTGCCCTCGACCATCAGGCCGATCATGGCGAATTGCCCGGCGGCGAAGCGGAAGGAAGCGTCCCGCGTGCAGCGGAAGCTGAACAGCCGGTCCGTCCAGTGATGCACCCAGGTGACCTTCTGTTCGAAGAAGGCCGGCGGCACTTTGGTTGCGGGGGCGGCAGGGGTGATGGCGTCCATGGGACCGGGTAGATGCTGCGATGCGGCGAAAAGTGCAACACTTGGCTGACTGCGGCCTTGCGCTGGCGCAGGGCACGGGCAGGATTGCCACAGTTGCAGCAGGTAGCGCCCGATGACCGACCGCCCGACCAGCCCACCCGTGGGACCAAGCGTGGATACGACGCCGCGGCCGCTGCCGGCGCGCGTGCCGCATCAGGGCCGGGCGGTGACGCTGGAACCGCTGGGCGTGGCGCATGTGCCGGAGCTTTGGCAGGCCAGCGCCGCCGGCACGCCGGCCGGGGACGCCAGCTGGACCTACATGGGCTACGGCCCCTTCGCCTCGGAGGCAGCGCTGCGCGGCTTCGTCGGCGGTTTCGCCACCACGCACGACCCCATCGCCTGGGCGATCCGCCCGCATGCGTCGGGCACGGCGGATGGCTGGCTGACGCTGATGGACATCCAGCCCGGCAATGCCGCGATCGAGCTGGGCAACATCTGGTTCGGCCCGAAGATGCAGCGCAGCCGTGCCGCGACCGAGGCGATGTTCCTGCTGATGGACCACGCCATGACCGCGCTGGGCTATCGGCGGCTGCTGTGGAAGTGCAACGCGCTGAACGCGCCGAGCCGCCGCGCCGCCGCCAGGCTGGGCTTCACCTATGAAGGCGAGTTGCGCGCCCACATGGTGGTGAAGGGCTGCCGGCGGGACAGCAGCTACTTCTCGATCCTGGATGATGAGTGGCCAGCGCGGCGGCAGGCGATCCTGGCTTGGCTGGAAGAGGCCAATTTCGACGCGGCGGGACGGGCGCTGAATCCCCTGCGCGCCACCCCTTGATTGCCGGCGGATTGCCATTAATTAAAAATCAGCAATCCAGAAGAAGGGAAATCGCCATGTCCATCATCGCGGCTACCGAACTCATGGCCTGGGCGTTGATTGCCGGCGGGCTGATCTACTGGTTCCTGACCTGGCTGGGGCGGCGCGCCCCCGCGGCGATGGTCGGTGCCGCGCTGGCCGCCCTGGCGGTCAAGAGTGCGCTGATCGAACTGATCTGACCGGCAGCGCCGCCGCGCCGCGATCTCTGCCTTGGACTGACGCCTCGGCTGCGTCCTGATCGGCGGCGTTGACCGGGTTGCGGACCGGCGCGCGCTGGCGGCCGAGTGGGATGTTGGCGAGGGCGGCGCCCGGTACAGACGGACGCCACCTGCCGTCCGGCGCTGGCTGCCGGATGGATGACGGCGCCATCCAGCCGCGCGCGCCCAATTGTTTCGTGTCGGGTAGGCATGACACACTGAGATTGTCGCCGGCCCCGGTCTGCGCCATGCTGAAACCGGACCGAACCAGCGGGTTACTTGCGTGGCCAAAATGACCAATGATGCCGTGGGCGCTTTCATTCCCGGTTCCCGGGCCGAGATGGCCGGGGCCGCTGACGGACCCCTGCGCGGGCTGAGTTTCGCGGTCAAGGACCTGTACGACCTGGCCGGGCATGTCACCACCTATGGCAACCCCGATTGGGGCCGCAGCCATGGCGTGGCGGCGGCGACGGCGCCGGTGGTCAACGCGCTGCTGCAGTCCGGCGCGGACCTGGCGGGCAAGACCAAGACGGTGGAGCTGGCCTACGGTCTGACCGGTGAGAATGTCTGGCACGGCACGCCGATCAACCCCGCCGCGCCGGACCGCTTCCCCGGCGGATCCTCCTGCGGCTCGGCGGCGGCGGTCTCGGCCGGGCTGGTGGACTTCGCGCTGGGGTCGGATACCGGCGGGTCCGTGCGGATTCCCGCCAGCTACTGCGGCGTCTATGGCATCCGCCCCACTTGGGGGTCGGTGAGCCTGGCCGGCGCCTGCGGCCTGGGCCCGAGCTTCGATACCTGCGGCTGGTTCGCCCGCGACCCCGCCGTGCTGGCGCGCGTCGGCGAGGTGCTGCTGCCGGCGGATAATTGTGGCGGCGGCGGCTTCGGCCTGGGGCCGCTGCTGAAGGTGGGCGACGCCTGGATCAATGCCGAGCCGGGCACCGCCCGCGCCCTGGCCGGCGCCATGGCCGCCGCCGAATCGCTGCTGGGCCGGGCGCTGCCGGTGGAACTGGCGCCCGAGGGGCTGGCAACGCTGTACGAACATTTCCGCTGCGCCCAGGCCGAAGAAGCCTGGGCCACGCTGGGTGGCTGGATCGAGCGGACCAGCCCGGAATTCGGCCCGGGCGTGAAGGAACGCTTCGCCGCCGCCAAGGGCATGGACCCGGCCAAGGCCGCCGCCGGCCGCGCCTTCCGCCGGCAGTTCACCGCGCGGATGCGGGCGCTGCTGGCCGGTGGCGCGGTGCTGGCCTACCCCACCTCGCCCAGCCCGGCGCCGAAGCTGGGCATCTCGCTGGCGGCGCAGAACGCGGTGCGCGAGGCGACCATGGGCGTGACCGCGATTGCCGGCCTGGCCGGGCTGCCGGAGGTGACGCTGCCGCTGGGCCGTGTCGATGGCGCGCCCGTCGGGCTTTCCCTGGTGGCGGCGCCGGGGCGCGACCGGCTGCTGCTGGGGCTGGCGACGCAGGTCGCCGGCGCGATGGGCCAAGCATAAGCAAGCGGCTTCCCGGCCGAGGGGGATTGTTCTAGGCAATGGCCATGGTCATCCGTGACGCCCAGCCGGCAGACCTGCCGGCCATCACCGCCATCTACGCCCACCACGTGCTGCACGGCACCGGCACCTTCGAGGAGGTGGCGCCCGATGCCGCCGAAATGGCGGCGCGGCTGGCCAAGGTGCAGGACCATGGCTGGGCCTGGCTGGTGGCCGAGCAGGAGGGCGAGGTGGTGGGCTATGCCTACTTCGCCCAGTTCCGCGACCGCAGCGCCTACCGGTTCAGCGCCGAGGACAGCATCTATATCCGCGACGACATCCGCGGCCAGGGCGTCGGCAAGGCGCTGGTGGCGGCGCTGCTGGACCGGGCCGAGGCCGCCGGCTTCCGCCAGATGTTCGCGGTGGTGGGGGACAGCGACAATGTCGGCTCCATCGGCCTGCACATCTCCCTGGGGTTCCGCCAGAACGGCGTGCTGCGTGCCGCCGGGCTGAAATTCGGCCGCTGGGTGGACGTGGTGTACCTGCAGCGCAGCCTGGGGGCCGGCGACCGCGACATGCCGGGCTGAGCCGGCCTCAGTCCTCCGCCAGGGCCGGTTCCGCCGCCGCGGTGGCGGCCTGGCTGGTTTCCGCCAGATGCACCACCATCCGCAGGATCAGCCGGCGCAGCGTGCTGTCGGGAATGCGGTCGAACATGTCCATCAGCGCCATGCGCTCCAGCGCGTCGGTGTCGCCGACCCGCAGCAGGGCGGTGGCCCAGGGGGCGGGTTCCGCGTCGGACGGGGCAATGCCCTCCAGCAGGTCCGGCACGGTGGTGCCCAGCGCCCGGGCCATGGCGTGCAGGATGCTGATGTAGGGGCTGCTCAACCCGGTCTCGTACTTGCCGACCTGCTGGATCGACAGGCCGACCCGCTCGGCCACATCGCGCAGGCTGAGGCCCTGGCGTTGCCGGACCTGGCGCAGCCGATGGCCGATCTCCACCTGGATCGCCTGCCGCCTGGCCTGGTCCTGGGCGTGCACCGGGTCCGGGTGCGGGCCGGCGCCGTCACGGCGGGGGTCAGTCATCGGCGCTGTCCGCGGGGTCGGGCAGGGCCAGGTCCACCAGCAGCCAGCGGCCTTGCCGGCGCAGCAGGGTCAATTCCACCGGGCCCAGCGCCGGGCTGGCCAGGCGCAGCCGCCAGGCGCCGCCGGCAGCGGGGCGTGCCAGCGGCAGAGAGGCGCCGGGCGGCTGGCGCAGGGCGTGGTGCAGCGCCTCGGCGCTGGCCAGGTCGGTGGCCACCTGCCGGGCCAGGTCGCCCAGGTAGCCGGGGGCGGCGCCGGGCGGCAGCAGCCGGGCGGCCAGGTTGGCGCGCAATTGGTCCCAGTCCGCCAACTCGGCCAGGCCCGCGGGTTCCGGCGCGGCCAGCGCGCCGTGCAGGTGGCGCGCGGCCAGCAGCGGCCCGGCCGCCAGGGTGAAGGCCAGCAGCGCAAGGGCCAGCACTGCGCCAACCGGCAGCAAAAGCGACAGGCCGGCCCGGCGGGGGCGGGCGGCGGGGCGGCCCATGAGCGAGGGCGAAGGCGCCGCCTCCCGCTCCAACTGGAACCAGGCGTCCAGCACGGCCGGGTCGGCGATGCGGAGGTAGCTGGGGTATTGCATGGCGCGGCCTCACCGGCTGGCGGCTGGGTGGGCCTGCCAGGGCAGGTCGGCCATGCTGGCCTTGGCCAGACCACCGGCGGCGCTGGCGCTGAGCGCACCGGCGAACCAGAAGCCCTGGCAGCCGGCGCAACCGATCCGGCGGGCCAGCAGCGCATCCTCCTGCGTGGCGACGCCTTCCGCCACCACGCGGCTGCCCCGGGCCTTGGCCATGTCCACGATGGCGCCGAGGAAGGAAGCCTGCTGCGCCCCCGGCGCCCGCCCCATGAAGAAGGCGCGGTCCAGCTTCACCACGTCCACGTCCAGGTCCATCAGCCGGGTCAGGGCGGACTGGCCGGTGCCGAAGTCGTCGATGGCCAACTGCAGGCCCAGGCGGCGCAGGGCGGCCAGGTTGTTGGTGGCGCGCTGGTCCAGCAGCGTGGTCTCCGGCACCTCGATGCAGATATTGGCGGCGTTGACCCCATTGGCCCGCAGCAGCGCGCGCACGGCGCTGACCGCCAGCGGGCTGCTCAGCAGGGCGGCGGTGACGTTGATGGCGATGATCAGGCGCGGATTGGCCTGCAACCAGGGGCGGGCCTGGCTGACGGCCTGCTGGGTAACCCAGAAGTCAAGCGTTTCCAGCAGGTTGGCGCGGGCGGCCAATTCCAGGATCTGCAGCGGCGGCACTTGGTTCCCATCCGGCGTGGTCCAGCGCAGCAGCGCCTCGAAGCCGAGCAGGGCACCGTTGGTGGCATCCACCACCGGCTGGTAGTGCAGCGCCAGGCCGGATTGCCGGGCCAGCAGGGCAGCGTGCAGCTGCTCGGACAGGTCGGCGGCCGGGCAGGAGGGCAGCACGGGCGCGGCCAGCGGCGGGACTTCCAGCGCGGCTTGCGGCGCGGCCTGGGACGAACGGGGCAGCGGCGCCAGGTCCGGCGACGGCAGCGGCCGTCCCGACAGGGCGCGGAGCAGGTGCAGGATGGCGTCGCGCACCGCCGGGGAGCGCACATCCTCCAGCAACTGCATGATCTCCCACGCCTGCACCTGAAGGCTGCCGGCCGGCGGTTGCACGGCAGGGGGCACCCGGATGGCCGCCAGCGGGTCGGCACCGACGAATTCGAGCGAGGCTGCCACGCCGTGGGCGGGGGCGGCGCTGAGGTGCAGGTTCATGGGTCTTGCTCCGCGACTAGCAGCGTCAGGGCGCGAACGGGCGCGAGGGAGGGGGCCAGGGCCACGGCCAGCGGGGCGGGTGCCAGGGCCGGCGCCACGGCCAGGCGGGGCTGGAAGGGTCGGTCGTCCAGCGCCAGATGGCAGTATTCGGCGGCGACCAGGTCGGCCAGCCGGCGCAGCCGTTGCGCGTGGTCCTGCATGGCCAGCCGTTCCAGCTGGCGGGCGACCGCCAGCAGATTGCCGACCGCGTGCAGGCCGGCGCCGCGAACGGTCACACCGGCATCGCGTTCCGCGCCGGCAGGCGAGACCGCGACAAATTTATGAGTGTCATACATAGCCGCCACCACAACCACCCCGTGCTTTGCTCCTGAGATATGCAAGCATGGTTTGTGATCGACCGGGGGCGAAGAAACGATTGAGTAAGGGTTTAACAAACCGTTACTCGCACTGCGTTCGTTCTGATCTGACGGGCAACTACAGGGCGTGGTGCAATCCAGGGTTCAATTTACGGTGCCGGATCGACAACTATCGCGCGAAAATCGTCCAGAAAAGCGAGCGCCGCGCAGCCCTGGCGAGGCGCCTGACAAAGAAGACGAAATCTGGTGGCTTCCCGCTGTGGCATGCATGCGGCCGCCAGCAAGGCGGCAGCCCTTGCGGCACAGGGGGCGAGCATCACTTTTTAGTGATGCCGCCCCTCGGCTTGGTCGATCTTGACGTCTGGACCACTGCAACCAGGGGTTGCCAAGCAGTAAGTGTCAGCCGCGGCTGACGCTCCAGCTTTCGCGCGCGTTCAGCAGGGCCGGGTCCATGCCGGCGGTGCGCTTGTAGCCCATGATGATCTCCTCCAACTCGCCAGGGCGGACCACGTCCTCCAGCCTGCTGAAGCCCTCGGGCGCGCGTTCATGCACCACGTCCATCACCCGGTCGGGGCCGTCGCCGCGATTCGCCGTGACCACCGCAGCGGTGGCGGGGCGGCGCAGCGCCTCGTAGCTGGCCAGGCCGGCGGCCCAGCCGGGTTGCGTCGCCAGCTCCCGCGCCAGGATGCGGGCGTCCAGGATGGCCTGCGAGGCGCCGTTGGAGCCGATGGGGTACATCGGGTGGGCGGCGTCGCCCAGCAGTGTCACCCGGCCCTTGGTCCACCAGGGCAGCGGGTCGCGGTCCACCATGGGGAACTCGTACACCGCCTCGGTCCCGCGGATCAGCGCCGGCACGTCCAGCCAGCCGAAATTCCAGCCCTGGAACAGCGGCAGGAAGTCGCTGACCTTGCCCTGGCGATTCCAGTCCTCCCGCGCCCAGGTGGCGTCGGTGGGGAAGCGCTGCTCGGCGATCCAGTTGATGATGCTGCGGCCGTCGCCGGTCTTGCCGATGGGGTAGCAGACGAATTTCCGGTCGCGATGCCCGGCCTGCACCATGCTGGCGCCGGTCAGGTAGGGCGGCGCGACGCTGACCGCGCGCCACAGCAGGGCGCCGGCCCATTTCGGCGGCCCCTCGGTGGGGAAGAACTGGGCGCGCACCGCGCTGTGGATGCCATCCGCCGCCACCAGCACGTCGCCGCGCACCTGCTGGCCGTCCAGGAAGCGGGCGGAGACGCCGAGGCCGTCCTGGTCGAAGCCGATCAGCCGGCGGCCGGCCTGCACCTTGGCCGCGCCGAGGCGCTCCACCGCCGCCTGCCAGAGCATGACCTGCAGCCGGCCGCGATGGATGCTGTATTGCGGCCAGTGGTAGCCGGCGGCCAGGCCGCGCGGCTCCTTCCAGATGACCTGGCCGAAGCGGTTGGCGTAGACGAACTCCTGGGTGGCGACGCCGATCTCGGCCAGGCGCTCGCCCAGGCCCAGCTCGATCAGCTCCCGCACGCTGTGCGGCTGCAGGTTGATGCCGACGCCGAGCGGGCGGACCTCCGGCGTTGCCTCATGCACCTCGCAGTCGATGCCGGCGGCGTGCAGCGAGAGTGCCGCGACCAGGCCGCCGATGCCGCCGCCCGCGATGATGACCTTCATTGCGCTTGCCCCCATGACCGTTGCCGAAGCCATGCCGCGAACCGACGTCGAGGGCAACTGGACGCAGTGTCAGGGCGGCGGCGCTGGGCGACTACAACGGGGACGGCAACGCCGACATATTGTGGCGCAACACCACCAGCGGCGAGATCTATGACTGGCTGACGCAGGACAACGGCATCATCGGCCAGCACAGCTTCGGCAACCCGGGCGCGGTGTGGAGCATTGTCGGCTGAACCGCTACGCTGCCGCTTCCACGGGGGCGGCGGCGATGGACAGCACCACCAGGCACCTGGCCGCGCTGCATCGGCGTGGCCTGCTGCGCGGCGCCACCGCGCTGGCGGCGCTGGCCGTCACCCAGGGCTGCACGCGGGCGGAGGCGACGCAGGGCGGACTGTTCAGCCTGGGCGTGGCCAGCGGCGACCCGCTGCCGGATGGCCTGGTGCTGTGGACGCGGCTGGCGACGGCGCCGCTGGAATTCGGCGGCGGCATCGCCGAGCGCGCCATCCCCGTGGGCTGGGAACTGGCGGAGGATGCGGGCTTCCGCCGCGTCGTGCAGACCGGCGCCACCGAGGCGCGGGCCGAGGCCGGGCACAGCGTGCATGTCGAGGTGACGGGGCTGCAACCGGGCCGGCCCTACTGGTATCGCTTCACCGCCCAGGGCCAGCGCAGCGCCACCGGGCGCAGCCGCACCACGCCGGCTGCCGGCAGCGCGCAGCCGGTGCGCTTCGTCAATGCCGGCTGCCAGATGTACGAGCACGGCCACTTCACCGCCTGGCGCCACATTGCCGCGGAGGAGCTGGACTTCGTCTTCCACTACGGCGACTACATCTACGAATACGCCGAGGTGCCCACCGGCCAGCGCCGCTGGGGCCGCGAGGTGCGGCGGCATGTCGGCGGCGAATGCGTGACGCTGGCCGAGTATCGGCGCCGCTACGCGCAGTACCATGCCGACCCGGACCTGCAGGCGGCGCATGCGGCGCACCCGTTCATCGCCAGCTTCGACGACCATGAGGTGCAGAACAACTGGGCCGGCGAGCACAGCGCGACGCTGGGGTTCGACCCCGCCTTCCTGCTGCGCCGCGCCGCCGCCCTGCAGGCCTGGTACGAGAACATGCCGGTGCGCCGCGCGCTGCTGCCGCGCGGGCCGGCGATGGTGATGCATCGGCGCTTCGGCTTCGGCGGCGTGCTGGACCTGCACGTGCTGGACACGCGCCAGCATCGCGACCCGCAGCCCTGCAATGACGGCTTCCGCGCCCCGTGCGAGGCGGTGGCGCGGCCGGGCGCGCAGATGCTGGGCGCAGCGCAGGAGCAATGGCTGCTGGACGGCGCGGCGCGGTCCCGTGCCGCCTGGCAGGTACTGGGCCAGCAGGTGATGATGCTGCAACGCCGCCGCGGCACCACGCTGAACATGGATGCGTGGGACGGCGCCCCCGCCGCCCGTGCCCGTCTGCTGGCGGGCCTGGCGGCGCGCCGCGCCAATGCGGTGGTGCTGACCGGGGACGTGCATTCCGCCTGGGCCGGCGAGTTGCGGTTGAACCCGGACGACCCGGCCAGCCCGGTTGTCGCCACCGAGTTCGTCGGCACCAGCATCACCAGCGGCGGCGATGGCAGCGAGGGCGGGGCGGAGAGCATCCTGGCGCAGAACCCGCATGTGCGGTTCTACAACAACCGGCGCGGCTACACGCTGCACCTGGCGACAGCCGGGCGGATGCAGGCGGTGTTCCGCGCGGTGGACGTCGTCTCCACGCCCGGCGCGCCGCTGCGGGACCGCGCCAGCTTCGTGGTGGAGGCGGGGCGGGCGGCGCTGCTGGCGGGTTAGGCCTCGGCGCTGGCCGGCTCCGTGCTGGCCGGTGCCGGCGCATCAGGCTTGCGCGCCACCAGCAGGCGGTAGCGCACCGCGCCTTCCCGCAGCAGGCCCTCCAGGGTCATGCCGCCGATATCGGCTTCCTCCCGCACGCTCAGCCCGAGCCAGCCGAGCCACCAGGCGCGGCGCTTCTGCCGGGCCAGCGGCGCCACCAGGGCCTCGGCCGGGCGGGGCAGGGTCAGCGGGGTCAGGTCCACCTCGCGCTGCAACTCCAGCCCGGCGGCCTGCATGGCGGCCACCCAGCCGTCGCGCGTCGGCGCCACCGGGCAGCGCCACATGCGCTTGAACAGCGCGAGATCCGCCGCGGTGGCGGCGGGCAGGTCGGGCTGGGGCATGTCGTCCACCATCACCAGCCAGCCGCCGGGGCGCAGCGCGCGGGCCAGGTTGCCGATGCTGCGGGCCGGGTCGGCGCTGTGGATCAGGCTCTCGATGCCGATCGCCAGGTCGAAGCCGCCGGGCAGCGGGTCGTCATAGCTTTGCAGCGCGAAGCTGAGTTGGGTGCCGAGGCCACGGCGCTCGGCCTCGGCCTGGCCGCGCCTTGCCTGCACCTCGCTCAGTGTCACGCCCAGCCACTCGCCGCCGATGACCGGGATCAGGTCCAGCGCGGTGGCGCCATAGCCGCAGCCGGCATCCAGCACGCGGGGGCGTTCGGGCAGGTCCAGGCCCTCGATCATCAGGCGGTGGACCAGCATGGCGCTGGGCGGGCCGCCGGCGGGGTCCTTCAGCTGGCGATGCACCGGCTGCGCCTCGCTGCCGCTCTGGCCCCGCAGCTCCCGCAAAAAGGCCAGGCGGTCCAGCCAGCGATAGTAGCGCGCCACGCGGCGGCGCTGGCGGTCCTGGGCGTCGGGCATGCGGCAGAAAACCCTGGGTTGAGGCGCCATGGTGGCGACGGCGTTGCGGCTTGCCAATGGGCGGGTGCGTTGTTGCGGCGGCTGATTCGCGCCGCCGGTGATTCCACCGGCGCCGTTCAGGCGCTAGCCTTGCCGGCAGACCTAAAAGGGGAGGGCCGCATGGCACGCATCGGGTTCATTGGCTTGGGCAACATGGGCGGGCCGATGGCGCGCAACCTGCTGAAGGCGGGGCATGAGGTGCGCGGCTTCGACCTTTCCCCGGCCGCGCTTGAGGCTTTTGCCGCGGCCGGTGGCACGGTGGTTTCCGGCGGCGTCGCGGCGGCCGAGGGCGCCGAGTTCCTGGTGACGATGCTGCCCGCCGGCAAGCATGTGCGCGACACCTACCTGAGCCAGTCCGGCCTGGCCGCCGCCACGGCGCCGGGGGCGGTGCTGATCGACAGCTCCACCATCGATGTCGCCACCGCGCGCGAAGTGGCCGCCGCGATGCCGCGGCCGATGCTGGACGCGCCGGTCTCCGGCGGCACCATGGGCGCCGAGAACGGCACGCTGGCCTTCATGGTCGGCGGCCCGAAGGACGCTTTTGATAAAGCGCAGCCGGTGTTCCAGGCCATGGGCAAGACCATTGTCCACTGCGGCGGGCCGGGTAATGGCCAGGTGGTAAAGGCCTGCAACAACATGATGCTGGCCGTCACCATGATCGGCACCTGCGAGGCCTTCATCATGGCCGAGAAGCTGGGCGTTTCGGCGCAGACGCTGTTCGACGTGACCAGCAAGGCCACGGCGCAGAGCTGGGCCATTACCAGCTACTGCCCGGTGCCCGGCCCGGTGCCGGCCAGCCCGGCCAACCGGGACTACAAGCCGGGCTTCGCCGCCGCGCTGATGGAGAAGGATTTGGGCCTGGCGCAGCAGGCCGCGGCCGATGCCGGCATGACCGCGGCGATGGGCGCCAAGGCGCTGGCGCTGTACCAGGCCTTCACCGCCGGGGGCGGCGCGGGGCAGGATTTCTCCGGCATCATCGAGATGCTGCGCCAGGGGTAACGGCGCTGCAATCTTGTTGACGATTTTGTGAAGCGCCAGCCGTTCGGCGATGGGCGACAAGCGGGGGGTGAACACCGCCGCCTCGCATCAACCATCGATGGACAACCATCGCCCCTGCCAGGGCCGGCGGCGGGTGGGCCGCGACACGTGATCGCCGCCGCTTGGCAGCAGCCGGCGCCGCGTAGCGCGCTGGCCGGCAGCGCGGCGCTGCATGCCTTCCTGGAGGCCGTGCCGATCGCGCTGCTGCTGCTGGACCCGCGGACGCTGGCGGCCGAGGCCGGCAATGCCGAGGCCGCGACGCTGCTGGGCTGCACACCGGAGGGGCTGGCTGCCGCCTGGGCGGTGGCGCTGGCGGCGGTGCCGCACGGGGGCGAGCTGGCCGCGCCGCTGCGGGCCGCCGGTGCCAGTGCCGAGCCCTTCGAGGCCCAGTTGCACCTGCCGCGCGGGCTTTCGCGGGACGTGCTGGTCCGGCCCCGGCCGGCGCTGCTTGAGGGCCGCGCCTGGCTGGCGGTGACCTTGCAGGACATCACCCGCCGCCGCCGCGCCGAGCGCGCCCAGGCGGCGGCCGAGGCCGAGGCCCGCCGGCGCCTGGCGGAGCTGGAGACGCTGTATCGCACCGCGCCGCTGGGCCTGGGCCAGCTGGACGACAGGCTGCGCTTCGTGCGGGTGAACGAGGCGCTGGCCGGGATGAACGGCATTGCCGCCGAGGACCACCTGGGGCGCTCCGTCTGGCAGGTGGTGCCGGACCTGCGGCAGAAGATCGAGCCGCTGCTGCGCCAGGTGCTGGCCAGCGGGGAGCGCATCACCGGCGTTGCCTTCAGCGGCCGGACCGCCGCGGCGCCAGGCATGACCCGCGACTGGGTGGCGCAGTACTACCCGGTGCGCGACCCCGAGAGCGACGCGGTTTCCGGCATCGGCATCATGGTGGAGGAGACCACCGGCCGGCAGCGCGCCGAGCGCGCGCAGACGCTGCTGGTGCGGGAACTGGACCACCGGGTGAAGAACCTGTTCGCGGTCATCGCCGGGCTGGTCAGCTTCAGCGCCCGTGGCGCGGCCACGCCGCAGGAGATGAAGGCGACGCTGCTGGGCCGGATCGACGCGCTGGCCCGCGCGCACGACCTGGTGAAGCTGGCGATCGGCGGCGGCTTTGCCGAGGCGCCGGCGCCCGGCCACCAGACCACGCTGCACACCCTGGCGGAGGCGCTGCTGGCGCCGTTCCGCGCCCCGGGCGAGCATGAGCGGCTGCGGCTGGAAGGCGAGCCGGTGATCGTGGGGGCGCTGGCCGCGCCGCCGCTGGCGCTGGTGCTGCATGAGCTGGCGACCAATGCGGCGCGGCATGGCGCGCTTTCCCGCCCCGGTGGCAGCCTGGCGGTGCAGTGGCGGCCGGCCGAGGCCGAGGAGATGCTGCAGTTGGAATGGGACGAGCGGGGCGACCCGGCACTGCCCCAGGCCAGCCCGGGCTTCGGCCAGCGGCTGGTGACGCAATGCGCCGCGCAGCTGGGCGGGCGCGCCAATTTCCACTGGCGCGACAATGGCCTGCTGGTGGAACTGGCGCTGCCGCTGGCGCGGTTGCAGGGGTAGCGCGCGAACGCGCGACCGCTTGGCGGGCGTCGGGTCGGTGTTAGCCGCGCCAGCTTCGTCGTGGCGTCAGCCGCGCCAACGCCGGTGCATCCACAGCCATTGGCCGGGCGTGTCGCGCACCCAGCCGGCGATGACGTCGTTCATCATCTGCGTGGTGCCCGCGACATCCACCCGGCCCTCGGCGTCGCGCGGCAGGTCCAGCGGGCCCACCAGCTCCAGCCGGAAGCGACCCTTCGGCAGCCGCACCGCGCGGGCGCCATACAGCGGGCAGTCGTAGCGGCGGGCCAGTTGCGGGATCAGCGGGTTGGCCGAGGCGGCACGGCCGAGGAAGCTGATGCGCGGCCCGCGGGTGAAGTGCTGGTCCACCAGCATGCCGACCAGCTCGCCCTGGTCCAGCGCCTCGGCCATGCGGCGCGGCGCGGCGAAGCCGGCGGGGATCAGCGTGCCCATCATGCCGCGGCGCAGGCGCAGGATTTCTTCCGCCACCACCGGGTTGTTCGGCGTGCGGTACAGCACCGCGCTGGGGATGCCGTGGCGCGCCGGCACCAGGGCCGGCAGCTCCCAGTTCGCCAGGTGGGCGCTGAACAGCAGCACCGGGCCGGCGGCGCGCATCGCCTCGGTGCGGGCGATGACCTCCGCGCTGGCCTCGATCCGGCCGGTGTTGGGGTGTTCGGGGTCGAAGTCGTAGATGCGGCCGAGATGCACGTATTCGCAGGCGACGCGGCCGAGATTGTCCCAGGCGTCGCGCACGATTTTCCGCTGCTCGGCATCGCTCAGCGCCGGGAAGGCGCCGCGCACGTTGTTCAGCGCGATGCGCTGCTGCGGCAGCAGCGGGCCGATGCTACGGGCCACGAAGGCGCCCAGCCCGGCGGCGCGGTCCGGGCCAAGGGCGCGGACCAGCGCGAAGGCCAGGCGCAGGCAGCGCGCGGCAAGCCAGGCGGCGACCGGATGCATCAGAGCGTGACGACGATCTTGCCGAAGACGCGGCGCGATTCCAGCCGGTGCAGCGCCGCCTCGTAGCCGTCCAGCGTCACCAGCGTGTCGATGACGGGCGTGATGCCGCCGGCCATCTTCTCCAGCCCCTCCGCCACGTTGTGGATGGCGCTGCCGAAGCTGCCGATCAGGCGCAGCTGGCGCTGGAACAGCATCATCAGGTTGGTCTCGGCCGAGACGCCCGACGTGCTGCCGCAGGTGACCAGGCGGCCGCCCATGCTCATGGACAGCAGGCTGGCGGCCCAGGTGGCGGCGCCGACATGCTCGAACACCACGTCCACGCCGCGCTTCTGCGTCACCTTGCGGCAGACGCTCTCGAAGCGTTCGGTGTTGTAGTTCACCACGTGGTCGCAGCCGAGGGCGATGGCCTTGGCGCGCTTCTCCTCGTCGCCCACCGTGCCGATGACGGTGCAGCCGATGGCCTTGGCCATCTTTACCGCCACGGTGCCGATGCCGGAGCCGGCAGCCTGCACCAGCACGGTCTCCCCAGGTTGCAGGCGGGCGTTGTCGAACAGCATGTGCTGCACGGTGGAGAAGGTGACGGCGGCGCAGGCGGCGTCTTCGGTCGCCACGCCATCCGGCACCGCCAGCAGCAGGCGGGCGGGGATGTTGGCCAGGTCCTGCGCGAAGCCGTTGACGTGGAAGCCGCGCACGCCGGCGACGTTCTCGCACAGGTTGTCGCGGCCGGCCTTGCAGTGGCGGCAGTGGCCGCAGACCAGCGCGCCATAGGGCACCACGCGCTGGCCCACCTGCCATTGCGTCACGCCGGGGCCGATGGCGGCGACCTCGCCCACCGCCTCCACGCCCACCGTGACCGGCAGGTTGCGCTTGGCGAAGGCCATGCCGCGCCAGCCCCAGACATCGATATGGTTCAGCGCCACGCCGAGCATGCGGAGCTGCACCTCGCCCTCGCCGGGCGGCGGGGGCGGGGCGATCTCGGTGATGCGCAGGTCGCGGTCGCCGAACAATTGCAGGGCGCGCATGGGATGGTGCCTCGGATCAGGGACGCAGGCTGTAGCCCGGCTATGGTGCGGTGCGCAATTGGGGCCGCCCGGGAAGCCGGGAGGGGGCCGCCGGCTAGGGCGCGCCCGACTCCGGTTCCGCGCCCAGCACCAGGCAGGAATTCTGCCCGCCGAAGCCGAAGGAGTTGGACAGCACCCGCTGCACCCGGGCCGCCCGCGCCACGTTCGGCACCACGTCCAGCGTAATGGCCGGGTCCGGCGTGGTGTAGTTGATGGTCGGCGGCAGCATGCCATCGCGGATGGTCAGCAGGCTGAACACCGCCTCGATGGCGCCGCTGGCGCTGATGCTGTGGCCGATGCTGGACTTGTTGGAGGAGACCGGCGGCGGCGTGGCGCCGAACACGGCGTGGATGCCGGCCGATTCCATCTTGTCGTTCTCGGGCGTGCTGGTGCCGTGGGCGTTGATGTAGTCCACCTGGCCGGGCGCAATCCCGGCATCGTCCAGCGCGCGCTGCATGGCGGTGACGATGGTGCTGCCATCCGGGTTGGCGCGGGTGCGGTGGAAGCCGTCGGCGAACTCGCCGCCGCCCAGCACCCAGCCCATCGGCTTCGCGCCGCGCGCCTTCGCGTGGGCGGCGCTTTCCAGCACCAGGCAGGCGGCGCCCTCGGCCATGACGAAGCCGTCGCGCGTGGCGTCGAACGGGCGCGACGCGGTCTCCGGGCTGTCGTTGCGGGTGGACAGCGCCTGCAGCAGGGAGAAGCGGATCAGCGCCTCGGTCTGGATGCTGCTTTCGCCGCTGATGCACAGCACGCAATCGGCCTCGCCGAAGCGGATGGCTTCCATGGCCACCTGCAGGGCGGTGACGCCGGTGGCGCAGGCCGTGGTCAGCGAGATCGGCGCGCCACGGGTGCCGAAGCGCGCGGCCAGCCGGGACGGGGCGGCCATCATCAGGGTGCGGTCGGCCAGTCCGGGCTGCACGGCGGCGGTGGTCAGGCCGGCATAGTCGGGGGTCTCGGCGCGGGCCAACAGGGCCAGCCGGTCCGGCAGCTCCACCTCGATCGGCGGCATGCCCAGCACCAGCGGCCCGGGGAAGCCGCCGCGGCCACCCAGCCCGGCCATGGCCAGGGCTTCCTCGGCCGCCATGCCGGCATAGGCGTGCAGCCGGTCGGCGGCGGAGACGAAGCGGCCGCCGCTTTCCGCCGGCAGCATGACACTGGCGGCGAAGCGGGTCTTCAGGTTGTCGGTGGCGAAGCGGGTGATGGGCCGGACGCCGGACTTGCCGGCCAGCAGCGCCGCCCAGCTGTCGGCCACGCCGAACCCCAGGGGCGTGACCAGGCCGATGCCGGTGACGGCGATGGCGCGCGTTTGGCTCATACCGCCTCCACCAGGCCCAGGGCTTCGCCCCGCCAGGCGCCGAAGCCGCTGACCAGGGTTTGCGGCGCCAGGCCGGCCTGGGTCTGCAGCGCGGCCAGGGCGATGGCGGCGGGGAAGCTGGCCTCCACGCCGTGGCCCAAAACATCGGCGGTGAAGCGGGCCGGGCCGGCGCCGGTGCTGGCCAGGAAGGCGGCTTCCTCGGCGGTGGCGGCGGCGCCGCTGGCGGCGCTCAGCACCGCGGCGCCGGGGCGCAGGCGGTCGCGCAGGGCGGCCAGCAGGCCGGCGGCGCTGGCGGTGGCGGTGTCCTGGCCCTGGCGCTGGGCCATGCCGGTGCCGACATGCGCCAGCCGGGCGAAGGGGGTGGCGCCGCGGGCGCGGGCGTGGCCGGCTTCCTCCAGCAGCAGGAAGCAGCCGAGGCCGCCCAGGCAGATGCCGCCGGGCGCCGGGCGCTGCGCCACCGGCAGCCACTCGGCCTGCCAGTTCAGCCCGGCGGTGCCGTAGGTCATCAGCTCGTCCCAGCGGGACGGGTTCAGGCTGGCGCCGACCAGGGTCATGGCGCTGCCGCCATGGGCGACGCGGGACAGTGCCAGGCGCAGCGCGTCGGCGCCGGCCAGCTCCATGCCCATCAGCGTGCGGGAGGAGCGGGCGACGCCATGGACGATGGTGATGCTGCCGGCCAGCAGGTTGGGCAGCTGCGCCAGGAACAGGGTGGGCCGCAGCCCGCCGGCGATGCGCTGATTCAGCCAGGCCGGGCGCTCGGCTTCCGGCACGGCGGCGAGTTCGGTCAGGATCGCCTGGTCCAGCGCCACGTCGCGCTCACCCCCGCCGGCGGCAACCATCAGGTCGATCTCGGCGGCCAGCGGCTTGGCGGCGGCGCTGTCCAGCGCCAGGCCGGCGGCGTAGACGCCCAGGCGCTGCCAGGTCTCCATCTGCCGCAGGTCGCGGCGCGGCATCTGCGCCTCGAACGGCAGGGCCGGCAGCGGGTGGATGGTGCAGGGGGCGAAGCTGTCGCGGTCCAGCACCGGCGGAAAGGCCGGGTCGGCCAACGCGGCCAGGTGCGGGCCGGCGCCCTCGCCGAGCGAGGAGACCAGGCCGATGCCGGTGATCCAGACCTCGGCGGTCATGCCGGCTCCGCCACGGTCAGCCCCAGGCTGCGGGCGCGTTCGCGCACCATGGCGGCCAGGTCCGGCGTCGGGAAGGGCAGGGCGCGGAGCGTCAGTTCCACCTCGCACACCTTCTTGCCGTTGCTGGTGATGCGGCCCTGGGCCACGGCGTAGCCGGAGCCTTCATGCAGCAGCGTGGCGTGGACCTGCAGGCTGGCCTCCGGCAGCACGAAGCTGCGCAGCTTGGCTTCCTTCACGCTGGCCAGCAGCGGCATGCGGGTGAAGTTGAGCCGGTGCAGCAGCAGCCAGCCACTGGCCTGGGCCATGGTCTCGATCAGCAGCACGCCGGGCATCAGCGGAAAACTGGGCAGGTGGCCGGCGAAGACCGGGTTGCCGGCGGCCGGCGGCACCAGGCATTCCGCCGTCAGGCTGGTTTCGTCGACCGCGGTGATGCGGTCGATCATCTCGAAGTATTCGAGGCGCATGGCGGCTAGGGCCAACTCCGTCCGGATGACCGCGCGCGGGCGGAGGCGCCTGCCCGTTCAGGCCAGCGGCACGGGGTTGCCGGCGCACCGGGGCGCGCGGCGGCCACGCCGGGCCGCGGGCGCTCAGGCACCGGGCGCCTGCTTGGCGGCAACCAGTTCCTCGACGCGGATCGCGAGGTTCTTCATCACGAAGAAATTCTCGGCCGGGGCGCGGCCGGCATTGACCTCCTGCGTCCAGGCCTCGACCGGCACCTTGATGCCGAATTCCTTGTCGATGGCGAAGACGATGTCGAGGAAGTCGAGGCTGTCGATGCCCAGGTCGTTGATCACGTGCGAATCAGGGGTGATCTTCTCGCGCGGGACGTCGGATGTCTCGGCGATGAGGTCGGCGATGCGGTCGAACGCCGAGGCCATGGGCTTCTCCAGCGGCAGGAAAGACAGATGCGAAGGGGTTTGGCCCAAGCCGGGACGGAAGGCAAGCCTTGCCAAAGGCTTCCGCCCGCCGCGGCCCGAAGGGTCATCGGCCCGCCGCGAAGCGGAGCTTCGTCGGCCCGGCGCGAAGCGAAGCTTCGTCGCCCCGCGCGGTCCACCGCCGCCCGCCCCACCCCCGCGCTACTGCACGGACAGCAGCGGGAAGTCCGGCAGGTTGGGGTCCAGCGGGTAGCTGATGGGGTTGCGCCGGTAGGCCTGGCGCATCCAGCGCTTGGAATAGGCGATCAGCTGGTCGGTATAGACCAGGCCCTCGGCATCCGGCTGGGCGCCGCCGCGCAGGCCGCGCAGCACCGCGTCGGTGAAGGCGCCGTTCTGCCCGCCCGGCACCTCGATGGCGGTCTCCGACGCCGGGGTGGCGGCCAGCACCATCACCCCGGCGCCGGGCTTGCGCATCTGGTTCACCAGGCCGGACATGTCCGGCAGGCGCTGCGCCGCGAACAGCGCGTTGCCGGCGTGGCAGATGTCGAACAGCACCAGCACCCGGCCGTGCAGCGCAGCGACCAGCCCGCCCAGCTGCGCCGGGTCCACCGCGGTGGAGGCCAGGTGCTCCACGTCGCCATCCTGCGGCATGAAGTGGGTGGCGCCTTCATCCAGCACGCCATGGCCGGCGAAGCTGACGATGGTGACGTCGTCCGGCCGGGTGGCGCCGCGCAGCGCGCGCAGCGACTCCAGCACGGCGCCGCGGGTGGCCTGGCCGTTGGTCAGGGTCCGCACCTGCACCTGGTCGCGGAACAGGCTGCGCTGGGCCTGGGCGCGCAGCACCTCCGCCAGGTCCAGCGCGTCCTTGGCGGCGAAGCCGACACCGGTGCGGTAGCTGGGGTTGGCGTAGTCGGAAACACCGACCAGCAGCGCGTTCAGCCGTGGCCCGGCCGCCGCGCCGCCCAGCGCCGGGGCGGCCGGGCCGGCGGCGGCGCGCAGCCGGCGGGTGGCCACCAGCCCCTCGCGCGTCGCGGTATCCGCCCGCACCGCCAGCAGGCTGGTACGGCCGGGCGGCAGGGGCAGGGTGAAGCGATAATGCTGCTCGCCCCGCGCGGCGGCCTCCGGCGGGGTGGGCAGCGGGCTCAGCGCGCTGGCGCCCACCGCCGGGCTGCCGTCCAGCAACGGCACCACCTGGGTGACGGCGGCGCCGCTGGGCGACCGCAGGCTGATGCTGATGGCGGCCGGGCCGGCGGGCAGCTCGGCATCCTCCGCCGGGTCCAGGATGGTGGCGATGGCCGGCAGGTCGGCCACCAGCGCCACCGGCAGGGGGGCGGGGCGGGCGACGTCCCGTGCCGGCGCACCGGGGTTTTCCCGCGCCGGGGCGGCGCGCCGGGCATTGGCCTGGCCCAGCGCCTCGGCCTCATCCAACGTTGCCAGAACCAGCCGGACGACGTCCGGCCGGTAGAACTGGTCGCGGAAGCGGCTGCCGGGAAAGAAGTCACCGGCCCGCGCCGGGCCACGGTTGACGTGCCAGCCGATCAGGTCCTCGCCGCCCGGGCCGGCGGCGTAGAAGCTGCCGGGGGTCCAGGCCACCCAGCGGCTGGCGTCCGGGGTGACGAACAGCGCCAGAAGCTCGGTGCCATCGGTGGCGCGGTACCAGCGGATGGTGCCATCCGCCTGGGCGCAGACCGCCAGCCGGCCATTGGTCGAGAGGTTGACCCTGAGCGCCTGGGATTGCAGCGGCTTGTGCCAGACCTCGGTCGCGTCCGGCCGGAACAGCCGCAGGTTCCAGCCGGTGCCCAGCAGCGCCCGGCCATTGCCGACCGCCGCGGCCTGCGACCTTTCGCCTGGCGCCAGCGCCACCGTCCGGCCATTGACCTTGGGCGCCAGGCCGGCTGCCCAGTCGGTCACCGCCAGGCCCGGCACCTCGCGCACGGCGCGGGTCATGCCCTCGGCCGGCGGCTCGCCCAGCACCAGCTCCGCGGTGGCGCTGTCGAAGCGGTGCCAGCGGCCCTGGGTCGGCAGGAACACCCAGGCGACGCTGCGGCCATCGGCCGAGAGCGGCATCAGCTGGGAGGCATTGTCGCCCGCGGCGCGCCGCAGGTTGCCGGCGCCGCCCGGGCGCTCGGCCAGGATGCCGCCGCGGCCGTCCAGCACGGCGATGTCGCCCGACAGGGAGTTGTAGGCCAGGCGGCCACCGGCCAGCGGTTGCAGCCCGCCGGCGGCATTGCCGTAGCCGGGGAACACCAGCTGGCGCGGCCCGCTGCCCTGGCTGCCCCAGGCATAGACCGGGCGCAGCGGCGGGGCGTCCAGCGCGTCCGACCGGCCGCCGGCGAAAAGGGTGTCGCCATCCGCGCTCCAGCCGACCGCGGTGGTGCCGGTGAAGCCGGCATTGGCCAGGTCGGGCAGCCGCTGCACCGACAGGCTGGCGGCGTCGCGCGCCTCCAGCACCGGCGCATCCCAGTAGGAGACGGCGAGGTGGCGGCCATTTGGCGCAAAGGCCACGCCGGCGGGGTTGCGGCCGGCGGTGGTGACCAGCTTCTGCAGCCGGTGGCCGGCGGCATCGTACAGCCGCAGCGCGCCATCGGCGGCGGTGGCGGCCAGGTGGCCATCGGCGGCGAAGGCCAGGCCGTTGACGCCGCCGGCGTAGTCGCTGTCGCGCCAGAGCAGGGCGCCATCGGCCAGGCGCCAGGCGACTAGGCCGCGGTCGCCGCCGCCGGCCACCAGCCGGCTGCCATCCGCCGAGATCGCCAAGCGATTGACGGTGCTGGTCATGCCGGCCAGGTGCCGCACCACTTGGTGGGATTGCAGGTCGAAGACCAGCACGCCGTCGCGGCCCGCGGTGCCGAACCAGCCGCCCAGCGCGGCCAGGCGGCAATCCGGCGTCATTGCCACGGCATGGATGCTGCCGTCGCGGTCCGGCCCCAGCGGCGGGCGCAGCACGGCCAGCGCGCGCAGGTCGGGCAGCGACCACAGCCGCGCGGTCTTGTCGTCGCTGGCGGTGACCAGCAGGCGCTGGGCGGCGTCCACCGCGCTGTCGCCGGTGCGGGCGACATGGGCGCCGGTCTCGATCCGCAGGACGGGCTCATCCTCGGCCACCGGGGCAACGGGCTGCGGCTGGGCCAGGGCGCCGGGGGCAAGGCCGAGGCCGGAAAGCGTCAGGCCGGCCGAGGCGAAGCCGATTTCCGCGAGAACGCGTCGTGTCAACCGCATGGCGACGTCCCCGGCCCTGTCGCGGCGAGCATGCCGGCACCGCGACCCCGGCTGCAAGCGCGCAGGTTGCCGAAGGGCGCGTAGCAGCCACCGCCGGGTGGTGGGTCGCGGCAGGGAAGGGGGTGGTGCCCGGCCGCGTGACTTAAGGTCGCGGTCATACCTCGCTGCGCTTCTGGCCGCTGGCCACTACTGGCCCGGCCCGGAGGCCCTCATGCTCAACCTTCTGCGGAATACCAGGGTTTCCCTGAAATCCCTGCTGCCGCTGATGCTGCTGGGGGTGCTGGCGCTGGCGGCCGGCGGCTACAGCTGGAACGCGATGCGAACCAGCGACGAGGCCTATACCGACCTGCTGCAACGCCACGCGACCGCCTCGACCAATGCCGTTCGCCTGAGCCGCGGCGCTACGGACCTGGCGCGGATGGGTTGGCTCGCCATGGCCTTCCCGGAGCCGGAAGCGGTGGCCGCCATCGTTCGCGACCTGCAGCGCATGCCGGCCAATGTCACGGCCCTGGCCGGGCGGGTCCGCCCGGCCGTGGCCGGCACGCCGGAAGCGGCGACCCTGGCCAACTACGAGCGTGACTTCATGACGGCGCATGGCATCGCGATGCGTGGCCTGGCCCTGATGCAGGACCCTGCCCGCAGCGAGGCCGGCCGCCAGGTGATGGCCGCGGAGTTCCGTCCGCAGGTGGATGCGGTGCGCGGCCTGGCCCGCGGGCTTGCCGCTGTGCTGGAGGAGCGGTCCCAGGCGCAGACCATGGCGGTGACGGCGGCTTCCGCGGCGGCGGGGCGCAATGCCCTGGTCATCCTGGTGGTCGGCATTGCCGGCAGCCTGGCCCTTGGCGTGCTGGTGACCACGGTCGGCGTTGTTCGCCCCCTGAAGGTGCTGGCCGCCAACATGCATCGGCTGGCCAGCGGTGACCTGAGCGCGGCCGTGAACCTGACCGCGAGCAGCGACGAGATCGGCACCATGGGCACGGCGCTGGGCAAGCTGGCGGCGACCCTGGCCGAAGCCGTGGGGTTGCGGGCCGAACAGGAAACCATTCGCCAGCGCGGCGAGGCGGGCCGCAAGGCGGCGCTGGCCGACATGGCCAGTACGCTGGAGACCAGCGTCGGCGTCGTCGTGGACAGCATCGCGTCCGCCGCCACCGAGCTGAACGTCGCCTCCGGTTCCATGGTGCAGACGGCGGAGGCCACCAACACCCGCGCTGCCACCGTTGCCACGGCCACCCTGGCGGCCAGCGGCAACGTCAACACGGTGGCCGCCGCCACCGAGGAACTGGCTGCCTCGGTCGCCGAGATCAGCCGCCAGGTGACCAGCAGCGCCCGCATGGCCGGCGCCGCGGTGGACCAGGTGAACCGCACCAATGTCACCGTCGCCGCGCTGAGCGAGGCCGCCGCCCGCATCGGCGAGGTGACCCGGCTGATCGGCGATATCGCCGGGCAGACCAACCTGCTGGCGCTGAACGCCACGATCGAGGCCGCGCGGGCCGGTGAGTCCGGCAAGGGCTTCGCCGTGGTCGCCAGCGAAGTGAAGGCGCTGGCCAACCAGACGGCGCAGGCCACCGGCAACATCGCCACGCAGATCCAGGCGATGCAGGCGGCGACCATCGCCGCGGTCAGCGAGATCAGCGCGATCCGCGACAGCATCACCCAGGTCAACGAGGTCACCTCCGCCATTGCCGCGGCGGTGGAGGAACAGGGGGCGGCCACGCGGGACATTGCCCAGAACGTGCAGCGTGCCGCGGCCGGGACCACCGAGATTGCCAGCGCCATCGAGGGCGTGACGGCGGCGGTTGGCGAGACCACCGGCGCGGCCACCCAGGTTCAATCCACCTCGGCAGCCCTGGCGGAGCAGGCGGAGACGCTGCGCGCCGAGGTGGGCAGGTTCCTCACCCGCGTGCGGGCGGCCTGACCGGCACTGAGCGCCGCCTGGCCGCGATGTAGGCTGGGTGGCGCGGCTGGGCGTGGGCAGGAAGGCAGGCTCACGCTGCTGAGGAAGGCTTCGACACCGGCCGCTCGCCATTGCAGGCGAGTGGGCTGGTGGGATGCTGGATCGCTGCGAGCACGGGCTGCTGCGGGGCGCATGGCGGACCCACCCACCATCCGCCATGCCGCCTGCGGGCGTTGCCCTAATCGCCCACCGGCGCGGCCGAGGCCTGCGGGCGGAAGCCGATGCTGGCGCGCAATCCCGCCGGGTTCAGTTCGCGCAGCACGGTGGCGCCGGGGCCAAGGTCCTGGGGGAGCAACACCTCCAGCAGGCGCGAGCCGAAACCGCGCCGCGCCGTCTCGACCACCACGGGGCCGCCGGTCTCCATCCACCCGATGCGGGCAAAGCCGCTGTCCTCGTCCAGCGTGCAGTCGATGTGCACGGTGCCGCCCGGGCACGACAGCGCGCCGTACTTCGCGGCGTTGGTGGCCAGTTCATGCAGCGCCAGCATCAGCGCCTGGGCCTGGCGCGGCCCCATCATGAAGCTTCGGCCGATGCGGAAGCTGACCGCGTGGCCGGGCGCGTCAAGCCAGGGGGCCAGCGCGGCGGCCATCACCGCGTCGGAGTCCAGCGTCTCGCACGAGGTTTCCGTCAGCAGGTCATGCGCCCGGGCAAGCGTGGCCAGCCGACCAGAGAAGGCGTGCTGGAACTGCGCGGGGTCGTTCGGGTGGGCCTTCTGGGTCTGCACCGCCAGCGACTGCACGCTCATCAGCGTGTTCTTCAGCCGATGCTTCATCTCGTGCAGCAGCATCAGCCGCCAACGCTCGGCCGAGGCCAGGCGTTCGGCGATGAGGTCCACCTCGCGGAAGCGCAGCCCTTCCGTGCCGTTGCCGGCCGGCACCGCCAGGGCGCCGACGGCCCGCGTGATCCGGTTGCTGAGCCAGATCGCCAGGCCGAAGCCTGCCAGGACCAGCGGCCCCGCCACCGCCAGCACCGCCCACAGAGAGCCGCGTTGGCCCTGGGCGAACTCCGCCTCCGGCTGGCCGATGACCACCACGTAGTCGCTGCCGGCGACGCGGGCGAAGGCGTCCACCGCGACCACGCCGCTTGGCCGGAGGACGCGGGTGACGCCGGATGCGCCCCGTTGCACCGCAGCCACCATTTCCGGCGGGATGCGCTGGACATAGGCGACGCGCTCGGTGTCGTCGCTGCGACTGACGATGCGCAACTGCCGGTCCGCAAGCATCGCCACCCAGCCGGGGGCATGGGCCTGCGTCTGGGCGTGCAGCATGGGCGCGAAGAAGGCTGGGCGCAGCAGGACATTGACCGCGCCAGGGTAGGTTGCCGCCGCGTCGGCCAGCGCCGGCACCAGGGCGGTGGCGGACAGTTGGACGTGTTTGCCTACCGGGCTGACGAACAGGTCCGAGATGCTGTCCTGCCCGGCGGCCCGAGCGAAGGCGGACGCGATGGACAAGGTGTCGGGCGGCACGACGTCGGACGGCGGCAGCAAGGTCGTCGCCATCAGGCGGGACTGCCGGTCCGCCAAGGCTACCTGGGCGCCCGCCAGCCCGACCGTGGCGGCGGTCATCTCGACGCGGAAGCCTGCCAGGTCGCCACGGGCCAGCGCGACCGAATGCGCGAGGGTGCGGGCGACAGCGGCAGCGGTGGCCAGCTGGCTTTGCACCGTGAAGGCCAGGGCGCGGGCCTGCATCACCAGTTGTTCCTCTGACCGCTGGCGGGCGATGTCGTGGTCGCGCAACAGGCTGGCGATGGTCACGCCAAGAAGCGGCAGCGTCACCATCGCCGCCAACAACAGCAACCATGCGCGCAGGCCGAGGTGAGCCATGGTGCGCCAGGGATTACCTGGCGCCGACATGGCCGCTGGCAGCAAATTGGGGGTGGGAGCAATCATTCTCATTTAAATTGGTTTACTTTAAGTTGACGAATACGTGCGCCTTCAATGCTTCAGTAGTAGTTAATAGAAGCGTTGTTGAAACTTTCGCCGCCCTGACGGCCGTCATTGCGGGCATACGGCTTTTTAGTTGCGTCGTCCGTGCCCCCCCTCGGTCCTGCGAGGGCGCCGGGGCCAGTCGCTGCCGGCGCTGCTGGCCCGGCAGGAACGGTGCCTCCCGCCGGATCGACCGCTCCATGTCGTCGCAAGGGACAGGCTGGTGGCTTCCTATTCGGACAAGCATGAAGCCGGTTCGCCGCCACCTTCCCATCACCCGGTCGGGCATCGCCACAACCCCGCCGCGCAGTCCGTTCCCGAAAAGCGCCCCTGGTGCTATGTCTCGCCAACGCGATCCGGCCATGCCAACCGGGGTAATGCCTGATGCGGATCCTGCTGCTGGAGGACGAACCCGGCCTCGGCCGGGCGGTGCAGGAACACCTGACCCTGGCCGGCCACCAGGTTGCCTGGGCCCGCAGCGTCGCCGATGCCCAGGAGCGCCTGGCCAGCGGCAATCCGGACCTGGTGCTGCTGGACCTGCGCCTGCCGGACGGCTCCGGGTTGGACCTGCTGGGCGGCATGCGGGCGCGGGGGGACCGGCGGCCGGTCATCATCCTGACCGCGCGCGACCAGGTCAGCGACCGCATCGCCGGGCTGAATGCCGGGGCCGACGACTACCTGGTGAAGCCCTTCGACCTGGCGGAACTGGTGGCGCGGGCGCAGGCGGTGTGCCGCCGCAGCTTCGGCGAACAGGCGGTGGCCTGCGACGAGGGCGCGGTCTCGCTGGACTTCACCGGCTGCGTGGCGACCCGCCAGGGTGAGCCGGTGCCGCTGACCGCGCGGGAATGGGAGCTGCTGCACCTGTTGGCCCGCCGCCCCGGTGCCGTCATGGCGCGCGAGCAGATCGAGGACATGCTCGGCTTCATGGCCGCAGAAACGGGGGGCAACGCGCTGGAGGTCTATATCAGCCGCATCCGCCGCAAGCTGGGCGCCGGCGTCATCGAGACGCTGCGCGGCGTCGGCTACCGGTTGCGGCCATGAAGCCCGGCGCGTGGAGCCTGCGCGGCCAGCTGATCCGCTCGCTGACGCTGGGCATCACGCTCAGCTGGCTGGCCGCGGCGGCGCTGGCGGTGCTGGCGGTGCGGTTCGAGCTGCATGAGGAGTTCGACAGCGTGCTGCAGGAAACCGCCCAGCACCTGCTGCCGGCGATCCTGGCCGACCACGGCGCGGTGCTGGAACTGGCCGCCGGCGACGCGCATCCGCCGACGCTGCCGGCGGTGCCGCATGACGAATAGATCACCTATCAGGTGCTGACGGTGGATGGGCAGGTGAAGCTGCGCTCCCACCAGGCGCCGATGCGACCCTTCGTGCTGCCGGTGGCCACCGGCTTCGCCTGGGACGCCGTTGGCCGTCGGGTCTATTCGGAACTTTCGGTGGACGGGCGCTACGCGATCGAGATCGCCGAGCCGGCCGGGCACCGGCGCGAGCCGATCGTCAACGCCATCCTCCTGCTGCTGCTGCCGCTGGGCGGGCTGGTGCCGGTGGCCATCTGGCTCATCCGCCGTTCGGTCCGGCGCGGCCTGAAGCCGCTGCTGGCGGTGCAGCGGGAGATTGCCGGCCGCAGCCGCAGCAACCTGGCACCGCTGCCGGTGGCCGGCCTGCCGGAGGAACTCGGTACCATGGTGGTCGACGTGAACCAGCTGCTGCTGCGCCTTGCCCATGCCATGGAAAGCGAACGCAGCTTTGCCGCCAACAGCGCGCATGAGCTGCGTACCCCGGTGGCCGCGGCCATGGCGCAGACCCAGGTGCTGGCCGCCCGGCTGGGCGAGGACACGCCGCTAGGCCAGCGCGCCCTGGCCATCGTGGCGGAGATGCGGCGCATGGCCCGGCTGGCGGAGCGGTTGCTGCAACTCAGCCGGGCCGAGGCCGGCCTGGCCATGACGGGCGAGGCGCAGGACGTGCTGCCGCTGCTGGAATTGCTGGTGGCGGATGCCAATCGCCAGGCGGGCCAGGCCGGCCGCTTCCGGCTGGACAGGGGCGGGGCCGGCAGCTTCATCCTGGCGGCGGACCTGGACACGCTGGGCATCGCCTTCCGCAACCTGCTGGACAACGCGCTGCTGCATGGCACGCCGGGGGGCGAGATCCTGGTGCGGCTGGGCCCGGGCCTGGAGATTGCCGTCAGCAATGACGGCCCGGTGGTGCCCGCGGCCAACCTGTCCAGGCTGACCGAGCGTTTCCACCGGCTGGACGCGGACCGCCCCGGCAGCGGCCTGGGGCTGGCCATCGTGGAAAGCATCATGCGGCAGATGGGCGGGGCGCTGCGGCTGCATTCCCCGGCGCGCGGGGCGGCGGCGGGCTTCGAGGCGGTGCTGGCCTTTCCGGCGCCGGCCGGTCAAGCCGGGTAAACTTTAGTCAATCCTCATACTCGCCCTTACCGTCAGGTTGCCGTCAGGTCGGCCACCTAGGGTTGGGTCGCGCAGCCAGGGTGGCCCAGGCCCGGTCCCCCCATGCGCGCGGCGGAGCGAGCAACGACCATGGCGATTCCATCCACCAAGCTGTACCTGGCCAGCATCCTGGCCGGCGCTGGCTATCGCTACACGCCGGAAGCGCCGAGCGACTTCGCGCCCTCCGCCAGCGGTGCCACGGGCAGCAACTGGGTTGCCTCCATTGCCGACCTGAACGGCGACCTGATGCCGGAGATCATCACCGGCGCGCCCGGCAGCGACGACAAGGCGCTGGATGCCGGCCGGGTCTACCTCACCTTCGGCACCGCGACGCCCGGCGGCAGCGGCGCGCTGGGCGACAGCACCAGCGAGATCATCATCGATGGCGGCCGGGCCGGCGACCATGCCGGCGCCGCGGTCGGCAGCATCTCCGACCTGAACAATGACGGCCGGGCGGAAATCCTGGTCGGCGCACCGCTGATGGAGAACGGCACCAAGCTGGATGCCGGCGCCGCCTTCGTGCTGTGGGGCATGGCGACCTCGGGCGGCATCGACCTGCTGGACCCCGCCAGCGGCAGCGGCAATGGCGTCGGCTACATCATCAAGGGCGAGGCCGCCGGCGACCATGCCGGCGCCGCCCTGGCCGCCATCGGCGACCTGAACGGCGACGCCAAGCACCTGGCGGAGGTGCTGGTCGGCGCGGCCGGCAATGATGCCGGCGGCCTGGATGCCGGCGCCGCCTATGTGGTCTGGGGCAAGGCCACCGACGCCCCGGTGAACCTGACCAGCGTCGCCGCCGGGACCGGTGGCTTCCGCATCAAGGGCGAGGCGGCCGGCGACGCGGCCGGTACCGCGCTGGTCTCCCTGGCCGATCTGAACGGTGACGGCCTTGGGGAAATCCTGGTCGGCGCGCCGGGCAATGATGCCGGTGGCGCCAACGCCGGCGCGGCCTATGTGGTCTTCGGCAAGGCCACGGGCACCGAGGTCTCGCTGGCGAGCATCGCCGCCGGCACCGGCGGCTTCCGCATCACCGGCCAGGCCGGCGACGGGGGCGGCGCCGCGGTCAGCGGCATCGGCGACGTGAATGCCGACGGGCTGGGCGATATCCTGCTGGGCGCGCCGAGCGGCGGCCATGCCTATGTGGTGTTCGGCAAGTCCAGCACCACGGAGGTGTTGCTCGGCGATGTCGCCGCCGGCCTGGGCGGCTACATGATCACGCCGGAGGCGGCGGGCGACCTGGTCGGCATGTCCGTCACCGGCGGCGCCGACTTCAACCATGATGGCGTGGCTGACCTGGTGATCGGCACCCCCCGCAATGCCGAGGGCGGCGCCAATGCCGGCGCGGTCTATGTGGTCTGGGGCGGCGGCACCGCCAATGTGGACCTCTCGCTGGTGGCGCAGGGCATCGGTGGCGGCAAGATCGTCGGCGCCGCCGGCAGCCTGACCGGCGCGGCGGTGGCCCTGGCCGGGGATGTGAACCTGGATGGCAACCCGGACCTGCTGGTCGGCTCTCCCGGCAGCACCGGCGAGGCCAGCAACGTCGTGTTCGACCCCGCCACCTGGCAGCCGGACCCGAACATCTACGGCACCAACGGCGCCGACACGATGGGCGCGGGCTTCGGCGGGCTGCACCTGATCGGCGAGACGGCCGACAGCATCTACGGCCTGGGCGGCAATGACAGCATCAGCGCCGCCGGCGGCAACGACGCGGTGGACGCCGGCGGTGGCAACGACACGGTGGATGGCGGCAGCGGCGACAACACCCTGGCGGGCGGCGCCGGCAATGACAGCCTGGTGGCCGGCGGCGGCAATGACAGCCTGGACGGCGGCAGCGGCGCCGACAGCATGGCCGGCGGCGCGGGCAACGACATCTACGTGGTGGACAACGCCGCCGACGTGGTGACCGAGGCGGCGGGTGGCGGCACCGACACCGTGCAGGCCGGCATCGCCTACACCCTGGGCGCCAACCTGGAGGCCCTGGTGCTGGTCGGCACCGCGCATGTCGGCCAGGGCAACGAGCTGGACAACAGCCTGACCGCCGGCAGCGGCGCCAATACGCTGATGGGCCTGGCCGGCAACGACACGCTGCTGGGCAGCACCGGCAATGACAGCCTGGATGGCGGCAGCGGCGCCGACAGCATGGCCGGCGGCGCGGGCAACGACAGCTATGTGGTGGACAACGCCGGCGATGTGGTCGGCGAAGCCGCGGGCGGCGGCACCGACACGGTGCGCACCGGGCTGGACTGGACGCTGGGCGCCAATCTGGAAGGCCTGGTGCTGACCGGCGCCGCCCAGGCCGGTACCGGCAACGAGTTGGCGAATACGCTGGTGGCCAACACCACGGACAGCACGCTGCTGGGCCTGGCCGGCAACGACACGCTGACCGGCAACACCGGCAACGACAGCCTGGACGGCGGCAGCGGCGCCGACAGCATGGCTGGCGGCGCGGGCAACGACACCTATGTGGTGGACGCCGCCGGCGATGTGGTCAGCGAAGCCGTGGGCGGTGGCGCCGACACGGTGCGCGCCGCGGTGGACTACACGCTGACCGCGAATGTGGAGGCGCTGCTGCTGACCGGCGCCGCCACGCACGGCACCGGCAATGCGCTGGACAACCTGCTGACGGCTGATGACCTGGGCAACGTCCTTGCGGGCGCCGCCGGCAACGACACGCTGCTGGGCGGCGCGGGCAATGACAGCCTGGACGGCGGCAGCGGTGCCGACAGCATGGCCGGCGGCACCGGCAACGACAGCTACGTGGTGGACAACGCCGCCGACGTGGTCAGCGAGGCCGCGGGCGGCGGCACCGATACCGTGCAGGCCGGCATCGACCTCACCCTGGCCGACAATGTGGAAGCGCTGGTGCTGACCGCGGCCGGCCACCTGGGCACCGGCAATGCCGGCGACAACCTGCTGATGGCGGCGGCGGGCGGCGACAGCCTGGCCGGCGCGGCGGGCGCCGACACGCTGCTGGGCAATACCGGCGCCGACAACCTGGACGGCGGCAGCGGTGCCGACAGCATGGCCGGCGGCGCCGGCAACGACACCTATGTGGTGGACAACATCGGCGACGTGGTCAGCGAGGCCGCGGGTGCCGGCGCCGATACGGTGATAGCCAGTGTCGATATCACCCTGGCCGACAACGTCGAGGCGCTGGTGATGACCGCTGCCGGCCATATCGGCACTGGCAATGCGCTGGACAACAGCATCCTCGGCAGCAGCGGCGCCGATACGCTGCTGGGCGGCGGCGGCAATGACAGCCTGGACGGCAATGGCGGCGGCGACAGCCTGGTCGGCGGCGACGGCAACGACACCTACACCATCCGCAACCCCGGCGACGTGGTGGTGGAGGCCGCGGGCGGCGGCTTCGATACGGTCATCGTCACCACCGACTGGACCCTGGCCGACAACATCGAGGCGGTGCAGTTGCTGGGCGGCGCCCATGCGCTGACCGGCAACGCCGGCAACAACGAGCTGAGCGGCAGCAGCAGCGACGACACGCTGGACGGCGGCGGCGGCGACGACACCCTGCTGGGCGGCGACGGCGACGACGTGCTGGCGGCCAGCAGCGGCGCCGCCACCATGGATGGCGGCAGCGGCGACGACCGCTACGTGATCAAGGGCGGCGCCGCCAAGGTGGAGGACTTCCTGGGCAACGACACGCTGGATGCCAGCCAGGCCACCGGCAACAGCCGGTTGGACCTGTCGGAGCAGACCGCCTCCGAGGTCGAGGGCAGGACCGTGGCATTCGGCACCGGCGGCACCACCGCGGCGCCGCTGGACGTGCAGTTCCTGCAGGACCTGACCGGCTCCTTCGCCGATGACATCATCACCGTGCGTGGCCTGGTGCCGCAGGTCGTCACCGCGCTGCAGGCGGTGCAGGGCAATGCGGAGTTCGGTGTCTCCACCTTCCGCGACAAGGCCATCGGCGGCTTCGGCGCCGCGGGCGACTGGGTGTACCAGCAGCAGCTGGCGCTTTCGGTCGACACCACCGCGCTGACCAATGCCTACACCGCCATGGTCGCCAACAACGGCAATGACGGGCCGGAGGCGCAGATCGAGGCGCTGATGCAGCTGGCGCTGCACAGCACCGATGTCGGCTTCCGCGCCAACTCGGCCCGCTTCGTCGTGCTGTTCACCGACGCGCCCTTTCATGCCGCCGGCGACGGCGCGGCGGCGGGCATCCTGACCCCGAACAACGGCGACGCGATCATGGACGGCACGCCGGCCGGCACCGGCGAGGACTACCCCTTCATCGCCCAGGTCAAGCTGGCGCTGGAGGCGGCGAACATCATCCCGATCTTCGCGGTGGCCGGCGGCTACGACGCCGACTACCAGGGCCTGGTGACGCAGCTGGGCCGCGGCGCCGAGGTGACGCTGACGGCCAACAGCTCCAACATCATCACCGCGCTGAACGCCGGCCTGACCACGGCGACGACGACGACGATCGAGAACGCCTGGGGCGGCAGTGGCGACGACACGCTGATCGGCGGCGACATCGCCAACAGCCTGGCCGGCAATGCCGGCAGCGACAGCCTGGATGGCGGCGCCGGCGCCGACAGCCTGGCCGGCGGCAGCGGCGACGACACCTATGTGGTGGACGATGCCGGCGACGTGGTGACCGAACTGGCCGCGCAGGGCAGCGACACGGTGCGGGCCGGAATCGACTGGACCCTGGGTGCCGACCTGGAGGCGCTGGTGCTGACCGCGTCCGGCCATGTCGGCACCGGCAATGCGCTGAACAACCTGCTGCAGGGCAGCGCGGGCGTGGACACGCTGCTGGGCGGTGCCGGCAACGACACGCTGGACGGCGCCGGCGGCTTGGACAGCCTGGCAGGCGGCAGCGGCAACGACCTATACCTTGTCGGCACCAGCGGGGAACTGTTGGGCGAGTTGGCCGGCGGCGGCGCCGACACGGTGCAGGCCAGCGTGGATTGGACGCTGACCGGCAACTTCGAGAACCTGGTGCTGGTGGGCGGCGCCCTGAACGGCACCGGCAACAATGGCGTCAACCTCATGACCGCCAACGACCTGGGCAATTCCCTGAAGGGCCAGGGCGGCAACGACACGCTGCTGGGCGGCGCCGGCAACGACACGCTGAGCGGCGGCACCGGCGCCGACAGCATGGTCGGCGGCGCGGGCAATGACAGCTACGTGGTCGACAGCATCGGCGACCTGGTGGTGGAGCAGCCCGGTGGCGGCATCGACAAGGTCTCGTCCAGCGTCAGCTTCAGCCTGGGCGCCGAGATCGAGAACCTGACCCTGACCGGCGCGGCGGCGGCCAACGGCTTCGGCAATGCGCTGGCCAATGCCATCCGCGGCAACACCGCCGCCAACCTGCTGGACGGCGGCGCCGGCAACGACACCATCACCGGCGGCAGCGGCGACGACACGCTGCTGGGCGGCGCAGGCGCGGACCAGTTGGCCGGCGGGCTGGGCGCCGACAGCTTCCGCGTCGGCTCGCCGGCCGAGGGGGTGGACAGGGTCACCGACTTCGTCTCGGGCACCGACCTGCTGGAATTCTCCGCCCTGGGCTTTGGCGGCGGGCTGGCCGAGGGGATGGACATCGGTGCGGCCGACCGGCTGGTGTTGGGCACCAAGGCGACCCATGGCTACGGCCAGTTCCTCTACAACGGCGCCAACGGAGCGCTGTACTGGGACGCCGACGGCACGGGGCTTGGTGCCAAGGTGCAGGTGGCCAGCCTGATCGGCCACCCGACCCTCGCGGCGAGCGACCTGCACATCATCGGGTAAGGCAGGCCTGTCGGTAAGACGACGCGCGACATACTCGCGGTGAATGCTGGACTGCCACGTGCGTCAAACCGACCAAGTCCAAGGCTGGGGCCTGGCCCCAGCGGGTCGCGGAACATTGATGGTGACCTGCCGTTAGGCCTGGATGACCGACCAGACTTGGCTGCCCGATATCTACATCCTTGTCCTTACAGGCTTTGGGATCCTCGTTGCACTGGTCGCCTGGCTCCCCATGGTCCTGACGCGGCTGCCGCTTTCATTGCCCATCGTCTGCGCCGCGCTCGGCGCGGCCCTGTTCTCCCTGCCCCAGGTCACCATCAGCCCTCTGCCCCTGGACCATCCTGAAATCGCCGAGCGCTTCACCGAATTCGTCGTGATCATTGCGCTGATGGGTGCGGGGCTGAAGCTCGACCGCATCTTCGACTGGCGCCGGTGGTCCATCACCTGGCGCCTGCTGGGCATTACGATGCCGCTCGGCATTGCTGCCATCACCCTTGTCCTCGGCTGGGGCCTGGGTCTTCCCTGGGCCGTCGCCCTTCTGCTTGCAGCCAGCCTGGCGCCGACCGACCCGGTTCTCGCCGCCGACGTTCAAGTCGGCCCGCCCAAGACGGGCGAAGAGGATGAGGTGCGGTTTGGCCTCACATCCGAGGCCGGACTGAATGACGGACTTGCCTTCCCCTTCGTCCACCTTGCCATCGCCCTGGCCGCGGTCACCACCGCC
Organism: Acetobacteraceae bacterium; assembly: GCA_947455205.1. Lineage (GTDB taxonomy): Bacteria > Pseudomonadota > Alphaproteobacteria > Acetobacterales > Acetobacteraceae > CAIMOR01. The sequence goes on along the minus strand of CANGNF010000027.1, from coordinate 10,385 downwards.
GGAGAGCCCTGGTTGGTGGAGTGGTTTACCTTCCGCGTCCTGTGGGAGGTCGGCGCAGGCGTCACAGCCGGATGGCTCATCGGACGCGCGTTTGGCTGGCTCACCTTCCACGTTCCCGCCAAGACCAAACTGGCCAAGACAGGTGATGGGCTGATCGCCCTCTCTGCGACGCTGGTGTCCTACGGGTTGACCGAGATCATTCACTGCTACGGCTTTCTGGCCGTCTTCGTCACAGCACTGACCTTCCGCAGCTCGCATCGGGACCACGACTTTCATGTCCAGATGCACGAGATGACGGAGCAGATCGAGCGTGTTGCCATGATGCTGCTGCTTCTGATCTTCGGCGGCGCGCTGGTACGCGGCCTTCTTGCGCCGATGACCTGGGCAGACGTCAGCGTCGCGGCAGCGATCCTGCTGCTGATCCGGCCGTTGACCGGCCTGGTCGCCCTGATGGGCGTCAAGGCCAGCCGGAGCGAGAAGCTGACCCTCGCCTTCTTCGGGATCAGGGGCGTCGGCTCCTTCTACTATCTCGCTTACGGCCTGAATCACATGGAGGCAGAGGGCGCGGAGCGGCTCTGGGGCATCGTCGGACTCATCGTCCTCATGTCCGTGCTCCTCCACGGACTGACCGTCACACCGATCATGCGTTCGCTTGATCGCCAGCAGGGCCGCGACCCGGACGCCAAGGACGCGACACCGCCGTCGGGATTCCAGGGGTTGGGACGTTTGTGACAGTGGTCCCCCACCGGTGAATGCTGAATGCCGGCGCGTGGGTTGGTGCCTGCACGATTGACGCGACCAGCGGCTGGCAGGTGACGTCGCGCATGATGGCGCGGTCGCCTTCGGCGCTGTCGTCGAAGGCGCCCAACCTCGCACCTGCTGCCAACCGTGCGGGCAGAGTTTCGGCGCAGGCTGCGTCAGGCATCGGATAGGGGCGGGCGGGCGCCGCACGGGGTTGCCGCGACGCTATGGACTTCTTCGCGGCTGAGCCCGGCAGCATCGCCCGCCCCTTAACGACCCACACCAGTGGCGTGGGACTTCATGAATGAATATTACCCGTCGGCGTTGAACCCGGTCGCGGCTACGATCGGCTGCCACGTGGCGAAGTCCTTCCGCAGGCGCTCCGCGGTCGCTGCAGGCGAGAGGACCAGAGGCACCGCCTCGAGCCGTCGGAGCCCATCGGAGACCGATGGCTGGTCTACCGCCCGCGCGATCGCCGCGTTCAGTGCCTCGACGATTGCCGGTGGCGTGCCGGCCGGCACGCACACGACCCACGGCTCGTCGACCGGCAGGTCCGCGAAGCCGGCATCGGCAAGCGGCTGGGCGGTAGGGAATTCGGGCAGGCGTGTCGGCGTGCTCAGCCCGATCGGCCGCGCCAGTCCACCGCGCGCCAACGGCAGGATATCACCCAGGACGGTGAAGACCATGTCGATTTGTCCGGCCACCAGGTCCTGCATCGCCGGCTGCCCGCCGCGATAGCTGACCGCGGTGAACTCCACGCCGGCGCGGCGGGCGATTTCCATCGCCATCATGTGCTGCGGCGAGCCCGGCACCGGCGGCGCGAAATTGACGCCCCCCTTGGCCTTGGCCCAGGCCAGGAACTCCGTCACCGAGTTGACCGGCGTCCTCGGATTCACCGCCAGGCCGTAGCTGACCATGGCAACCGTCGCTGCCATCACGAAATCCCGCATCGGGTCGTAGCGCGTGGTCTTCGGGAAGACGAAGGGGAACATGCTGAGTACGGGCATCGGGCAGAACAGGATGGTGGCACCATCGGCCGGGGCCGCCTTCACCGACTCCACGGCGAGGCGGAGGCTGGCGCCCGGCCTGTTCTCCACGATGACCTGCGGCGCGTAGGTGCCGCGGAGCTGTTCGGCGAGCACGCGTGCGATCGTGTCGGTGGTGGCCCCCGGCGGCACGCCGATGACGATGCGCGCGGTCTGCGCCAGCGTCGCCGCCCGCGCGAGCCCCGGCAGGGCTAGGCTGGCGAGACCGAGAGTAGTGCGACGCGACAGGCGGATGAGCGACATGAAGCGGCCTCCTTGGATGGAAGGTGGTTGTCGGAACTTGGATGGTGGCCGGCGGCAAGGCAGGGCGCCTCCGCGCTCTGCCTGAAGCAGGCCAGACGTCTGATCAGGCCAATGGCGCGGCGAGGGGGGTTTCACCGATGTCGCCGAGCAGCGCGATCTGGCCGCGCAGCCCGGCCACGGTGTCGAAATCGATCACGGCGTGATGGCAGGCCGTGTTGATGTCGCGATAGGCGCGGTACAGGTCATTGCCTTGGTAGATGCCGTGGGCACCCGAGGCGGCGAACAACCTGTCGATGGCGCGACGGCTGAGTTCCACCACATAGGCCGCATCAAAGCGGAACTGAACGCGCTCGGCGGCGGGCATCGGCCCGCGATCAGCGGCCATCGCGGCGTCCAGGCGCGCGCAGATGTCGTCCAGCAAGCGCCGCGCCGCCGCGATTTCGGCGCTGGATTCAGCGACGCGCTTCTGCATGCTGGCGTTGGGCGCCTTGGAAACGCCATGCGCCGTCGTGCGGACCGAGGTGCGCTCGATGAAGTGCTTGAGGCCACGTTCGGCCATGCCGAGCACCGAGCCTGCCACCATCGACGACAGGCCGGCATAGACCGGCAGGCGATAGAGCGGGCTGTCGGTGTGCGGGCTGATCCCCTGGAAGGTCGGGAAGGTGGGCATCGCCCGGTGCTCGGGGACGAAGACGTCGTGCGCGACCAGGTCCTTGGAGCCGGTGCCATGCATGCCGAGCGTGTGCCAGGTATCGTCGATCTCGATGTCGGCGGCGGGCACCATCACGTGGTAGTTGAGGTAGCCGTCGGCCTCCGGGTTCTTCACCTTCGTCCCCAGGATGAACCAGGGCGAGTGGTCGCAGCCGCTGCCGAACTGCCAGCGCCCGCTCAGCCGCCAGCCACCAGGGACGCGTTCGATCGTGCCCTGCGGCGCCAGGGCCCCGGCCAGCAGGTTATCGGCATCGCCTTCATAGACTTCCCTCTGGCACTCCACCGGAAAGCGCCCGACGATGTAGTCGTGCGCCACGCAGACCATGAGGACCCAGCTCGCCGCGGAGCAAGCATGCGCCAGTTCGGCGCAGGCCCAGACATGCGCCCCCGGGGAAAGCTCAAGGCCGCCGAACGCACGTGGAGTCAGCGTGCGGGCAAGGCCGGAGGCACGCAGCGCCGCTGCGGCGTCGTCATCCAGCCGACGCAGTCGCTCGCTGTTCGCGGCGGTCGCGTCGAGCCGCGGCAGGATCGCTCGGGCGGCGGCCTTGTGGTCGAAGGCTGCGGTCGGCGATCCGGTCCAGTAATCGCCCTTGATGACGTTGATGTGGTTCATGGCTGGCTCCTTGATGTCCGGGTGGTGGCTCGTGGGAGATTTGCGTCGTGAAGCGGATAGGGCAGCGGTGGACAAAGCTGATCGAGCAGCTCGGCAAACCGCAGCGTCGTCATGTCCTCCAGGTACGGCCCAATGATCTGGATCCCGATCGGGAGGCCTCTGCCCAGCGAGACCGGACGCACGGTCGAGGGCAGGTAGCTGAGGCCGGCAATGGCCAGCCAGAACAGCGACTGGTTGTAATCCTGCGGGCGACCGTTGATCTCGAGGATGCGGTCCTCGCGCGCCGATGCGATGTCGTGCGGGAACGCCAGCGAAGCATGAGCGGGGCAGAGGATGATGTCGTAGGAGCGGAAGAAGTGCCGCCATGCCTCGCGGAAGCGGCTGCGCCGGGTGTGGAGCGCCAGCCAGCCATGATGGCTCAGCCCCGCGGCGTGTCGGACCGCGGCCCGATACCTGCGGTCCCCGCTCGGCAGCGCCGCGGCCTGGTCGGCCAGCATGCGCAGCGCTTCGGGCGAGGCGCGACGTGAGCCCACGGCGCGCATCATGACCATGTAGTCCTGCCAGCAGAGCTCGAGATCGACCGGCCACTCCGGCGCGAAATCGACGGTGGCGCCTTCGCGCTGCAGGTTACGGGCCAGCGTCACGATCGCCTCTCTGATCGAGGCATCGACCTCGCAGACGTGGTGATCGGGCAGGACCGCGACGCGGAAATCGCCGAGGCGTCGGCCACGGGCTTCCGGCAGGGCAAGGCGCCATCCCGTTGCTTCAGGCTCGCCCGGGCCCGCGATGCAGTTGAACAGGAGGCGAAGGTCGGACGCTGATCGCGCCATCGGTCCGATGACGGTGAGGTCGGACGGCGTGGTGTCTGCATCGAGCGCATGGCCGATCTGGGAGACCAGGCCATAGGATGGCTTATGGCTGTACACCCCGCAGAAATGCGCCGGAGTCCGCAGCGAACCGGCGAGGTCGCTGCCGAGCTCGGCGCAGGTGAAGCCCGCCGCCAGGGCCGCCGCCGATCCGCCGGAGGAGCCGCCGCAGGTGCGCGTAAGATCCCAGGGATTGTTGGTGCGGCCGTAGAGCGGGTTCGCCGTCTGGCAGTCCGCCAGCCCTTCCGGCACGTTGGTCTTGCCGAAGACGATCGCTCCCTCGGCCACAAGACGCGAGACCGCGTCGGCATCCGCATCCGCGCGATGGCCGGCGCGCGACCGCATGCCCCAGGTGGTCCGCAGACCCGCGATGTCGAAGGATTCCTTGACCGTGAGCGGCAGGCCGTGAAGGCGGCCGAGGGCGTCCGGCCGTCCGCACTGGCGGCGAAGATCGGCCTCTCGGGCGCAGGCCAGCGCACGGTCGAAATCGCGCACGACCACGGCATTGATCGCACCGTCATGCGCTTCGATCCGCGTAATGAAATGCTGCAGCACCTCGACGCTTGAGATCTGCTTCGCCGCGAGCTGGGCGAGAAGCTCGCTGGCCGAGGTGAATTGAATGCTCACGCCCGCCTCGCTGGCCAGCACCGGGCGAGGCTTGCTGAAGCGGTGGTGTCATCGGCGCGCCGCCGCTGAGAAGTGCGCACTCGCTGCATCATGCATCCCCATCGGCGGCGCCATCGCCGCCTGACCGCATGACTTTTTGGGAGGCATTGAGATAAGTCCAATCGATAGTTATCATCCACACCATGAACAGCACGAATGCAGGCATCGACCTCAACCTGCTGCGGGTGTTCCTGGCGATCTGGGACCTGCGCAGTCTCACGGCCGCGGGCGAGCGCCTCGGTCTTACCCAGCCTGCGATCAGCCACGCGCTGCGGCGGCTACGCGATTACTTCAACGATCCGCTGTTCGTCCGTGCGGCCAACCGCATGCTGCCGACCGACATGGCGGTGCAACTGCACGAGCCGCTCGATCAGGCTCTTGCGCTGATCAACCGCACGCTCAAGGAGCGCGCTGCCTTCGATCCCGGCTCGACCCAGCGACGGTTCCGCATCGCGATGTCCGATATCGCGGAGGTCTATGCGCTGCCGCGCCTGGTCACCAGCCTGGCGCGCATCGCGCCAGCCGTGCGCATCGACGTCGTGCCCTTCGTGCCGGACTACGTCGTGGCCGCGATGCGGTCAGGCGAGGTCGACCTGGCCATCGGCTACGTCACCGACCCCGGCGAGGAATGCACCAGCATCGACGTCTTCGACGACAGGTTCATCTGCCTTGTCCGTGCGGGCCACCCCATCGCCGGGCGTCAGCTCACCGAAGCCTCTCTCACCGGCCTGCGGTTCTTCTATGCGAGGATCATCTCTCCGAATCATCTCCAGAGCCTCGAGCAATGGTTCGCCGAACGGGACATCGGCGCCCGGATCGCGGTCCGCGGGCATTTCATGACTGCCCCGGAGATCGTGCGGAACTCAGACCTGGCCGCGATCTTCCCGGAGTCCCTCGCGCTGCGGCTGCATCGGGCCAAGGATTTTCGTCGGCTCGAACTGCCGTTGGCTCTTCCGCCGATCGAGGTGAAGGTCCACAGCCATGTCCGCTTTGCCAGCGACAAGGGGATCAGATGGATGTGCGAGACGGCCTCAAGGGCGCTGAGCATCACCACGCAGCCGATGATGTGAATCTGCCTGCGACCGACGCAGGACTGGGCCGAGTTCAGGGGGGAAGGTCAACGGCAAGTGCAGCCGCTCAGGTTGCTGAACTGTCCTGATGGGGCGAAACTTTGGTATTACTGCCCCATCCGTCGGAGGAAACGAAACCATGCGCCCCAACCGCCTGCGCCAGAAGCTGAACGCCGGGGAACCGACGATCGGCACGCATATCCTGTCCAGTTGGCCCACGCTCGTGGAACTGATTGGCGACGCCCAGAACTACGACTACGTCGAGTTCACTGCGGAGTACGCGCCCTTCACCATGCACGACCTCGACAATCTCGGCCGTGCGTTCGAGCTGAAGAACCTCGGCGGCATGATCAAGGTCGAGCAGAAGCAGTACACGCACCAGGCGATGCGAGCGATCGGGTCGGGGTTCCAGAGCGTGCTCTTCGCCGATATCCGGACGGTGGCGGATGCCGAGGCCTGCGTTGCCGCAGTGCGCGCCGAGACGCCAGGCAGCGGCGGCCGGCTCGGCGTCGGCATGCGGCGCGATGTAGGTACTGTGCTGGAGGGCGGCTCGCCGGCCTATGTCGATGCGCTGAATGAGGTGGTGATCGCCATCATGGTGGAGAAGCGCGAATGCGTGGAGAACCTGGAGGCGATCCTGTCGGTTCCTGGCATCGACATGGTGCAGTTCGGGTCCTCCGACTACTCGATGAGCCTCGGGCTGACCGGGCAGCGGTCGCACCCTGACGTGGTCAAGGCGGAGCGCTTCACGATCGAGACCGCGCTGCGGATGGGCAAGCACCCGCGTGTGGAACTGGCTGATATCTCGGGCGCGGCGCCGTATCTGGAGATGGGGGTGAAGCACTTCTGCATCGGCTGGGACGTGCGGATCCTCTACGACTGGTGGCGCACCAACGGCGCGGGCATGCGGGCGATGCTGACGGGCGAGGCGGCGACGGCGCCTGCGCCGAAGCCGGTGAAGCCTGGAACGTACTGAAGGCCGGCCTTGGCGTTGGGACCATCGGCGCATCGCGGGGGAGGCAACATGGACGGCAACGGACTGCACGGGCTGGAGCTGCGCTCGCGCATCAGCGGGGACGGCGTGCTGGAGCTTTCCCTGCAGGAGACAACGGTGCCCGAACCGGCCGCCGACGAGATCGTCGTGCGGGTCGAGGCGACGCCGATCAATCCCTCGGACATCGGCGTGCTGCTCGGCCCGGCCGCGCTCGACACGGCCGAGTTCGCGGGATCGGCGGCACGTCCCGTGGTGCGCGCGCAGGTACCGGCGGCGGCGCTGACGGCCATCGCCGCCCGGCTCGATGCCTCACTGCCCGTGGGCAATGAAGGCGCAGGCACCGTGGTGCGCGCCGGTGCCGAGGCCGCGCATCTGCTCGGGCAACAGGTCGCGGTGTTCGGCGGGGCGATGTGGGCGCAGTATCGCCGCGCCAGGGCGGCGGAGTGCCTGGTTCTGCCCGCAGGGACGACGCCGCGCGACGGCGCCTCCTGGTTCGTCAATCCCATGACGGCGCTGGGCTTCGTGGAGACCATGCGCCAGGAGGGTCACACGGCCCTCGTACACACCGCCGCGGCCTCCAACCTCGGCCAGATGTTGAACCGCATCTGCCTGGCGGACGGCATCGGCCTCGTGAACATCGTGCGCAGCCCACGGCAGGCGGCGCTGCTGCGCGGCCATGGCGCCCGCCATGTCGTGGACAGCAGCGCCGCAGACTTCACCGCAGCGCTGACCGCGGCACTGGCGGAGACCGGTGCCACCCTGGGCTTCGACGCCGTGGGCGGCGGGCCACTGGCCGGGCAGATCCTGGCTGCGATGGAGGCGGCAGCAAGGCAGACCGCCAGCGCCTATAACCACTACGGCTCAGCCCGGCACAAGCAGGTCTACCTGTACGGCCGGCTGGACACCGGCCCCACCACCTTCGAGCGCGCGCCGATCGGCTTTGCCTGGGGACTGGGCGGCTGGTTGCTCATGCCCGGGCTGAAGAAGCTGGGAGCAGCAACGGAGGCGCGGCTGCGCACCCGCGTGGCCGCCGAGCTGAAGTCTACATTTGCCAGCCACTACAGCGCAGAAATCTCGCTGGCCGAGGCGCTGAGGCCGGAGGTGATTCGGGCCTATTGTCGTCGAGCCACGGGGGAGAAGTTCCTGATCCTGCCGCAACAGGGGTTGGGCTGAAAGCGCAAACCGTCAACGCTCGGTCGCTGGCACCTGCTTCACCTCGCTGCGCCGGTCTACCGGTGCGCTGGTGACCACCGCGGCGCCGGCATTGTGGGATCGCAAGCGCCTCGCGCTGCACCGCCCAGTCCGTCGGGATCGGCTCCAGCAACCGCAATAAGTCCAGGGCGCGAGGCAGTCGGCCATCAGGAACTGCCTCCACGATGTCCTGCGCCAGCAGCGTCAACCGCGGCAGGGTGCCCAGATACCTGCGCTCGATTTGCTCCGCCGCAGCCATCTCGCCGATCGACGCGTACCGCCCTTCGTCCAGCAGCTTCTGGTACCGGAATGCCCGCGCCAGCGCCTTCATCAGCGCTGGGTCCGCGCGCGTCGGTGGTTTCGGGTCTGGTTGGACTGGACCCGCGGACTCACCTGCAGAATGGCGTGGGCGGCTTGGCCCGCCTGACTCAGTCTGCCGTGGGCGTCAGTACGACGTCCCCCGCCTGTAAGGCGCCGCGAATCTCCACACCATCAGGTGTTGCGATGCCGATGGATACCGGAACCTCCATCACCATGGCATTACGCCGCACGCGCACCAACCGGCCCTGTGCGCCCTCCCGCACCACATCCGGCGGCACCACGAAGCCCTGCGGATTATCATAGGTGATGATCGAGAGATTGGCCGACATGCCCACCGCGAGGCGCTGCCGGTCCTCAGGTGGAATGCCACCGATCTCAACCGAGACCGCAAAGCTGGGTAGGCCGGAACGCCCCGCCTCGGGCGAGGCCTGTGCCGCCACGCTTGCCACTCGCCCCTCGAGCGTGATGCCCGCGAAGGCGTCACCGGTAACCTGCACGACCTGGCCGATACGCATCTTGCCCACGTCGATCTCATCGACCTGGGCCCGCACCTGGAACCGCTCCAGGTCGCCGATCACCAGCATGGTCTGGCCGCGGGTGATGCGGCTGCCAACCTCCACCGTCTCGGGCCGCCTGCCGCCTTGAGGTTCGGGCGGCAGCAGCACAACGCCCGAGACCGGCGCCGTCACCACCGCGGCGGCGATATCGGCCTCCAGGTCGCGCACGCGCACCTGGGCATTGGACAGCTCCAGTTCAGCAATGTGCAGGTTCTCACTGTCGCCGCGCGCCAGCGTGGCTTCCAGATCCTGTCGCGCCGCCTGCATCTGCAATGCCTGGTTGCGTTGCTGCTGCAGCAGGTTGCGATGCTCCTCCGCCGGGATGATGCCGCGCGCCAGAAGCGTCGCCGTCTGTGCCACGCGCGTGCGAAGATCGCCCGCTTCCAACTCGGCCGCGGCAAGCTGGCGCCTGGCGCGCGAAACCTCGAAGCCATTGGCCCAGCCGCGCAACTCCGCAATGCGCTGCTGCATGCGGATCAGCGCTGTCCGTGCCTCCCTCAGCCGCACTTCCACCTCGCCGGTGTCCATGGTGAGCAGGGGCGCGCCCCGATCGACCGCACCGCCGTAGCGGAAGTCCCGCGCCCGGACGAGTCCGTCGAAGGGTCCGACCACGCTGACAAGCGCGCCGGCATCCAGCGCCCCCACCACGGCGACGCGCGCATTGACCGGCCTGGGGGAGAGGGGAATCCCATCACCTCTGGTGACGGCGGCTACCTCGCTGAACAGCGCCCCATGCGTCTGCGTCCAACCATAGAGCCCCGCCGCCATGGTGAGGACGAAAACGCCGATTGTCGCGCCGATCCGCACGAATTGCAGGTGGCGGCCGCTGATCCGCAAACGTTCCGCATTGCTTTCCAGGTTGCGATAGGCCCCTTGCAGGGCCGTGTGCTGCTCGCGCAAGTGGCGGGCCAGTTCGGCCTCTCGCTCAGTGAGGCGCTCAAGCTCCGTCACATCGGTGAAGCTGGCGGTGATCAATACCCGTCCCGCATACGTGCCCCGGGCCACCCGATGGGCTGTACTGCGAACCCGAAGGCGCCGCTCCTCGCCCTGCGTCGTAAAGCTCACCACCTCCGGCGCTACCTCGCCGGCAACGGGTGCCAGCAGGGCGTCAAAGAATTCATCGGCACTGCCATCATCGGCCAGTATGTCGCGCAGCAAGGCGCCGGACTGTGCCGCCGCCCCAAGCAGCCGCGTCGCGGCAGGGTTGATCGTCTGGATCTGTCAACGGCGGAGCAAAACCGGGCCAGCGTGGCGGAGTAAAACCAGGCCACTGGTGGCGTGCGGGCAAGGTCTCAGCCGGGGCCCCGAGGGGCCCCGGCTGAGACCTTGGGTCAGTCTTCCAACGCCACTGGTGTGTCGGCCTCGT
>CANGNF010000026.1 GCA_947455205.1 Acetobacteraceae bacterium | reverse complement strand
ATGGTGTAGAGGATCTGCAGGAATCGCGCTCGCTGCGCCATGATCTCGGCCGCCTGGAATGTGCCCCTGCCGCGATGCCGGACCTCGTCCGGAGGTCTGAGATTGTTTGTACCCGGGTGCACTTCCTCCAGCGGAAGCTGTAGCTGTCATCCGTGTGGCCGGGCGTGTGCATCACCTCCAGCGCCATGCCTTCCACCCGCAGCATGTCGCCATCCGCCACGCGCATGGAAACCACGTCCACGCCGCTCTGCTCGCCCATCACGGTGATGCACTGCGTCTGGTCGCGCAGCGCGCCCAGGCCGGTGATGTGGTCGGCGTGCAGGTGGGTGTCCACCGCCTTCACCAGCTTCAGGTCCAACTCGCGGATCAGCTGCAGGTAGCGGTCCACCTTCTCCAGCACCGGGTCCAGGATCAGCGCCTCGCCGCCGCGCCGGCTGGCCAGCAGGTAGGTGTAGGTGCAGGAGACGGGTTCGAAGAGCTGGCGGAAGATCATTTCTCCACCTCCCAGAACATCGGGAAGCTGGATTGCGGCAGCCGCTTCAGGTCGGTGCGATAGGCCGCGGGGATGGTGAACTGCCCCCAGGTGACGCTGGGCGTCAGGTCGAAGGCGATGCGCTGGATCTGCTCGGTCACCGCGCGGCGCCCGGCCAGGTCCGGCGCGCGGGAGAAGGCGGCCAGCAGCGGCGGGATGCGCGCGTCGCAGCTCCAGCCCGGATAGTCGGCGCAGGTATTGGCCACGTAGAAGTGGTTGAGCGGCGAGATCATGTCGATGCCGTTGGAATAGACGCTGAACAGGCTCCAGCCTTCCTTCCGCGCACGGCGGGCCAGCACGGTGCCCCAGTCCATCACCTGCTGGTCCACGGTGAAGCCGGCCTGCTTCAGCGCCTGCGCCAGCACGGCGGAGGCGGTCTGGCTGATGGAACCCGCCACTTCCAGCATCACCACGGGCTGGCCGGCATAGCCGGTCTTGGCCAGCGCCGCCTTGGCTGCCGCCACGTTGTAGCGGAACACCTCCGCCCCCGCGCCGCTGTACAGCGGGCCGTCGCACATGAAGAAGCCGGGGCAGGCATCGACATGGAACTGCTTCGGGATGCCGATGGCCTGCAAAATCGCGGCCTGGTCCACCAGCTGCCACAGCACGTGGCGCACCGCGGGGTCGTTGAACGGCGCGGCTTCATGGTTCAGGCGGAAATTGCCCTGGAACATGTGCAGCCCGCCCAGCGGCATCAGCTTCACGTTCCGTGCGCGTTCAAGCCGCGGCAGCATGTCGAAGGGGCAGTATTGCTGGTAGTCGATCTCGCCGGCGATCAGCGCGCTGGCCGCCGTCGCCTGGTCCGGCATCACCCGCAGGTTCAGCGTCTCGATGTTCACCCGCTTGCCGCCGGCCAGGAAGTCCGCGGCCTCGGCGCGCGGCGTGTAGTGCGGGTTGCGTTCCAGCACCATGATGCTGCCCGGGCGCCACTGGTCCGCCTTGAAGCGGAACGGGCCGCTGCCGAACACCTCCGTCAGGCGCTGGTCGCCCGGCGTGCGAGCCAGGCGTTCCGGCAGCATGAAGGGCACCGGCGCGTTGGGCTTGCCCAGCACTTCCAGCACCAGCGGGAAGGGCTCCTTCAGCTTCAGCAGAATGGTGCGCGGGTCCGCGACCTCGAAGCCATGGGCGCTGGCCATCAGCAGCCGGCCCATGGCGTCCTTCGGCGCCCAGCGCTGCAGGCTGGCGACGCAGTCCACCGCCGTCACCGCGCTGCCGTCGTGCCACTTCAGGCCGTCCCGCAGCTGGAAGCGCCAGGTCAGGCCGTCGCTGCTCTTCTCATACGCGCCGACCATCTGCGGCTGGATCGCGCCGCGTTCATCCATGGCGAACAGCGTGTCGTAGACATGGTAGCCGAAGCTGCGGGTGATCGCCGCCGTGGTCAGGTAGGGGTCGAGGATCACCGCCTCGCTTTCCAGCACCACGTTCAGCGTGCCGCCGGCCGCCCGCGCCAGCCGTGGCGCCGCCAGCATCGCCGCGCCCGAGGCCAGAAGACCGCGCCTGCCCAATCCCGTCATCGCCACACTCCCGTTGGAGCCTGATCGGCCAAGGCGGAATCGCCGCAGGCCGTGAATCAGCCTCCTGTTGGTGCCCGGGTTGGCCCCGGGCCTGCGGGCAGCTTAGGCTGGGGGCGATACCCGTTGGAAGGACTAGCGCATGACCGACCTGCTCTCGCTCTCGGCCACCCAGGCGGCCGCGCTGATCCGCCGGCGCCGGCTCTCCCCGGTGGAGTACGTGCAGGCGGTGCTGGACGGCATCGGCCGGGTGCAGCCGGCGCTGAACTGCTTCGTCACCGTGCTGGAGGAGCGGGCGCTGGCCGCCGCACGCAAGGCCGAACAGGCTGTCATGGATGGCGACGCGCTGGGGCCGCTGCATGGCGTGCCGATCCACATCAAGGACCAGCTGGACACCAAGGGCATCCTGACCACGCATGGCAGCGCGATCTTCGCCGGCAACATTCCGGCGCGCGATGACATCATCGTGCAGCGGCTGCGCCAGGCCGGCGCCATCCTGGTCGGCAAGACCAGGCTGCCGGAGTTCGGCAACAAGGCGCTGACGGATGGCCCGAGCTTCGGCACCACGCGCAACCCGTGGGACCTCTCGCGCACGTCAGGCGGTTCCAGCGGCGGCGCGGCCTCGGCGCTGGCGGCGGGCGTGGCGCCCTTCGCGGTGGGCACGGATGGCGCGGGTTCCATCCGCATTCCCGCGGCCTGCTGCGGCGTGGTGGGACTGAAGCCGACGCTGGGCCTGGTGCCGTGGGAGGGCGCCAGCGACGCCTTCGGCAACTACACCTATGCCGGGCCGATGAGCCGCAGCGTCACCGATTCAGCGCTGCTGCTTTCCGTGATGCAGGGCCCGAGCGAGCGCGACCCCTGGACCCTGGCCGGCGCGCGGCAGAGCCAGGTCTCGCCACGGCTGGTGGGGCACGACCTGCACGGGCTGCGCGTCGGCTTCATTCGCCTGGCCGCCAACCCGCAGCTGGACGTGGATTTCGAGCGTGACACGCGCGCTTCGCTGGACACCTTCGCCGCGCTGGGCGCCGAGGTGGAGGAAGTGACCGACGCGATCGACTGGATGGAGATGCCGGGCCGCGTGATGTACCAGGGCAACTACGCCGTCGCGATGCAGAAGCACCTGGCGCAATGGGCCAACCAGATGGACCCGACGCTGCTCGCCTGGGTCGAGCGCGGCAGCCAGTTCACGATGGCCGAGTTCCGCCACGGCCAATACGCCCGCACCACGCTGTTCCGCGCCATACAGGCGTTGTTCGAGCGGTATGATGTGCTGGTCTCCCCGTCGCTGGCCTGCACTGCGCTGCCGGCGGATTTCGACGCGGCGAATGACGAGGTGGTGATCAACGGCGTGAAGTGCGGCATCACCCGGCAGAGCTCCAGCGCCTATGCCTATCCGTTCAACCTGACCGGGCACCCCGCGCTGACACTGCCGGCCGGGCTGGCGCGCGACGGCCTGCCGACGGCGGTGCAGTTGATCGGGCCGTGGGGCGGCGACATGGATCTGCTGCGCCTGGGCAGCCTGCTGGAGCAGGCGCGGCCCTGGGCCGGGCGCAAACCCTCAACGCATGCGTGACACCGCGCGGAAGCCGGCCTCGGCCGCTTCCAGCCCGCGGTCGATATCCGCCGGGCCATGCGCGGTGCTGAGGAACATGTTGTGCTTCGGGTGGAAATAGGCCCCCGCCCGCAGCGCGGCCGAACAGAAGGCGTTGCCCTTGCTGAAGTCGGCATCGCCGTCGAACAGCATCAGCGGCATCTGCGGCGGCCCGCTATGCGTCACGCCCACGCCGTACTGCGCGGCCAATGCGGAAAACCCGGCGCGCAGCCGCTCCCCCATCGCCGCCATCACGGCCGGGCCATCCACGCGCTGCAACTCCCGCAGCGTGGCCAGGCTCGCCGCCATGCTCGTGGCTTCCGCCCAGAAGCTGCCGGTGGTGAAGACGCGCGCCGCCGCCTCGCGCCACCTCTCCGCGCCGGTCACGGCTGACAGCGCATAGCCATTGGCAATCGCCTTGCTCCACGCGGAAAAATCCGGCCGCACGCCATAGGCTTCCCAGCTGCCGCCCAAATGCAGGCGGAAGCCGGCGCGGACGTCGTCCAATATCAGCGCCGCGCCGGCGGCATCGCACAGTGCGCGCAGCCCCTGGGCGTAGTCGCGCGTCGGCAGTTCCAGCGCCTTCGCCATGTCGTGGCGGAAGGCGCTGGCCAGCACGGCGGCGCAATCATCGCCGGCCTCGGCCAGCGCGGCCCGCACGCTGTCCAGGTCGCCATAGTCGTAGTGGATGATGTGCGCCCGATCCTCGGCCGTCACGCCCACCAGCGAGGGCGAGCACCACGGCGCCGCGCCATGGTAGCTGCCGCGCGCCAGCAGCACCTTGCGCCGCCCGGTGCCGGCGCGGGCGATGGTGACGCAGGCGGTCGTCGCATCCGTGCCGTTCTTCTCGAACAGGCACCAATCCGCCGCCGGCAGCATCGCCGTCATCTGCTCCGCCAACTCCACCAGCACGGCGCCCGGCCCGTTCATCGTGGCGCCCTGAAGCGCCTGGGCGCGCACCGCTTCCTCCACCGCCGGGTGGTGGTGGCCCAGCACGATCGGCCCCCAGCTGCACATGAAGTCCACGACTTCATTGCCATCCACGTCCCACAGCCGGCAGCCCCGCGCGCGGGCGAAGAATTGCGGGTAGCCCTCCGGCAGGTTGGCGGCGTTCAGGTGGCCCCACATGCCGCCGGGGATCACCTTGGCCGCCCGCGCACGCAGCGCCGCATCCGCTGAATTCAACCGCTCGGGCATGGTCACGCTCCTTCGCCTCTGCTCATACTACCTCAATGGCGAGCAGATTCACGCCTCCGGGCCATGCGGCCCTTCGATGAGCTGATCGCGCTGAGGGAGACGACCACCATGCGCCGCATCCTGCCGCTGCTGTTCTGCCTGTTGGCGCTGCCGGCGGCGGCGCAATCCCTCCTGCGTATCGGCCTGGCCAGCGACCCCGACGTGCTGGACCCCACCCTCTCCCGCTCCGTCGCCGCGCGCCAGGTCTTCGCCGCCATGTGCGACAAGCTGGTCGACATCAACGAAAAACTGGAGATCGTGCCGCAGCTGGCCACCGCCTGGGAATGGCAGGATGGCGGCCGCGCCCTGCTGCTGACGCTGCGCCCCGGCGTGAAGTACCAGGACGGCGTGGCGATGGACGCCGCCGCCGTCATCGCCGGGTTGCAGCGCCACCTGACCACCAATGGCAGCACCCGCCGCGGGGAGATGGGGCCGGTCCGCGGCATCGAGGCCGTCGGCGACATGCAGGTCCGCATCCTGCTCAGCGAGCCCTTCGCGCCGCTGCTGGCGGCGCTGAGCGACCGCGCGGGCATGATGGTCTCGCCGCGCCAGGCGACGGTCACCGGCATCGACTTCCAGCGCGACCCCGCCTGCGCCGGCCCCTACCGCCTGACCCGCCGCGTGGCGCAGGACCGCATGGAGCTGGAACGCTTCGACGGCTACTGGGACGCCCAGCGCATCCATATCGACCGCGTGGTGTACCGGCCCATCCCGGATACCACCGTGCGCGCCGCCAACCTGCGGGCGGGGCAGCTCGATATCATCGAGCGCGTGCTGCCCTCCGACGTCGCCATCCTGCGGCAGGACCAGCGGGTGCGGCTGCTGGAAGGCCCGGGGCTGGCGGCGATCTACATCGCGGTGAACATGGCCAATGGCCCGGCCGCCAACAGCCCCATCGGGCGCGATGCCAAGGTGCGGGAGGCGCTGGACCTGGCCATCGACCGCCAGGTGCTGAACCAGGTGGCGTTCGAGGGGCTGTACCACCCGGGAAACCAGTCCGTGCCGCCGGGCAACCCGTTCTACGCGCAGGGCCTGCCGGTGCCGGCGCGCAACCTGGACCGCGCCCGCACCCTGCTGCGCGAGGCCGGCTACCCCAATGGCCGGGTGAAGGTGCGGCTCTCGGTGCCCAACACCACCGAATACGTCCAGGCCAGCGAGGTCATCCAGGCCATGGCGGCCGAGGCCGGCATCGAGCTGGAACTGCAGGTGATCGAGGTGGCGACGCTGCTGCGGCAATGGACCCAGGGCGAGTTCGAGAGCCTGATCATCCAGTGGTCCGGCCGCACCGACATCGACGCCAACCTGTGGAGCTTCAACGCCTGCGGTGAATCGCTGAACGGCGGCAAGTACTGCAGCGCCGAGGCCGATGCCGCGCTGCGCGACGGCCGCACCAGCGTGGAACTGCCGGCCCGTGTCAGCGCCTATGGCCGCGCCATGCAGGTGCTGCTGCGCGACCGGCCCTATATCTACCTCTGGCACCCGACCAACTTCTTCGGCACCTCGGCGCGGTTGCAGGGGGTGCGCCTGGTGGCGGATGGCCTGGTGCGCGTGCAGGACCTGCGGCTGCGATAGGAACGACGACCATGACCACCCATACCCTGCCGCAACTAGACGGTACGCTGACCCTGCCCGGCCTGGCCGCGCCCGCGACGGTGCTGCGCGACAGCGAAGGCGTGCCGCATATCCGCACCGCCACCGCCGATGACGCCTGGTTCGCGCTCGGCTTCGTCCATGCCCAGGACCGGCTGTTCCAGATGGACCTGAACCGCCGGCGCGGCCTCGGCCGTTCGGCGGAGTTCCTCGGCGCGTCGGCGGCGGATGCGGATGCGCTCTCCCGCCGGCTGGGCGTGGCGCAGGCCAGCCAGCGCGACTACGCCATCGCCACCGCGGAAACGCGCGCCATGCTGGACCGCTACGCCGAGGGGGTGAACGCCTTCATCGCGCAAGGCGCCCCCTGGGCGGCGGAGTACGCGCTGCTGGGCGCCTCGCCGGAACGCTGGGAAGGCTGGCACAGCATCGCCACCATGCGGCGCCTGGGCCTGCTGATGGGCAGCGTGTGGTTCAAGCTTTGGCGCGCCGCCGCCCTGCCGGTGGTGGGGCCGGAGAACGTGGCCAAGCTGCGCTACGACGACAATGGCAAGGACCTGCTGATCATCCCGCCTGGCGTCGAGGCCGAGCGCTGGGTGGCCACGCTGGCGGAGCTGCAACCAGCCATCGCGGCGCTGCTGGAAGCGGCCGCGCCGGATGCGTCGGGCGGCGGCAGCAACAACTGGGCGCTGGGGCCTTCGCGGACCGAGACCGGCCGCCCGCTGCTGGCCGGCGACCCGCATCGCGTGTTCGAGATCCCCAACATGTACGCGCAGCACCACCTGGCCTGCGACGCCTTCGACGCCATCGGGCTGACGGTGCCGGGCGTGCCGGGCTTCCCGCATTTCGGCCACAACGGCCGGGTGGGCTGGTGCGTCACCCATGCCTTCATGGATATCTACGACCTCTACATCGAACGCTTCGACGCCAGCGGCGCGCATGCCCAGTTCCGCGGCGAATGGGTGCCGGTGGTGCGGCGGACCGAGACCGTGCACATCCGCAACGCGCCGCCCCGCCAGGTGGAGATCACCGAGACCCGGCACGGCGCCATCATCGCCGGCGACCCCACCGGCGGCACCGCGCTGGCGCTGCGCAGCATGCAGACCACCGAGGAAGACCGCAGTTTCGATTGCCTGCCGCGGATGCTGCGCGCCAACACGGTGGCCGATTTGTACGAAGCCACGCGCGGCTGGGGGCTGATCGACCACAACCTGGTCGCGGGGGATACGCAGGGCAATATCGGCCAGCTGGTCCGCGCCGTGCTGCCGAAGCGCCCGCGGATCAATGGCTGGCTGCCGGTGCCCGGCTGGACCGGCGCGCATGGATGGGACGGCACCATCCCGTTCGAGGCGATGCCGCGCGTGATCAACCCGGCCGATGGCGTGCTGGTCACCGCCAACAACCGCGTCGTCAGCGACGACACCGCCGACTACTTCTGCACGGACTGCCACCCGCCCTACCGCGCCCAGCGCATCGCCCAGCGCATCGCCGAAGGTGGCTCCCGCACGCCGGAAGCCGCCGCCGCCGTGCATGCGGACGTGCTGTCCTTCAACGCCCAGCTGATCCAGGCGAGGCTGGCCGCCCTGCCCGCCCAGCCCCCGGCCGAGGAAGCCCTGCGCCAGCGCCTGCTGGGCTGGGACTGCCAGCTGGCGGCGACCAGCGAAGCCGCCACCGCCTATGTCGCGCTGCGCCGCGCGCTGACCGCCGTGCTGGCGGAGCGCAGCGGCCTGGGTGCGCTGGCCGGGCACCCCTACCTGTCCGTCGCGCCGGGCGTGGCGCCGATCAACCAGCTCTGGTGGTGCCTGCCGACGCTGCTGCGCGCCGACGATACCTCGCTGCTCGGCGGCCTGACCTGGGCGCAGGCGCTGGCGGAGGCGCTGACCCGCACCGCCGCCCTGCCGCCGCAGCCCTGGGGAGAGGCGCATCAGCCGCGCCTGACCCATCCACTCTCGGCGCAGTTCCCGGATGCCGGGCTGGACTGCCCCGCCCTGCCGCTGGCCGGCGATACCGACACGGTGCAGGCCATCGGCTTCGTCGTGGCCAATGGCCCGGCGGCCACCTATGGCGCGCTGGCGCGCTACGCCTTCGATGTCGGCGCCTGGGACAACTCGCTGTGGTGCGTGTTCCACGGTGCCTCGGGGCACCCGACCAGCCCGGACTTCGCCAACCAGAACCCGGCCTGGAGCGACTGCCGGATGCACCCGATGCGCTATTCCTGGCCCTTGGTGGAGGCCGCCGCCAGGCTGAGCCAGTCCTTGCTGCCGGGGTGAAGCAGCCGCCAGGCCAGCAGCGCGCCGGCCCAGGCCAGCCCACCG
Organism: Acetobacteraceae bacterium; assembly: GCA_947455205.1. Taxonomy (GTDB): domain Bacteria; phylum Pseudomonadota; class Alphaproteobacteria; order Acetobacterales; family Acetobacteraceae; genus CAIMOR01. Next base: position 59,377 of record CANGNF010000026.1, on the reverse strand, counting down.
GCGGCGATCATCGCCGCCAGCGCCCAGGCGGCCTGCCAGTCGGCGGTGGCGCGGTGCAGGACCTCGGCGCCCACCAGCATGGCCATGGCGGCCAGCAGCGCCGGCGCCATCCAGTGCGCCAGCCAAATCCAGCCGCGATGTAGCGCCTGCAGCGCCAGGTGCAACTGCCCGGCCGGCAGCAGCAGCGCGGTGGAGGCCCAGCACCAGGCCGCCATGGCGGGGGTTGAGGGCCGCAGAACCGCCATCAGCAGCAGCGGCAGCACGCAGGCGATGCCCTGCACCCACAGGTTCATCCGGGTGCGCCCCATGGCCAGCCACAGCGCCATGACCGGCCCGCCGGCGATCCACAGCGCCGCCGAGATGCCCACCACCTGCGCCGGCGCCGCGGCACCCGCCCATTCCGGGCCCATCATCGCCTCGATCAAGCGCGGCGAGACCACCGCCAGCCCCAGCGCCACCGGCAGCCCGCCCAGCGACTGCCAGCGGCTGAGCATGCCGAAGGTCTCCGCCAGGCCGGTGCGGTTGTGCTGCAACGCCGCCAGCCGTGGCGCCGCCAGCCGGCCGATGGCGGACACCACGATGGACCCCGCCACATCCACCATGCGGAAGGCCACATGGGTTGCGGCCACCACCAGTTCCGAACTGGTCAGGCCAAGGACGAGCAGGAAGGCGCGGTAGCGCCCGGTCATCACCACCAGCGCCGTCACCTGCGGCCCGGCCACGGCCCACAGCTCCTTCAGCGCCGGGCGGTCGACGCGCGGCGCCTGGGCCACGCCGCGCCAGTCGCGGAACCACAGCGCCATCAGCACGAAGCCGGCGACCGAGGCCACGCTCTGCTGCACCACCAGCGCCCAGGCGCCGGCGCCGTTCAGCCCCGCGGCAATGCCCGCCGCCAGCGCCAGGGGCTGGCCGATCAGCGTGCGCAGCGCCAGCAGGCGGTACCACCGCTCCCGCAGCGCCAGGCCGCTGAACATGCCGCCGAGGCCCGAGAGTGGCAGCAGCAGCGCCAGCACCTGCAGCATCGGCACCATGTCCGGCAGGCCGGAGGCGGCGGCGATCAGCGGGGCCAGCAGCACCAGCAGCACCGCCGCCACGACGCTGACGCCCAGCGTCACCCAGAAGGCGGTGGCTATATGCTCGCGCGTCAAATGCCGCCGCTGCATCAGCGCATCGCCGAACAGCATCGACGCCGGGCCTTCGATCAGCAGGAAGGCGCTGGCCGCCAGCGCCCCCAGCCCGGCCTGCTGCGGCCCGATCACGCGGGCAACGAACAGCAGCCCCACCAGCGAAAAGACCGCCGAGGTGGCGGTCTCCGCGACAACCCAGGCGGCCCCCTGCGGCCCCGGCAGCAACCTCATTCCGGCAGCATCGTCAGCCGCACGCCCGCGGGCAGGCTGGGCTGGAAGCGCACCAGCGCCTGCTCCACCGCCTCCACCGCATCCGGCCTGGTCGCGTAGAAGGTGATGCTGGGGCCCACCGCCGTCACCACGCGGTTGCGCAGGACCAGGCGGGCCACGGGCCGCCAAGCGGCGGGCGGCGTGCGGGGAATGGCGTTGTCGTACAGCATGGCCAGCGCAACGCCGTGCTTGCCCACCAGTTTGTCGGCCCAATCGGGTTCGGCCAGCAGCGCCGCCTCGCGCGCCTCCAGCGAGCCCAGGCCCGAGAGGTCCAGCATGTAATTGGGGTTGCGCCAGTTCACCCAGCCCGGGTGGTTGGTGGCGAAGGGCTGCTGCCACTGCTCGGTCACGAAGCGCCGCATGGTGCGCTGCTGGTCCGCCACGTTGCCGGCGGCCGGCACCGCGTCGGCGGTCCGCAGCACATAGCCGGCGAACAGGCACAGCGCGGCGCCGCAGACCAGCAGCGCCCGCCCCGGCCGCAGCCGCCCCAGCCAGCCATCCAGCGCCGGGCCGTGCAGCACCATCAGCCCGGCCAGCGCCAGCACCAGCACATAGATCTCGTACCGGGAAAAGCTGTTCAGGCTGCCGCCCGCCAGCTGCGCCATGCCGACCAGCAGGCAGAACCCCACCACCACGGCGCGGCGCGGTTCCGGCCGGAAGCAGAAGGCCAGCGCCACCAGCAGCGCCACGATATGCGCCCCGCCATAGGCCATCAGGTTCTGCCGCAGCGCGCCCCACATCGCCTGCACCACGGCCAGCGGCCCGGTCGCGCCGACATCAAGCCCGGTCACGGCCACCCTGGACCGGTCCAGCACCGAAAGCGGCAGCCAGGGCAGCCCCTGGCTGTGCAGGAAGGCGCAGAACGCCAGCACCGGCAGCCCGCCCACCAGCAGCACCAGCGCGGCGTGCCGCATGCGGCCGAACAGCGCCAGCACCAGCACATCGGCCAGCAGCGCGGCCGCGGCCTCGAACCGCAGCAGCGGCAGCAGCACCATGGAGGCCAGCCACCACCAATCCGCCCGTTCCCGCCTGAGGAAGCGCAGCAGCCCGAGCAGCGAGGCCAGCGTCAGCGTCACGTGCAGCGAGTGTTCCAGGCCCGAGAACGCCAGCCCGGCCAGGTTCAGCGCCAGCGCGGCGGTGGCGCTGAACAGCGCCAGCAGCCAGGGGGAGACGCGCTCCAGCCGGATGCCGGCCTCCTTCGCCAGGCCGTGCAGCAGCGCCACGCTGGCCATGGCCGCGGCCAGGTTGACCAGCAGCGGCGGAAACTGGCCCAGCGGCAGCAGCGCCAGCGCCGCCAGCAGGAAGGGATACAGGATGGAGGAGCTGGGCGAGGCCGGCTCCCCGGCGTTCAGGCCGTAGGTGCCCTGCAGGATCTGCTCGGCCAGCGAAAGGTGGGTGTAGGGCGCGTCCAGCGTGTAGGCGAAGCCGCCGACGCGCAGCCAGATGGCCGCCGCCAGCACGGCGCAGACCGCCAGGAACCCCGCCTGCATGGCCAGCAATGGATGCAACATAAGCGGTTGCGACAAGGCGCTGACTCCGGGCGCCGGCTGGGTACTGCTGCTCATGGTGGTCCCCTTGAAGCTTGCGCGGCCGATTCACGCCGCCGGCTTCACCGGCGACGATCGGACGCTAGAGATCGAGGCGGTTGAACACGCGGTCCGGCACGGCGCGGATGGCCGCCATGACCGGCGCCCAGATGCCCGGCAGGTGCGCCTGGCCACTGCGTTGCCGCGCCAGCCGCCAGGCCCCGGCGGCGAAGTCGTCCGGGCTGGCCATGAAGGGCAGCTTCGGCAACGGCCAGGTCAGCGCGGTGTCCACCGGCCCGGCCAGGATGTTCAGCACCCGCACGCCATGCCGCGCATGCCGCGCCGCATAGCCCTGCAGAAAGACCGCCAGCGCCGCCTTGGTGGCGCCGTACAGGTGGTTGCGCGGCCGCCCGCGTTCCCCGGCGACGGAGCCCAGCGCCACCACCACGCCGCCGCCCTGGACACGCAGCACCGGCGCCAGCGCCGTCAGTACGGAGGCCGCGCCGGTGACGTTGGTTTCCACCATGCGGCGCGCCACGCCCGGCTCGGCATCGCATTCGGCCTGGCTGGGCATGCTGCCGAAGGCCAGCAGCAGGTTCAGCTGCCCCTGCGCCAGCGCCGCGCAGGCGCGGGCGAAGCCGCGATGCGAGGCCAGGTCCAGCGCGTCGAACAGCATGGCGCTGGCCGGCACGCCATGGCGCAGCCGCAGGTCGGCGGCGCTGCGTTCCAGCTCCGCCACGTCGCGCCCGGCCACCAGCACCGCGGCACCCGCCGCCGCCGCGCGCTGCGCGAAGGCGCGGCCGATGGTGGAGCCGCCGCCCAGCACCAGCCAGGTTTCCGTGGGCGCCGCCATCAGCCCAACCCCAGCCGGCGGGACATGTCCGAGGACAGCCGCCCCTGCGGGTCCAGCCGCGCCCGTACGCGCTGGAAGTCGGCCAGGCGCGGGTACATCTCCGCCATGCCCTGCGGCGACAGCGCGCTGTCCTTGGCCAGGTAGATCCGCCCGCCATGGTCGCGGGTGATGCGTTCCAGCCGCAGCAGCAGCGCCCGGCTGGCGGGCCGCGCCGGAATGTCCAGCGCCAGGGTGAAGCCGGGTTGGGCGAAGGACAGCATGCCCACCCCCGGCCGCCCCATCCACTTCAGCACCGCCAGGAAGCTGGCGGCACCGGCCTGGCCCACCGCTTCCAGCAGCAGGCGCAGGCCGCGCGGCGCCTCGGCCTCCGGCAGCACGCACTGGAACTGGTGGAAGCCGCGCCAGCCATACAGCCGGTTCCAGGCGCCGATGCCGTCCAGCGGAAACAGGAAGCGGTTGGCGTGCATCACCTGCTCGTCACCCCCGGCCGGCACGCGCCGCCAATACGCGGCGTTGAAGGCGCGGATGCTGAGCGGGTTGAGCAGGAAGCCCGGCGCGTCGAACGGCATACGGCGCGTGCCGGCGGCGGGAATGGCGACGCTCTCCGTCGCGTGTTCCGCCGTCTCCAGCACGCCGCGGCCCAGCGTCGCGCCACCGGCCAGCGCGTCGATCCAACCCACTGACCAGCTGGCGTCACGCGCGGTGCGGAACGCCTCCAGGTATTCCTCCAGCCCGGCGATCCGCCGCCGCCGCACCACCATGGCGTTGGACGGCACGCGCAGCAGGCGCAGCGCCACGGCGGTGATGATCCCGGTCAGCCCGATGCCGCCGATGGTGGCCTGGAAGGCCTCGGCATCCCCGGTCGGCGAGAGCCGGCGCGTCGTGCCATCCGCCAGGGTCAGGTCCAGCCATTCCAGGTGGTGGCCGAGGCAGCCCGCGGCATGCTGGTTCTTGCCGTGCACGTCGTTGGCCACCGCGCCGCCCAGCGTGGCGAAGGCGGTGCCCGGCGGCGTCGGCGGCAGCCAGCCGCGCGGCAGGAAGGCGGCGATGATGTCGGCGAAGGTGACGCCGGGTTCCGCCACCAGCACGCCGGTCTCGGCGTCGAAGGCCAGCATGCGGTTCAGCCGCGCGGTCAGCACCGCGGCGCCGCCGCCATTCAGCCCGGCATCGCCGTAGCTGCGCCCGCCGCCATGGGCGATCAGGTTGCGGCCGCCCTCGGCCAGCAGCGCGTCGGCCACCTCGCGCAGCCGCTCCGGCCGCGCCGCCTGGCAGGGCGCGCTGCCCAGCCGGCCCCAGCCGCGCAGCGCCACGCTGCGCCACGCCACGTTGGAAGCCACGCGCACCGCGTGTGTCGGCAGCACCAGGTTCATAGCGCAAGGCCTATCGCCAGGGCGACCAGCACGCCGCTGGCCCAGCTCTGCGGATCCCGCAACGCGAAAACAACGGGGTCGTCGTTGAGTTGCTGGCGATGCGCCAGCAGCCACAGCCGGGTCAGCCACACCGCCAGCAGCGGGGGCGTGGCGTAGAGCCAGACCGGCGTGTGGTAGAGCCGCGACGGCCAGGCGTCGTTGGCGACGAACAGGATCATGATCTGCAGCGCCGCCACGCCGGCGGCCAGGCCGAAGCCCAGCGTCAGGGGCCAGTCCTCGGCCCGGTAGCCGCGATGCGTCAGCGCCGTGGTCGGCAGGCCGCGCGCCTGCATCACCTCGCCATGGCGCTTGGCCAGGGCCAGCGAGAAGAAGAAGAAGCCGGCGAAGGACATCAGCCAGGGCGACCACGGCACGCCGGCCAGCAGCACGCCAAGGCCAAGGCGGGTCATGAACAGCCCGGCGATGGTCAGCGTGTCCAGCAGCGGCACGCGCTTCAGCGCCGCCGAATAGGCCAGGGAGACCACGACGTAGCCGATCAGCCCAAGGCCGAACAGCGGCGCCATCAGCAGCGCGGCGCCGATCGGCGCGCTGATCAACAGCGCCGCCAGCAACAGCGCCCGCATCGGTGCCACGCGGCCGCTGGCCAGCGGTCGGCGGCTCTTCGTCGCGTGCTGGCGGTCGGCCGCCAGGTCGGCCAGGTCGTTCAGCAGGTAGGTGCCGGAGGCCGCCAGGCTCATCGCCGCAATGCCCGCCAGCACGGTCAGCAGCGCCGTCGGCTCCTGCAGCTTGTGGCCGAGGACCAGCGGCACCAGCATCAGCGCGTTCTTCGACCATTGGTGCGGCCGCAGCGCCCGCATCCAGGCGCGCCAGCCGCCCTCGGCACCGGCGATCTCGCGCAGCACCGGCTTGCCCATGGCCCGCGCCGCCACGCCCACCTCACGCGGGGCCGCCACCAGCGCGATCTCCTGCGCCACGTCGAACACCGCCAGGTCCGCGGTGCTGTCGCCGGCATAGGCGAAGCCATCCGGAAAGCGCGTCTTCAGCCAGCGCGCCTTGGCCTTGCCGGTCAGGTTCAGCCGGCCGTTGCTGCCGGTGGCACTGTCGAACAGGTCCAGCCGCTCGGCCACCGCATCCGCCACCGCCTGGTCGGCGCCGGTCACCAGGTGCAGCGCGCGGCCGGCGTCGCGCTGCTCATGCAGCCAGGCCAGCACCTGCGGCCGCACCGGTACCGCGGTCGCGACTTCCGGTGCCGCCAGCGCGACCTGCCGCTTGAAGGCGGCGCGCCCCTGGCGCAGCGCCGGCAGCGCGCGCAGCAGCGCCATGGGGCGCTTCAGCAGCAGCGTCAGTACGCCTTCGTGCAGCGTGTCGCCGGCCAGCAGCGTGCCGTCCAGGTCCACCGCCAGGGGCAGCAGCGGGGCGGCAACGCTGTTTGCAATGGTGGTCGTGGGTGAATGCAGCATCATCGCGCCTGGCCTCCGCCTCGGCGCCGACATTGCCCGCCTTCGCCGCGCCACGAAGTGCCAACGCCGAGAGGAAACGGCGCCGTGCTGCACGCAACGCGGAGCCGCGCGCGGCTCTGCGAGAAGACAATGCAGCAAGCGCTTGTGAAGCGGTTCCGCCGCGCGCTCGCCATGATGCTTGTTGCGCGCCGCTGGCTCGCCTCGCCAGCTTACCGCACCACAAGAACCGGCATCCGGGAGCATGGCATGATCCGCGCAGAGGCTCGCGCGCCCACGGTCGACAAGGCAGCAACGCCACCGACCGACTCTTCGTCCAACACCTCAAGCGCGGCGGCGATCACGCTCTCGGTCTGCATCTGCACGCATGAACGTCCCGGCTACCTGGCGGCCTGCCTGGAAAGCCTGCGGCAGCAGAGCATCGGCCTCGACCGGTTCGAGGTGGTGGTGGTGGACAGCGCCTCCTCCCTCGCCGCCACCGCACGGCTGCGCGAGGTGGTGGACGCAATGCCCAACGCGGTGATGATCCGCGTGGAGGAACCGGGCGCCAGCCTTGCGCGCAACCGCGGCATCGAGGCCTGCACCGGCAGCCACATCGCCTTCCTCGACGACGACGCGGTGGCGGCGCCGGACTGGCTGGAACGGATCCTGGAAGTGCTGGCGGAGACGCCGAACCCGCCCGCCGTCATCGGTGGCCGCGTGTTGCCGCGCTGGGAAGCGCCGCTGCCCGGCTGGTGGCCGCAGCGGCTGCGCGGCGTGCTCTCGATCATCGAGTTCGAGGGCAGCGGCGAGTACCGCACGCCGGCGCTGCCGCGCACGCTGGAACCCTACAGCGTCAACATGGTGGTCAGCCGCCACGCGGTGCTGGCGGTGGGCAGCTTCGACGCGCAGCTGGGCCGCGTCGGCACGCGCCTGCTCTCGGACGAGGATGTCCACCTGGCGTGGAAGATGCAGGACGCCGGCTACTCCGCCCGCTACGACAGCCGCGTGGTGGTGTACCACCAGATCCAGGCGCCGCGGCTGCGCCCGGAATGGCTGCTGGACCGGCTGTACTGGCAGGGTGCCTCCACCGTGCTGACGCGCAAGCTGCTGCGCCAGCCCGGTAACCCGCGGCTGGAATTGCTGCGCCGCCTGGTGGTGGAGACGCTGTGCGCGCCGGCGGCGCTGCTGCCCGGGCACAGCACCTGGCTGCTGGCCATGCGCTGGCGCCACGCCTATGCCTGCGGCTTCACCCGCATGGCGCTGGCGGGCATGGACCGCAAGCGCAGCGTGGCGCTGCGCCGGCTGCTGCGGATGTGGCGCGAGAGCGGTGCGGTGCTGGACCAGCGCGCCGAGCCCCGCCCGGCGCCGAAGCCGGAAGCGAGCACCTAGCGCCATGCTCACGGTCGTCTTCGCCACCCGCAACCGCGGCAACGCCCTGCCGCGCGTGCTGCGCAGCTTCACCAACCTGCTGCCGCCGGAGGGCGGCTGGCGCCTGGTGGTCATCGACAATGGCAGCACGGACACCACGCCGGAGGTGCTGGCGCGCTACGCCACGCGCCTGCCGCTGGTGGCGCTGAAGGAGCCACGCCCCGGCAAGAACCGCGCGCTGAACTCCGCGCTGCCGGCGCTGGCCGGCGACCTGGCCGTGTTCACCGACGACGACGTGCTGCCGGCGCCGGACTGGCTGGTGCGGCTGCGCGCCAGCGCCGACCAGCAGCAGCAGGCCAGCATGTTCGGCGGCACCGTCGCGCTGGAATGGCCCAGCCCACCGCCGCGCTGGCTGAAGCCGGACGCGCTGCCGTTCAGCGTGCTGTACGCCGAGAACCTGCGGCAGACCGGCGCCTGCGGCCCGCATGAGATCTTCGGCCCCAACATGGCGCTGCGGACATCGGTCTTCACCCACGGCCTGCGCTTCGCCGAGGGTGTCGGCCCGGACGAGACCAACCCGCGCTACGCCATGGGCAGCGAGACCGAGCTGCTGCGCCGCCTGGGCGAAGGCGGCGCGCAGGGCTGGTTCTGCGGCGAGGCGCAGCTGCGCCATTTGGTGCGGCCGACGCAGATGACCGAGGAATGGGTGCTGGCGCGCGGCTTCCGCTACGGCAGCGGCGCCGGGCGCGAACACGCCGCCGCGTTGCTGCGCGGGCCGCTGCTGGGCGGGCTGCCGGCGGCGCTGGCGCTGCGCCTGGCCGCCTATGGCGCGCTGGCACCACTGGCGCGACTGCTGCCGCAGGGACCGCTGCGGCTGCGCCTGCGCTGGCGCGAACGCGAACTGGCCGGCATTGCCGCCAGCCTGCGCGAGGACATGACACACGACGGGGGAAGACTGGCATGTACGTAACCCGGGCGCGCGGCTTCGCGCTGCGCATACCCAGTGCGGCGGTGGCGGCGCCGATCGCGCTGCTGCTGTTCTCGCTGCTCGGCTTCAAGGCGCTGCGCAAGCTGGTGTTCCACGCGTCGCAGGGGGAGACCAGCGCCTTCCTGATGGTGCTGGCCTGCTGCGTCGGCGCCGCCTGCTTCACCGGCGTGCGCTATGCCGCGCTGCCGCGGCTGCTGCGCGCCATCGTGCGCGGCATCGGCGTTGTCGTGCTGGTGCAGGTGCTGTTCGACACGCTGGGCCCGGTGCCGCCGGCGCCCAACGTGCTGTTCGGCGAGGGCGGTGGCCACGCGCTGTTCTTCCGCTATGGCGGCATGGTCGCCATCGCCACCGGCATCGCCTCGCTCTGGCTGCCCAGCTTCCTGGTGCCGATGTTCGCCTGGTACGTGGCCTTCCGGCTGCTGATCGGCCCGCTGGCCGGCATCCCCGTGGTCGATACCGACTTCCTGAACATGCTCGACACCGGGCTGTTCGCCGTGGTCGGCGGGCTGTTCGTCATCACCGTCACGTCGGAGGACGTGCTGAAGCGGCTGCCCTGGCTGCGTGGCTGGATGGGTGGGCTCTCGCCGGCCGAACTGCGGCTGGGCGCCTGTTCCCTGCTGTGGGCCTGCGCGGTCGGCGCGCACCTGGGCAACTACTTCTGCTCCGGCCTGGCCAAGCTGCTGGCCAGCGGCATGGATGCGCCCTGGACCTGGCTGACCAGCAACCCGACGCAGACCGCCATGGTCATCGGGCTGGAACGCGGCGACAACCCGCTGGCCACCTTTCCGCACCTGCTGCAATGGGTGTGGGACACCATCAGCGGCAACGCGCTGTACTTCAACACCTTCGTCCTCGGCGCGCAGCTGCTGGCGCCCATCGCCATCCTGCGGCTGCGCTGGCTGCTGGTGTTCACCCTGCTGTTCGACGTGTTCCATGTCGGCGTCTACTTCACGCTCGGCGCGCTGTTCCACTTCTGGATCGCGGTCAACCTGATCGTCTATTCCAGCGCCTGGCGGCTGAAGGAAAGCGACATCACGCCCGTGATGAAGGCGGTCTGCGTCATCACCGTCATGTTCGGCAACCTGGTGTTCTACACCAACTGGCTCGGCTGGCTGGACGGCGCCAAGCTGGCCAGCCCGCAGTTCTACGCCGAAACGCGCGACGGCCGCAGCGTGCTGATGCCGCAGGTCTATTACGGCATCTACAGCTACACCATCGCCCAGGCCGGCATGTACATCCCGGACAACCACTTCAGCTTCCGCATCGGCGGCAACAACCTGGACCGCGCCACCTGGCACGACGCCACGCATTGCGGCCCGGCCGTGATGCAGACCCAGGACACGGGCGTCTCCCTGGCCGCGGTGGAGAACCTGGTGCGCGACACGCATCGCTTCATGCAGGCCAACCCGCTGATCAAGGACTGGAACCTGTACTACCTGTACCCGCACCACATGCAGCCGAACCCCTGGGTCTTCACCGAGTTCAACCGGCTGAGGCTGGAGGATATCGTCGGCTATCGCTACGTGGTGGAAAGCGTCTGCCTTGACCTGAAGGATGGCCAGTTGCAGCGCGACGTGCGCCACCGGTCGGAGTTCCGCTACGATGTGCGCTGAGACCACGACGCGAACGCAGGACCTGGTCGTCATCTATGACGGCGAGTGCCCGTTCTGCTCCAACTACGTCCGGCTGTACCGGCTGCGCCAGCTGGTCGGCCGGGTGCGGCTGGTGGATGCGCGGGGCGACGACCCCGCGCTGGCCCAGGTACGGGAAGCCCGGCTGGACCTGGACCAGGGCATGGCGGTGATCTGGCAGGGCCGGCTGTACCATGGTGCCGAGGCGCTGCACGTGCTGGCGCTGCTGGGCAGCGAGGATGGCGTGTTCAACCGCGTCAACCGCTGGCTGTTCAGCCGGCCGCGGCTGGGCCGCCGGATCTACCCTTGGATGGTGGCGGGGCGGCGGCTGACGCTGCGCCTGCTGGGGCGTAAGCTCATCGCCGGGTAGCCGCGCCCGCGCCAGCGGCGCGTCGCCGCGCCCACGTCAGCGGCGCGTTGCCGCGCCAACGTCAGCGGCGCGTTGCCGCGCCAGGCGGCTTCTGCCGCAGCGTCAGCCCCGGCAGCAGCGCCACCAGGCAGGCGATCGCCACCGCCATGAAGGCGTCGCGGAAGCCCAGCATGCCCGCCTGCGCCGCCACCATCCGCAGCAGGAAGTCATGCGCCGCGTCGCGCGCGATCAGGTCCGGGATGCCGCCGATGTTGTACAGCTGCTCGATCAGCCGGCGCGCCTCCAGCGTGGCCATGCCGCCATCGATGAAGCGGTTCAGCGATTCGGCGTGCAACTGGGTCCGCCGTTCCAGGTACACCGCCAGCAGGTTGGTGCCGAAGGCGCCGCCCAGCATCCGCATGAAGTTGATGCTGCCCGCCCCCTGGCCGAACAGCCTGGGCGGCAGCGCCCGCATGGCGCCCACATTCATGCTGGGCATGGTGAAGCCCAACCCGATGCGGCCGATCAATATCCACCAGGCCAGGCCCCAGAACGGCGTATCCGTCCCGACGCCGCCGATCAGCCAGCAGGACAGCGCGAAGATCAGCAGCCCCGCGGTCACGGGGATCCAGGGCGGGATCGCATCCGCCAGCCGCCCGGCGATGAGGAAGACGAAGGCAACGACGATGCCGGCGGGCATCAGCACCAGGCCGGAGCGCGTGGGGGTATAGCCCTGCACCGTCTGCACCAGCAGCGGCAGCAGGTAGGTGGAACCGAAGATCGCCGCGCCGTAGATGAAGGCCACCAGTGCCGCCATGGCAAAGCCGCGCACCGCGAAGACGCGCGGGTCCATCAGCGGCGCCCGCGCCTTCATCTGCCAGCCGACGAAGCCGAGCGCGGCGCAGAGCGCCACGACCAGCTCCGCCACCACGCGGTTGCTGCCCCAGCCATGGTGCTGGCCATCGGTCAGCCCCATCAGCAGCGTGCCCAGCGCCAGCGCCAGCAGCACGCAGCCCAGCCAGTCGAAGGCGATGCGCGACACCTGTTCCCGCCGGCCGGGCATGAAGAACAGCCCCATGCCCATGCCCAGGAAGGCGGTGGGCAGGCACAGGTAGAACACCGCGTGCCAGCTGAAGGCATCCACCAGCACGCCGCCCAGCGCCGGGCCCACGGCCGGCGCCATGACCACGCCGAAGCTGAACATGCCCATGGCGGTGCCGCGCCGCTCCGGCGGGAAGACCAGGAAGATCAGCTGCATGGAAAGCGGTTGCAGCAGCCCGGCCGCGGCGCCCTGCGCCACCCGGCAGGCCACCATCAGCCCGGCGCTGCCGGCCATGCCCGCCAATATGCTGGCGACGATGAACACCATGAGCGAGCCGAGATACGTCACCCGGTAGCCGAAGCGGTCCACCGCCCAGGCGTTCAGCAGCATGGCCCCGGTATTGGCCGCCAGGAAGCCGGTGGAGAGCAGCTGCCCTTCCTCCTGCCCCATGCCCAGCGCGCCCATGATGTCCGGCAGCGCCACGTTGACGATGGTGGAGGACAGGATGCAGCTAACGGTGCCGGTCAGCGCCGTCAGCGTCACCAGCCAGCGGAAGGACTGACCATAGCGCTCGAACAGCGCCTCAACGCTTGGCCCGCCCGCCCGGGGCGGGACACTGTCCGGCCGTCGCGGAGCCGCGTCACTCACGCGCCTCGGCCTCCACCTGCACCATCATGCCTGGGCGCAGCAGGCCGGGCGGCGGGGCGGGGCGGAACTGCACGCGAATCGGTAGGCGCTGGGTGATCTTGGTGAAGTTGCCGCTGGGGTTGGGGCTGGGCAGCAGCGCGAACTCGCTGGTCGCCGCCTCCACCACGCGGTCCACTTCCCCCTGGAAGACCTGGCCGGGATAGGCATCCACCGTCACCCGCACCGGCGTGCCCGGCCGGAAGAAGCGGATGTCGGTCTCCTTGACGTTCGCCTCCACCCGGATGGCGGCCTGGTTGTGCACCAGGATGATGCGCTGCGCCGCCAGCACGTATTCGCCGGGGTCGATGTAGATCCGGTCCACCACGCCGTCGAACGGCATGCGGATGGTGCGGTCCGCCAGGTCAAGGGCGGCGCGGTCGCGCGTCGCGGTCAGCTCCCGCAGCTGCGGGCCGATGCTTTCCAGCTGGCGGTCCAGCACGTTCAGCTGCTCGCGCGCCGCCAGCGCGGTGGCCAGCAGCGCCTCGGCGTTGCGGATCTCGGCGGCGGCGACGATCACCTTCTGCCGGGCGCCGTCCATCAGCGCGCGCACCTGTTCCAGCCGCTGCCGGGTGCCGGCGCCGGAGCCGATCAGCTGGCCGGCGCGGCCATGCTCGGCCTCGGCGAAGCGGCGGTCGGCCTCGGCCGCCGGCAGGGCGGCGCGGGCGCTGTCCAGCCGGGCCACGGCGGCGGCGTATTGGCTGCTGCTCTGCTGGTCCACCAGCACGCGCTGGGCCTCCAGCTCCGCCCGGCGCGCCGCCAGCCCGGCCAGCCGCGCTTCCAGCTCCTGCACCGCCAGGGCGGATTCGCGGGCATCCACCTGCACCAGCAGGGCGCCCTGCGGCAGGCGGTCGCCGGCGGTCACCGGCAGGTCCTTCACCCAGCCGGGCACGCGGCTGGCCAGGGTGATCATGTCCGAGGTCACCCGGGCGTCGTCCAGCACCACATGGGTGAACTGCCAGTACAGCCAGCGCAGGCTGAACCCCAGCGCCGCGATCAGGGCCAGCGCCATGACCACCAGGCGCAGGCGCCGCCGCAACGGCTGCCCCAGCAGACGGTCCCACCTGGCCACGGCAGCCCTGCGGGGCGGCCCGATATCCATGCGACGCTTCCTCACCCGCCAGACCCCGGAGCGGGGCCTGGCCATGTACCGGCGCGCAAGCTTAGGACCACATTGCGCCAGCGGCCAAATCCGGCCGGTGGCGCCGCCTCAGCGCACCGGCGGCAGGGGCGGCGGCAGGGTTTCCTGCATGGTGGCGGGCGGCGGCGCGGCCACCGGCGCCGGGCTGTCGTTGCGCAGCCGGCGGCCCAGGCGCTCGGCGGCCTGGCCGGTCGCCTCCCCGGCGCGCTGCAACCCGCGGCCGGCGCCCTCGGCGCCCTCGGCCACCAGCTCCTGCCCGCGCACCACGCCGCGGTCCAGCGCCCGACCGATGCGGGAGAACAGCCCGTCCTCCGCCCGCGCCGGGGCCGGCAGCGCCGCCAGCGCGCCCAGCAGCAGTGCCGCGGCAATCCTGAAACTCATCGGGCAAACCCCTCGCGATGTTTCGCCCTCATAGCGCCGATCAGGCCGCCTGTTCCAGGGTGGGCGCCACATCGGCCACGGTGGTGCGGCGCAGCTCGCGCACCTGGGTCGCGTCGTAGCGCCGGGCGCGATGCATGGTGCTGCGGTTGTCCCAGATCACCAGGTCGTCCGGCTGCCACACATGCGCATGCACGCGCTCGCGCTGGGTCGCGTGCTCGTTCAGGTCGCGCAGCAGGGCGCGCGCCTCCGGCACCGGCCAGCCGAGGATGCCGCCGGCATGCGCCGACAGGAACAGCGACAGCCGCTTCGTGACCGGATGCCGCCGCACCAGGCGCTGCGGCACCGGCGCCCATTTCAGCCGCTCCTCAGGGGTGAAGTCGGTGAAGCCCAGCACCCCGCGCGAGTAGATCTGGCTGTGCTCGCAAACCAGGTCGCGGACCAGCGCCTGCTCGTCGCTCGGCAGCGTGTCCCAGGCGGCGCGCATGTCGGCGAACTCGGTATTGCCGCCGGGCCCCGTGGGCAGCACCCGGGCCGAGAGCAGCGAGTACTTGGCCGGGGTGGGCTTGAAGCTGCTGTCGCTGTGCCAGAGCATGTTGCCCAGGCTGAACAGCCGCTTGCGGTCCTCGCGCGGCATCACGCTGCCGTCGCGCTGCAGGTTGGAGATGTCGTTGACCTCCATCGGCAGCCGGCGCTGCTCGCCCTGCGCCAGGTCGCCGGTGGCCAGCTCCAGCTCGCCGAAATGCCGGCTGAAGGCGATCTGCTGCGGGTCGGTCAGTCGCTGGCCGTGGAACACCAGCACGCCGAAGCGGTCCATGCCCGCGTCGATTGCCGCCGCCGTCGCCGCATCCACCGGCTGGCTGAGGTCCACGCCGGCGACCACGCCGACGAAATCCGGCCGCGCCGGGTTGGCTGGGGTGATGCTGGGCGTCATGGCCGTTCTCCTCCGCACCGGGGCTTGCCGCCCCGCCTTGCCTGCAGGCTAGCGCGCCCCTCGCCGGCCCGCCAACGCCGCGGTTGTTGCCCGGCCGGCACGGCGCTAGCCTCAGCGCAACGAAGCCACCGGAAGGCCCCGATGTCCCTGCCCCGCCGCGCCCTGCTGGCCCTGCCGGCGCTGGCCGCGCTGCCCGCCACCGCCGCCGACCTGCCCACCGCGCGCGAGGCCGAGTGGATCGCCCGCGACTTCCGCTTCCATACCGGCCAGGTGCTGCCGCAGCTGAAGCTGCGCTACCTGACCCTGGGCAACCCGCAGGGCGAGCCGGTGCTGGTGCTGCACGGCACCGGCGGCAGCGGCCGCAACATGCTCAGCCCGGCCTTCGGCGGCCAGCTCTTCGGCCCCGGCCAGCCGCTGGATGCGGCCCGCCACCACATCATCCTGCCGGATGCCATCGGCACCGGCGGCTCGGCCAAGCCGTCGGACGGGCTGCGCACCGGCTTCCCGCGCTACAACTACGCCGACATGGTCACGGCCCAGCACCGGCTGGTGACGGAGGGCCTGGGCATCCGCCACCTGCGCCTGGTCATCGGCAATTCCATGGGTGGCATGCACACTTGGCTGTGGGGCACCACCTTTCCGGCCATGATGGACGCGCTGGTGCCGATGGCGGCGCAGCCGACCGAGATGGCCAGCCGCAACTGGGCGCTGCGCCGGCTGATGCTGGAGAGCATCCGCCAGGACCCCGCCTATGCCGGCGGCGCCTATACCAGCCAGCCCGGCAGCCTGCGCCTGGCCAATGCCTTCTTCGCCGCCGCCACCAGCGGCGGCACGCTGGCCTGGCAGGCCGCGGCGCCCACCGCCGCCGCCGCCGACCGCCTGGTGGACCAGCGCCTTGCCGCGCCCGCGCCGACCGACGCCAACGACTTCATCTGGCAGTGGGATGCGTCACGCGACTACAGCGCCATGCCCGGCCTTGGCCGCATCCGCGCGGCGCTGCTCGCCATCAACGCCGCCGACGACGAACGCAACCCGCCGGAGACCGGGCTGATGCAGCAGGCGCTGGCGCAGATCCCAGGCGCGCGGCTGCACCTGATCCCCGCCAGCCGCGAGACCACGGGCCACGGCACCACCGGCAATGCCCGCTTCTTCGCGGCGGAACTCGCGGCCTTCCTGGCCGGTGCGCCGCGGAAGGCCGCCTAGGTCGCCGCCGCCGCCAGCAGCGCCAGCGTGCGCGCCTGCACCTGCGCCGCCTGGGCCGGGCTGAACATCGGCCGCGCCGGGTTGCAGAAGCTGTGCCCGGCGCCGGCATAGCCGAACACCGTCACCCGCGCATTGGCCGCCACCAGGCTACGCACCGCCTCCACCTCGGCCAGCGGCACATGCTCATCCGCCAGGCCGTAGTGCAGCTGCACCGGGCAGCGCAGCGCGGCGAAGTCGGCGCCATGGGCAGACAGCCCCAGCCCGTAGAAGCTGGACGCCCCGGCCAGCCCCAGCCGCGCCGCCGCCTGCACCGCCAGCCGCCCGCCCATGCAATGCCCCACCGCGACAACCGGCAGCCCGCCTGTCTGCTGCCGCAACCAGGCCACGGCGGCGCCGATATCCTGCAGCGCCAGGGCGGCGTCGAAGGCCTGCACCCGCTCCCACGCCAGTTGCCGCTCCGGGCCTTCATAGGCCAGCACGCCGGGGTGGCGGCTGCGCCAGAACAGGTTGGGCGCCAGCGCCGGATAGCCCGCGGCGGCGAAGCCGGCAGCGCTGCCCTGCATGGCCGGCGTCACCCCGAACATCTCCGCCAGCAGCAGCACGCAGGCGCCGGCCGGGCGCGCGGCCGGCTCGAACCAGCCCTCGAAGCCCGGCGCCAGGGTGACGCTGCTCATCAGCCGAAGCCCGGCGGCACTGGCATCTCGTGCCCGCAGGCGTCGCAGGTGCGCGCCGCCTTGCTGCCGAAGAACGCCTTGTACGCCTGGCCCACCGGGTCGGCGCTGTACTGGCCGACCACGGCGCTTTCCTCATGCAGCAGCTTGTCGCAGGCCGGGCAATACCACTGGAAGCGGTCCACCATGCCGGGCGCCCGCTCCATCTCCATGACCACCGCATAGGCGTCCGGCGGAAACCGCGGGGAATGCGGAATGCCCGACGGCGTGTAGATCATGCTGCCTTCCGGCAGCACGCTGATCTCTTCCTTCCCGTCCTCGGTGCGCCAGTGCAGGTTCATCGTGCCCTTCACCTGGAACATCACCTCGTCCACCGGGTTGATGTGGAACTCGCTGCGGTATTCCCGCCCGCGCGCCATGAAGGCGATGCTCTGCGGGTGCTGCCAGAACACCTCGACGCGCTTTTCCTGCCCGGCCAGCTTCTGCATGGTCGCGGCCAGGCTGACGATCGGCATCTTGGACATGTCGGTCACTCCCGCTCAGTCGAACATCGCGACGCAATCGATCTCCACGTTCACGCCCTTGCGGTGCGGCGTGGCGCCGATGCAGGTGCGCGTGACCTTCTCGCCTGCCATGTACTCGGCGAAGACCTCGTTGAAGCGCGGGAAGTCGCCGGGGTCGCGCAGCACCACGCGCATGTTCACCACATTGGCCAGGGTGGCGCCGGCGGCGTCCAGCACGCTTAGCAGGTTGTCCAGCGTGCGGCGGGTCTGCACCTCGATATCGCCTTCCACCACCGTCTTGGTCGCGGGGTCCAGCGGCCCCTGGCCGGAGACGAACAGCATGTTGCCATGGCGAATGGCCTGCGCGATCGGCGCCGGCTTGGCCACGGCGGTGAAGCCGGTGGTCGGCGCATTGGCCGAGGTGATGATCTGCTTCGGCATGGCGGCAATCCTTCTCAGGGTTTGGCGGGCAGCGTGGCCAGCGCCAGCGGCGCCAACGCAACATCGAGCCGACCGGGCTTCCGCCCGTCGCGCTCGGCGATCTCCTTCCGCCGTACCGCGCCCTGCACGACGGATGCCGCCAGGTAGCGCAGCGGCTCGGCGGGGTAGCGGCCATTGCGGACCCGGCCCATCAGCGCGCCGATATTGTGCCAATGGTCGCGCCGGCCCAGCACCGCGCTGGCCAGCACGCGCCCGCACAGGGACGTGGCGCCGACGCCATGCCCGGTATAGCCAAGGGCGTAGTGAACGCGCGGGTCCGCCGCCAGCGTGCCGAATTGCGGCATGCCCGTGGTGGAGCGGTCGATCGGCCCGCCCCAGCCATGCGGCAAGGGCTGGTCGCGCAGCTCCGGATACAGGTGGCGGAAGTCGGCCTGCAGCTGCCGCAGCTGCGCCGGCGCGTGGTGCATGCCCGCGGTGACGCGCCCGCCGAAGCCCAGCACCCCGGCGCCGCGCCCCAGATAGACCTGCCCGGCCGGCGTCACCCCGCCATAGTTCAGCATCATCCGGCTGTTGGTCCCGCCGGGGCGCCCGCGCAGCCCGCGTGCGGCCAGCACCTGCGGGATCGGGTCGGTCGCCACCATGTCGGAGGACAGCACCATCACCTCGTCGCGGAACGGCGCCAGGTTCGCCATCCAGGCATTCGCCGCCAGTACCACCTGCTGCGCGCGGATGCGCCCGCCCGCGGTCTCCACCAGCACATGGTCCGCGGCGGAACTCACCCGCACCACCGCCGTCGCCTCATGCACCGCAATGCCCTGGGCCAGCGCCACGCGGCGCAGCCCGCGCGCCAGCGCCGCCGGGTTGAGCCGCGTCGCCCGCTCCTCCATCACCCCGGCGAAGTAGGGCGCGTCGCCGTACATCGCGCGCATCTCCTCGGCCGGCACCGGGCGCTGCGGCGGCGTCACGCCGATGCCCTCGGCGGCGCGCATCATCGGCCCCCAGGCACCCGGCCGCCCCGGCGCCGTCACCGCCCAGACCGAACGTTCGAACCGCGCCTCGCAGGCAATGCCGTGCTGGGCGACGAAGTCGTGGATGTCAGCCACCGCCGCCTCGCTGGCGCGGATCACCGCCATGGCGTCCTCGGCGCCCAGGCACTTCAGCAGCAGCGGCAGCCTGGTCCACCAATGCCCGGCGGCGCCGCTGTTGCGCCCGCTGGCGCCGGTGCCGCAGCGGTCGGCCTCCAGCACCGCAATGCTCAGCGCCGCATCCTGTTCCCGCAGGCGCAGCGCGGTCCACAGACCGGAAAACCCGCCGCCGATGATGCAGACATCCACGCTGGCCTCGCCGCCGAACGGCACCGGCGGCGGCTCGCCTGCCAACGCATCCACGATCCACGGCGCCCGCGGCGGCCGCGCGACGAAGGGCCGCAGCCGGAAGTCCACGCCGCTCACGCCGCTGCCTCCTCGGCATCGGGCGCCGCATCGGGCGGGAAGCGTTCCGCCAGCAGCGCCAGCTTGCCCAGGGCCGAGCCCAGCGCCCGCCGCTCCGCCAGGGTCAGCCCGGCCAGCAGATGCGCCTGCGCCCGCCGCGCCACCGGCAGCAGCGACTGGAACAGCGCCTGCCCGGCCTCGGTCAGCGCCACCGCCTTGCCGCTGCGCGCCGCCAGCCCGCGCCCGATCAGCTGCGCCAGCGCCCGGCTGATCTGCGCCTCATCCATGCCCGAGAACAACGCCACGCGCCGGCCGGAAACCGGGCCATGCCGGTCCAGCAGCGTCAGCATCCGCCATTCCGGCAGGCTCAACCCGCTGTCTTCCAGATACGCCCTGGTCACGCGCCGATGCAGCGTCGCGCTCAGCGCCGCCAGCCGCATGGTGAGGAAATCCTCCACCGCCAGCCCCTCGCCAGCGGGGTCCAGCGCCAGCCAGGAGGAGGGCGTGCCGCGCCGCGTCGCCGGGCGTGCCGGGGCTGCCTTCATCCGCGTCCTGCTGCCTGCATCTTCAGCCATCCTGGCGAAGGCTGGCATGAAAACCGCGTCTTCTCAAGGCGGAAGAGTTGACAAGTCAAACCACCGGGCAGCACCATCCACCCTGGCCCGAGGGAGTACGGCATGACCGCCTGGCGCATCGGCGAGACGGAAATCCTGCGCATTCCCGAACAGCTCGGGCCGAATGCGATGGCGCCGGACGCCTTCTTCCCGGGGCTGGATCGTGCGCTGCTGGACCAGCACCGCGCTTGGCTGGAACCCACCTACTACGACCGCGCGGCGGACCGGCTGATCTCCTCGATCCACAGCTGGCTGATCCGCCACAATGGCCGCACTATTTTGCTGGATGGCTGCGCCGGCAACCACAAGAACCGCCCGTTCAACCCGCGCTTCCACCAGTTGAACACGCCCTTCCTGGAACGCCTGGCGGCGCTGGGCACCACGCCGGAAGCGGTGGACATGGTGCTGTGCACCCACCTGCACGCCGACCATGTCGGCTGGAACACGCGGCTGCTGGACGGCCGCTGGGTGCCGACCTTCCCGAATGCGCGCTACCTGTTCTCCCGCACCGAACACGACCACTGGCGCCCGACCGCCGAGACGCCCGGCCCGCGCGCGGAGGTCTATGCCGACAGCGTGCTGCCGGTGGTGGAAGCCGGCCTGGTGGAGCTGCTGGACGGCGCGGCGCAGCTGGACACCGGCCTGTTCGTTGACCCCGCGCCCGGCCACACGCCGGGCCATGTGGTGCTGCGGCTGCAGGCGCCACGGCAGAGCGCGCTGTTCTGCGGCGACGTCGTGCACCACCCGTTGCAGCTCTACGCGCCAGACATGAACTCCGCTTTCTGCGAATGCGGCCCCGAGGCCCGCACCACCCGCCGCCGCGTGCTGGAGCAATGCGCCGACAGCGGCACGCTGCTCTTCCCCACCCATTTCGGCCCACCGCATGTCGCCGGCGTGAAGCGCGAAGGCAGCGCCTTCGCCCCCGACTTCGCCGCCGGCACGGCAGCACGGAGCACCCCATGAAGCGCCGCACCGCCCTGGCCAGCCTGCTGCTCGCCGCGCCCGCCCTGGCGCAGCCGGTCAAGCTGCGCATCGTCGTGTTCAACTCCATCTCCGACGGCGCGCTGTTCGTGGCCCTGGAAAAGGGCTGGTTCCGCGCGGAAGGGCTGGAGGTGGAGATCGGCCAGCTGGACACCGGCGCCGCCATCCACGCGGCCCTGGCCAGCGAGGCGGTGGACGCCGCCGGCGACAGCCCGGCCGTCGCGCTCTACAACGCCGCGCGCCAGCGCATCGGCTTCAAGCTGGTGGCGGACAAGGGCAGCACGCCGTCCGGCCATGGCTACCAGGCCATCATGGTGCGGACCGACCTGGTGGACAGCATCAAGTCCCCGGCCGACCTGCGCGGCAAGCGCTTCGGCCTGACCGGGTGGATGAACGGCGTCGCCAACGAAGCAATGATGAACAAGCTGCTGACCGCGAACGGCATCGCCGAGCGCGAGATCAACTTCGTCAACCTCTCCTACCCCGATGTCCTCGCCGGCCTCGGCACCAAGGCGATCGACGCAGGCATATTGATCGAGCCGCTGGCGACCCGCGCCGAGGAGCTGGGCACCGCGAAGGTCTGGAAGCGCGCCGACGAGGTCTACGCCAACCAGCAATATGGCGTGCTGGTCTATGGCCCCGGCATCCTCAAGCGCGGCGCGGCGGGCGATGGCTTCATGCGCGCCTACCTGAAGGGCGCCCGCTTCTACAACGACGCGCTGGATGGCAAGGCGCCGCGCGCCGGCCTGGTGGAGATCCTGACCAAGTACACCGCGGTGAAGAACCCGGCGCTGTACGACCGCATGCGCTTCCCGGGCATCGACCCGAATGGCGGCATCAACGCCGCCGGGCTGGCGCAGGACATGGCCTACTACGTCGCCTCCGGCCGGCAGCGCCAGGCCATCGACATGTCGCTGATCATCGACCAGGGCTTCGCCCAGCGCGCCGTCCGGGACCTCGGCCGCTACGGATGAGGAGCGAGCCGAAGATCGCGATCCAGGGCGTCAGCCGCAGCTTCGGCGCCGTGGCCGCGCTGGCGCGGGTGGACATCGCCATCGCCCCCGGCGAGTTCGTCTGCATCGTCGGCCCCTCCGGCTGCGGCAAGACCACGCTGCTGCGCATCCTCGCGGGGCTGGAGACGCCCAGCACCGGCCAGGTCGCCATCACCCGAGAGGATTCCGCGCGCCCGCTGAACACCATGATCTTCCAGGAAAGCTCGATCTTCCCCTGGATGACGGTGCGGCAGAATGTCGGCTACGGCCTCAGGCTGCGTGGCATCCGCGCCGCCGAGATCGCCGAGCGCATCGCGCCGCTGCTGGAACTGACGGGCCTGGCGCGCTTCGCCGATGCCTTCCCCTATCAGCTCAGCGGCGGCATGAAGCAGCGCGTCAGCGTCGCCCGCGCCTTTGCCAACGACCCCGAATTGCTGCTGATGGACGAACCCTTCGCCGCGCTGGATGAACAGAACAAGGCGCTGCTGCAGGAGGAGCTGCTGCGGCTGTGGAGCGCCACGCGCAAGACCGTCGTCTTCATCACCCACAGCATCGACGAAGCCCTGGTGCTGGGCGACCGTGTGCTGGTGATGAGCGCGCGGCCCGGCCGCATCAAGGCCGACATCGACGTGCCCTTCCCCCGCCCGCGTTCGGTGGTGGAGCTGAAGCAGGACCCCGACTACGTGCGGCTGAACCACGACATCTGGCTGCTGCTGCGCGACGAAGTGCGCCCCGCGGCATGAGCGACAAGCCACCCCAGATCGTGCTGATCCGCCCGGCCCCGGCCGAGGCCGCGCTGCATCTCTCGCCGGCGCTGCTGGCGGTTGCCTCCCCCATCCTGCTGCTGCTGGGGTGGGAGGCGGTGGTGCGGCTGGAATGGCTGGACAGCCGCTTCTTCCCGGCACCGTCGGATGTGCTGGTGGCGCTGTGGCAGATGCTGCTGGCCGGCGTGCTGCTGGAACACAGCTTCTGGACCGTGCAGCGCGTGCTGATCGGCTTCGTGCTCGGCGCCGTGCCGGGCGCTCTGCTGGGCCTGGTGATGGGCCTGTCGCCCTGGATCCGCGCCTTCCTCAAGCCGGCCATTGCCGCGGTCTATCCCATTCCCAAGGTCGCGCTGCTGCCGCTGATCATGATGATCTTCGGCCTGGGCGAGCCGTCCAAATGGGTCATCGTCGGCATTGCCGTGTTCTTCCAGCTGCTGCTCAGCACGCTGGCCGGCGTGCTGAACATCGACCGCATCTACCTGGACGTTGCCCGCAACCTGAACGCCACGCGGTTGCAGGCCTATGCCAGCGTGGCGCTGCCCGGCGCGCTGCCCACCATCTTCGCGGGCTGCCAGCTGGGCCTGGGCATGGCGCTGATCGTCGTCGTCATCGCCGAGAATTTCGGCACCTCCGCCGGCCTCGGCTACCTGGTCTGGCGCAGTTGGCAGGTGTTCGAGGTGACGGACATGTATGTTGGCCTCATGATGATCGCGCTGCTCGGCTACCTGTTCCAGCTGGCCATGGGCTGGCTGGAACGCCGCCTGCTGCGCTGGAAACCGGCGGCCACCGCCATGAAGGGAACGCCATGACCGAACATCGCCGCCTCAGCTCCCCGCTGCTGCGCCCGCCGCCGGGGCCGTGGAGCAACGCCATCGAGGTGCGCGCCGGCGCCCGCACCGTGTACAGCGCCGGCATCGTCGGCGCCCATGCGGATGGCACCATCGCGGAAGGCGTCGCCGCGCAGACGACGCGCATCTTCGAGATCATCAGCATATTGCTGGCCGAGGCCGGCATGCAGATGACCGATGTGGTGAAGATGATCACCTACCTGGTGGATGTGGCGGACCAGCCGGCCTACTCCGCCGCGCGCAAGCCGTTCTTCGCGGGGTGCAGCCCGGCGATGACGCTGGTCGGCGTCTCGCAACTCGCCAGCCCGGCGATCCGGGTCGAGGTCGAGGTCATCGCGGCGAAGCACGACTAGGGAGACCGGCGATGCAACGGCAGATGCGCCTCGGCGTCTTCGCGGTGGGCACCGGCAACCACAGCGCCGGCTGGCGCATGCCCGGCGCGGACCGCAGCAACCAGGACCCCAGGGTGCTGATGCGGATCGCCGCCGATGCCGAGCGCGCGAAGTACGACATGTTCTTCATTGCCGATGGCCTGCATGTCTCGCCGACCGACCACCCCTCCTTCATCGCGCGCATCGAACCCGTGGCGCTGGTCTCAGCGCTCAGCCAGACGACGAAGCATATCGGCCTCGGCGCCAGCATCGCCACCACCTACGCGCAGCCCTTCACCACAGCGCGGCAATTCGCCAGCATCGACCACCTCAGCGGCGGCCGCGCCGGCGTCAACATCATCACCGGCGCCAACCTGAACTCCGGCGCCAATTTCGGCCGCACCCATCCGCCGCATGCCGAGCGCTATGCCATCGCCGAGGAGTTCGTCGATGTGCTGACCAAGCTGTGGGACAGCTGGGAGGATGGCGCGATCATCGCGGATGCCGCGAGCGGTCGCTATGTCGATACGTCGAAGCTGCACGTCGTTGACCACGTCGGCAAATACTTCCAGGTGCAGGGCCCGCTGAACGCGGCGCGCTGCCCGCAGGGCCGGCCCGTCATCATCCAGGCCGGCGGCTCCCCGGCCGGGCAGGCGCTGGCGGCGCGCACCGCGGATGTCGTCTTCGCCGTGGCGCAGGACCTGGGCGAGGCGCGCGAGAACTACGCCGACTTCAAGCGCCAGGTGGTGGCCTTCGGCCGCGACCCCGGCCAGGTGCACATGCTGCCGGGCGTCATGCCCATTCTCGGCAAGGATCCCGGTGCCGCCCGCGCGCTGCTTGCGGAACTGCAATCCTTCGTCGGCGACAAGGACGCGCTGAAGCTGGTGGAAGTGCGCCTCGGCCACGACATCTCCGGCTATCCGCTGGACGGGCCGGTGCCCGAGTTCGGCGAGACCCAGGGCGGCCGCAGCATGGCCAAGGCGCTGTTCGCGCTGGCCAAGCGAGAGGCCATGACCCTGCGCGACCTGTACAACCTGGTTGCCGCCGCGCGCGGCCACCTGGTGCTGACGGGCACGCCGACCATGGTGGCGGACACGCTGGAGGAATGGTTCACCACCGGCGCGGCGGATGGCTTCATCATGCTGCCCGCCTGGTTCCCCGGCGCCTTCGCCGAGTTCAACGAGACGGTGCTGCCGATACTGCAACACCGTGGCCTGTTCCGCACGGACTACACCGGCACCACGCTGCGCGACCACCTGGGCCTGGTCAGGCCGTGAGCCAGGTTTGGTGATCCTGCTTGCCTCGCGCGCGCATGGCTTGCAGGATCACCACCAAGCACCGGGAGGCAACGACAGGCAGCGCGGCAGCGTTCGCCGGTATCGTCGAAGGGACAACCGCATGCTTCACGCTCGCCTGCTGCACCGCCTGGTTGCGTTCAGCCTGCTGCTGCTCGCCGCCGCGCCTACCCGCGCCGCCGACCGCGTCGTCATCGGCCAGGCCATCCCCCTCACCGTGACCGATGGCGGCGTCTACGCCATGGCGGAGGAACTGGGCCTCTTCGCCGCCGAGGGGATCGAGGTGCAGCATGTCGTGCTGCCCGGCGCCGGCGCGGTGCTGCCGCAGATCCTGCAGCGCCAGGTCACCTTCGGCTTCCCGCTGACCGAGACGCTGCTCTCGTCCCACCAGCCCGGCCAGGCACCGCTGCCGTTGGTCTATGTCTACAACGCCGGGCCCTACAACTCGCTGGAGATCGCGGTGAAGGCGGATGGCCCAATCCGCACGCTGGCCGATCTGCGCGGCAAGGGCATCGGCGTCGGCGCGCTCACCTGGGGCACCATCCCGCAGACCCGCGCGCTGTTGCGCTCCGTGGGGCTGGAGCCGGGGCGCGACGTGCAGATCGTCGCCGTCGGCGTGCTCGGCGCCGGCTTCCATGCATTGCGTGAGGACCGGGTCGCCGGCCTCAACTTCAACAGCACCTGGATCGACATGCTGGAGATGACCGGCGTGCCGGCGCGGCGGCTGGAATTCCCGCCGGTGTTCCGCCGCATGGTGACCAACGGCTTCCTGGCCCACAAGGCGACGGTGGAGGGCAACCCTGGCCTGGTGGAACGCTTCGGCCGTGCCTACACCCAGGCCGTCGCCGCCTGCGACGCCAATGTCCGCGCCTGCATCCAGGCCTTCTGGAAGCGCACGCCGCAGGCCCGGCCGGATGGCGACATGGCCACCGCGCTGGCCGACAACACCCGCATCGTCGACAGCTACATGACCCGCCTGCGCCGCAGCCCGGAAGCCCGCGCCCGCACGCCGGGGGAATACGACCTGGGCATCATCCGCGACTACGTGAAGGCGATGAACCAGTACGGCGAGTTCCCCAGCGCCGACATTCCGCTGGACGCCTATTTCAGCAACCGCTTCGTCGCCGGCTACAACCGGTTCGACGCCGCCGCCCTCGCCGCCCGCGCCCGCGCCCTGCCGTGAGCAGCCCCGCGCTGAGCCTGGATGGCGTCGGCTTCAGCTTCCCCGGCCGGCAGGTGCTGGCCGGGCTGTCCTTCAACGTCGCGCCCGGCGAGTTCGTCGCCGTGCTCGGCCCGTCCGGCGGCGGCAAGTCCACGCTGCTGCGGCTCATCGCCGGGCTGCTGCCGCTGGGCGCCGGCCGCGTGCTGGTGCGGGGCACGCCCGTCACCGGCCCGCGGCAGGATGTCGGCATGGTGTTCCAGAAGGCGACGCTGCTGCCGTGGCGCACCGCGCTGGACAACGTGCTGCTGCCCGCCGGCTTCCGCCGTGGCGCCAGCCCGGCGGAACGCACCCGCGCCGAGAACCTGCTGGCCGCTATCGGCCTGGCCGACAGCGCCAACTACTATCCGGCGCAGCTCTCCGGCGGCATGGCGCAGCGCGTCGGCCTGGCGCGCATGCTGCTGCACGACCCCGACCTGCTGCTGATGGACGAGCCCTTCGCCGCGCTGGATGCGATGACGCGCGAGCGCATGGCGCTGGTGCTGCAGAAGCTGTGGCAGGAACGCCCGCGCGCCGCCGTCTTCGTCACCCACAGCATTCAGGAAGCGCTGCTGCTGGCGGACCGCGTGGTGGTGCTGGCGCACAGCCCCGGCCGCATCGTGGCGGATTGGCCCGTGCCGCTGCCCCGCCCGCGCGCGCCGGAGACCATGGCCACGCCCGAGTTCAACGAGTTGGCGCTGAAGCTGCGCCGGCTGTTCGACGAGGTTGCCGCATGAAAGCCGCCTTCGCCCGCTTTGCCCCGCCGCTGGTCACCTTGGTGCTGATCCTCGGCGCCTGGGCGCTGGCCACCGGCCCGGCCGGCCTGCCCAGCTACCTGCTGCCCGGCCCCTGGCCGGTGGCGCTGTCGCTGTGGAACGGCCTCATCGGCACCGGCAGCTTCTGGCCGCATATCGGCTTCACGCTGACCTCCACGCTGCTCGGCTATGTCGGCGGCAGCATCGCCGCCATCATCGTCGGCGTCGCGGCGGCGGAATCCCGATTGTTCGAGCGCTTCGTCTATCCCTATGTCGTCGCCGTGCAGGCGGCGCCCAAGGTGGCGCTGGCGCCGCTGATCCTGGTGTGGTTCGGCTTCGGCCTGGCCAGCAAGGTGGTGCTGGTGGCGCTGATCTGCTTCTTCCCGCTGCTGGTCAACACCATCAGCGGCATCCGCGGCACCGACCCGGAACTGATCGAGATGGCGCGCAGCTTCTCGCGCTCGCGCGGCTTCGTCTTCCTCCACGTCAAGCTGCCCGCCGCCGCGCCCGCCATCTTCGCGGGGTTGCAGATCGGCATCGTGCTGGCGTTGATCGGCGCTGTGGTCGGTGAGTTCGTGGCGTCGGACCGTGGCGTCGGCTACCTGATCGGCTCCGCCACCGTGAACATGAGCGTGACGACGATGTTTGCCGGCGTCATCGTCCTGGCTGGCTTCGGCATGGCCGGCAGCGCGCTGGTGCAGCGCATCCAACGCCGCGTGGTGTTTTGGGACAATGCCGAGCGCCACATCGTGACCCCGCAGGAGACCGCCTGATGACCAGCGAAGCCTACCTCCCGGCCTGGGCGCTGCTGCACCAACTCAGGCGCGGCGAGACCACCAGCCGCGCCCTGCTGGAGCGCATGCTGGAGCGCGTGGCCCGGGTGAACCCCGGCATCAACGCCATCATCCTGCAGGACGCGCCGCGCGCCCGCGCCGCCGCCGATGCCGCCGATGCCGCGCTGGCCCGCGGCGAACCGCTGGGCGCGCTGCACGGCCTGCCGATGACGGTGAAGGAGACCAACAACGTCGCGGGCTGGCCCACCACCTTCGGCGACCCCGCCTGCCGCGACGAGGTGCCCAGCCGCAGCGCCGAGATCATCCGCCGGCTGGAGGCGGCCGGCGCCGTGATCTTCGGCAAGACCAACGTGCCGATCAACGCGCTGGACTGGCAGAGCTACAACGCCATCTACGGCACCACCCGCAACCCGTGGAACACGGCGCACTCCCCAGGTGGTTCGTCGGGCGGCTCGGCCGCGGCGCTGGCGGCGGGGCTGACGCCGCTGGAACTCGGCAGCGACGCCGGCGGCTCCATCCGCATCCCCGCAGCCTTCTGCGGCGTCTATGGCCACAAGCCCACGCCGGGTCTGGTGCCGGGCGAGGGCAATGGCCGCGGCAGCCTGTTGGACAACGACCTGGTCACCTCGGGCCCGCTCGCCCGCAGCGTGAAGGATCTGTCGCTGGCGCTGGACGTACTGGCCGGCCCGGCCGGGGAGCGCAGCAAGGCCTGGCGCCTGCAACTGCCGCCGGCCCGCGCCACCCAGGCGCGCGAGTTCCGCGTCGCGCTGCTGGAAACCTCCCCGGTGGCGGAGGTGGCGGAGGAGTACCGCGCCGCCATCCGCACGCTGGGCGAAAAGCTGCGCGGCATGGGCGCGAACGTCTCGCTGAACGTGCTGCCCTTCTCCGACCACGCCGCGCACCACGCCGCCTACGTGCAGCTGCTGCGGGGCAGCGGCGTGGCCCGCGTGCCGGAACCGGCCTTCCAGGCCGCCATCGCGGAAACCGAGCAGCACGCCAGCAACGCCACCCCCTATGTCCGGCAGATGTCCGCCGCCTATGCCCAGCGCCACCGCGCCTGGTTGCAGGCCGAGGAATTCCGCGCCGGCCTGAAGTGCGACTGGGCCAGCTTCTTCGAGGATTTCGACGTCCTCGTCGCCCCCGCCGCCATGGGCCCGGCCTTCCCGCTGGATGAAGCCCGGCCGCGCGAAGAGCGCACGCTGCGCATCAACGGCCGCGACGCCGACTACAACGACACGCTGTTCTGGGCCGGCATCGCCACCCTGCCCTCGCTGCCCGCCACCACGGCGCCCATCGGCTTCAGCGCCGCCGGCCTGCCGCTGGGCGTGCAGGTGCTCGGCCCGGCCTGGGAGGATCGCACCACCCTGGCCTTCGCCGCCGTGCTGGAAGCGCTGATGCCCTTCACCCCCCCGCCGGGATACGCCTGATGAGCCAGACCGCCCCCTTCGCCGGCTACCACAAGGACCTGGCCAAGCCGGAAGCCGCCGACCTGACCCATGTCCGCAAGGGCACGCCGGGCGGCGAATACCTGCGCCGCTTCTGGCACCCCATCGCGCTCACCGCGCAGGTGACGGCGCTGCCCAAGCGCCTGCGCATCCTCGGAGAGGACCTGGTGCTGTTCCGCACGCTCGGCGGCACGCTCGGCCTGCTGCACCTGCATTGCAGCCATCGCGGCAGCTCGCTGGAGTTCGGCCTGCCGACCGAAAGCGGCATCAGTTGCTGCTACCACGGCTGGCACTACGCGCCGGACGGCACCATCCTGGACACGCCGGGCGAGCCGGCGGACAGCCCGATCCGCCATCGCATCTCCCACGGCGCCTATCCGCTGCGCGAACATGGCGGCCTGATCTTCGGCTATTTCGGCCCGCCCGAGGCGATGCCGCCCTTCTTCCTGACCGATGCCGCCAGCGTCGCGGGCAACCGCTTCCACCCCTACCTGCTGACCTTCGACTGCAACTGGCTGCAGGTGCATGAGAACAGCATGGACCCGCTGCACAGCGTGTTCCTGCATACCCGCATGAGCGGCGTGCAGTTCTCCGAGGCTTTCGGCGCGCTGCCGGTGGTGCAGTATCGCCGCACGCCGCTGGGCGTCACCTCCACCGCGGTGCGCCGCATCGGCGACATGGTCTGGGCGCGGGTGAATGACGAGCTGACGCCCAACATCGCGCAGTTCGGCCCACCATGGGAGGATGGGCAGACGCCCAAGCTGTTCGTGCCGCCGGCCATCACCCGCTGGATCGTGCCCTATGACGACACCAGCTGCATGACCATCGGCTGGCGCCACGCCAACGACCAGGTGGACCCGGACGGCCGCACCAAGGTGGAGGAGATCGGGCTGGAAACGGTGGACTTCTTCGGCCAGACCCCGCACCGCCCCTACGAGGACCGCCAGCGCGAGCCGGGCGACTGGGACGCGCAGGTCAGCCAGCGCCCGATTGCGGTGCATGCGCTGGAGAATCTGGGCCGCACGGATACCGGCATCGGCATGCTCAGGCAGAACCTGCGCCACGGCGTCGCCGACCTGGCCCGCGGCACGGCGCCGACGCCGCCGCCGACGCATGACGGCGTGCTGACCACCTTCGCCCACGACACGGTGCTGCACCTGCCGCCGCGCGGCAACGACGACGAGGGCCTGCTGACGAAGGTCTGCGAGGTCGTCACCGAGATCACGCTGGGCACCGCCGGCCTGCCGCACACCACGCGCCGCGCTGAATGCATCACCAGGCTGAAGGCGGCCGGGCTGTGCTGAAGGGCGAGTGGCGCACGCTGGCCGAGCTGCCGGCGCAGGTGACGGAATGCCCGCTATGGGACCCCGTGACCCAGCGCCTGCACTTCGTGGAGATCTACGCCCGCCGCATCCACACCGTGGACTGGGCCAGCGGCGCGCAGCACTGGGTGGAAACGCCTGAACCCGTCGCCAGCCTGGGCCTGGCGCAGGACGGCCGCCTGGTGGCCGGGTTGGCGCATGGCGTCGCCCTGGTCCACCCCGACACCGGCGCGCTGACCCCGCTGGCCCGGCTGGACGAAGGCCCGGCCAACCGGCTGAACGACGGCCGCTGCGACCCCGAGGGCCGCTTCTTCTGGGTGGGCAGCATGGTGGAGGCGCTGGACCGCCCGGGCGGCACGCTCTACCGCGTGGGGCTGGACGGCACGGCCACCGCCATGGTGCCGGGGTTGATCTGCTCCAACGGCCTGGCCTGGAGCCCGGACGGCGCCACCATGTTCCACGCGGATTCGCGGCTCTCCACGGTCTTCGCCTACGACTATGCCGGCGGCGAGATCAGCAACCGCCGCGTCTTCGCCGTCTCCGCCCCCGGCGAGGGCCGCCCCGACGGCGCCGCGGTGGACAGCGAAGGCTGCTACTGGGCCGCCCGCTACGACGGCTGGCGCCTGGTGCGCCACGCGCCGGATGGCCGCGAGCTGCTGGTGGTGCCGATGCCGGTGCAGAACCCGACCATGTGCGCCTTTGCCGGGCCCGGGCTGACCACGCTGGTGGTCACCTCCGCCCGCGGGTCGCTGACCGCGGCGCAGATAGAGGGCCAGCCGCTGGCGGGCAGCGTCTTCGCGGTGGAGGTGGACGTGCCGGGCCTGCCGGAGCCACGCTTTGGGGCGTGAGCGCGGACTTTGCTTGATCTCTGGCGTATTACGCAATACGTAAAGCGATGATCCGGAGCTTCGGCGACAAGGCGACCGCCCTGGTCTTCCGAGGCGCCCTGCCACGCGGCATGGCCCGCGACCTCGCCGAGGCGGCGCGTCGCAAGCTGGCCATGATCGATGCGGCCGAGCGCCTCGACGACCTTCGTGTTCCCCCAGGCAACCGGCTGGAGGCCCTGAGGGGCGACCGGGCCGGCCAGCATTCCATCCGGGTCAACGGCCAGTGGCGCCTCGTCTTCTCCTGGCGGGATGACGGCGCCCATGAGGTCGAGATCGTGGACTACCACTGAGGAGGCACGCCATGGCGACCCGACAGCCCATCACCCGCGACGACCTCGACGCCGGCACCGTCGACCTGGCCGAGTTGGACACCGGCGAGCGCCTGGCGCCGATTCACCCGGGCCGGGTGCTGCGGCATGACTTCCTCGACCCGCTCCAGATCACTGCCCATGCGCTGGCCCTGGCGCTGCGTGTGCCGGCCAACCGCATCACCGCCATCCTGGCCGGCCGCCGCGCCATCACCGCCGAGACCGCGCTGCGCCTGGCCCGCCACTTCGGCACCAGCCCCGGCTTCTGGCTAAACCTGCAGAAGGCTTGGGAGCTGGAATTGGCCGAGCGGGAGGCAGGCGAGCGTATCCGCGCCGAGGTGGCGCCGCGCATCGCCGCGTGAAACAGAGGATGGTCGAAGGGGGGAAGGGATGGTGGGCGCCGTAGGATTCGAACCTACGACCCGCTGATTAAGAGTCAGCTGCTCTACCAACTGAGCTAGGCGCCCGTACCAAGTCCCGGCCAGCGTTACCGCCGCCGAGGCGCGCCTTT
Source organism: Acetobacteraceae bacterium (assembly GCA_947455205.1). Taxonomy (GTDB): domain Bacteria; phylum Pseudomonadota; class Alphaproteobacteria; order Acetobacterales; family Acetobacteraceae; genus CAIMOR01. The sequence goes on along the minus strand of CANGNF010000026.1, from coordinate 26,944 downwards.
TAGCCATCGCTGCGGCTTTGTCCAGCCCCCTTCTGCACTGCACGCATTATTCGCGCACGACACCTCGCCCTCACGCCGTTTGCACGGCCCCGCACGCTACTCGCGTACCGGGCCAAACTCCGCGTCCCGGTGCATGTAGACCGAAAGCAGCACGCCGAAGCCCAGCATGGTCGTCAGCATGGCCGACCCGCCATGGGAGATCAGCGGCAGCGGCACGCCGCCGACAGGGATGCTACCCGTCACCATCGCCACGTTGACGAAGACGTACAGGAAGAAATTCGTCCCCAGCCCCACCGCCACCAGCCGGCCGAACTGGTGCTTGCAGCGAATGGCGGTGACGTAGCAGAACAAAATCACCAGGCACATCAGCCCCAGCACGGTCAGCCCGCCCACCAGGCCGAACTCCTCGGCGATCATGGTGAAGATGAAGTCGGTCTGCTTCTCCGGCAGGAAGTTCAGGTGCCCCTGCGTGCCCTGCAAAAAGCCCTTGCCCCACATGCCGCCGGACCCCAGCGCGATCTTGCTCTGGATGATGTTGTAGCCGGCGCCCAGCGGGTCGCTCTCGGGGTCCATGAAGGTCAGGATCCGCTGGCGCTGGTAGTCGTGCAGGTGGCTGTAGGCCACCGGCGCCGCCGCCGCGGCCGCGCCCAGCACCAGGGCGAATTTCCACCAGCGCACCCCCGCCGCCCAGAACACCGCGCCGCCGATCATGCCGGTGATCAGCGCGGTGCCCAGGTTGGGCTGCCGCAGGATCAACCCCATCGGCAGCAGCACGGCGATGATCGGCGGGATCAGGAAGAACACGTTGCCCACGCGCTCCCACGTCGCCCGGCTGAACCAGTCCGCCAGCGCCACCACCAGCAATATCTTCATCAGCTCGGACGGTTGCAGCTGCAGCGGGCCGACATCGATCCAGCGCTGCGCCCCCTTGCCGACATTGCCGGCCAGCAGCACCAGCACCAGCATGGCGATGCCGCCGGCATAGCCCACCCAGGCGAAGCGGGCGATGATCCGCACATCCACCATGGCAATGCTCAGCATCAGCACCAGGCCGAAGCCGAAGCGCAGCGCGTGCTTGCTGGCATAGGCCTCGGGCCCTGACCCGGCGGAATACAGCGCCACGTAGCCGCAGGCGGCAATGCCGCACAGCAGCAGCACGAAGATCCACGGCACCTGCCACAGCTTGTGCAGCACACCCTGGCCGCGGTCCCGGGTGAAGAACCGCTTTTCCCAGATGCTCATCGCGTGGTCGCCGCCGGCACGCCCGGCGCGCCACCCGGCTGGGCCTCCGCCACCCGCGGCCCCGGCCCGGCGGGGGTGCGGAAGCGGTTGAAGGTCTCCACCAGGATGTCACGCGCCAGCGGCCCGGCGGCACCGGCGCCGCTGTTGCCATGCTCGACAATCACGGAGACGGCGTATTGCGGGTTCTCGAACGGCGCGAAGGCAACGAACAGCGCGTGCGGCCGGTATTCGCGCGGCAGGTTCTCGGTCTTGTAGCCGCGCTCGCGCTGCTCACGCGTCACGCGGCGCACCTGAACGCTGCCGGTCTTGCCGCCCATGTTGCCGTAGCCGGCCGGCAGCTTGCTGGCATGGGCGGTGCCATCGCCCTCGTTCACCACCGCCCACATGCCGTCCCGCACCAGGCGCAGGTCGCGGTCGGAGACCGCCATCGTCGGCCAATCCGTCCGCGCCGGGCGGCCGGCAATGGCGCGGGTGACGTGCGGCACCACCATGCGGCCACTGGCCAGCCGGGCGGTCATGGTGGCCAGCTGCAGCGGCGTCAGCTGGTAGAAGCCCTGGCCGATGCCATGCACCACCGTGTCGCCCAGGCTCCAGCCCTTGCCCTGGGCGGCGCGCCAGGCGCGGGTCGGCATCAGCCCCTTGCGGGCGCCAGGCAGGTCGATCTCGGGGTCCACGCCCAGGCCGAAGCGGTTGCCCATGTTGGCGATGCGGTCGATGCCGACGCGCTTGGCCAGTTCATAGAAGTACACGTCGCAGGAATGCTTGATCCCCGCGCGCAGGTCCACGCCGCCATGGCCGTAGCGGGACCAGCAGTGGAACCGGCTTTCGCCCAGGTCCATGTAGCCGGGGCAGGAAATCCGCTCGCCCGGGCTGACCACCCGCGCCTCCAGCGCCGCCAGCGCCACCACCATCTTGAAGGTGGAGCCGGGCGCGTAGAGCCCATTGGTGCATTTGTTGATCAGCGGCGTGGCGCGGTTGCGCGTCCATTCCCGCCACTGCTCGGCGGAAACGCCCGAATTGAACAGGTTGGGGTCGAAGCTGGGCTGGCTGGCCATGGCCAGCACCTCCCCGCTGCGGCAGTCCAGCACCACGGCGCTGGTGCCTTCCTCGATCTTGTTGCGCAGCGTGCGCTGCAGCACGGAATCGACGGTCAGCTGCACATCCTGGCCGGGCACGCCCTCGCGCCGCTCCACCTCGCGGATGACGCGACCGACGGCATTGACCTCCAGCTGCACCGCGCCGGCCCGGCCGCGCATCAGCAGGTCGTGCTGCCGCTCCACGCCGGAACGCCCGACGCGGACGCCCGGCAGTTCCAGCAGGGGGTCGTTGCCCACGTCCCGCTCGGCCGGCGGCGCCACATAGCCGACGATATGCGCCAGGTGCTCGGCCTCGGGGTACAGCCTGGTGGTGCCGACATCGATGACAATGCCCGGCAGGTCCGGCGCGTTGACCTCGATCCGCGCCATCTCCTCCCAGGTCAGGAACTCGCGCACCGCCACCGGCACAAAGCGCCGGCGCCGCCTGACCTCGCGCTCGATCCGCCCCTTCTCCCAGTCCTGCAACGGCACGATCTTGGTGAAGGTCTCCAGCGTCGCGGAGACGTCCTGGGTCTGCTCGGCCACCAGCAAGGCGCGCCAGTTCAGCCGGTTGCCGGCCACGACAACGCCGTTGCGGTCCATGATTCGGCCGCGCGGCGGGCTCAGCAGCCGGGCGGAAAGCCGGTTCTCCTCGGCGAGCGTCGCGTAGCGCTCGCCCTCCTCCATCTGCAGCTTCCACAGCCGGGTGCCCAGGAAGCCCAGCGCGCCGACCTGCCCCAGGCCAAGCAGCAGCGCCCGCCGGGTGAACACCCCGCGGCGCTGCTCCTCCTCCCGCCGCACGCCGCGCATGCCGCCGCCAGCCTTGGCCATTGCCCTCAGGGTCCCCAGAAAGCGGGCATTATACCGCGCCTTCGGCCTGCCGCATCACCCGATGCACCCTGGCCAGCACGAAGGACAGGCTGGGGTACAGCCCCGCCGTCAGCGCCACCCCGTACAGCGCCGGCGCCGGCGGCAGCAGATGCAGGTTCAGCACGCATTGCAGCGCCCAGGACAGCACCGCCGCGCCCAACGCCATCACGATGTAGATCAGCCAGATCATCAGGAAGGACAGCTTGGCCAGGAAGCCGCGCCAGCGCAGCGCCACCCCCTGGCAGATCAGCAGCACCAGCACCGAGGAGCCCAGCGGCGCCTGGATCAGCAGGTCCTGCAGCAGCCCGATGCCGAACACCGCCGGCGGCGGCAGCCCGGCCGGGCGGAACACCGACCAGAAGAATACGCAGGGCAGGCAGACCGCCGGCACCAGCCCGGGCAGCCCCAGCGGCAGGCTGGCCAGCACCAGCAGGAAGATCAGGAACCCCGCCGGAAAGATCGCCCGCGCCAGCGCATCCGCCTGGCGGATCAGGCTGGAAGGCGGCTCGCTCAGCCCCCGCATGGCGGCTCAGCGGCGATTGCTGTTGCGCGGCTCGGGCCGGGCCACCGCCTCGGGCGGCAGGATCCCGCCCAGCCCGTAGTCGAACAGCCGCACCACATCCAACCGGTCCAGATGCGCGAACAACTCGATCTCGGCGGCGCCGGAGGCGGTCCAGTGCACCACCCCCACCGGCAGGCCGGAGGGGAAGGCATTGGCCTCGGCTGAGGTCACCACCCGCTCGCCTTCCTGCGGCAGGTTGCCTTCCGGCCAGTGCTGCAGCCGCGGGCGGTTGCCGTTGGTGCCCACCATCATGGCGCGGGCGCGGCTGCCTTCCAGCGTCACCGGTATCCGGCTGTTCATGTCGGTGGCCAGCAGCACGCGGGCGGACCGGCTGCCCACCTCGGTGATGCGGCCGACCAGGCCGCGCTCATCCAGCGCCACCTGGCCCTTGCGGAAGCTCTGGCTGGGGCCGGTCGCGACCAGCACGGCCTTGGCATAGACGCCGCCGGCATCCGCCACCACGCGGGCGGTGCGGTAGCTCGGCGCGGCCTCGGGCACGAAGTCCAACTGGCGGCGCAGCAGCTGGTTCTCGGCGTCCAGCGCCAGCGCGGTGCTGTGCCAGCGCCACAGCCGCTCATTCTCCTCGCGCAGCCGGGCGTTCTCGCTGCGCAGGCTGGCCAGGTGGGCAAGGTCGTCGAAGGCCTGGCGCGTCGCCGCCACCGGCTCCTGCAAGGCGCCCCAGACCGGGGTCAGGATGTCGGTCATGACGGTGCGCAGCCGCTCGGCCAGCAGCGTATCGGCCTTGCCGAGCAGCATCGTGCCGAACGCCGCGGCGATCAGCACCGGCAGCGTCAGGCGGGACAGCGCCTGGCGCAAGGGAATACTCAGTCGGAGCAATCAGGCCTCCCTGCCGCCCTGACCCCCGGGCGGAACTGCCGACGCTTCCTCAATCAGCCCTCAATACATCGAACTGAGCACTTGGCGAAGCCGTTTCATTTCCTCCAGCGCCCGGCCGGTGCCCAGCGCCACGCAGGAAAGCGCGTCCTCCGCCACCACCACGGGCAGGCCCGTCGCGTCGCGCAGCACCTGGTCCAGCCGGTACAGCAGCGCGCCGCCGCCGGTCAGCACGATGCCCTTGTCCACGATGTCGGCCGCCAGCTCCGGGGGCGTGTTCTCCAGCGCGACCTTCACCGCTTCCACGATCGCGGTCACCGGCTCGGCCAGGGATTCCGCGATCTGGCGCTGGCTGACATAGACCTCGCGCGGCACGCCGTTCATCAGGTCGCGGCCCTTCACCTCGGTCGCCGGGCCTTCCTCGCCGTCTTCCGGCGGGGCGGCGGCGCCGATCTCCATCTTGATCCGCTCGCTGCTGCTCTCACCGATCAGCAGGTTGAAGGTGCGGCGGATGTAGGAAATGATCGCCTCGTCCATCTTGTCGCCGCCGACGCGGACGCTGCGGGCATAGACGATGCCGCCCAGGCTGATGACCGCCACTTCCGTGGTGCCACCGCCGATATCCACCACCATGGAGCCGCTGGGCTCCGTCACCGGCAGCCCGGCGCCGATCGCGGCCGCCATCGGCTCCTCGATCAGCAGCACCTTGCGGGCGCCGGCGGACTCGGCGCTCTCCTGGATCGCGCGGCGCTCGACGGCGGTGGAGCCGGAGGGCACGCAGACGATGATCAGCGGCGAGGCGAAGCCGCGGCGGTTATGCACCTTGCGGATGAAGTGCTTGATCATCTCCTCGGCCACCTCGAAATCGGCGATCACGCCGTCCCGCAACGGCCGGATGGCGGCGATGTTCCCCGGCGTGCGGCCGAGCATCATCTTCGCCTCCTCACCCACCGCCAGCACCTGCTTGCGGCCGCGCAGGTCGGCAATCGCGACCACGCTCGGCTCGTTCAGCACGATGCCACGGCCCTTGACGTAGACCAGGGTGTTGGCGGTTCCCAGGTCGATGGCCATGTCCGCCGACAGGAAGCCAAACAGGCGAGAGAACATGTGGCGGCAGCCTTCCAGGTGGGATCCCGTCCTCCGGTGAACCAGCCGGTGGCGGGCCGTCGCCCTGCCTCCATCGGTTCCGCAGCCCCCCGCGGGGTCCGACATCACGAGTTCGAGGATGCTGCGAATGCGGTGGCTTACTCGCCCGGACGTTCGCGCTCAAGCCTTCATCCTGGCGGCACCGCCGGTGGCGGCCTGAACCGGGGCGGTGGCAGCGCGTTCCGGTTGCAGCCAGCACCCCCGCTGCACCAGGCCGGAGCCCCGACATGCCGCGCACAACCGCCCTTGCCCTGCTCACCCTCGGCCCCCTGGTCCTGGGCGGCTGCGGCTACTCCACCGGGGACCGCGCGGTCTCCGGCGGGTTGCTCGGCGCCGGCGGCGGCGCGGCGCTGGGCGCCCTGACCGGCGGCAGCGCCGGCACCGGCGCATTGATCGGCGGCGTGGCCGGCGCCGCGGCGGGTGGCCTGACCAGCGGCCGCGACGTGCAGCTGGGCCGCCCGGCCTGGCGGTAGAGCACTTTGCGCCCTGTCGGGCGCATTTCGTGCTCTATAACTTGTTGAAGCCAGAGCGGAAAATCCGTTCTGATGGCCTCATCAGAACGGATTTCCTGCTCTGGCGGCTACCCCCGCCCCAGCAACCGCCGCAGCGCCCCCACCCGGGTGGTCGGCGGCCGGGCCGGCGCCCGCTTCCGCCTGGCCTGCAACCTGGCCCCGTCCCGCGCCCGCACCAGAGTCAGCGTCCGATCATGGAAGGCGTCCAGCCCCGGGCGGTGGCCGATGCTGACCAGCCCGGTCCCGGCCAGCTCCTCGTTGAACAGGCCCAGCATCGCCGCCTGGTTGGCCTCGTCCAGCGCTGCCGTGGCCTCATCCAGAAAGACCCAGCGCGGCCGATGCAGCAGCAGCCGGGCGAAGGCCAGGCGTTGCTGCTCCCCCAGCGACAGCGTCTGGTCCCAGCGCGCTTCCTCCGCCAGCCGCCCGGCCAGCTTGCCCAGGCCGCAGCGTTCCAGCGCCGCCGCCACCGCTGCCTCCGGGAATTGCCGCGCCGGCGCCGGGTAGGTCACCGCCGCGTGCAGGCTGCCCAGCGGCAGATAGGGCCGCTGCGGCATGAACATCATGCCTTCCCGCGGCGGCACCCGCAGTTCCCCGCTGCCCCAGGGCCATAGCCCGGCGATGGCGCGGAACAGCGTGCTCTTGCCGGTGCCGCTCTCGCCCACGATCAGCACCCGCTCGCCGGCGGCAATCTCGGCATTGGCCTCGCCGATCACCGCCGCGCCATCCGCATGCGCCACCGACAGGTCGCGGAAGGCCACCACCTCCCGCCCATCCTCCAGCGGGCCTTCCAGCACCGTGATGGTGCTCTCGGCCTCGCCCTGGTCCAGCCCGTCCAGCGTCTCCTCCAGCTCGGCCACGCGCTGCACATGGCTGCGCCAATCCGCCAGGCGGGGGAAGTTGTCCACGAACCAGTTCAGGCTGGTGGTCACCTGGCCGAAGGCGGAGCTGATCTGCATCAGGACCCCCAGCGTGATGGCACCGGCGAAGTAGCGCGGGCTGGCGACCAACACCGGGAAGACGGTCAGCAACATGCCATAGGCGCTGGTCAGCCACATCAGGCGGCGCTCGCTGCGCATCAGCTCGCGCATCACCTGCGCCACATGGCCGAAGGCGGCCTTCAGCCCGCGCTCCTCGTCGGCCTCGCCGCGGATCAGCGCCACGCCCTCGCTGCTCTCCCGCAGCCGCACCAGGGCGAAGCGATGGTCGCTCTCGGCCTGGTTGCGCCGGGCATTCGCCTCCACCATCGGCCGGCCGATATAGAAGGTGAGCAGCGAGCCGATGCCGGCATAGACCAGCGCGGCGAAGACCATGTAGCCGGGTACCTCGAACTCGCTGCTGCCCAGCGCGACATGCAGCGGGCCGGAGAGCGTCCACAGGATGCCGACGAAGCTGACCAGCATCACCACGCTGGTCAGCAACCCCACCGCCAGGTCCACCGCAATGGCCGTCGCCCAGCGCGTGTTCTCGCTGATCCGCTGGTCCGGGTTGTCGGCGGCGTCGGGCACGAAGTGCAGCTGGTAGTGATGCCCGTGCTGCAGCCACCGGTGCTGCAGCCGGTCCACCAGCCATTCCCGCCAATGCAGTTGCAGCGCCTGGCGCAGGTACAGCTGCAGCACCGCGGTCGCCATGCTGGCGCCGGTCAGCCCGCAGAACAGCCAGAGCTGGCCGAAGAAGGCACCGCGGTCGCGGCTTTCCAGCGCGTTGAAGAAATCGCGGTTCCAGATGTTGAAGCGCACCTGCACCACCACCTGCAGCAGCGTCACCGCCAGCACGCCCAGGGTCAGCCAGCGCGCCGCGCGCCGCGCCTCGCCACCATAGTAGTCGCGCACCAGGCGCCGCAGGCGGCGGGTGAAGCTGGGCTCGGTCTCGCTGGTCATCGGCGGTTCAGCGCGGCGCCGCCCCGAGGGGGCGCAGTGTTTCGGGCTTGTCGCCGATGCGGTTGGCCAGCAGCGCGCGGCCGTCCGGTCCCTCGGTGCCGCTGCCGCTGGCGGCCAGCCTGGCGCCGGGCTGCAGCAGTGCGCGCTCGGCCTCCGCCCTGCCGGGCGGCAGCATCACCACGGTGCCGTCATCCAGCACCGCGCCGCTGACCTGGCCCTGCGATTCGTAGAACGGCGCCCGCACCGTGCCGGCCACCGACAACATGCGCTCCGGTGGCGGCTGCCGGTCCGCGCGCCAGTAGAAGCGGTCCACCAGTGTCGGTGGCGCATCGGCGGCGGGGGCGAAGGCCAGCATGGTGATCACCGGCGCCGAGCGCGCGCGGATGCCCCACACCACGATGGGCCGCCCCACCGGCGCCACCCGCCGCACCGCCTGCGCGACATCCGGCGGAAACACCACCTGCGGACCCTCGCGGAACAGCAGCGCGTCGGTGCCGCCCTGTGGGTTCAACAGGTAGCGCTCCACCGTGCCGGTGAAGCTGGGCAGCTGCGTCGGGTCGAACCAGAACTCCGCCGCGCCGGCCGGCGCCGCGATCAGCAGCAGGCCCAGCGCGATGCGGCGAGAGGTGCTCACGCCCCGCGTGCGACGCCGAAGATCAGCGACACCAGGAACAGCACCAGGAAGATCGCGAACAGGATCTTGGCGATGCCGGCCGAGGCGGAGGCGATGCCGCCGAAGCCGAACAACCCGGCGACGAGCGCGATGACGAGGAAGATCAGCGTCCAGTACAGCATGGCGTCCACCCTGCGGTTGCGTTGCCTGTGCAGAACGCCACGGCCGCCGCCGGTTCCATCACCGCGCGCGGAGCATCTACACGGGTCGCAGACCGCGCGTGACGGCCTGGTAGGTCGCCACCGCCAGCGTCGTCGGGTCGAACGGCTTGGTGATGACGAAGGCGGGCTCCAGCGCCTCGCCGGTCAGCAGGCGCTCCGGATACGCGGTCACGAAGATCACGGGCACGCTGACATGCCGCAGGATCCGCGCCACCGCCGTGGCACCATCGCCACCCACGCCCAGGTTGATGTCGGCCAGCACCAGCGTCGGCGGGTCGCGCCGCGCCATCTCCACCGCTTCCTGCTCGGTCGCGGCGATGCCGACCACGCTGTGCCCGCAGCGCTCCACCAGCTCCTGGATATCCAGCGCGATGATCGGCTCGTCCTCGATGATCAGCACACGCGCCGCGGCGCCGGCGCGCAGCCTGTCGCGTGAGGCGCGCAACTCCTGCTCGGCCTGCTCCATCGTCAGGCGAAGTGCCTGCGCCGCATCGGCCAACGGCAACTCCTCCAGCGCGGTCAGAAGCAGCAGCTTGCGCTGCAGGCTCGTCATCTCCTGCACCACATCCTCATACGGCGCGGCCTCGCTGATCGCGGCGTAGATCGCCAGGCGCAGCGCGCCCTCGCCGGCCGGCGGCGCCATCGCCAGCACGCCGCGCAGCGCTTCCGCCACCAGCGCGTCGCCATGCTGCTGGCTGCCGGTCAGCGCGCGCGCATAGCGCCGCGCAAAGGGCAACGCGCGCAGCAACGCGGCGCGATCCAGCGCGCTCATCGTGTCTCGCTCATGCGGTGTTCATCCATATCCATGCCGCTTGTTGATATGCAGGCTCCCGTGCAGGAACAAGCCACGGACCACGCTTTGCGCAACGCGCTCGCGGCATTGTTGCCGGAGCTTCGCGCCTTCGCGCGTTACCTCGCCGGTTCGCGCGCCGAGGCCGACGACCTGGTGCAGGAAGCGGTGCTGCGCACGCTGCGTGCATTGGATAACCGCAGCGACGGCGTCAACCTGCGCGCCTGGTGCCTGGCGGTTATCCGCAACACCTTCCATGAACATCTCAGGTTGCGGAAACGCGAAGCGGCGCGGCTGCGCGACAGCGTGGAGCCGGCGCCGACACCGCCCTTGCAGGAAGCACCGGCGGCGATGCGCGACCTGCAACGCCAGCTGGCCACGCTGCCGCCGTTGCTGCGAGAGGCGCTGCTCCTCGTTGGCGCGCAAGGGCTTTCGCATGAGGAAGCCGCCGCGGTCTGCGGCGTGCCGGTCGGCACCATGAAGGCACGCGTCTCTCGCGCACGGCGACAGCTCGGCGCCACTCTCGGTGCTGTGACCGGCTGACGTAGACAGCATGCAACCCAAGCGCCGCGCCGATCACTCCTCTCCATGCAAGGCAAGGAATGCACCGCATGGACCCGTTGAACGACACGATGCTGGAGCATGACGAGGACGAGGGTGAGATCGAGGCGCCGGTCGTCGTTCGGCCCGTCCTGACGCCGGAGGAACAGCGCGAGGCGCAGAAGGTGTTCCATGCCGCGCTGATCGCCCTGCTGCCCAAGCTGCGCGTGCAGGCCCTGGCGCTGACGCGCAACCGCGCCGCGGCGGAAGACCTGGTGCAGGACGCGGTGGCCAATGCGCTGGCGGCGCAGAACAGCTTCACCCCCGGCACCAACTTCGCGGCGTGGATGCACCGCATCCTGCGCAACCGCTTCATCTCCACGCTGCGCAAGCAGCGCGAGACGACCGACATCGAGGATCTGCCGAGTTCGGCCTTCGCCGTCAGCGGCGCGCATGAGGACCGGCTGATCCTGAAGGAACTCGGCGTCGCGCTCGGCAAGCTGCCCAGCGACCAGCGCGAGGCGCTGTTCATGGTGGTGCTGCAGGGGCTTTCCTACGAGGAAGTCGCCGAGGCCACCGGCTGCGCCGTCGGCACCGCCAAGAGCCGCGTGTTCCGTGCCCGCCGCCAGTTGCAGACTTGGCTGATGGGCGAGGAACGCCAGGCCAACGCCCCCGCCCTGGTGCGGAGCCGCTGGTTGCAGGACGTTGGCGAAACCCACGCGGAGGTGTAGCGTGCCATGACACCGAGCGAGGTGGCGGAGCTTCAGGCGCCCGCTGCCGCGCCGTCGAGCGCGGCGGGCAGCATGGCGCAGGGCAATGGCAAGGGTAACGGCCGGCAGGGTGGCAAGCCACCCCAGCGCGGCTTTCGGGCAACGCCCACCGGGGTGGACCAGGCGTTTGAGCTATGGCTCAACCGCGGCCTGCATCAGCTCTACGACGCGGTGGCGCAGGAACCGGTGCCGGAGGAACTGCTCCGGCTGATCGAGCAGGACAAGGGCGCGCCACGCAAGTAGCGGCGCGCCCGCTGCCTGTCAGGCGGTCAGCGCTTCCGGCGCCGTCCGCGCGCGCTTGACCACCAGCTTGTTCAGCGCGTGCACATAGGCGCGCGCCGCGGCCACGATGGTGTCGGGGTCCGCGCCCTGGCCATCCACCAGCTTGCCCTTCTCCTCCAGCCGCACGGTCACGCGCGCCTGCGCGTCGCTGCCCTCGGTAATGGCCTGCACGCTGAACAGCTTCAGCTCTGCCTCATGCGGGAAGGCCTGCTGCAGCGCCTTGAAGGTCGCGTCCACGGCGCCATCGCCCTTGGCCACGCCCTCCACCACCTCGCCATCCACTTCCAGGCTCAGCGACGCCACCGGCTTCGGCCCCATGCCGGAGACAACGGTCAGCGCGGTCAGCTTGACGCTGTCATTCTGGCGGAACTCCTCATCCACCAGCGCGGCGACGTCCTCGTCATAGACCACCTTCTTCAGGTCGGCGATCACCTTGAAGCGGCGGAACGCGTCGTTCATCTGGTTGTCGCCGACATCGCCGTAGCCCAGCGCCTTCAGCTTGTCCTTGAAGGCGGCGCGGCCGGAATGCTTGCCCAGCACCAGCGAGGAGTTGGACCAGCCCACGCTCTCCGGCGTCATGATCTCGTAGGTCGTGCGGTCCTTCAGCACGCCATCCTGGTGGATGCCGCTTTCATGCGCGAAGGCGTTGCGCCCGACGATCGCCTTGTTCGGCTGCACGTCGAAGCCGGTGATCGTCGCCAGCAGCTTGGAGGTCTTCAGGATGTTCGGCGTGACGATGCCGTTGCTGTAGCCCAGCGCGTCGTGGCGTGTGCGCAGCGCCATCGCGACTTCTTCCAGCGACGCATTGCCGGCACGCTCGCCGATGCCGTTGATGGTCACCTCCACCTGGCGCGCCCCGGCCTGGATGGCGGCCAGCGTGTTCGCCACGCCCAGCCCCAGGTCGTTGTGGTTGTGCGCGGAGAGCACGACGTTCTCGATGCCAGGCACGCGCGCGCGCAGGTCGGCGAAGATCGTCGCCATGTCGGCCGGCAGCGAATAGCCCACCGTGTCCGGAATGTTGATGGTGGTGGCGCCAGCGCGGATCGCCACCTCGACCACCTTGCACAGGAAGTCGGGGTCGCTGCGCGAGCCGTCCTCGGCGCTCCACTCCACATCCTCGGCATGGTGGCGCGCCAGCGTCACGCTGTCATGCGTCAGCTGCAGCACGTCCTCGCGGCTCATGTTCAGCTTCACCCGCATGTGCAGGTCGCTGGTCGCCAACACGATGTGGATGCGCTTGCGCGCCGCGGGCTTCAGCGCCTCGGCGGACTTCAGGATATCCGCGGTGTTGCAGCGCCCCAGGCTGGCGACAACGGGGCCGGACTTGGCGAACTTGCGCGCAATCGCCTGCACGCTCTCGAAGTCGCCGGGCGAAGCGATGGCGAAGCCCGCCTCCATCACATCCACGCCCAGCTCGGCCAGCGCCTCCGCCATGCGCAGCTTCTCCTCCAGGTTCATGGAGAAGCCGGGGCTCTGCTCGCCGTCGCGCAGCGTGGTGTCGAAGAAGATGACGCGGTTTTCGTCCAACGTGCCGAAGCTGGGGTGATTGATGGCCATCGGTGGCATTTCCTTGGAATGTCTGACGTTACCCTGTGCGAGCCCTTCCCGGGCGCGCCTCCGCGCGAGCGCGGCCTCAGCTTCCCCTGAGTGCGATGCCGGCGTCAGCCGAGCGACACGCTCAGGGGCGGGTAAGTCGAAGGAGGAGCAGCGCGCAGCCGGTGCCGCCGGCCGAAGGGCCGGTCAGCAGGGCGGAAAGGGGCGCACGCAGGGTCATCTTGCCGCCGACCCTAGGCGAAGCGCCGGGCCGGAGGCAAGGGGTAAACCTAGCCAACGGGCATGAAGTCGTAGGTACCCACCCCCTGCAGGATGGCGAATTTGGCGGGACCACCGCCCTGCCCCGTCACGCGGTGCGCCGTGCGCGCGGGCACCGCATGCATCTGGCCGGGCTGCAGCACCGTCTCGCCGGTGGGCGACCGGGTCTCGATCACCAGCGGCCCCTCCATGCAGAAGAAGGTGTCGGTCACCTCGGTATGCCAGTGCCAGGGCACTTCCTGCCCGGCCGCCAGGGTCAGGATCTGCATCCGCAGCCCATTGGCCTGCGCCACCAATTCGCGCCCCGCCAGGGGGTAGTCGCCACGTGCCGCCATTGCATTCGCTCCTGTCTGCCGGCCAGCTTGCACCGCGCTGCCGGCGGCGGCATCCCCTAATCCTCGGGCTTGAAGCCGCTGTCGCGCACCACCGCGGCCCAGCGGTTCCAATCCGCGCGCAGCATGCCGGCGAATTCCCGCGTGCCGGTCGGCAGCGGCGTCATCACCAGGCGGGCCAGCGCCTCCTGGTAGTCGGCCGTCGCGCTCATCCGCTGCACCTGGTGGTTCAGCTCCTGCACCACGCCATCCGGCGTGCGCGCCGGCAGGAACACGCCGAACCATTCGCGCGACGCGAATTGAGGAAAGCCCTGCTCGGCGAAGGTGCCGACATTGGGGTAGCGCGCCATGCGCTCCGGCGCCGTCACCGCCAGCACGGTGATCCGCCCCGCATCGGCGGCACCCACCAGGTCCACCATCGGGTGGAAGCTGGCGCCCAGCGTGCCGCCCATCAGGTCCTGGATCGCCGGGCTGCTGCCGCGATAGGAGACATGCGTCATGTTCAGCCCAGCCGCCTTGCCGAACTGGATGCCGAGGAAATGCGGCGTGGTGCCGGCGGAAGGGCTGGAATAGCCGATCTCGGCCTGGCCCTTCCCCCAGTCGGTGAACTGCCGCAGCGTGGTCGGCATGCCCGCGCGCGGCCCCGCGGCCATGCCCAGCGGAAAGCCGCCGGCGCTGCACACCGCGATGAAGTCGGCGAAGGGGTCGTAGCGCGTGCTGCCGGGGTAGATGTGCGGCAGCAGGGAAAGCATGGAGCTGGCACTCAGCAGCATGGTCGTGCCATCCGGCTCGGCCGCCTTCAGCGCCTCCACCGCCAGCCGGCCGGAAGCGCCGGGCCGGTTCTCCACGATGACATTGGCGGCGTAGGTGCCACGCAGCCGTTCCGCCACCAGGCGGGCGACAATGTCGGCGCTGCCACCGGCGGGAAAGCCGACCAGCATGCGCGCCAGCGGCAGCCGGCCCTGCGCCAGGGCGGGCGTGGCCAGCGTTGTCAGCACCAGCCCGCGACGGGTGATGGACATGCGTTCCTCCATTTTCCGGAACGCTAACAGAAAAGGCCGCGGTGTCACCACCACGGCCCCTCCCCATCAGAACTACCCTAACCCTAACCGCGGACGCGAACGCCGTGGCGCGGACTCAGGCGGACCGAAAGGCCCGAGAGCGCGAATGCGCGACGTGCGCTTATGCGCACGCAAGCCAAGCGGCCGGATGGCGTCACGCCAGAGGCGTGCCTTTGGCCCGACGGCGCTTGAGGCCCAAAAAAAGCCTCGGCGCCAAGGCGAAGAACGTCAGTTCTTCGCCTTGTCGACGAGAGCGCCCTTCTTGATCCACGGCATCATGGCGCGCAGCTTCTCGCCCACTTCCTCGATGCTGTGCTCCGAAAGACGGCGGCGGGTGGCCTTGAAGCTGGCCTGGTTCACCTTGTTCTCCAGCATCCAGTCGCGGGCGAACTTGCCGGTCTGGATGTCGCTCAGCACGCGCTTCATCTCGGCCTTGGTCTCGGCGGTGACGATGCGCGGGCCGGTCACGTACTCGCCGTACTCGGCGGTGTTGGAGATGCTGTAGTTCATGTTGGCGATGCCGCCCTCGTAGATGAGGTCGACGATCAGCTTCACTTCGTGCAGGCACTCGAAGTAGGCCATCTCCGGCGCGTAGCCGGCTTCCACCAGCGTCTCGTAGCCAGCCTTGATCAGCTCCACCAGGCCGCCGCACAGCACGACCTGCTCGCCGAACAGGTCGGTCTCGCACTCTTCCTTGAAGCTGGTCTCGATCACGCCCGAACGCCCGCCGCCGATGGCGGAGGCGTAGGACAGCGCGATCTCAAGCCCGTTGCCCGAGGGGTTCTGCGCCAGCGCCACCAGGCACGGCACGCCGCCACCCTTCTGGTATTCGCTGCGCACCGTGTGGCCGGGGCCCTTCGGCGCGATCATGAACACGTCCAGGTCGGGGCGCGGGTCCAGCAGGTTGAAGTGAACGTTCAGGCCATGGGCGAAGGCCAGCGCGGCGCCTTCCTTCATGTTGGCGTGCAGGCTCTCGCGGTAGATGTCGCCCTGCAGCTCGTCCGGGGTCAGCATCATCACCACGTCGGCCCACTTGGCGGCGTCGGCGGGGGTCATCACCTTGAAGCCAGCGGCCTCGGCCTTGTTCCAGCTGCTGCCCTGACGCACGCCGATGGCGACGTCCTTGCAGCCGCTGTCGCGCAGGTTCATCGCATGGGCATGGCCCTGGCTGCCGAAGCCGATGATCGCGACCTTCTTGGCCTTGATCAGGTTCACATCCGCATCGCGGTCGTAGTAAACGCGCATGTCGCGCACTCCTTCTTTGTCGTTCAGGCTTTGAGTGAATAGGTACCGCGCGCGATGCCGATGACCCCGGTGCGCACCACCTCGGCCAGCCCCAGCGGGCGCATCAGCGCGGTGAAGGCGTCCAGCTTGTCGCCATTGCCGGTCATCTCGAACACGAAGCTCGCCGCCGTCGCATCCACCACGCGGGCGCGAAAAGCGTCGGCCAGGCGCAGCGCTTCCATGCGCTGCTCCCCGGTGCAGACCACCTTGATCAGCATCAGCTCGCGCGCCAGGTGCGGCCCCTCGATCGAGAGGTCGCAGACCTTCCGCACCGGCACCAGCCGGTCCAGCTGCGCCTTGATCTGCTCGATCACCATCTCGGTGCCCGAGGTGACGATGGTGATGCGCGAGATCGCGCGATCCTCGTCCACCGGCGCCACGGTCAGGCTCTCGATGTTGTAGCCGCGGCCGGAGAACAGCCCGACCACGCGCGCGAGGATGCCCGGCTCATTGTCCACGAGCACGGCGATGGTGGCGTTGCGCAACTTGGTCTCGTTGATGTCTGGCATGGTGGGCACCGCAGGCATGAGGAGCGAGGACGCCCCCTTGCGGCGGCGCCAATGGCACGGAACGCGCTGGTTGACTAGACCAGTACCTTGCCTTCGTCCGTCACGCCCTTCACGCCGCCCTCCTGGTCCGGCCCCAGGATCATCTCGTTATGGGCGGCGCCGGAGGGGATCATCGGGAAGCAGTTCTCGTCCTTGGCCACCGCGCAATCCATGATGACCGGGCCCGGATGGGCCAGCATCTCGCGGATGCCGGCATCCAAATCCTCCGGCCGCGTCACGCGCAGGCCGCGGGCATGGAAGCTGTCCGCCAGCTTGACGAAGTCGGGCAGCGCCGCGCTGTAGCTCTCCGAGTACCGGCCGCCATGCAGCAGTTCCTGCCACTGCCGCACCATGCCCATGTACTCGTTGTTCAGGATGAAGACCTTCACCGGCAGGCGGTACTGCGCCAGCGTCGCCATCTCCTGGATGTTCATCAGGATGCTGGCCTCGCCGGCGATGTCGATAACCAGCGCATCCGGGTTGGCGATCTGCACCCCCATCGCCGCCGGCAGGCCGTAGCCCATGGTGCCGAGCCCGCCCGAGGTCATCCAGCGGTTCGGCTTCTCGAAGCCGAAATACTGCGCCGCCCACATCTGGTGCTGGCCGACTTCGGTGGTGATGAAGGTGTCGCGGCCACCCTCGCGCGTGATCTCGTACAGCCGCCGGATGGCGTGCTGCGGCTTGATGATGCTGCCTTCCTGGCGATAGCGCAGGCAGTCCTTGCCGCGCCATTCCTCGATCTGCGTCCACCACTCCGCCAGCGCGCCGGTGTGCTGCGGCTGCTCGCTGGCCTTCCAGGCCTCCAGCAGCGCCTTCAGCGTCAGCCCGGCATCGCCGACCAGGGCGATGTCCACCGGCACGTTCTTGTTGATGCTGGACTGGTCGATATCGACATGGATCTTCTTGGCCGTCGGCGCAAAGGCGTTCAGTCGCCCGGTCACCCGGTCATCGAACCGCGCGCCGACATTCAGCATCACGTCGCAGCCGTGCATCGCCAGGTTGGCTTCGTAGGTGCCGTGCATGCCCAGCATGCCCACGAACTGCCGGTCTGTGGAGGGATAGGTCCCCAGCCCCATCAGCGTGTTGGTGCAGGGAAAGCCGGTGAGGCGCACGAACTCGGTCAGCAGCCGGCTGGCTTCCGGCCCGGCATTCACCACGCCGCCGCCGGCATACACGATCGGCCGCTTGGCGCCCTTCAGCAGCTTCACCGCCTGCGCCACCAGCTCGGCATTCGGCTCCCGCTGCGGGCGGTAGCTGCGGTGCGGCGCGGTCGGCGCCTCGCTGTACGGCCCCTGCCCGATCAGGATGTCCTTCGGCAGGTCAATCACCACCGGGCCGGGGCGGCCGCTGCGCGCGACGTAGAACGCCTCGTGCACCACGCCGGCCAGCTTCTTGATGTCCTTGACCAGGTAGTTGTGCTTGGTCACCGGGCGGGTGATGCCGGTGGTGTCGGCCTCCTGGAAGGCGTCATTGCCGATCAGATGCGTCGGCACCTGGCCGGTCAGGCAGACCAGCGGCACGCTGTCCATCAGCGCGTCCAGCAGGCCGGTCACCGCATTGGTGGCGCCGGGGCCGGAGGTGACCAGCACGCAGCCCACCTTGCCGGTGCTGCGGGCATAGCCCTCGGCCGCATGCACCGCCGCCTGCTCATGCCGCACCAGGATGTGGCGAATGGCGTTCTGGTTGAACAGCGCGTCGTACAGCGGCAATACCGCGCCGCCGGGGTAGCCGAAGATGACCTCGACGCCCTGTTCCTTCAGCGCGCGAAGCACGATCTCGGCGCCCGACATGGTCTCGGCGGCGGAGGCGGCGGTCTGAAGCGTGGCGGACATGAGGTTCTGGCTTTCCGAATTGGCCTCGCCCGGGGTCATCCCCCGGCGAGGCGCGCACCGTTAAAGCCCCTGCTGCGCCGCGTCAACGCCAGGAATCAACAAACGCGAAGATTCTGCCGCTTTCGCTTTCCGGAAATTGCGCCAAATCGGCAACCCGCGCATGGATGATATGCGCGTGCTGCGGGTCAGCCAGCGCGTGGTGGCGGAACCAGGTGGCCTGTCGCTTGGTGTACTGCCCGGTATGCAAGGTGGCGCGCCGGGCGGCTTCGTCCAGCCCCAGGTCACCGCGCAGGAAGGCCAGCAGTTCCGGCACGCCATGCGCGCGCATCGCCGGCAAGGCGGGGTCCAGCCCCTGCGCCGCCAGCGCCCGCGCCTCCAGCAGGGCGCCCTCCTCCAGCATGGCCTCGAACCGCCGGGCAATCGCCGCCCGCAGCGCCTCGCGCGGCGGGTCCAGCACCAGGGCGCGGAACCGCCAGGGCGCCGGCCCGGTCGTCGGTGCCTCGCGCTGCCAGGCCGCCAGGCCGCGCCCGGTGGCCAGCAGCACCTCATAGGCGCGGGCCACGCGCTGGCTGTCGCCCGGCCGCAGCCCGGCCGCGGTCTCGGCGTCCAGCCGGGCATGCACCGCCGGCGCGCCCTCGGCTTCCACCGCCGCCCGCGCCGTGGCGCGCACCGCGTCCGGTATCGCCGCCACCTCGGAAAGCCCCTGGGTCAGCGAGAGGAAGTACAGCCCGGTCCCACCGCAGAGGATCGGCAGCCGCCCGGCCCGGCGCACCCGGTCCATCTCGGCCAGGGCAGCCGCGCGCCACCAGGCCACGCTGGCCGCCTCGGCGGCCGGGCGCACGCCGTACAGCGCATGCGGCACGCGGACCTCGTCCGCCGGCGTCGGCCGCGCCGTCAGCACCCGCAGTTCCGCGTAGACCTGCATGGAGTCGGCGTTGATCACCGTGCCGCCCAGCCGCTCCGCCAGGGCCAGCGCCAGCGCCGACTTGCCACTGGCCGTCGGCCCCGCCACCAGCAAGGCGCGCGGGCTTCCGCCCGGCTCCGTCATCGCGTAGAGGCCCCTGCCATGTCGCACATGCTCACGCTGATAGCACCCCCGGGCGGCCTGGCCACCGCCCAGCTGACCCAGGCCCGCGCCGCGCTGGTGGCGCTGGGCGCCGATGCCGGCACCCCCGCCTGGCTTTCGCCCGAGGAAGCCGCCGACCTGCCCTTCGCCCAGCTGGCGCCGGAACAGGCCATGGCCGCCGCCCGCCAGGCGCTGGGGGACTCGGCGCTGGACATCATCGCCACCCCCGCCGAGGGGCGCCGCAAGCAGCTGCTGCTGGCCGACATGGACAGCACCATCGTCACCTCGGAGACGCTGGACGAGCTCGCCGCCTTCGCCGGGCTGAAGGAAAAGATCGCCGCCATCACCGCCCGCGCGATGAATGGCGAGCTGGACTTCAAATCCGCCCTGCGCGAGCGCGTCGGCATGCTGAAGGGCCTGTCTACGTCAGCGCTGGAAGCCACCTGGCAGGCCACCGAGCTGATGCCCGGCGCGCTGGACCTGGTCGGCACCATGCGCGCCCATGGCGCCCGCTGCGTGCTGGTCTCCGGCGGGTTCACCTTCTTCACCGGCAAGGTGGCCGCCCTGGTCGGCTTCCACGCCCACTTCTCCAACACGCTGGAGCTGGACGGCGAGACCCTGGCCGGCACCGTCGCCGACCCCATCCTGGACCGCGACGCCAAGCTGGCCACGCTGAAGCGCATCGCCGGTGAACTCGGCCTGCCCTTGGCGGCAACGCTGACGGTGGGGGACGGCGCCAACGACCTGGCGATGATCCAGGCCGCCGGACTCGGCATCGCCTTCCACGCCAAGCCCTCGGTCGCCGCGGCGGCGCGGGCCAAGGTGGATGCCTGCGGGCTGCGCGCCCTGCTCTTCGCCCAGGGCTACACGGCCGCGGAGATCACCCCCTACCAGGGCTGACCACCCGGCACCGGGGCGGCAAAGGCGCGGCCCCGGCAAGGCCGCCGATGGGGCGCGGCAGCCAGGGGGAGTAGGGCAACGGCCAAGGAGGCAGCAGCGTCGCCGCGGCCAGGGCCGCGCTTGATCGGGAACATATTGGCAACACGCGCCACTGTCAACCGCCGGCGCCGCACGCCCCGGCCGGCCGCACACAAGCCCGTGCGGTCCATAGCTTATTGTTAACCTTGGCCTTCCTTCCCGGCGCCGGCGCTGGCCCCGCGCGTTGCGCGACGGCATAGCCCGCCCCCACCCATCCCCACGGAAGCATCGCCATGTCGGCCTGGAGCCAAATCTACGACCCGCTGGGGTCCATCCTGATCTCGGCCCTGGTCGCCGCCCTGCCGGTGGCGACCATGCTGATCGCGCTGGCCTTCCTGCGCATGCAGGCGCACTGGGCGGCCATTGCCGCTCTCGTCGTCGCCATCGTGGTCGCCGTGGTCATCTTCGGCATGCCCGCCGACATCGCCTGGCGCGCCGCGGCGCTGGGGGCCGCCTCCGGCCTGTTCCCCATCGGCTGGATCGTGCTGAACATCATCTTCCTGTACCGGCTGACCGTGGCCAATGGCAGCTTCAAGGTCATGCAGAACAGCATCGCTGGGGTCACCTCCGACCGCCGGTTGCAACTGCTGCTCATCGCCTTCGCCTTCGGCGCCTTCTTCGAGGGCGCGTCGGGCTTCGGCACCCCCGTTGCCGTCACCGGCGCCGTGCTGATCGGCCTCGGCTTCTCGCCGCTGGCCGCCTCCGGCCTGTCGCTCATCGCCAACACGGCCCCGGTGGCCTATGGCGCGCTGGGCTCGCCGCTCATCGCGCTGGCGGCTGTCACGGGTCTGGACCTCTACGACCTTTCCGCCATGGTCGGCCGGCAGCTGCCGTTCTTCTCGCTGCTGGTGCCGTTCTGGCTGATCTGGGCCTTCGCCGGCTTCCGCGGCATGCTGGGCGTCTGGCCGGCCATCCTGGTGACGGGCGTGTCCTTCGCCGTCCCGCAGTTCCTGGTCTCCAACTACATGGGGCCGTTCCTGGTGGACGTGATCGCCGCGCTGGTCTCCATGGCCTGCCTGACGCTGTTCCTGCAGGTGTGGAAGCCGGCGACGGTCTGGACCAGCACCAAGCTGGCCAACTACCACGACGACAGCAAGCTGGAGGCCGCCGCTCCCAGCGCCACCGCCATCGACAACGCCCCGGTTTTCAAGGGCGCGGTGTGGCAGGCCTGGATGCCCTGGGTCATCCTCTGCCTCTGCGTCTTCGCCTGGGGCACGGCCGACGTGAAGGCCTGGCTCAACGGCATCTACACCTACACCTTCCCGGTGCCCGGCCTGCACCAGATGATCGTCAAGGTGCCGCCGGTGGTGGCCGCGCCGACCACGGAAGCCGCCACCTTCCTGTTCAACATCCTGTCCATGACCGGCACCGGCATCCTGCTGGCCGCCTTCCTCGGCGCCCTGGCCAGCGGCACCAACCCGGTGGCCTTCTGCCGGCAATACGTCGAGACGCTGTGGGTGGTCCGCAAGTCGCTGCTGACTATCGCCGCCATGCTGGGCCTCGGCTTCCTGACCCGCTATTCCGGGCTGGACGCCACCATGGGCCTGGCCTTCGCCGCCACCGGCATCCTCTACCCGCTGTTCGGCACCATGCTGGGCTGGCTGGGCGTGGCGCTGACGGGGTCCGACACCGCCTCCAACGTGCTGTTCGGCGGGTTGCAGAAGATCAGCGCGCAGCAGCTGGGCCTCTCGCCCATCCTGATGGCCGCCGCCAACTCGTCGGGCGGCGTCATGGGCAAGATGATCGACGCGCAGTCCATCGTCGTCGCCTCCACCGCCACCGGCTGGTACGGCAAGGAAGGCGAGATCCTGCGCTACGTCTTCTTCCACAGCATCGCGCTGGCGGTGCTGGTCGGCCTGCTGGTCATGCTGCAGGCCTATGTGCCGCCCTTCACCTACATGGTGGTCGGCGGCTGAGGCGCCGCGCCCCGGGCCTGGGCCGGGGGCGCTTCCCAAACCGGTCATGTGCGGTCTAAACCCCGCGCATGACCGAAGATACCTCTCCGCCCGACCGCCTCTCCAACCACCCCAAGAGCCCCTTCTACAATGAAGCGGCGCTGGAGCGGGGCGTTGGCATCAAGTTCAAGGGCGAGGAAAAGACCAACGTCGCGGAATACTGCGTCTCCGAGGGCTGGGTCCGCCTGACCATCGGCAACCGCGTGGACCGCACCGGCGCGCCGATGACCATCAAGGTCACCGGCGAAGTCGCGCCCTATTGGCGCGCGGATAAGTAGCGCGCCCTATTGGCGCGCGGACAAGTAGCTCGCCCTACTGGCGCGCGGATAAATAGCGCGCCCTCCTGGCGCGACGCGAAGTAGGCGGCCGGGCGCGGGCCTGTCCCGCGCCGCCCTGCGCTACCGCCCCGGCAGCGGCAGCAACCCGCTCTCCAGCACCGCCGCCCGCGCCTCCGGCCCCGCCAGGTAGCGCAGCAGCGCCGCCGCCGCCGCCGGCTCCCGCGCCCCGCTGGCCACGCCGCCGGCGAACACCGTGTACAGTTGCACCGCCTCCGGCAGCGGCCCCACGAAGGTCACGCCACGCACCGGCAGCAGCTCCGCCACCTGCTGGAAGGCCAGCTCCAGCTCGCCCCGCGCCACCGCGCTGGCCACCGCCTCGCCGCTCACCAGCCGCCCGCGGCCCTGCATCTCCGCCGCAATCCCCAGCTTCTCGAACAGCGGGCCGTTGACGTAGCGCCCGCTGGCGCTGGCGGAATAGCCCAGGCTGCGCGCCGCCAGCAGCGTCGCCCGCAGCTTATCCACGGTGGAGATGTCGGGCCGCGCCGCCCCCTCCCGCACCGCCATGCCTATCGCGGAATTCGCCAGCTCCACCCGGCTGCCGGCCACCACGCGGCCTTCCGCCGCCAGCCCGTCCAGCGCCGACCCCACCATGATCAGCGCATCCGCCGCCTCGCCGCGCCCCAGCCGCATCGGGATCGCCGTCGGCGCCGTGCCCATGCTGCCGCCCTGCACCAGCACCACCCGGTGCCCGCTCTCCCGCTCGAACCGCGGCGCCAGCACCTGCGCCGCGGCGGTGAAGCCGCCCGAGATCATCACCTGGATCTCCGCCGCCCGCGCCGCCCCGCCGCCGCCCAGCAGCAGCGCCGCCACCATCAACCACCGCATCGCGTCCCCCTTGGTTCATGCTGGCCAAAGCCTGGGCCGCCCCGGCGGAAACGCCAAGGGCCACGCCACCATTCCGCTGCCGTCGCGGGAACGCCAGCGGTCGCCGCGCATTTCCCTCGATATCGCCGATCAGGGAAGCGTGACCGATGCAACTCGACATCCTGCTGCGTGGCCAATCGAATGCCTTTCTGCTCGCGGCGGATACGGGCCAGTCCATTGCCAAGGAAGTCCAGGCCCTGCTGGGCTTCGACGGCAACAGCAACCAGGTCTGGGTACAGGCGGACTGGGCCACCCCGGGCAGCGAGACCCTGATCGCCAGCAGCAGCCTGCTGGGCGACTGGCTGACCCCCACCGGCAACGGCCAGTGGCAGCCCACCGCGCTGGAACGCGGCCTGCTGAACTTCGCCAGCCAGCACCAGGGCGTCACCAGCACCGCCGTGGTATTCCTGCACAACGAATATGACAGCTTCAACCCAGGGCTGGACACCGCCACCTGGCAAAGCGCGCTGCGCGCCGACGCCGCCCTGGTTCGCCAGGCGCTGGGCGAGAGCGTGGCGCAATCGCCCTACATGTTCGTCTCCGCCATTCCGTTCGAGGGTGCCAACGACGCCGCCGCCCAGGCCATCCGCCTGGGCATGGAGCAGTTGGCCGCCGACCCCGGCTTCAACGCCGCCATCGCCGCCCGCGCGCTGGACATGGACATGACCTTCCGCTTCGCCGCGGAAGGCCCCAACAGCCACGTCTTCGGCGGCGACCACATGTCCGGCGAGGACGCCAGCCAACTGGCCCACCGCCTGGCGCTCTCCCTGGCGCAGCAATGGGCGGGCTATGCCCAGCCCGGCAGCCCGGTGGCGCAGGCCGGCGGCAACATCGCCAACCTCGGCCCCCAGGCCATCACCGCCACCGCCACCGACGCGCAGACCCTCAGCGTGCAACTGGCGGCCGACGCCGCCACCGGCCTGCAGCCGCTCAGCGCCGGCGCCGCCAGCGGCCTGGGCTGGAGCGTACATGGCCCGGATGGCCAGGTGGTCGCGGCCGACCACGCCAGCATCCTGGACGGCCAGACCCTGGCGCTGCACTTCGCCAGCGCGCTGCCCGCCGGCGGCACGCTGTTCTACGGCTATGGCTATGGCCGCCTGGCGCCGGATGGCGACCACCCCGGCCAGGGCAACGCGGTGTACGACAGCGCCGGCCTGCCGGCCTGGGCGCCTGCCGGCGGCGTCAGCCTGGGCGGCATTCTCGGCGGCGGCACCGTGACCACGGCACCGCCCACGCCGCCCGCCGTCACGGATTGGGCGGCGCTGGGCCAGGCCCAGCTGAACTGGTTCGGCGCCACCGGCGGCTGGTGGGGCGGGCCGGAGGCGACGCTGCTGGCCTGGGACAGCAGCCAGCACGCCGCCCCGGCGGCGCCGCCCGCCACCACGGACTGGAACGCCCTGGCCGCCGTGGTGGAAGCCAACCTGGCCGCCACCGGGCAGTGGTATCTCTAGGCCCACCCCTTAGGCGAGAGGCCGCTACATCCCGTTGGACGGCGGCAGCGTCACCTGAAAGGCCGGGCGCGCAGCCGCGGCGTCGAACCAGTCGCCCAGCGACGGTCGGCCGCGGCGCCAGTCCCAGGCGGTATGGCGGCGCACGCAGTAGCCAAGCGTCGCCGCCAGGGCCAGCCAGCCGGCATCCAGCCGGGCATAGCCGCCGCCGGCCACGTCGCGTTCCAGCGCGTCGCCCACCCGGTTGGCGCGGGTCTCCTCCAGCACCAGCACGCCGGGGCTGCGTTCCTGCACCGGGCGGCGCAGTTCGCGGTTCCACACGGCAATGCCGTCCAGCAGGCCCAGCACCCGGCCATAGGCCGCCATCGCCGGCGGCTCGGTCGGCATCAGCCGCGGCGCGCCGCCCATGCGGTCCAGCCAGGCCAGCACCAGGGAGGTCTCGGTCAGCGTGGTGCCGTCCTGCAGCACCAGCGCCGGCACCCGCCCCACCGGGCTGAACGGCAGCACAGCCGCCGCGGGGTCCCGCAGCGTGGTCTCCGACTCGCTGATGCGGTCGGCCAGCCCTGCCTCCAGCACGCCCATCCGGCAGATCCGGGCATAGGGCGAACCGGTCGAGTAGAACAGGCAGCCAAGGCGCTCCGGCATCAGCGGTACCCCCTGGCCGTCGGGGGCCCTGCCCGCCACCGTGCGGGGTCGATCATCCGCACGGCAGTTTCTGCATGAAGTTCAACCACTTCCACCACACATTACGCGCCAGTACCGGGCGCATGATGCGTCAGTTGGCGCGCAACCGCAACGCAACGAATTGCTGGCCCTGGGCGTTTTCCACCAGGAACAGCGCGCTCGGCCGGTTCTGCCGGCGCAGCTGCTCAATCCGCGCCACCAGCTCCTGCGGCGTGTTCACCCGCTGCTGCTGCACCTCCACCACCACGTCGCCGGGGCGCAGGTTGCGTTCGGCCGCCACGCCACCCTCGGTGACCTCGGTGATGACCACGCCGCGCTGCTCGGCCCGCAGCCGGTAGCGCTCGCGCAGCTCATTGGTCAGGCCGGAAACCTTCAGCCCCAGCCCGGCCAGTTCCACCATGCGGTCGCCCGGCGCCGGCTGCTGCTGGCCCTGCCGCCCGGTGGCGCTGGCCTGCTGCGTCTCCGCCGGCAGCTCGCCCACCGGCACCTGCAGCGTCTGCTCGCGCCCCTCGCGCCACACCACCACCGGCACCGTGGTGCCGGCGCGGCTGTCGGCCACGATCCGCGGCAGGTTCCGCATCTCGCGCACTGCCACGCCGTTGAAGCTCAGCACCACGTCGCCGTTGCGGATGCCGCCCTTGGCCGCCGGCCCGTCCTCCTGCGCCCGCGCGATCAGCGCGCCGCGCGCGCCGCCCGGCAGCCCCAGGCTCTCGGCGATCTCGTCGGTCACCTGCTGGATGTTCACCCCCAGCCAGCCGCGCGAGACCTTCCCGGTCTCCTTCAGCTGGTTGACGATGTTGCGCGCCAGGTTGGCGGGGATCGAGAAGCCGATGCCGATCGAGCCGCCCGACGGCGAATAGATCGCGGTGTTGATGCCGACCACCTCGCCCGCCAGGTTGAACAGCGGGCCGCCCGAGTTGCCGCGGTTGATGGCGGCGTCGGTCTGGATGAAGTCGTCGTAATTGCCCTGGCCGATGTTGCGGCCGCGCGCCGAGACGATGCCGGCGGTGACCGAGCCACCCAGCCCGAACGGGTTGCCGATCGCGACCACCCAGTCACCCACGTTCAGCACGTCCGAATCGCCGAACGGCACCGCCTGGATCGGCTTGTCGGTCTCGATCTTCAGCACCGCGATGTCGGTACGCGGGTCGGTCCCCAGCAGCCGGGCGCGGATGCTGGTGTTGTCCTGCAGGATCACGTTGATCTCGTCGGCGCCGTCGATCACGTGGTTGTTGGTGACCACGATGCCGCTGGCATCCACGATGAAGCCGGAACCGAGCGACTGCGCGCCGCGGCGCGGCGGCTGCCCCGGCTGGCCCTGGCCCGGCCGGCCCGGCGCCGGGCCTTCACCCTGCGGGCCCGGCCCGCCCGGCGGCCGGTTGCGGTTGAAGAAGTCGCGGAAGAATT
>CANGNF010000025.1 GCA_947455205.1 Acetobacteraceae bacterium | reverse complement strand
CTGCTGGTCCTCGCGGGCCGCCAGCACCTCGATATCCGGGGCGATGCCGGTGCCCTGGATGCTGCGGCCGGACGGCGTGTAGTAGCGCGCCGTGGTCAGCCGGATGGCGCCGTTGCCGGGAATGGGCATCACGGTCTGCACGCTGCCCTTGCCGAAGCTTTTGGTGCCCAGCACGATCGCGCGGCGATGGTCCTGCAGGGCGCCGGCGACGATCTCGCTGGCGCTGGCGCTGCCGCCATTGACCAGCACCACAATCGGCAGGCCCTGGGCGATGTCGCCGGCCCGCGCGTTCCAGCGCTGCGCGTCCTCGCTGCGGCGGGCGCGGGTGGAGACGATCTCGCCCTGCTCCAGGAAGTCGTCCGAGACCTGCACCGCCTGGTCCAGCAACCCGCCGGGGTTGTTGCGCAGGTCCAGCACGATCCCCTTGAGGTTGTTGCCGGCCTGCTGGCGCAGCGCGGTCATCGCCCGGCGCATCGCCGTGTCGGTCTGCTCGTTGAAGCTGGTCAGGCGGATGTAGCCGATGTCGTTGCCTTCCATGCGGAAGCGCACCACCTGCGGGCGGATCACGTCACGGGTCAGCGTCAGCTCCAGCGGCCGCTCGCTGCCTTCCCGGCGGATGGTCAGCTTGATGGAGGTGCCGCGCTCGCCGCGCATCTTCTCCACCGCCTCCTGCAGGGTCAGCCCCTGGACCGAGCCGCCGTCGATGTTGGTGATCAGGTCGCCGGGCTTCACCCCGGCGCGGGCCGCCGGCGTCTCGTCGATGGGGGAGATCACCTTGATCCAGCCGCCCTCCTGCGTCACCTCGATGCCCAGGCCGCCGAACTCGCCGCGCGTGGTCACCTGCATGTCGCGATAGCTGCGCTGGTTCAGGTAGCTGCTGTGCGGGTCCAGGCCGGTCAGCATGCCGTTGATGGCATTCTCCACCGCTTCCCGGTCGTTGATCGGTTCCACGTATTCGGCGCGCACCCGCTCGAACACGTCGCCGAACAGGTTGAGCAGCCGGTAGGTCTCGGCGCGGCCGCCTTCCTGCGCCCAGGCGGCGACCATGGGGCCGACCACCAGGCCAGCCGCGAATGCCGCCGTCACCGCCGCTACCGTCCGAACCTTCGCCATCATCAGGCAGACCTTGTTCCTGCGGACCACCCTGCGGGACGGCCCATGAAAAAACCCTTGTCGTCGCCCCGGCATGCCGGGGTTTCAGCCGCGCGTCAGCCGCGTGCCGCAAACCAGGGCCGGGCGTCCACCGGCTGGCCGTGGTGGCGCAGTTCCAGGTAGAGCGTCGCCCGGGTCCGGCCCTCGCCCGCCGCCAGCACACCGACCGGTTCCCCGGCCAACACGCGCTGTCCCGGCGCCACGTCAAGCCTCTCCAGCCCCGCCAGGACAAAATGGTAGGCGTCGCCGCAATCCACAATCAATAAATTGCCGTAGGATCGGAACGCCCCCGCAAAGGACACCCGGCCACCACAGGGGCTGACCACCCGCGCCCCCGCCGGGGCCTGGAAGGTGGTGCCGCGGGCCGGCCCGCCCTCTCCGGCGGAGCCGTATTCGCGCGTCACCTGGCCGGCAACCGGCTGCGCCTTGCCGCCGCGCGGCAGCGCCGGCAGCGGTGGCGCCTCCAGCCGGCGGCTCATCGCCTCCTGCTGCGCCCGCCGGGCGGCGACCACGCGTTCGCGCTCCAGCTGGGCCAGCGCCTGTTCCAGCGTGCCGGCGCGCGCCGCGGCTTCCTGGCCGCGCCGCCCGGCCTCGATCTCCGCCGCATTGGCGCCGCTGGCCAGTTGCCGCGCCTCGACCATCTCCTCCTCCAGCTGCTGCGCCAGGCGCTGCGCCGCGCCCTGGGCGGCGGCCAGCTCCTGCGCCTGCTGGGCGGCCAGGGCGCCCTGGCGCTCGGCGTTCATCTCCGCCAGGCGCAGCGCCATGATGTCGTCCGCCACCCGGCGCGACAGCACCTGCAGCAGTTGCAGCCCGCGCACCGCGTCCTCGGCGCCGGTGGGCACCGCCAGCAGCGATTCGGCGGGCCACAGCGACAGCCGCCGCATCACCGGCACCAGCGGCGCCAGCGCCACGGCGCGCTGGTTGACCTGGTTGCGGGCGTACAGCGCCGCCAGGCTGGCGGTGCGGGCCTGGTCATCCACCTCGGCCAGCCGGGCCTCGGCCTGCTGCACCCGGCGGGCGATGGCCACGCGGCGCTCGGCCAGGCGGCGCTCCTCCAGTGCCAGGGCGCGGGCACGCATCGCCGCCGCCTCGGCCGCCTCGCGCTCGGCCGCCGCGCGGGCCTGGGCGTCCCGCAGCTGCTGCTGGGTGGCCTGGGCCGCCGCCGGGTGGGGCGCCAGGCCGGCCGCGGCCAGCAGCGCCAGGGGCAGCGCCACGGCCAGCGCCAGGCGAGGCAGGCCGCCCATGCCTTGTCTCATCCGGCCGTCAGCAGGGACTTGCCGGTCATCGCCGCCGGCTGCGGCAGGCCCATCAGCGCCAGCAGGGTCGGCGCCACATCGGCCAGCCGGCCGTCACCGATGCCGACAGCGCCCGCGGCGCCGGCCGGCTGGCCCACCAGCATCAGCGGCACCGGGTTGGTGGTGTGCGCGGTATGGGGGCCGCCGGTCACGGGGTCCTTCATCATCTCGCAATTGCCGTGGTCGGCGGTGATCAGCATGGCGCCGCCCTGGCGCCGGACCGCTTCGACGATCCGCCCGAGGCCGGCATCCACCGTCTCCACCGCCTTGATCGCGGCCGAGATCACGCCGGTATGGCCCACCATGTCCGGGTTGGCGAAGTTCAGCACGATCAGGTCGTAGGTGCCGCCGTCGATCGCATCCACCGCCTTCTGCGCCAGCTCCGGCGCCGACATCTCCGGCTGCAGGTCGTAGGTGGCGACCTTGGGGCTGGGCACCATGATCCGGTCCTCGCCCGGCAGCACCGCTTCCTCGCCGCCGTTGAGGAAGTAGGTCACGTGCGGATACTTCTCGGTCTCCGCCATCCGCAGTTGCTTCAGCCCGGCGCGGGAGACCACCTCGCCCAGCTTGTCCGCCATGGATTGCGGCGGGAACAGCGTGGCCAGGAAGCTGTCGAGGAAGGTGGAATACTGCGTCAGCCCGGCGGCGGCGGCGAAGCTGACGACCTTCTTCCGCTCGAACCCAGTGAAGGCCGGGTCCAGAATGGCGCCCAGGATCTCGCGCACCCGGTCGGCGCGGAAGTTGAAGCACAGCACGCCATCGCCATCCGCCATGCCGGCATAACCGGCGATGGCGCAGGCCGGGATGAACTCATCCGTCTTGCCCGCCGCATGCGCCGCGGCAATGGCGGCCTGCGGGTCGGCGGCCTTCTCCCCCTCCCCCAGCACCATGGCGTTATAGGCCTGGGAAACCCGCTCCCACCGGTTGTCGCGGTCCATCGCGAAGTAGCGGCCGATGACGGTGGCGATGCGGATGCCCGGCGTGGCGCCGAGGTCTTCCTGAAAGGCGCGCATGAACTCCGGCGCGGCCTGCGGCGCGGTGTCGCGGCCATCGGTCAGGCAATGGATCGCGACGGGCACGCCGGCCGCCGCCACCACCTTGGCCAGCGCCGCCGCATGCTTCTGGTGGGAATGCACCCCGCCCGGGGACAGCAGGCCGACCAGGTGGCAGGTGCCGCCGCTGGCCTTCAGCTTACCGATGAACTCCACCAGCGCGGGAATGCGGGCGATGGAGCCATCCACCACCGTGGCGTCGATGCGCGGCAGGTCCTGCATCACCACCCGGCCGGCGCCCAGGTTCAGGTGCCCGACCTCCGAATTGCCCATCTGCCCGTCCGGCAGGCCGACATCATGGCCGGAGGTATGCAGGAAGGCATGCGGCCCGCCGCCCCACAGCGCGTCGAAGGTCGGCGTCTTCGCCTGGCGCACGGCGTTGTCCGCCACCTCCTCGCGCCAGCCCCAGCCATCCAGCACCACAAGCATGACGGGTTTCGGAGCGGACATGCGATTCGATCCTCGGGCTGCGGCGGGGCGATGGAGACCAGGGGCTTAACGCCGCCGGGGCGCCTCCGTCCAGCCCGCCGCCCGGCTCACCCCCCGCTGCCGCTGGGCAGGGCCGCGATCGCCGTCGCCCCGGCATCCACCGGCACGATGGCCCCGGTCATCCAGCGGCTGTTGCCGCCGCACAGGAAGGTGACCGCGGCGCCGACATCCCAGCCGCTGCCCTCCACCTGCAGGATGCTGCGCTTGCGCCGCAGCTCGCGCTTTTCCAGCGTCATGTTGTTGGCCTGGACCATCGGCGTATAGACCATGCCCGGGCAGACGCAGTTCACCCGGATATTGTCCGGCGCGTGATGCACCGCCATGGCGCGGGTCATGTTCACCACCGCGCCCTTGCTGGTCGGGTACAGCAGGCTGGGATGCCCGCCCTTCAGCCCCGCCACGCTGGCGATGTTGACGATGGCGCCGCCGCCCTCGGCCTTGTCCGGTCCGGTCAGCCGCATGGCCGGCACCGCGTACTTGGCCATCAGCATCATGCTGGTCACGTTGACCAGCAGGCCGTGGTTCCATTCCATCAGGTCCACCGCCTCCGCCGTGCCCTTGGCGCCGGAAATGCCGACATTGTTCACCAGCACGTCCAGCCGGCCCCAGCTGCCGGTGGCGGCGGCGACGATCGCCTCGCACTCCGCCGGCTGGGTCACGTCCGCCTTGACCACCACGGCCTGGCCGCCCTCGGCCTCGATCATCCGCCGGGTGTCGTCGGCCCATTCGCGGATCGCGTCCGCCAGCACCAGGCGGGCACCGGCGCGGGCCAGCAGCAGGGCGGCGGCGCGGCCATTGCCCACGCCCTCTCCGGGGCGGGAGCCGGCGCCGGTGACGATGGCCACCTTGCCCTTGAGGTCTTCCGAAATGCTGGTGATGGCCATGGCCGTTTCCCCGTTGCTGTTGCGGCCACGGTGGGCCGCGGCGCGCTGGCGTGCAACCGGGTGCGGCCGGCGCGGCACGGCATCGCCGGCGCTAACCGGCCCTTCACCGCTATGGGTGTCTGCTGCGCCGGCCATGCGGCTGCACCCGAATCCCCAGCGATGAAGGCCACCATCCTCGCCTTGCTGGAGCGGGTGCCGGGCCTGCGCCTGCTGTGGCGG
The DNA here is from genome assembly GCA_947455205.1 of Acetobacteraceae bacterium. Lineage (GTDB taxonomy): Bacteria > Pseudomonadota > Alphaproteobacteria > Acetobacterales > Acetobacteraceae > CAIMOR01. Next base: position 63,418 of record CANGNF010000025.1, on the reverse strand, counting down.
CAATGGCGCCGTCGCCTGGGCTTCGCCGGCCCGCCCGAGCCGACCCGGCGGCAGGAGCCGCTGCCCGCCGCCGCCCCGCCACCGCCGCCCCGGCCCCGCGCCAGGCTGGAACCGCCCGACCCCGAGGAGGTGGCCGCCCTGGCCGACCAGCTGTGGGGCGAGGGCTTCCTGCTGCCCGGCGGCGCCGCCGAGGCCAACCGCCTGGCCAACCTGCTGCCGCTTTCCCCGGCCACCACGCTGCTGCTGATCGGCGCCGATGCCGGCGGCGCCGCCAGCGCCATTGCCAGCACCCGTGGCGCCTGGGTGGCGGCGCAGCAGGACAACCTGCTGCTGGCGGAACGCATGGCGCTGAAGCTGCGCCCGCTGGGCAAGCGCGCCACCGTGGCCACCTGGGACGCCGAGGAACCCTTCTTCCGCCACCGCTACCACCACCATGCCCTGGCGCTGGAGGCGCTGCGCCGCTGCCCCGCCACCCGCCTGCTGCCCCCCTTGGCGGCGGCGCTGAAGCCGGGCGGCCAGTTGGTGCTGCTGGACCTGGTGGGCAACGAGGCCGCCGGCCGCCAGGGCGCCCTGCTGGCCCGCTGGACGGAGCTGGAGGGCCGCGCCGACCCGCCGGAGCCCGCCGCCACGCTGGAGGCGGCGCTGATCGCGGCCGGCTTTACCCTGAACGTGCGGGAGGATGTCGGCGCCCGGCACTGCGCCGCCGTGATGGCCGGCTGGACCCGCCGGGTGGAAACCCTGCGCCAGGGCGGCGGCGGCCTGCCGCGCGGCGCCCGCGCGCTGGCCCTGGTGACGGAGGCGGAGCGCTGGCTGCTGCGCCAGCGGCTGATGCAGACCGGCAGCCTGCGCCTGCTGCGCTGGCACTGCACCCGCGGGCCGGAGCGCGGCGGCGGGCTGTAGCGCCCGCCTGGGTCAGACCACCTGGACGATGCGGTAGCCGTACTCCACCCCGTCCGGTTCCTGCACCGTGATGTACTCGCCCGGCCGCAGGAAGGGCGTGGTCAGCAGCCGGCAATGCAGCGAGGGATCGCCCGCCACCTCCGGCCGCGGGTCGAAATGCATCGACCAGCCGGTTTCCTCGTCGTGCTGCACGGTGCCGGGGCGGGGCGGCATGCCAGGCCAGCAGCGCTGCACCGGCCAGGGCGCAGGGTCGGCGTACCACAGCTCCGGGTTCAGCCGGCTGGTGGGGTCCAGTCGCAGGGTCAGCTCATAGCGGTGCTCGGCGCTGCCCATGGGAAAGCCGGGGCCCGAGGCCAACACCAGTGAAACCGTCCGCATCTCAGCCCTTTCCGACAGCCGGTCGCAGCCTACTCCGTCAGATCGCCACCCGCACGCCCAGTTCCACCACGCGGTCGGAGGGGATGCGGAAGAACTCGGTCGCGGGCACGGCGTTCCGGCTCATCAGCGTGAACACCCATTGCCGCCAGCGGCTCATCTTGGGCACCACGGCGGCCACCACCGTCTCCCGCCCCAGGAAGTAGCTGGCCTGCATCTGCTCGAACTCCACCCCCGCCTCGCGCAGGCTTTCCAGCTCGCGCGGGATGTGCGGGCTCTCATGGAAGCCGTAGCGCAGGATGACGCGGTGGATGCCCGGCGCCAGCTCGCTCACCTCGCGCCGGCGGGCGGCGGAAACCTCGGGGATGTCCTCGGTCAGCACGGTCACGAACAGCACGCGCTCATGCAGCACCTTGTTGTGCTTCAGGTTGTGCAGCAGCGCGCCGGGCACGTAGTCGGCCTGGCCGGTCATGAACACCGCGATGCCGGGCACCCGGATGGTACGGGACTGCGGCAGCCGGGCCAGGAAGGATTTCAGCGGCAGGCTGTCCTGGCGGAAGCGGGCAAACAGCAACCCGCGGCCGCGGTTCCAGGTGGTCATCAGCCCGAACATGGCGGCGCCCAGCACCAGCGGCACCCAGCCGCCTTCCGGGATCTTCAGCAGGTTGGAGGCGAAGAACGCCAGGTCCAGCAGGAACAGCGGCACGAACACCGCCGCCACCTTCGCCACCGGCCACTTGAACTGCACCCGGAACACCAGCACCGCCAGGATGGAGGTGCAGACGAAGGTGCCGGTCACCGCGATGCCATAGGCCGCGGCCAGCGCGTCCGAGGTATGAAAGGCCAGCACCAGCACCAGCACGCCGGCCAGCAGGGCGAAGTTGATCTGCGGCAGGTAGATCTGCCCCTCCTCCTCGGCGCTGGTGTGCTTGACCACCAGGCGGGGCAGGAAGCCCAGCTGCACGCATTGCCGGGCAATGGAATAGGCGCCCGAGATCATCGACTGGCTGGCGATGACGGTGGCGGCCGTGGCCAGCACCACCAGCGGCAGCCGCAGCCAGTCCGGCGCCAGCAGGAAGAACGGGTTCTCCAGCGCCGCCGGGTTGGACAGCAGCAGCGCGCCCTGCCCCAGGTAGTTCAGCGCCAGGCCGGGCAGCACCAGGAACAGCCAGGCCAGCTCGATCGGCCGGCGGCCGAAATGCCCCATGTCGGCATACAGCGCCTCGGCCCCCGTCACCGCTAGCACCACCGAGCCGAAGGCGATGAAGGCGGCCATCCTGTACTCGATGCAGAAGGCCACGGCATGGTGAGGCGAGATCGCCACCAGCACCTCCGGCTCCCTGATCACCTCGATCAGGCCGAGCACGCCCAGGCTGACGAACCACAGCGTCATGATGGGGCCGAAGATGGCGCCCATGCTGCCGGTGCCGCGGTACTGCACCAGGAACAGCAGGACCAGCACCACCACCGAGCCGGGGATGATCACCGCCTCGAATTGCGGGGAGATGATCTTCAGCCCTTCCATGGCCGAAAGCACGGAAATGGCCGGGGTGATGGTGCCATCGGCGAAGAACAGGCAGGCGCCGACGATGCCGATGATGGCCACGATCCATCGCCCACGCTCGGTGCCGACGCAGCGCTGGGCCAGCGCCATCAACGCCAGGATGCCGCCTTCCCCGCGGTTGTCCGCCCGCAGCACGAAGAAGACGTACTTCACCGTCACCGTCAGGATCAGCGCCCAGACGATCAGGGACAGGATGCCGAGGATTTCCCACCGCTCCACGCCATCGGCGGAGAAGTGCAGCAGCGCGGCGCGCAGCGCGTAGAGCGGGCTGGTACCGATGTCGCCATAGACCACCCCGAGAACGCCGAGCAGGGCGGCCGAGGTCAGGGGACGAACCTTGCCATGGGGCAGGTCGGCTTCAGGTTTGCTCAAGGCTGGCTCCGAGCGGATGCCCTGAGGCCGGGGCGAGAGGCCCCGGGCCGAGGGGCCCCTGTGCGGCGCGGAGGCATAGTCCCGCCGCATTTCGGACGCAAGCGCGACATGATCCCGCCCGGGCGGGCGATCAATGCCCCCGCAAAATCTGGCTCAGGAACAGTTTCAGCCGGTCGGTGCGCGGGTTCTCGAAGATCTCGCCGGGCGGCCCCTGCTCGACGATCTCGCCGCGGTCCATGAACACCACCCGGTCGGCCACCTGGCGGGCGAAGCCCATTTCATGCGTCACGCAGACCATGGTCATGCCGGTCTCGGCCAGGCTGACCATCACCTCCAGCACTTCCTTGATCATCTCGGGGTCCAGCGCGCTGGTCGGCTCGTCGAACAGCATGATCTTCGGCTTCATGCACAGCGCCCGGGCGATGGCGACGCGCTGCTGCTGGCCGCCCGAGAGCTGGCCCGGGTACTTCTTCGCCTGCTCCGGGATCTTCACCCGTTCCAGGTACTGCATGGCCAGCGCCTCGGCTTCCGCCTTGGGCATGTGCCGCACCCAGATGGGCGCCAGGGTGCAGTTCTCCAGGATCGTCAGATGCGGGAACAGGTTGAAGCTCTGGAACACCATGCCGACCTCGCGGCGGATGGCGTCCAGCGCGCGCAGGTCGTCCGACAGTTCGATGCCATCGACCTTGATGCTGCCTTCCTGGTGCGTCTCCAGCCGGTTGATGCAGCGGATCAGCGTGGACTTGCCGCTGCCGGAGGGTCCGCAGACCACCAGGCGTTCGCCCAGCGCCACGTTCAGCGACACGTCGCGCAGCACGTGCATGGCGCCGTACCACTTGTTGACCTTGTCCAGCATGATCGCGGGCGGGGCGTCCGCGCGGGCGGCGGAGGCGACGGCTTCCATGGTGTTGCTCATCACAATCTCCTAGCGCACGCGGTGGCGGTTGAGTTCGGCTTCCAGGTTCTGGCTGTAGCGCGACATGGCGAAGCAGAAGCAGAAGTAGATGAAGCCGACGGTCAGGTAGACCTCGATGCCGAAGCCCTGCCAGGCCGGCTCGATGATCGCGGTCTTGCCGGCGGTCAGCAGGTCGAAGATGCCGATGATCAGCACCAGCGAGGTGTCCTTGAAGAAACCGATGAAGGTGTTGACCAGCGGCGGGATCACCAGCCGCAGCGCCTGCGGCAGCACGATGAAGCCGGTCTTCTTCCAGTAGGAAAGCCCCAGCGCATCGGCCGCTTCATACTGGCCGCGCGGCAGGGTCTGCAGGCCACCACGGACCACCTCGGCCAAATATGCGCCGGCAAAAAGGATGATGGCGATCTGGGCGCGCAGCAGCTTGTCGATGTTCATGCCTTCCGGCAGGAACAGCGGGAACATCACGCTGGCCATGAACAGCAGGGAGATCAGCGGCACGCCGCGGATCAACTCCACATAGATGACGCACAACGCCTTGATCGCCGGTAGGCGGGAGCGCCGGCCCAGCGCCACCAGGATGGAGAGCGGGAAGGCGAAGGCGAGGCCGAAGGTCGCCAGGATCAGGGTGATGACCAGGCCGCCCCAACGCTCCTGCGGGACGTAGTTCAGCCCCAGCACGCCGCCCCACATCAGCACGCCGATCGCGGTCAGCGCGCCGATCCAGACCAGTGCCAGTTCCTTCCGCCAAAAGCTGCGCATGGCCGAGACGATGAACAGCCCGCTGAAGATCAGGATGCTGAGGAAGGCGCGCCACTGCTCCTCATACGGGTAGGTGCCGAACAGGATGAAGCGGTGCTTTTCCGTGATAACCGCCCAGCAGGCGCCGGTGCCGCGCAGGTCGCGGCAGGCCTGGGTCTGGTTGTTGGGCACCGACCAGACGGCGTTGATGACGCCCCATTCGATGAAGCCCAGCGCCCACTTCACGATCAGGAACAGCAGCACCAGGCTGATCAGGCCGGAGATCCAGCCGGAGAACAGGTTGTTGCGGACCCAGGCGATGGGCCCGACCAGGGTGATGGGCGCCGGGCGGGCCGGCGTCGGGATGGCGGCATCACTCATGGCTCAGCGCTCCACCAGCGCGATGCGCGCATTGTACCAGTTCATGAACCCGCTGATCGACAGGCTGATGGTCAGGTAGACCAGCATGATGATGGCGATGCCCTCGATCGCCTGTCCCGTCTGGTTCAGCGTGGTGTTGGCGATGGAGACGATGTCCTGGTAGCCGATGGCCACCGCCAGCGAGCTGTTCTTGGTGATGTTGAGGTACTGGCTGGTCATCGGCGGCACGATGACGCGCAGCGCCTGGGGCAGCACCACCAGCCGCAGCACCGCGCCGGGCCGCAGGCCCAGCGCCTGGGCGGCTTCCCGCTGGCCGTTCGGCACCGCCTGGATGCCGGCGCGCACGATCTCGGCGATGAAGCCGGCGGTGTACATCACCAGCCCGGCCAGCAGCGCGAAGTATTCCGGCGACAGCGTCAGCCCGCCCTGGAAGTTGAAGCCGCGCAGCGCGGGGATATCCGGCGTGAAGGGCGCGCCCAGCGCGGCCCAGGCGGCCAGCGGCAGCGCCACCAGGCAGACCAGCGCCACCGGCCACACCGCGCGCGGCACGCCATCGGCGATCTGCTTGGCCAGCGCCTGGCGGCGATACATGATGGTGGCGACCAGGCCGAGCAGGAAGGCCACCAGCGCCAGGGAATGCGCGCCTTCCCACTGGATCCACGGCAGCTTCAGCCCGCGGTTGGACAGGAACACGCCTTCCGCCGGGTGCAGCGCCTGGCGCGGCCCGGGCAGGCCCTGCAGGATCGCGTACCAGAACAGCAGCTGCAGCAGCAGCGGCAGGTCGCGGATAACCTCCACATAGGTGGCCGAGAGCGTCCGCAGCACCCAGTTTTTCGACAGCCTGGCGATGCCGATCAGCGTGCCGAAGACGGTCGCCAGGATGATGCCGACGACGGCGACCTTCAGCGTGTTCAGCAGGCCGACCATCAGCGCCCGCAGGTAGCTGTTGGTCGGGTTGTAGTCGATGAGGCTCTCGGCGATCGGCAGCCCGGCTTCCCGGCCGAGGAAGCCGAAGCCGGTGGCGATGCGCCGGACCTCCAGGTTGTGGACCGTGTTGGACCACAGCCACCAGACCATGCTGACGACGATGCCGACAACCACCACCTGCCAGAAGATGCCGCGCACCCGCTCATCCGACCAACTGAGCTTGATCGGTCGCTTCGGCGGCGCCCGCAGGCTGCGGGGGTCTATGCTGGTCTGGGACATTCCCGGGTAACCCCCGTCAGGCAAAAAGATGGCCGGGGCACCGCGCCCCGGCCGTTACGCGTGGCTCAGCGGAAGGGCGGCGCGTATTGCAGGCCGCCCTGGGTGTACATGGCGTTCGGGCTGCGGGCCCGCTGCAGGCCGATCGGCGCCAGGTGGCGGGCGAAGATTTCGCCATAGTTGCCCACGGCCTTGATGATGTGCAGCGCCCAGGCATTGTCCAGCCCCAGCATCTTGCCGAGGTCGCCGGTCTTGCCCAGCAGGCGCAGCGCTTCCGGCCGCTGGTCGCTGGCCAGCGCCTGGTCGGCGGTGGCCGCGGTGATGTTCAGCTCCTCCGCCACCAGCACGGCGTAGTGGCTCCAGCGGACGATGTCGGCGAAGCGCGCATCGCCCTGGCGCACTGCCGGGCCCAGCGGCTCCTTGCTGATCACTTCCGGCAGGATCACGTGGTCATCCGGCTTCGGCTGCGCGCTGCGCGTGGCGGCCAGGCCGGAGGCGTCCGTGGTGTAGGCGTCGCAGCGGCCGGCGACATAGGCCGCGACCACTTCCTCCAGCCGCTCGATCACCACGGGGGTGAACTGGATGCGGTTGGCGCGGGCCCAGTCGGTCAGGTTCTGTTCCGTGGTGGTGCCCGGCTGCACGCAGATGGTGGCGCCGTTCAGCTGGCTGGCGCTGGTCACGCCGGCCGACTTCTTCACCATGAAGCCCTGCCCGTCGTAGAAATTCACCGCCGGGAAATCCAGGCCCAGCGAGGTATCGCGGCTCAGCGTCCAGGTGGTGTTGCGGAACAGCACGTCCACTTCGCCGGATTGCAGCGCGGTGAAGCGGGACTGCGCCGTGGTCGGCACATAGCGCACCTTGCTGGCGTCGCCGAAGATGGCGGCGGCGATGCTGCGGCAATAATCGATGTCGAAGCCGCGCCAGACGCCCTGGCTGTCCGGCTGGGCGAATCCGGCCAGGCCGGTGTTGACGCCGCAGATCACCGCGCCGCGGGCGCGGATGGCATCCAGCGTATTGGCCGGCGCCTGCTGCGCCTGCGCCTGGCCGGGCAGCGCCGCGGCACCCAGCAATGCCAGCGCGCCGAGCGCACGGCGGAAGTGTTGGCCGAAGGCCAGCATCTACGCGTCTCCTTGTTTCACCACCGGGCAAAGACCCGACGGCCCCGGACCGGTATAGGTTGACCAGGGTGTTATGAGCAATTGGTGCGCCAGCCATGTTCCCAGCGCAATGCGCCGATTACCCCCGGCCTGCGGCCAGATTGCCACGAAAGGAAGCAGTTGCATGCAAATGATCGAGGCAGCGGAACTCCGCCGCCGGCTGCCCTGGCCGGAATTGGTCCAGGCCCTGGCGGCCATGTTCCGCCGTGGCTGCGAGGCGCCGCTGCGCCACCGCCACCCCGTGGGCGCCGACACCATGCTGCTGCTGATGCCGGCCTGGCAGGAAGGTTCGTATACCGGCGTCAAGATCGTCCATGTCGCCCCCGGCAACGCCGCCCAGGGCCTGAAGGCGGTGCACGCCGCCTACCTGCTCTCGGCCGCCGAGACCGGCGTGCCGCTGGCCCTGCTGGATGGCGGGGAGCTGACCGACCGGCGCACCGCCGCCGCCAGCCTGCTGGCCGCGCAGTATCTGGCCCGGCCGGACAGCCGCCGCCTGCTGGTGCTGGGCGCCGGCAAGGTGGCCGCCGCGCTGGCGGAGGCCCATGCCAGCCACTTTCCGCTGGAGGAGGTGGCGATCTGGGCCCGCCGGCCGGAGCAGGCCGCCGCCCTGGCCGCGCGACTCGCCGCCCATGGCCTGCCGGCCCGCGCCACCGCCACTGCCGACCCGGCGGGCTACGACATCGTCAGCGCCGCCACCCTGGCGCAGACCCCGCTGATCCTAGGCGCCCAGGTCTCGCCCGGCACCCATGTGGACCTGGTGGGCGCCTTCCGCCCGACCATGCGGGAGGCCGATGCCGCGCTGCTGGCCGGCGGCCGGCTGGTGGTGGATACCCGCCCCGGCTGCCTGGCGGAGGCCGGCGACATCGTCCAGGCCATGGCCGAGGGCGCCTTCACCGCCGACCACATCGCCGCCGACCTGGCCGAGCTGTGCCGCGGCGAGGCCCCCGGCCGGACCGATGCGGCGGAGGTGACGGTGTTCAAGAGCGTCGGCTGGGCCGGCGAGGACCTGGCCGCGGCGATCCTGGCCTATGCGCCGGGGGCCGCCCCATGACCCCGGCCGGCTGAAGCCCCGCCGGCCGCCGAGGACCGGCCCGCGTCAGGCCGCGCCGCGCGATTCCGGCTGCGGCGCGCGGCCCGGCGCGGCCGCCAGCAGCCCCTCGATCGCCGGCACCAGCGCCGGCGGCACCACGACGCCGCTCGCGGCCGCCTGCACCAGGGACGCCGGCAAAAACTCGGCGGCGCTCTCCAGCGGCACCAGCATGCGGGCCCAGGGGTCCACCAGCCGGTCGAAGCGGATGCGGCAGCCCATGCCGCCGGCCGCCCGGTCGTCGCCCCCCGGCGGTGCCGGCGCCGCCACGATGTGCCCGCTGCCGAAGATGCCGCGCGGCCCCTTGCCCTGGCGGAACAAGTAGACCCGGTCGCCGATCCGGGCGGCGCCGTGCTCGGCCAGGCGCCACCAGGCCGTGGTCACCGCCGGGTTCACCTCGAACCGGCGGATCAGCCGGCGCAGCTCCACCAGCGGCCAGCCCTGGGGTTCCTCGGGGGAAGCTTCTCGGTAGGTCAGCCAGAACGCGCGCATCGGTGCAGCCCCTGCGGTTGCGGTTGCGCCCTCAAAGCCCAACCGCCGCCGGCGTTCCCGCACGGCCGCCGGCGCGCCGCAGCCTTTGTCGCCCCGCCGCGTTCCCCGGGCATCACCGCCCGAAGGACGCCCGCATGCACAACCTGCCGCCCTGGCTCGCGACCACGCTGATCCTGCTAGCCGCCCCCGCCCTGGCGGTGGCGGTGCTGACGGTGGTGCAGGCGCTGCTGGACAGGGTGCTGCGCGCCGAATTCGCCCCCGTGCTGCGCCGCGTGACCCAGGGCGCCCGGCGGCCGCTGCGCGCCGTGGTGGCGCTGCTGGCCATCGTGGCGGTGCTGCCTGATTCCGGGCTGACCAACACCGCCGCCGGCGCCATCGGCCGGTTGCTGGGCCTGGCGCTGGCCGCCGCGCTGGGCTGGACCATCACCCGCATGGCGGCGGCGATCTTCGACGCCTACCTGGACCGCGCCCAGGCCACCGGGGAGGACGAGTTCCACGCCCGCCGCCGCACCACGCAACTCACCGTGTTCCGCCGCATCACGGTGGCTGCCGGCATCGCCTTGACCATCGGCTTCGTGCTCACCGCCATCCCGGCCGTGCGCACCGTCGGCCTGTCGCTGTTCGCCTCGGCCGGCGTCGCCGGCATCGTCGCCGGCCTGGCGGCGCGGCCGGCGGTCTCCAGCCTGCTGGCGGGGTTGCAGATCGCGGTCACCCAGCCGGTGCGGATCGGCGACGCGGTGGTGGTGGAGGGCGTGTTCGGCCATGTCGAGGCGATCACCTCCACCTACGTGACCATCGCCACCTGGGACCAGCGCAGCCTGATCCTGCCGCTGAGCTACCTGCTGGAAAAGCCGCTGCTGAACTGGACCAAGAACAGCAGCCAACTGCTGGACAGCGTGATGCTGTACCTGGACTATGGCGTGCCGGTCGCGGCGGTGCGGGCCGAGGTGAGCCGCATCATCCAGGGCCTGCCGCAATGGGACCAGCGGGTCTGCGGCGTGCAGGTGACCGACATGAAGGAGCGCTGCATGGAGGTTCGCGTGCTGCTCAGCGCCGCCAATGCCGGCCAGATGTTCGACCTGCGCTGCGCGATGCGCGAGCGCCTGGTGGAATGGCTGAGCCGCGAGCACCCGGAGGCGCTGCCCCGGCTGCGCGTCTCGGCCCCGCCGGCCGCCAACGACACGAAGGATGAGGCCGCGTGAGCAGTGACGAGGCCGAGGCCGGCACGCTGCATGCCCGCCCCGGCGCGGTGCCGGCCGATTCGCCCTGGCCGCTGCCGCCCGGCCTGCATCCGCTGGGCCTGGGGCAGCCGCGCGACGGCCAGCTGCGCGTGCCGCCCGGCCCCGGCCAGGGCGCGTTGCCGCTGGTGGTCATGCTGCACGGCGCCACCGGCAATTGGGAACGCGCGCTGAAGCGGCTGGGGCCCATTGCCGACCATGCCCTGGTGGTGCTGCCGGACAGCCTGGGCCAAAGCTGGGACGTGCTGGAGGGCGGCTATGGCCCTGACATCCAGCGCATCGACGCCGCGCTGGCGCGCGTGCTGGCCGCCTGGCCAATCGACGCCAGCCGCTGCGCCGTGGCCGGGTTTTCCGATGGCGCGTCCTACGCCTTTTCCCTGGCGCTGATGAATGGCGGCCTGTTCACCCATTGCCTGGCCTTCTCGCCCGGCTTCGCCGCGCCGCTGAAGGTCGAGGGGCGCCCCGCCTTCTTCGTCAGCCACGGCACCGCGGACGAGATCCTGCCGATCGACAACTGCTCCCGACGGCTGGTGCCCAAGCTGGCGCGCGCCGGCCACCGCCACCAATACCTGGAATTCCCCGGCCGGCACGAGGTGCCGCCCGAGGTCCACGCCGCCGCGCTGGCCTTCCTGCTGGGCCAGGACGCGGCCGAGGGCTAGGCGGGCGGCAGCGCCTCGCGCTCTACCCCGCCGCGCGCCGGGGCCGGCAGGCCGGAGGCGCCAGGCGTCGTCTCCACCAGCCAGGCCCGCAGGTTGCGCTTCGCCTGGAACTCGAATTCCACGTTCAGCCGGTCCAGCGCCTGGCGCAGCACCGCCTCCCCGGCGCGCTGCCGGGTGGCCGGGGCCACGCCGGAAGGCAGGGTCATGTTGGCCCGCGCCGACGCCTCGATGAAGCCCTGGCGGCCCCCCTCCGCGCCCACGATGTCCAGCCGGCAGCCCAGCACGCAGACCACCCCGGCATTGTCCCGCAGCACCGCCGCCTGGGTCACGCCGAACACCGCCTGCCCGGTGCTGCCCACCGCGAACAGCCGCTCCTCCGCCATCTGCCGCATGGCCTGGGCCGGCGGCACCGCCAGCGTGGTGCCAAAATCGCCGGGCGCCGGCAGCGCCTCGGCTGGCTGCACCACCACCTCGGCCACGTTCAGCCGCAGCGGCAGCAGGAAGCCGAAGCCGATCGGCCCGCCGGGCACGGCAATCTCTGGGTCGCGGCCGGCACAGGCCGGCAGCAGCAGCGGCAACAGCAGGGCGAGGCGCCTGGTCGGCATGGGCGGAACCCTCTCGGTCGTCATGGTCGTCGCAGTATCCGTTGCCGCTATGGCGGCACAGCATGGGTCACCGCTGTGGCGGCATCGCGGCAGCCATACGGACGCGGGCCGCGCGACCCCACGGGGCGAGGGCCGCCGCTCGGCCCCGCCGGGCGAGGGCCACTCGGCCCCGCCGGGCGAGGGCCACTCGGCCCCGCCGGGCGGGCAGCCATCCCGGCCCGCATCACCCCGCGCCCTGCACCTCGGCCCGGTCGAAGCGGAAGCCGATGTTGCAGAACTCGCAGGTCATGGTGATGCAGCCATCCTCGACCATGTGGTCCAGGTCTTCGGCACCGAAGCCGCCCAGCACCCCCGCCAGCTTGGCGCGGGAACAGCGGCAGCCATAGGCCAGGGCGCGGGCCTGGCCCTGCTGCAGCCCCTCCAGCGCGAACAGCCGGTGCAGCAGCTGGCCCGAGGGCAGCGCATCGTCCAGCAGCTCCGCCGGCGTCAGCGTGCCGGCCAGGGCCAGGGCGGTGCGCCAGCTTTCCTCGTCGGCCTCGGCCCCGGCCCCCTCGTAGTGGTCGCCGCGCGCCTCCGGCGAAAGACCGCCCTCCCCGGCTACCTTTTCCAGGATCAGCGCGCTGGCGCGCCAGCCCTGCGGCGTCTCGGCGCTGGCCAGGATCACCTGCGCCTTCAGTTGCTCCGACGCGCGGAAGTAGCTGGCGGTCATCTGCGCCAGGGTGATCCCCTCGATCGCCACGATGCCCTGGTAGCGCTCCATTCCCTGTCCCTGGTCGCAGGTGAAGGCCAGGTAGCCCTTGCCCAGCAGCGCCGCCGCCGAGGGGTCGGGGTCGTAGGGCAGCAGCTTGGTCAGCTCCGCCTCGTCCACCCGGGCATAGCCGCGCAGCGCGCCGTCATCGGTGCAGTCCACCAGCAGCATGGAGACGATGCCGTCCCCCTTGGCCTGCATGGAGAAGCTGCCGCGATACTTCAGCGCCGCCGCCAGGCCGGCGGTCAGCGCCAGCGCCTCGCCCAGCAGGCGCTTCACCGCGGGGTGCAGGTCCGGGCGGCGGCCCAGTATCGCGTCCGCCAGCGGTCCCAGCCGCACCAGGCGGCCGCGTACCGGCTGGTTGGCCAGGTGGAAGGGCAGCACCCCGCGCGGCACCACCATGTCCGGCACCGGGGGCCGGTCATGCTGCAGGAAGGCGGGGGTGGCGGAAGGCTGGGTCGGGTCGGGCAAGCGGGGCACCTCAATGCTGGCCGGGAAGATAGGCATCCGCCCGGCAAACGGAAACCATCCAGCCCGCGAATGGCCGTTATCCACCATCCCAGTTGGTCAATCCGGCCCCGGCCGCCCAGCTTGCGGGCAAGCAAGCCGCGGCACCCGCCGCGCCGGAGACCCTGCCATGACCACCCTGAACCGCGCCGCGGAGGCGCTGCACCTGCGGACCGCCGCCTTCTACGCCGCCGTCACCACCTACTTCGCCGGCTTCCTGGCCGCGGTGGAATACGCCCTGTCCAGCCTGGTGGTCGGCATCTGAGCCGACACCTGGCCCGAAACATCCGCCGAACCTTCACCGGGCTCGGCGGTTCGGGCCGCAACCACGAAGGATTTTCCCGCTTATGCCTGAAGCCAACCTGTTCCAGCCGCTGTCGCTCGGCCCGCTCACCCTGGCCAACCGCGTCGTCATGGCGCCGCTGACCCGCAGCCGCGCCGCCGCCGGCGACGTGCCGCATGCGTTGAACGCCACCTACTACGCCCAGCGCGCCAGCGCCGGGCTGATCATCTCGGAAGCCACCCAGGTCAGCCGCCAGGGCAAGGGCTACGCCTTCACCCCCGGCATCTACACCCCCGCCCAGGTCGCCGGCTGGCGCCTGGTGACCAGCGCCGTCCACGCCGCCGGCGGCCGCATCTTCGCCCAGCTCTGGCATGTCGGCCGCATCAGCCACCCGGACCTGCAGCAGGACGGCGCCCTGCCCGTGGCGCCCAGCGCGGTGAAGGCCGAGGGCCAGGCCTTCACCGAGGCCGGCTTCAAGCCCTTCGTCACCCCGCGCGCCCTGGCCGAGGCCGAGATCACCGGCATCGTCGCCGATTACCGCCATGCCGCCGAATGCGCGCTGCAGGCCGGCTTCGACGGCGTGGAGATCCACGGCGCCAATGGCTACCTGATCGACCAGTTCCTGAAGGATGGCACCAACCAGCGGCAGGACGGCTACGGCGGCAGCCTGGAAAACCGCACCCGCTTCCTGCTGGAGGTGACCGAGGCGGTCACCGCCGTCTGGGGCGCCGACCGCGTCGGCCTGCGCATCTCCCCGACCAGCCCGGCCAACGACATCGCCGACAGCAACCCGCAGCGGCTGTTCGCGCATGTGGTCAAGGCGTTGGACCGCTTCGGCCTGGCCTACCTGCATGTGGTGGAAGGCGCCACCGGCGGCCCGCGCGAGGCCGTCCCCGGCTTCGACTGGCAGGCGCTGCGCCGGGGCTTCCGCGGCGCCTACATGGCCAATAACGGCTACGACCTGGCGCTGGCCCAGGCCGCGCTGCGGGAAGGCCACGCCGACCTGGTCGCCTTCGGCCGCCCCTTCATCGCCAACCCGGACCTGGTGCAACGGCTGCGCCAGGGCGCGCCGCTGGCCGAGCCGGACAAGGCCACCTTCTACGGCGGCGGGGCGCATGGCTACACCGACTACCCGCCGCTGGCGCAGGCCGCCGCGGCGCAGTAGCCGGCGGGGCGGCGCCGGCAGGGTTGCCCGGCGCCGCCTACCGCTTGGACTCGATCGCGTCCCAGATCGCCTCTTCCAGCTTCACGCCATCGAAGCGGGCAATCTCCTGCAGGCCGGTGGGCGAGGTCACGTTGATCTCGGTCAGGTAGTCGCCGATCACGTCGATGCCCACGAAGATCAGCCCGCGTTCGCGCAGCGCCGGGCCGATGGTGGCGCAGATATGCTTCTCGCGCTCGGTCAGGCTGGTCTGCTCCGGCCGGCCGCCGACATGCATGTTGCTGCGCGCCTCGCCGGCCGCCGGCACCCGGTTGATGGCGCCCATCGGCACGCCATCCACCAGGATGATGCGCTTGTCGCCAAGCCGCACCTCCGGGACGTATTTCTGCACCATCAGCGGCTCGCGGCTCCGCTCGGTGAACATCTCGATCAGGCTGTTCAGGTTGCTGTCGCCCGGCTTGATGTGGAACACGCCGGCGCCGCCATTGCCGAACAGCGGCTTGACGATGATGTCCTGGTGCTTGTCGCGGAAGCGGCGGATCTCCCGCGCATCCGCGGTCACCAGCGTCTCCGGCATCAGTTCCGGAAAATGCAGCACGAACAGCTTTTCCGGCGCGTTGCGCACGCTGGCCGGGTCGTTCACCACCAGCGTCTTCGGGTGGATGTGCTCCAGCAGGTGCGTCGTGGTGATGTAGGCCATGTCGAAGGGCGGGTCCTGCCGCAGCAGCACCACGTCCATCGTCGCCAGGTCCAGCGTCTCGTCCGGCCCGAACTTCCAGTGCGCGCCGTGCCTGCGCTCCACCGTCACCGGCTGGGCGTGGGCGACCACCTTGCCGCCGGCCAGGGCCAGGTCCTTCGGGTGGTAGTGCCACAGCTGGTGGCCACGCGCCTGCGCCTCCAGCATCAGCGCGAAGGTGCTGTCGGCGTCTATGTTCACGCCCTGGATCGGGTCCATCTGGACCGCGACCTTCAATGCCTTCGCCATGCCTGCTGCTCCCGCTTCGTCGCCCCGAATTGGCATTGGCCGCACCGAAATGCCATAGCCGGGGGTATCGAGCGACCATGGCGCGCCGCGCGGGGGGCTGCAAGCCGGCCCGGTCGCGCTATGTTCCGCCGACCCTACGGAGATCCACGCCATGCGTACCCAGGTCGGCATCATCGGTTGCGGCCCGGCCGGGCTGCTGGCGGCGCATCTGCTGCACCGCGCCGGCATCCACAGCGTCATCCTGGAAAGCCGCAGCCGCGCCGACGTGGAAGGCACCATCCGCGCCGGCATGCTGGAGCAATGGGTGGTGGACCTGCTGAACCGCCTGGGCCTGGGCGAACGCATGATGCGCGAGGCGCAGTTCCACGACGGCATCACCCTGCAATGGGACGACCAGCGCCTGCACCTGCCGCTGTCGGAGCTGACCAACGGCAAGCGCGTGACCATCTACGCCCAGCATGAGGTGCTGAAGGACCTGATCGCCGCCCGCCTGGCCGATGGCGGCGAGATCCTGTTCGACGTGGCCGAGACCGCGCTGCACGGCGTGGAGAGCGAGGCCCCCAGCATCACCTTCCGCCGCGACAAGCTGGGCGACCCGGAAACCCTGCACTGCGACTACATCCTGGGCGCCGATGGCTTCCATGGCCCCTCGCGCCAGGCCATTCCGCACCGGGTGGAGTACGAGAAGGTCTATCCCTTCGGCTGGCTCGGCATCCTCTGCCATGCGCCGCTGTCGCATCATGAGCTGATCTACGCCAACAACCCCCGCGGCTTCGCGCTGCTCACCACGCGCACGCCGGCGATCCAGCGCATGTACATCCAGGTGGATGCCACCGACCGGATCGCCGCCTGGTCCGACGACCGGATCTGGAGCGAGTTGCAGGCGCGGCTGGCCCACCCCGGCTGGACGCTGCATCAGGGCGAGATCTTTCAGAAATCCATCATCCCGCTGCGCAGCTTCGTCTGCGGCACCATGCAGCATGGCCGGCTGTTCCTGGCCGGGGATGCCGCGCATATCGTGCCGCCCACCGGCGCCAAGGGGCTGAACCTGGCCGCCGCCGACGTGGTGGTGCTGGTGCGCGCCCTGGTGGCCAAGTACCGCGACAACGACGCGGAAGGCCTGGCCCGCTATGGCGAGACCGCGCTGCGCCGGGTCTGGAAGGGCGAGCGCTTCAGCTGGTACATGACCACCATGCTGCACAACAACGACCACGAGAGCAGCTTCGAGCGCCAGGTCCACCTGGCCGACCTGGACTTCGTCCGCACCAGCCGCGCCGCCGCCACGGCGCTGGCGGAAAATTACGTCGGGCTGGACTTCGACGCCTGAGCCGGCGGTCGGAACCCCGACCTCCGCCTCGGGCCGGCTCTCGTCGTCATGCGCCGGGCGCTGCCATCCCGCGGCTTGGCCCCGCGTCTCTGGCCGCGCGCCCATTCGCGGGCTCCGCCCGGGTCGGGAACCCCGGGCCGTTCGCGGCAGCTACGCCGCCCGCACCGGCCGCAGCAGCGCCAGCCCCACCGCCAGCGTGGGCACGCCGCAGCAGATGAAGCCGAGGCCATGGCTGCCGCCCAGCGCCAGCACCCCGGCATAGAATACCGGCATCAGCAGCGCCCCGGTCTGGCCGAAGGACAGCACGCCGCCCGTGGCCCCGCCCCGATTACCTTCCGGCGCCAGCCGGGCCGTCTCCGCCAGCAGCACGCCATGCCAGGACAGCGCGGTGGCGCTGAGGATGCTGGCCACCAGCCCCAGCAGCGCCAATGGCCAATGCGGCCCGCTGAACCCCATCAACACCGTGCCTGCCGCCATGCCCACCGCCAGCATGCCCAGCATGGGCCCCGGCGCCGCCCGGGTGCTGCCCACCCAGCCCCACAGGATGCGGCAGGGCACCGCGACGAAGGTGGCGACCGAGAACACCAGCCCCGCCTCCGCCAGGCTGTGGCCCATCTCCACCACGAAGACGACGAAATAGGCGGTGAACACCGTCTGCAACCCGTTGAAGGCGAAGCAGGCGGCCGAGAGATTCCGCAGCTCCCGCGTGCGCAGCACCACCTTCAGCGTGGTGCCGAAATCCGAGAGATGGAAGCGCTTGCTGGGGATGCGGTCGCTGTCGAATTCCCGCCGCAGCGGCTGCAGCATCACGGCGAAGACCGCGCAGCCCAGCGCCGCCATCAGCAGGGAGAACCGCCAGCCGCCCCAGTTGCTGAACAACGGCCCCAGCAACCCGAGCAGCAGCAGCCCCGCCGGCACCGCCGTCTGCTTCAGGGAGAATACCAGCGGCGCGTAGCGCGGCGGCGAATAGCGCCCCAGCAGGTGCGAGCTGGCCGGGGTGGACACCGCCGAGCCGCCACCGCCAATGATGGCCGACAACGCGAACATCCACAGCGAGCCGGTGGCCGCCGCGGCCAGCCCGGCGGCCAGCAGCAGCAGCGCCACCTGGCTCATCCGCAGCGCGCCATGGCGTAGGATGAAGCTGCCGCAGCCCAGTTGCACCGCCAGCGCGGAAGCCGCGCCCAGCCCGACATAGATGCCGACCCAGGCGGCATCGAAGCGCAGGTCGTCGATGATCGCCGGGGCGATCACCGGCGGCATGTAGCGGCCGATGGAGGCGAAGGTCTGCTGCAGGAACATCGCGCCGAGGGCGACGAGCAGGAGGTTGAGCGGGCGGCCAGGCCGCATGCGGGACGTTCCGGAGGATTATCCGCACAGGATACCCGCCAGGCCCGCCAGCGCAAACGCACCCCCACCCCCGATGCCCGCAATACGGGAGAAAGATCGGATCGCCTCGCGTTTTGCGACGCATTCGGCCTGGCATGCGCCGTGCCTTTACCCTGGCACGGTCAGGCCGCACCACTCCGGCGCGCAGCAAGGCCGCAACGCCATGACAGAAGGATGCAGACGATGAGCGCGACGCAGATGAATGGCCGGGTGCTGCGGCAGAATGCTTCCGACATGCGGGCCGGCGCCGTGGCGCTGTACGCGCTGCGGTTCACGCTGGTCGGCGTGGCCCTGGCCCTGGTGGGCACCGTGGCCCATGTGGTGCTGAAGCTGGTCCAGGCTTGAGACCGGCAGGCCGTTCCGGCCGACGGCTCGCCACAGGCCGGCGGGCCAGGCTGTCGGGCCTCGGCCGCAAGGGCGGCCAGCCCGGCGATCCCGCGCCCGCGGGCCCCGGCCTCGGGCGCGCTTCAGGCCGGCCGGCTCAGCGTGCCGGCGTCCTGAAGGTATAGGGCGAGGCGCCGGTCACCATCGGGTCCAGCGCCAGCCGGTGTTCCAGCGGTGGAAAGGCGCGGCTGCGGCAATCCACCCGGTCGCACAGCCGGCAGCTCAGGCCGATGCCGACGGCGGCCCGCTCCAGGTCCAGCCCATCGGCATAGATCACCTCCCCGGCGCGGCTGATGTCGCAGCCCATGGCCACCACATGCACCGGCGCCGGCTCCCCCCATATCGCCGCGCGGCCCTGCACCGCCCGGGCGAAGCACAGGAAGCTGCCGCCATCCGGCAGCTGCGCCAGTTGCACCCGCACCTGGCCGGGGCTGGCGAAGGCGTGGTGCACGATCCATTTCGGGCAGGACCCGCCGAAGCGGGCGAAGGGAAACCCGGCCGCCGAGAAGCGCTTGTCCACATTCCCCGCGGGGTCCACCCGCAGGAAGAAGAACGGCACGCCCCGCGCGCCGTCCCGCTGCAGGCTGGCCAGCCGATGGCAGGCCTGCTCGAAGCTGGCGCCGAAGCGGCTGGCCAGCGCCTCCGCGTCGTGCCGCAATTCGCGGGCCGCCGCCAGGAAGGCGGCATAGGGCATCAGCAGCGCCCCGGCGGCGTAGTTCAGCAGGCCGATCCGCACCAGCGCCCCGGCCTCGGCGGAGGACGGCTCGAACCCCGCCATCGCCTCGGCCACGGCGTCGCCGGCTTCCAGCAGCATCAGCTGGAAGGCCAGGTGGAAGCCGCGGCTCTCGCGCGGCAGGCTGTCGCTGAGGTCCAGCCGCCGGTTGGCCGAATCATGCCGCCGCAGCGCGCCCTGCATCGGCACCACCTGCACCACCAGGCCATGCCGCTCGCGCAGCCGCTGCGCCACCGCGTGGTTCATCTCATGCGGGCCGACGCCCAGCTCCGCGCCCAGCCGCTCGGCGGCGGCCTCCAGCGCCGGGAAGTGGTTGGCGCGGTCGTGGAAGAAGTCGCGCGCCTCCTCCGTGGGAAGCAATATGCGGCGGCCGGTGGGCAGGGCGATGCCGCCGCTGTCCTCCCGCGCCACGCGCCAGGCGCGATACAGCGCCAGCACCGCGCGGGCGACATGCGGCGCGCCGCCGGCCAGCTGCGCCACCTCGGCCTCCGGCACCTGGTCCAGCCCCAGCAGCGGGTCGCGCAGCACCTCCTGCAGGCCGGTCTGCAGCGCCTTCTCCCGCGCGCCGGACAGCGCCGCCAGGTCCACCTGCAGCACCTCGGTCAGCTTGACCAGCAGGCTGGCGGTCACCGCGCGCTGGTCGTGCTCGATCAGGTTCAGGTAGCTGGCGGAAATGCCCAGCCGCGCCGCCAGGCCCTGCTGCGCCATGCCCTTTTCCAGCCGCAGCCGCCGCACCGTTCGGCCGATCAATGCCCGGGCCATCTTTACTGCCTTTACGAAACCCCTGCCTGGGCCGGTGCCTTAACGGGCTTCACAATGGGTTTGCAACAGGTTTGGCGACAGTCGCGCCACCAGGGGCGTCAATAGTTTTCGGTTCTGGCAGGATGCCCATCGGGCGCTAGCGGATCAGCCCGGACACCAGGTTGACCGCGGCGGCCAGGATCACCGCGTTGAACAGGAAGCTGACCACCGCATGCACCAGCACCAGGCGGCGCATCGGCGGCGTCTGCGTGCTGGCGTCGGAGACCTGGAAGGTCATGCCGATGGTGAAGCCGAAGTAGAGGAACTCGAAGAAGTCCGGCCTGTCGTTGCCGGGGAACTCGATGCCCTTGCCGCTGAGCCAATGCTCATGCGCGTAGTGCGCCGCGAACAGTACATGCACGAAGGTCCAGGACAGCAGGATGGTGCCGAAGGCCAGCGCCAGCGTGGCCGGCGGCACCGGGCTGGGCGCCGCCGCGATCTCCCACATCACCGCCGCCAGGGCGGCCAGCGCCGCCCCCACCGTGGCGGCCAAAATAGCCCAGCGCCCCTCGTCCAGCCGGGCCGCCCGCATCTCCATGACGCTGGGGGAGGCATGCGCCATGCTTGCGGTGATCAGCCCCAGCCAGGCCAGCACGGCCAGGTCCCAGCCCAGCAGCACCGCCTGGTTGGCCCGCAACCCCAGCGCCGCCAGCCCCAGCCCCGCCGCCACCCCCGCCGCGGCCGAAGCCAGCAGCAGCGGCCGGTGGCGCAGGCCGACCTTCACGCCCGGACCTTGTGCAACCAGCGGCTCACGCGGGAAGGCTCCACCCGCAACTCACGCCGCACCCGCCCAGGCCGCGGCTCACGCCGCGAGCGCCCTGGCAAAGACCGCGGGGTCAACGTTGCCGCCGCTCAGCACCACGCCGACAACCTTGCCGCGCAACGGCAGCTTGCCGGCCAGCACCGCGGCCAGCGCCACCGCGCCGCCCGGCTCCACCACCACCTTCAGGTGCTGGAAGGCGAAGCGCATGGCGGCGAAGACCTCCGCCGGGGTCACCGCCACGCCACCGGCCAGGCGCGGGTGGTTGATGGCGAAGGTGATCTCGCCGGGCTGCTTGCTCAGCAGCGCGTCGCACAGGTTGTCGCCGCTGCCGTCATTGGCGATGCGATAGCCGGCGCGCAGCGACTGGCCATAGTCGTCCCAGCCCTCCGGCTCCGCCGCCCAGACCTTCGCCTGCGGCGCCAGCGCCTCCATCGCCAGGGCGCAGCCGCCGATCAGCCCACCGCCGCCGGTGCACACCGCCAGCGCGTCCAGCGCCAGCCCGGCGGCCTTGGCGTCCTGCACCAGTTCCAGCGCCACCGTGCCCTGCCCGGCAATGACATCGGCGTGGTCGAAGGGCGGCACCACCGTCGCGCCACGGGCCAGCGCCAGTTCCTGCGCCAGCGCGTCGCGGTCGGTGTTGTGGCGGTCGAAGAAGTGGATCTCCGCCCCCCAGCGCCGCGTGCTCTCCACCTTGATCGCCGGCGCGTCCTGCGGCATCGCGATCAGCGCGGGCATGCCCAGCATGGCCGCGGCGCAGGCCACGCCCTGGCCGTGATTGCCGGATGAATGCGTCACGATCCCGCCGCGCCGCGCCGTCGCCTCCAGCAGCAGCGCCGCGTTGGTGGCGCCGCGCAGCTTGAAGCTGCCGGTCTTCTGCAACGGCTCCGGCTTCACCAGCACGGTGCCGCCGGTCAGCTCGTCCAGCAGGGCGTGGCGCAGCATGGGGGTATGGACCACGCGGCCACGCAGCCGGGCGGCGGCGGCCTCAACCTCGGCAAAGCCAGGGATCATCGCTGGAACCTCATGGGGTCGGTGAGTGTCGCGGCCCGCGCCAGCGCCGCGCCGGGGTCGGTGCCGTTGACCAGCGCCGCCACCAGCGCGCCGGCGGCCGGCGCGGTCTGGATGCCGTAGCCGCCCTGGCCGCAGCACCAGTGGAAGCCGGGCACCTCGCACGGCCCGATCACCAGGCCGCGGTCGGGCGCGAAGGTCCGCAGCCCCGCCCAGCTGTGCTCGATCCGCTTCACCGGAATGTCCAGCGCCTGCTGCATGCGGTCCACGGCGATGGCCACGTCCAGCTCATCCGGCTGCACGTCATGTGGCGTGTCGTCGGTCTCATCGGCCGGGGAGACCATCAGCTTGCTGCGCGCCTCCGGCCGCACGTACCAGGTGTGGTCGGCGTCGCCCAGCATCGGCCAGTCGGTCACGTCGTAGGCGCCGGGGTCGATGATGCAGGCGGTGCGGCGCTTGGGCTGCAGCCCCACCGGGCGCACCCCGGCCAGGCCGGCCACCTCGTCGCCCCAGGCGCCGGCGGCATTGACCAGCACGGGGGCCGCGAAGACCACGCCGCCGGTCGCTTCCACCCGCCACTCGCCCTCGACACGCTCGATGCGGCCGGCGCGATGCCGCAGGCCCAGCACGCCGCCCAGCTGGCGCAACTGCCGCAGGAAGCCCTGGTGCAGCGCGGCGACATCCATGTCGAAGGCATCGGACTCGATGCCGCCGGTCACCGCGTAGCCGGGCTTCAGCGCCGGCACCATGGCGCGTACCGCCTCGGGCGCGATCGGCAGCATGCCCTGCCCTTCCGCGATCATCTGCGCCATGTGCGCCTGCTGTTCCGGCGGGGCGATGAAGACCACGGCGCGGCGATGCGCCAGCGTCGCCTCGGTGAAACCCGGCGGCGGGCTCTCGAAGAAGGCGCGGGAGGCGCCGGTCAGTATCCGCGCATCGGCACCGCCGTAGTTCAGGATCCAAATGGCCGCCGAGCGCCCGGTGGTGTGGTAGCCGGCGCTCTCCTCGGCCTCCAGCAGCGCGGTTTTCCGGCCGCTGGCGGCCAGGTGGGCAGCGGCGGTGGCGCCCGCCATGCCGGCGCCGATGACGATGCTCTCGAAGCGTTGGATGTCCATGCCCACATGCTCCCCGGCGGCGACCGAAAGGGCAAGGGCCGCCACGGGCCGAACCGCCATGCGCTGGCGGCACGGGACGGTTTGCGCCCGGGGATCACCTGCATGTCAGCCACCACGCTGCCGCCACTGCCGCGCCATGCCCGGCGGGAACGCACCGCCGATGCCGCGGTGCATGCGCTGGGCGGCGCCGGCGCGCTGCTGGGCTGCGCGGTGCTGGCCGGGTTGGCGCGGGGGCCGGGCGACTGGCTGGCGCTGGCGCCCTACGGGCTGGGGCTGCTGGCGATGTATGGCTGCTCGGCCGCCTACAACCTGTGGCCGGCGGGCCGCGTGCGCGCCCTGCTGCGCCGGCTGGACCATGCCGCCATCTTCATCATGATCGCGGGCACCTATACGCCGGTGGTGCTGCTGGGCTTCCCGGGGGAATGGCTGGGCCAGGCGCTGCTGGCGCTGGTCTGGACCGGGGCGCTGGCCGGCGCGGCGCTGAAGCTGCTGGCGCCCGGCCGGTTCGAGCGGCTTTCGCTGGGCGCCTACCTGCTGCTGGGCTGGCTGGGCGTGGCCGGGTTGCCGCGCCTGGTCGCCACGCTGCCGGGCCCGGACCTGGCGCTGCTGCTGGGGGGCGGGCTGGTCTACAGCCTGGGGCTGCCGCTGCACTTGGCGCGCGGGCTGCGCTACCACGACGCGCTGTGGCATGGCTGCGTGGTGGTCGCCAGCGCCTGCCACTTCCTGCTGGTGCTGCACCTGGCCGGCGGCTGAGACGAGGCACCGGCCACCGGCACGGCATGCCGGGGGCCGATCAGTCCAGCACTACGCCGGGGCGGCGCTCAATCCAGCGGCGTGCCCGGCCCACGACGCAGTTGGCTCTCACGCACCACCCGCTCATGCCCGTCGCGGGCGTTCTTCACCCGGTACTCGCGGTCCTGCCCGTCATTCGGCAGGTGGCGCACCACGGTGTACAGGCCGCTGGGCGCCGCGCCGTCGTAGCGGCCGGGGACGAACTCGATCTTCTGCCCAAGGGCGAAGCGATGCGCGATGAAGGCCATTAAAGCTCCTTGGGCAAGGGGTGCGGCTCAGGCGTCGCGGCCGGATTTCTTCGTCGGCGCGACCGGGCGCAGGAAGGTGGAGAGCGCCACCGGCGTCGCCTTCTTGTCGGCCTTCGGCTTCTTGGCTTCGCGGTTGCTCTTTTTCTGGCCCTTGGCCATGGCGGTGTCCTTCACGGTTCGGCCCGCCGGCGAGCGGCCCAAATCATGGGGCCGCGGCACCCGCTGGTTGGACTGGGGCAATATTTATTCGCCCAGCCTCGACACTAGATATAGTCGGGCGGCCCGGCATTTGCATCTTTGTTCGGCACAACAGACGCAAATAAATTCCGGCGCGGTTTTTTGCGCGATTCTACCAGAACAACTCGCCACGCAGGAAGGCGGCGGCTTCCTCGGTGCGCGGCCCGGCGAAGAAGGCCTCCGCCTCCGCCCGTTCCACCACCCGGCCATGGTGCAGGAACAGCACCTCGCCACCCAGGCGCCGGGCCTGGGCCAGGTCGTGCGTGGTCATCACCACCTTGGTGCCGCTCTCGGCAATGGCGACCACGATCGCCTCCACGCTGCGGGTCGCCGCCGGGTCCAGCGCCGCGGTGGGCTCGTCCAGGAACAGCACCTCCGGCGCCAGCGCCCAGGCCCGCGCCAGGGCCAGCCGCTGCTGCTCCCCGCCGGAAAGCAGCCGCGCCGGCCGGTGCAGCAGCCGGCCGAGGCCGACCCGTTCCAGCGCCGCCTCGGCGCGCAGCCGCGCCTCCGCCCGGCCATGCCCCAGCAGCCGCAGCGGATAGGTGGTGTTGCCCAGCACGCTGCGCCGCAGCAGCACCGGGCGCTGGAACACCATGGCATCGCGCGGCGCCAGGCCGGGCGGCCGCGCCGCCGGCCCTGCCCATTCCACCGTGCCGCCGCTGGGCGCCAGCAGCCCGTGCAGCAGCCGCAGCAGCACGGATTTGCCGGCGCCGTTCGGCCCCACCAGCAGGCTCGGCGCGCCCTCGCGCAACTCCAGCGTGATCCCGCGGATGATCTCGGTGCTGCCGATGGCGAAGCGCAGGCCATTCAGCCGCAACGGCAGGGCGTAGGCCATCTACCGCCCCTGCTGCGCCGCGCCGCGCAGCACCTGCGCCAGCCCGTTCACCAGCATCACCACCGCCAGCAGCACGCCGCCCAGCGCCAGGGCCAGCGGCAGGTCGCCCTTGCTGGTCTCCAGCGCGATCGCGGTGGTCATGGTGCGGGTATAGCCCTCGATGTTGCCGCCGACGATCATCACCGCGCCCACCTCCGCCGCCGCCCGGCCGAAGCCGGCCAGCAGCACGGTCATCAGCGCGAAGCGCCCTTCCCACAGCAGCGTCCGCACCGCCCGGCCCGGCCCGGCGCCGAAGCTGCGGAGCTGCTCCTCATACTCCTCCCACAGCGCCTCCAGCGCCTGGCGGGACAGCGCCACCAGGATCGGCGCCACCAGCACCGCCTGCGCCAGCACCAGGGCGCCGGGGGTGAACAGCAGGCCGAAGCCGCCCAGCGGCCCGGACCGCGACAGCAGCAGGTACAGCACCAGCCCGGCCACCACGGGCGGCAGGCCCATCATGGCATTGGCGAAGGCCACCACCGCGCCCCGCCCGGGAAAGCGATGCACCGCCAGCCAGGCGCCCAGCGGCAGGCCGGGAATCGCCGCCAGCAGCACCGCCAGCAGGCTGGTCTGCAGCGACAGCCCGACGATCCCGGCCAGCGCGGGGTCCGGCCCGGCCAGCAGGCGCCAGGCGGCGTTGAAGGTGGCGCCAAGGTCGGTCATGCCGGCGCAAGGTGGCGGCAGCGCCCGGCCCGGTCAAACGGGAACGCGGCGCCGATCTTGTCGGCAGCATGGAAGCAGGCTTGCAGGACGATCATCCGCCTCACCGTGATGGCGGTTGCCTTCCGCCGCCCCGAATGGATACCCTGCCGGCCGAACCAGGGCCGGAACCAATCCGGCCCGCGGCGGGTTACCCGCCGCATGCAGGAGGACGGACTGGAATGACACGCAACGGGACAACCCGCCGCAATGTGCTGCGCTCCGGCGCTGGCGTGGTCGCTGCCGGCACGCTGGCGGCGCCCATGGTGCACGCGCAGGGCACGGCGGGCGCGCTGCGCTTCGCCTTCTGGGACCATTGGGTGCCCGGCGGCAACGACGCGCTGAAGGAGCTGGCCGCCAAGTGGGGCGAGCAGAAGCGCGTCAACGTCTCGCTGGACTTCATCAACACCACCGGCAACCAGCTGCAGCTGACCGCCGCCGCCCAGGCGCAGAGCCGCAGCGGCCATGACGGCATCTCCCTGACGCCGTGGGATGTCGGCGCCTATTCCCAGCAGCTGGAGCCGGTGGACGACGTGATCGGCCGCCTGGTCGGCAAGTACGGCCCGATCAACCCGGTCGCCGAGTTCCTCTGCAAGCACGGCGGCAAGTGGCGCGGCGTGCCCGCCACCTCCGGCACCCAGAACAAGCCGGCCTGCGTCCGCTTCGACCTGATGCTGGAACACGCCGGCATCGATGTCCGCGCGATGTGGCCGGCCAACAACACCCGCGGCCCGGGCGCGGACAACTGGACCTGGGAGACCTTCACCGTCGCCGCCGAGAAGTGCTTCAAGGCCGGCGTGCCCTTCGGCCTGCCGATGGGCCAGTTCTCGGATGCGGTGGACTGGGTCGGCGCGCTGTTCGCCGGCTATGGCGCGCAGATCACGGATGCCACGGGCAAGCCGACCATCCGTGGCAACGCCAAGCTGAAGACCGCCATCGAGCTGGGCGTCCGCCTCAGCCGCTTCCTGCCCAGCGATGTCTGGGCCTGGGACGACGCCAGCAACAACCGCGCGCTGATCGGCGGCAAGTCGGCGCTGGTGTTCAACCCGCCCAGCGCCTGGGCCGTGGCCAAGCGCGACGCGCCGCAGGTGGCCGAGAAGTGCTGGACCATCCCGATGCCGGCCGGCCCGGAAGGCCGCTACCTGGCCTACCTGCCCTTCACCACCGGCGTCTGGGCCTTCGGCCGCAACAAGACCGCGGCCAAGGAGTTCCTGGAGTTCATCACCCAGCGCGAGAGCGCCGAGGCGATCACCAACAAGTCCGGCGGCTACGACATCCCGCCCTTCGCCAGCATGACCGACTTCAAGGTGTGGGAGACCACCAGCCCGCCGGTCGGCACCATCTACAACTACCCGCTGAAGCCGCACCACCAGGCCAAGACCTCCATCGCCTTCGACCCGGCGCCGCCGGAACTGGCCAGCCAGATGTACATCCAGGCGCTGAACACCAAGGTCATCGCCCGCGTGGCCCAGGGCGGCGAGACGGTGGACCAGGCCATGGGCTGGCTGGAGCGCGAGATCACCAACATGCGTCGCGGCTGAGCAGCCGGCCGCAGGTTACCGGGGCGGGTGGCGCAGGCTGCCCGCCCCGTTTTTTCCGTATCAGCCAGAGGAAACTTGCATGGCCCCGGACAGCAGTGCTGCCGTGCCCGCGCCCAGGCCGGCCGCTGCGCGCGCAGAGAGCAGCGCGATGAAGCGCTTCGCCCGCCGGCGCTCCACCATCGCCTTCCTGATGACGCTGCCGCTGATCCTGGTGATCGGTGGGCTGGTCGCCTGGCCGGCCGGCTACGCCATCTACCTCTCCATGCTGAACCGGCGGCAGACCGCCTTCATCGGCCTGGAGAATTTCGACATCCTGCTGGAGAACGAGACCTTCCAGTCGGTGATCTGGCAGAGCTGCTTCTTCGCCATCACCGCCGTGCTACTGAAGGCGCTGGTCGGCTTCTGGCTGGCGCACATGCTGCACCACGTGCCGGCGCGCGGGCAGAAGATGTGGCGCGGCATGCTGCTGGTGCCCTGGGTCATCCCACCCGCCCTCTCGACGCTGGGCTGGTGGTGGATGTTCGACCCCAGCTATTCCTCGATCAACTACCTGATCAACGCCATCGGCTTCCCCTCGGTCCCCTGGCTGGGCGAACCCTGGTGGGCGCGGATCTCCGTCATCATCGTCAATGTCTGGTACGGCGCGCCGTTCTTCATGATCATGTACCTGGCGGCGCTGAAATCGGTGCCCGACCAGCTGTATGAGGCCGCCGCCATCGACGGCGCCACCGGCTGGCAGGGGCTGCGCCACATCACGCTGCCGATGATGCAGAACATCATCAGCATCACCGTGCTGTTCAGCCTGATCGTCACCTTCGCCAACTACGACATCGTCCGCGTGCTGACCAATGGCGGCCCGCGCGACCTGACCCAGGTCTTCGCCAGCTACGCCTTCCAGGTCGGCGTGCTCAGCGGCAACATCCCGCGTGGCGCGGCGGTGTCGCTGTTCATGTTCCCGCTGCTGGCCATCATCGCCTTCTTCGTCCTGCGGGGCGTCAACAAGCGCACGAAGGAGATGGCGTGATGTCAGCTACCGCACGTCCCTCCGAGATGGTGCCCGGCCTCGGCCGGCGCGTCGGCAGCCTGCGCAGTGAACGCCGCTGGGCGCTGTGGACGGCCTACATCTCGCTCATCATCGCCGCCATCGTCATGCTGGCGCCGCCGCTCTACATGCTGCTGACCAGCATCAAGACCAGCGCGGAGATCGCCAACCTGGAAGGCAACCCCTGGCTGGTGCTTGCGCCCACCTGGGAGAACTACGCCGCCATCATCGGCAACCCGATGTTCCGCGGCTTCTTCTACAACAGCATCATCCTGACGGTCTGCGTCGTGGTCATCACCATGGTGATCTCGGTGCTGGCCGCCTTCGCGCTGGCGCGGATGAAGTTCTTCGGCAGCCAGGTGCTGGCGACCGGCGTGTTCCTGACCTACCTGGTGCCGGACACGCTGCTGTTCATCCCGCTGTACCAGATCGTCGGCGGCCTCGGCCTGCTGAACAGCATCTGGGGCCTGGTGCTGGTCTACCCGACGCTGACGGTGCCGTTCTGCACCTGGATCATGATCGGCTACTTCGCCAGCATCCCGAAGGAGCTGGACGAGGCAGCGCTGATCGACGGCGCCAACTGGATGCAGATGCTGACCAAGATCTTCATCCCCGTGGCGCTGCCCGGCATCATCGCGGCGACCATCTTCGCCTTCACCGTCTCATGGGCGGCCTTCGTCTACCCCACCGCCTTCATCACCAGGCCGGACGAGATGCCGCTCACCATCGGCGTGGTCAGCCAGCTCATCCGTGGCGACACCTTCGCCTGGGGCCAGCTGATGGCCGGCGCGCTGATCGCGGCGCTGCCGCCGGTGGTCGTCTACGCCTTCCTCATGGACTACTACATCGCGGGCCTGACGGCCGGCGCGACCAAGGGCTGAACGCACATGGCACAGGTATCGCTGCGAAAGATCGTCAAGGAATACGAAGGCGGCGTGCAGGCGGTGAAGGGCATCGACCTGGAGATCGCCGACCACGAATTCGTCGTCCTCGTCGGCCCCTCGGGCTGCGGCAAATCCACCACGCTGCGCATGATCGCGGGGCTGGAGGAAATCAGCGGCGGCGAGATCGACATCGGCGGCGCGGTCGTCAACGACGTGCCGCCGCGTGACCGGGACATCGCCATGGTGTTCCAGAACTACGCGCTGTACCCGCACATGAGCGTGCGGGAAAACATGGCCTTCGGCCTGATGCTGCGGAAATTCCCCAAGGCCGAGATCGACCGCCGGGTGAACGAGGCGGCGCGCATCCTGGATATCGGCGTGCTGCTGGACCGCAAGCCCAAGGCGCTGTCCGGCGGCCAGCGCCAGCGCGTCGCCATGGGCCGCGCCATCGTCCGCGACCCCAAGGTCTTCCTGTTCGACGAACCGCTGTCCAACCTGGACGCCAAGCTGCGCGTGCAGATGCGGACCGAGATCAAGAAGGTCCACCAGACCGTCCGCACCACCACCATCTACGTCACCCACGACCAGGTGGAGGCGATGACGCTGGCGGACCGCGTGGTGGTGATGAACCACGGCGTCATCGAGCAGGTCGGCCCGCCGCAGGAACTGTACCACCACCCGCGCACCCGCTTCGTCGCCGGCTTCATCGGCAGCCCGGCGATGAACTTCATCCCCGCCAAGGTGGAGGCCCGGGGCGCCGGCCTGGTGCTGCTGCTGCCGCAGGGCACCGAACTCGCCGTACCGGAGCATCGGGTGGCGCGCTACCAGCCCTATGCCGGCAAGAGCGTCACCTTCGGCATCCGCCCGGAACACCTGACGGATACGCAGAACGTCAACAAGCCGCACGTCGCCTTCCTCACCCTGACGCCGGAGGTGATCGAGCCGATGGGCATGGAGACGCTGGCGCACATCAAGCTGGAAGGCGCCGAGGTCTGCGCCCGGCTGGACCCGCTGGTGGAGGCCGCCCCCGGCGTGCCGCTGCCGCTGGCCGCCGACATGAACAACATGCACCTGATCGACGACGCGACGGGCTTGGTCATTTGAGCCCTCAGACGCCGGGCGCGCGCATCCGCGCGCTTGGCTCACGCCGCGTCGTGCCCAAGGCGCGCAGTCGCGCGACCGGCGGGCGCCATCCGGCGCCTCGGCACGAAGCTGGGCTTCGTGCCGTCTTTGCCTCGCCCCACCCAGAACCCAAGCGCCGGCCGGTGATTTCACCCGGCCGGCGTTTGCGTTAGAAGGCCACCCCATGGACAAGCAAGACACGGTGCTGATCGGCGCCGAAACCCTGGAAAACCTGGTGCGCGACATCTTCGTGGCCAATGGCTGCGACGCCGCCGAGGGCTGGCGCATCAGCCACCACCTGCTGGGCGCCAACCTGGCCGGGCATGACAGCCACGGCGTGGCCCGCGTGCCGCGCTACGTGGAATGGCAGTCCGCCGGCCATGTGCTGGCCGGGCAGAATTGCGACGTGGTGATGGATGGCGGCGCCTTCGCGCTGCTGGACGGCAAGTGGGGCTTCGGCCAGACGGTCGCGCCGGAAGCCACCGCCTTCGGCATCGCCCGCGCCAAGCAGCATGGCGTCGCCGTGGTGGCGCTGAAGAATGCCGGCCATATCGGCCGCACCGGCGCCTATGCCGAACAGGCGCTGGCGGAAGGCCTGATCTCCATCCACTTCGTCAACGTCGCCGGCTCGGTCCTCGTCGCCCCCTTCGGCGGCACGGAACGCCGCTTCTCCACCGCGCCCATCGCCATCGGCGTGCCGACCAACCCGCCGGTCGTGCTGGACTTTGCCACCTCCCTGGTGGCCGAGGGCAAGGTCCTCGTCGCCTCCAATGGCGGCAAGAAGCTGCCGAAGGACGCGCTGATCGAACCCGATGGCCAGCTCTCCGGCGACCCGCACACGCTGTACGGCGAATATGACCGCGTCGGCCCGCGCAGCGTGGACAAGGGCCAGGGCGCCATCCGCGCCTTCGGCGAGCACAAGGGCAGCGGCCTGGCCTTCATGTGCGAGCTGCTGGCCGGCGCCTTCACCGGCGGCGGCACCTCCGGCCCCATCACCGCCCGCGGCCGCATCGCCAACGGCATGCTGAGCATCTACATCTCGCCCAGCCACTTCGGCACTGAAGCCGAGTTCATCAAGACGGCCGAGGACTACGTCGCCTGGGTCAAGTCCTGCCGCCCGGCCGAGGAAGGTGGCGAGGTGCTGGCCCCCGGCGAGACCGAGGCCCGCCGCCGCGCCAAGCTGCTGGCCGAGGGCGTGCCGCTGCAGCGCGACACCTGGGACAGCATCGTCGCCACCGCGCGCAAGCTTGGCGTCACGGTGCCGAATTGAGCGACAGCGACGCCCAGGCCCGCTACGCCGACTATGCCGAGGCGCGCGGCGTTCTGCTGAACGCCGCCGCCAACCGCATCCCCAATGCCTCGCTGGCCGCCCAGGCCCGCGCGCTGCACCTGTGGCGCCACAACCAGGTGGAGCCGGGCAGCGAGGCGCAGCTGGCCTGCGTGATGGACCTCGGCGTGTTCTCCCCGGTCGGCGACCACAAGCCGGCGCTGCACCGGGTGCTGGCCGCCGCCATCCCGCCGCCGCCCGGCAGCGCCGATGCCGCCATGCTGGACGCCTTCACCCGCGCCCGCTTCGGCCTGTGGCGCATGGGGGAACCCGACCCGCGCGGCGGCATCACCCTGCACGACCTGTGCGGCGGCGAGGATGCCTGGGTGATGGACGCGCACCTGGAAGCCAATGCCGTGCCCGGCATGCTGGTGGCCGCCCGCCTGGCCTGGCCGGACGCCTTCGCGCTGACCTGCGGCGTGCTCTGCCCTCTGGACGTGCGCGTGCTGCTGCACCTGATGGAGAACCGGCCGCCCGCCCACGGCCCGGTGCATCAGTTCATCCAGCCGCAACCGTTCGAGCCGCTGGTGGACCAGCTGCTGGCCGAACCCGCCGCCCCCGCCCGCCTGGCGGAGCTGGCGCGCGACCCCCTGCTGCCCGCCAACACCTACCGCGCCGCGCTGGACCTCGGCCTGTTCGGCCCGGTGCCCGGGAGATGAGCATGCATCGCCGCACCCTGCTGGCGCTCGGCGCCGCCGCCGGCCTGGCTACCCCTGCCCTGGCCTTCCCCGACAAGGCGATCACCCTGGCCACCGGCTATGCGCCGGGCGGGTCCACCGACATCGCGGCGCGGCTGCTGGCCGAGCGGCTTTCGGTCCACCTGGGCACCGGCGCGCGGGTGGTGGTGGAAAACCGCGCCGGCGCCGCCGGCATCGTCGCCAGCGAATGGCTGAAGCGCCAGCCGCCGGATGGCCACACCATCATGCTGGTGGAAAGCTCCTCCCACGGCATTGCGCCCAATGCCCTGGTCGGCGGCACGCGCTACCACCCGGTGGACGACTTCGCGCATCTCGGCGTCATCGGCACCGCGCCGCTGATCATGGTGGTGAACAACAACTTCCCCGGCCAGACCGCAGCCGAGGTGGTGCAGCGGCTGCGCAGCGCGCCGAAGGACAGCTTCACCTACGCCACCAGCGGCGTCGGCACGATCCTGCACCTGGCGACCGAGATGCTGGCGCTGGACCTCGGCACCCGCTTCGTCCACGTGCCCTACCGCAGCGGTGGGCAGATGCTGACCGCGATCTTCACCGGGGAAGCGCAGTTCGGCATCGCGGTGCTGGCGTCGGCCGCCAACCAGGTGCGCGGCGGCCTGGCGCGCGGCATGGCGATGACCGGGGAGCGTCGCTTCCCCAGCTTTCCCGACACGCCGACCCTGGCCGAGGCGGGCGTGGCCGGCTTCGACCTGGAGACCTGGAACGTGCTGCTGGGCCCGCCCGGCATGCCCGCGGAAACCCAGGCGGCGCTGAACCGGGCGCTGCGCGCCTGCCTGGATGAACCGGAGACGCGCGACAAGCTGCTGACCGCGGGCGTGCTGGCCTGGCGCGCGCCGAATGCGCCGACCGATGCGCGCGGCTTCATGGTGCGGGAAGTCGCCAAGTTCCGCGCCGTGGTGGAGCGCACCGGGGTGAAGCTGGAAGGCTGACCCGAGGCGCGGCGGCCGACCTTCCCGCCTCGCGACGAAGGCCCATGGCCTTCGCGCCTCGCGACGAAGGCCCATGGCCTTCGCGCTGGGGTAACGAGGTCAGTCGACCCTGGCGCCGGAAGCCCTGATCAGCGGGGCGAAGGCGGCCTCGTTCCGGCGGCGGAAGGCGGCCAGCTCCTCCGGCCCCAGCGGCCAGGTGGTGGCGCCGTTCTCGGCGTATTTGCGCTTCACGTCCTCGCTCTCCAGCGCCTGCCGGGTCAGCGCGGCCATGCGCGCCACCATCGGCGCCGGCAGGCCGGCGGGGGCCAGCACGCCGCCCCAGCTGTCGATCTCGAAGCCCGGCAGGAACTCCGCCATGGCCGGGAATTCCGGCGCCAGCGGGCTACGCCTGGCGCTGGTGACGGCCAGCGCGCGCACCTTGCCCTCGCGCGCGCTCTGCAGCCCCTGCGGGATGTTGTCGAAGATCATCTGCACGCGGCCCGCCAGCAGGTCGATATGCGCCGGGGCGCCGCCGCGATAGGGCACATGCACCATGTCCAGCCCGGCCAGCACCTTGAACATCTCGCCGCTCAGATGGACCGTGGTGCCGCTGCCGGAGCTGGCGAAGCTGAACTTGCCGGGGTTGGCCTTGATCAGCGCGATCAGCTCCGGGACGGTCCGCGCCGGCACGTCGTTGTTGATGATCAGCAGGTTCGGCAACTGCCACAGGCCGGCGACATGGGTGAAGTCGCGCTCGGGGTCGAAGGGCAGCCGGCTGTACAGCGTGGGCGAGATGGCCAGCGAGGCGACGCTGGCCAGGCCGATCGTCGTGCCATCCGGCCGGGCGCGGGCAATCGCCTCGGTGCCCACATTGCCGCCGGCGCCGGCGCGGTTCTCCACCACGAATTGCTGGCCGGTGATCTCGGCCATCTTCATGCACCAGATCCGGCTGAGGATGTCGGTGCCGCCACCGGGCGGGAAGATGCCGATGAAGCGGGTGGACTGGTTGGGCCAATCGGCGCCCTGGGCCTGCGCCCGCGTGGCGGCGGGCAGGGCCAGGAAGGGCGCGGCGAGCAGGCTGCGGCGCGGCAGGTGGGTCATGCTGGTCTCGGCGTTTCCGTTGTTGCCGCGATATTTGGCGCATTCCGCCGCCGCTTCAATCCACGATGCACACGGGGCGCTGGGGCGAAGCTGGCGCCGGCCATCGCGCCGGGGAGCGACGATGGCCCTGCGGCCATCGCGCCGAGAACGCGCCTCAATCAACGCGCGCGCCAGAAGCCCGGATCACCGGCGCCAGCTTCGCCTGCTCGCTGTCGCGGAAGCTGGCCAGCGCCGCCGGCGTGGTCCACCACGGCGTCGCACCCAGGTCCAGGTAGGCTTGGGTCAACTCAGGCGTCGCCAAGGCCTGGCGGCTCACCGCCGCAATCCGCTCCACCACCGCCGGCGCTATCCCTGCCGGCCCGCAGGCGCCGGCCCAGGCGGTGATGTCATACCCCGGCAGGAAGCGCCCGATCGGCGGCACGTCCGGCGCCACCGGGCTTGGCTCGGCGCTGGTGACGCCCAGCGCCCGCACCGTGCCCTGCCGCGCCTGGGCGATGGCGCCGGGCATGTTATCAAAAATCATCTGCAGCCGGCCGGCCACCACGTCCAGCATGGCCGGGCCGCTGCCGCGATAGGGGACGTGCAGCACCTGCACCCCCGCCATGGTGTTGAACATCTCGCCCGACAGATGCGGCGAGGTGCCCGACCCGCCACTGCCGAAGCTGTACTTGCCGGGGCTGGCGCGCAGGAAGCGGATCAGCTCCGGGATGTTCTCCACCGGCAGGTCCTTGTGCACCACCAGCATGTTCGGCATCTGCCACAGCCCGCCGAAGAAGCTGAAGTCGCGCGCGGGGTCGTAGGGCAGCGAGGGATACAACGTCGGCGAGATGGCATGCGGCGCGATATTCGCCATGCCCATGGTGTAGCCATCCGGCCGGGATTTCGCGACCGCGTCGGTGCCCACATTGCCGCCGGCGCCGGCGCGGTTCTCCACGATGAATTGCTGCCCGGTCAGCTCGCTCATCTTGGCGCACCACAGGCGGGACAGCACGTCCGTCGGCCCACCGGGCGCGTAGCAGACGATGAAGCGCACCGGGCGGTTGGGCCAGGGCGCTTCCTGCGCCCGCGCCACCCAGGGCAACGCCAGGCCGCCCGCCAGTACCAGCCGCCGCGACACAGGGGTGAAGTTGGCCATCGTGAACCTCCCGCCTTGTGCCCGGCTTGCCGCCGGGCTTGGGCGAAAGGTTAGACCGCGCGGCCGCGGCTTTGGAACCGCAATGCGCGGCTACCGCGTCGGCACCGCCAGCGGCACGTTGGGCATCTGCGTCCCGGGCGCCGCCGGGGCGGTGGGGGCGCCGCTGGGTGGCGCCGGGTAGGCGCGGGGGTAGATGATCTCATTGGCCGGGCCGGGTGGGCGCGGTGGCCCGACGCGGCCGCAGCCGGCCAGGGCAGCCAGTGCCAGCAGCGCGACCGCCCGCTTCATGCCGAAAGCCTTTCCCGCCATTCCGCCGCCATGCGCGCCACATTGGCCGGCGCGGTGCCGCCATAGCTGGTGCGGCTGCGGACGCTGGCGGCCACGCTGAGCACGCCGAACACCGCATCCGTGATCCGCGGCTCCACCGCCTGCATTTTTGCGAGCGTCAGCGCCGCCAGGTCGCAGCCGCTGTTCTCGGCTTCCGCGACCAGGCGGCCGGTCACGTGGTGGGCGTCGCGGAACGGCATCCTGAGTTCGCGCACCAGCCAGTCCGCCAGGTCGGTGGCGGTGGAGAAGCCGGCGCCGGCGGCATCCGCCAGCCGCGCCACATTGGGCTGCAGGTCCTTCACCATGCCGGCGACGGCGGCCAGCGAGAGGGTCAGGGTCTCGGCACTATCAAAGATGCCTTCCTTGTCTTCCTGCATGTCCTTGAAATAGGTCAGCGCCAGGCCCTTCATCACCGTCAGCATGCCGACCAGCGCGCCGAACATGCGCCCGGTCTTGCCGCGGACCAGCTCCGCCGCATCCGGGTTGCGCTTCTGCGGCATGATGCTGCTGCCGGTGGTGAAGGCGTCGCTGAGCTTGACGAAGCCAAAGTAGGGGTTGGTCCAGATCACCACCTCCTCGGCAAACCGAGACAGGTGCGTGGCGCACATCGCGCAGCAGAACAGGAACTCGGCGGCGAAGTCGCGCGACGCCACGCTGTCCAGGCTGTTGCGCGTCGGGCCGTCGAAGCCCAGCGCCGCCGCCGTCATGTGCCGGTCGATCGGGAAGCCGGTGCCGCACAGCGCCGCGGCGCCCAGCGGGCTTTCATTCAGCCGGGCGCGGCAATCCGCCAGGCGGGAAAGATCGCGCGACAGCATCTCCACATAGGCCAGCAGGTGGTGGCCGAAGGTGGTGGGCTGCGCCGGCTGCAGATGGGTGAAGCCGGGCATCACCGTGCCGGCATGTTCCTCCGCCCGCGCCACCATCGCGCGCATCACGTCGCGGACCTGCTCGCTCAGCCCGTCGATCGCGTCCCGCACCCACAGGCGCACATCCAGCGCCACCTGGTCGTTGCGGCTGCGCCCGGTGTGCAGGCGCTTGCCGGCCTCGCCGATGGCGTCGGTCAGCCGCGCCTCGATGTTCATGTGGACGTCTTCGAGCGCCTCGGACCACTCGAAGTCGCCGGCCTCGATCCGCTGGCCGATCTGGCCCAGACCCTGGCGGATCGCCCTCTCGTCCTCGGCCGAGATGATCCCCACATGGGCCAGCATGGCGGCATGGGCCAGGCTGCCGCGGATATCCTGCCGCCACATCTTGCGGTCGAAGCCGACCGAGGCATTGATGGCCTGCATGATGGCCGAGGGGCCCTGGGCGAAGCGGCCGCCCCACTGCACGTTTGACGCGTTGGACACGAAGGGATCTTCCGGTGATGCGAGACATGGGCCGCCGAGGCGCGATGCTGGCGGGCGCGGCGACCCTATACGCCGGGCTTGTCCCGCGGCAAGGGCAGGCCGCCGCGCTGGGCCAGCTGGAGAGCTTCCCGCCCCGCGCCCTGCCGGAGCTGGCCTTCGTGGATGCCGAGGGCGCCAGCCGCAAGCTGGGGGATTTCGCCGGCAAGGGGCTGCTGGTGAACCTCTGGGCCACCTGGTGCGTACCCTGCGTGGCCGAGATGCCGGCGCTGGACCGCGCCCAGGCGGCGTTGGCGGCGGAAGGCGTGCTGGTGCTGGCGCTGTCGTCCGACCGTGGCGGCAAGGCGGTGGTGGAGAAATTCTACGGGGATCGCGGGATCAAGGCGCTGGGCATCTGGCTGGACCCGCGCGGCGCCGCCGGCCGGGCGCTGGGGGTGCGCGGCCTGCCCACCTCCGTGCTGGTCAACCGCGCGGGGCAGGAGGTGGCGCGGCTGGAAGGCGCCGCCGAATGGGACACGCCAGACATGCTGGCCCGGCTGCGCGGGCTGCTAGGCTAGCGGGCGCACGGAAAACCCCGGCTGCGTCCGGGTCAGATGAACCACTGCCCGGTCGCGGCAAAATTCGCCTCGGCCCGCGCCGCCAGCGCGTTCCAGTCCACCGGCGCGGGAGGCTCCGGCAGGGTCTCCACCGGCACCGTGGCCGTCACCGCCGCCGGCGGCCCGGCCTGCAGCAGCGGTTGCAGCGCCGCCAGCACCGTCGGGTTCGGCGTGCGCCAATCCGCCAGCAGCAGCCCGCCGACATCGGTGGAGGACGGGTCCAGGCTCCACCAGGCCCAGCTTGCCCCGGCGGCGTTCCCGGTCGTCAGGTACTGGCTCAGCGCGCCGAACCAGGCCTTGTCGATGGGGTCGGTCAACTGGCTGCCGAACTCGCCCAGCCACAGCGGCGCGGTGCCATTGGCCTGCACATGCCCCCACATCCGGTCGAAGATCGCCGGCAGGTTGGCCGGAAAGTCCGGCGCGTCGAAGAAGGGCTGGTGGAACACCGTGTTGCCGTAGTCGTGCGGCGCATAGACCAGGTGGCCCGGCTGGTTCAGCACCACCGGCGTGGCGGGCACGCCGGTCAGGTTGCCGCCCCACCAGTAGTCCTGGCCATTGGCGTTCCAGTTGCCCTCCACCATCACCAGCAGGTGCGGGTTCACCGCCAGGATCGCGTTGCCGGCCCGCTCGGCCGCCGCCACCCAGTCGGTCGGGCCGCCGCCGCCCCAGGTGCCGGCATGGGGCTCATTGTGCAGGTCGGCGCCGATGACGGCTGACTTGCCGGCATAGCGCGCCGCCAGCGCCTGCCAATCCGCCACCCATTGCTCGGCGGAATGCGTCGCGTCGAACCACAGCCCGCCGGCGGCCACGCCGTACTGCGCCGCGTTGGTATGGTGGTCCAGCACCACCCCCAGCCCGATGCTGCCGGCGTAGGCGATCACCTTGTCCATCACCTGCAGGCCGGTCAGCCCGGCCAGGTCGGGGTTCAGCCCATAGTCGATGCCCTGGGCCGGCGCGGCGCTGTGCAGCAGGTCCGAGGAGAATGGCAGGCGCAGGCTGTTGAACCCCAGCGCCTTCACCTGGTCCAGCATGTCGGCGTAGTTGCGCGTCCACAGGCCGTTGGGCGCCATGTTCGGCCCCTCCATGCCGGTCCAGGCAATGCCGTGCAGCGCCACCGGGGCGTTCAGGCTGTCGTCGACCAGTTGCACGCCGGCGGTGTGCAGCCAGCCGCCATCGTACTGGGCGGCCGCGGCGCCAGGCGTGCCGGTGCCGCCGGGCTGGCCGGGCGCGCCATCCGCGCCGGGCTGGCCGGGCTGACCATCGGTGCCGGGCTTGCCATCGGCACCGGGGGTGCCGCGACCGCCGGCACCACCATCACCACCCGCGCCGCCATTGCCGCCAGCACCGCCAGCGCCGCCCGCCCCGCCAGCGCCACCATTCCCACCGTTGCCGCCAGCGCCACCGTTGCCACCGGCCCCGCCATCGCCGCCCCTGCCGCCGGCGCCCGCCAGGCTGGCGCCCAGGTTCGCCACCGCCTCGCCATCGGCATCCACCGCGGCCTGGAAGCCGAAGCCGGTGCTGCCATCCGCCAGCACGGCGGCGTCATAGCTCAGGTTGCCGATCACGTAGTGGTCGCCGACATGCGACAGCACCTGGCCGTTCCAGATGTTCACGATCTCGAAGCCGGCGTCGAAGCTGACGGTCCAGCCGGTGCCACCGGTATCGGCGGCGTCGCTCTGCAGCAGGGCAACATTGGCGACCAGGCCACTGCCCCAGTCGCTGGAGATGGTCAGGCGCGGGGTCAGGGGCACGGCGGTGGCTCCGGTCAGCAGGGATGCGTCCTGCTGATAAGCAGCGGCAGCGGCGAAAGGTCCCGCTACCGCCGCCGCACCGTCGCGTGCGCGGGTTATTCCATGCGAATGCCGGTTTCCTGCACGATCGCGGTCCAGTTCTTAAGATCCTCCATCCAGTACCGATGGAAGTCCTCCGGCGTGCCGGCCAGGCTGGTATGGGCGCCCTCGGCCATGCGCTTCACCACCGGCTCGCTGGCCAGCCAGCGATTGGCCTCGGCGTTGATCCGCTCCACCATCGGCCGCGGCATGGCGGCCTGGCCCCAGATGCCGAACCAGACATCCTCGACGAAGCCGGGGAAGCCGACCTCCGACAGCAGCGGCAGGTCGGGCATCTGCCGCTGCCTGGCGCGGCCGGTGAAGGACAGGAAGCGCAGCCGCCCTTCCCGCGCGAACATGCCGGAATTGCCGATGTTGTCGAAGATGTAGTCGCTCTCGCCCTGCGCCACCGCCAGGATCGCGCTGGGCCCGCCGCGATAGGGGATGTGCACGCGGTTGAAGCCGGCGGCCATGTGGAAGCGCTCCGCCATCATGTGGCCGACGCTGCCGATGCCCACGCTGGCCATGTTCACCCCGCCCGGCCGCGCCTTGGCCCAGGCGACGAACTCCGCGGTGGTACGCACGGGAATGCTGGGCGTGACGATCAGCGCCATCGGGTAGTGGTACAGCCCGGCGATGGCGACGAAGTCCTTCACGGGGTCGTAGGGCACGCTCTTCAGCACCAGCGGCGCCGCGACATGGCTGGTGTTGGAGGTGAACAGCAGCGTCCAGCCATCCGGCGCGCTGCGCGCCACCTCGGCGGTGCCGATGCTGCCGGTGCCGCCGACGCGGTTCTCCACCACGAAGGTGCCGCCGAGCGTCTTGCCCAGATGGTCCGCGAACATGCGGGCATAGACATCCGCCGGGCTGCCGGCCTGGCTGGGCTGGATGATGCGGACCGGCCGGTTGCCCGGCCATTCCCCTTGCGCCTGCACGATGGCCGGCGCGGCGAGCGTCAGCCCGGCGCCGGCGATGAACGCCCTACGCTGCATGGTTTCCCCCTTGCGGATTTACCGGGGAACCTATGCGGCCAGGGGTTAAGCGACAAGCACCTCCGCCAGCACGCGGGCGATCACCAGCGTGGCCCTGTGCAGGTCCTCCAGCACCAGGTTCTCGTCCGGCGCATGGGCATTGGCTTCCAGGATGCTGCGCGGCCCGGCGCCGTACAGCACGGTGGGGATGCCGGCCTCGGCGTAATGCCGCGCATCGGTGTACAGCGGCACGCCCACCTGCTTCACCTCGGTGCCGAATACCTCGGACGCCACGCGGCAGAGGCGGGCCGCCAGCGCGCGGCTTTCATCGGTGGGAACAAGAGGCCCGGCCAGCACGATGCGGTTGATGGTGACGCTGCTGCCCGGCACGCGGCGGCAGGCCGCCTCGATCAAGGCGCGCAGCCCGGCCTCCACCTCGGCCGGGTTCTCCTCCGGGATGATCCGGCGGTCCAGCCGCAGCGCGATGCGGTCCGGCACCACATTGGTGTTCACCCCGCCGCTGATCCTGCCGACCGTGACCGCCGGGCAGCCGATGCCCTGGACGCCCGACATCAGGCCGGAGAGACGGGCACGCTCGCCATACAGGCTGCGCAGCGCCTCGGTCGCGGCTTCCAGCGCGTCCACGCCGGTATGCGGCATGGCGGCGTGGGCCTGCTTGCCGTGGAAGATCGCCTCCAGGTGCAGCACGCCGTTATGGCCGGTGGTGACGGCGTAGGAGAAGCCGGCGCAGATGCAGAGGTCCGGCTTGCTCAGCCCACGCTTCAGCAGCCATTGCGGGCCGATCTCGCCGCCGGTCTCCTCGTCATAGGTCAGGTGCAGCTCGACCGTGCCGTTCAGCGCCAGGCCGCTCGCCTCCAGCGCCCGCAGCGCGAAGGCATAGGTGGCGAAGTCGGACTTCGAGACGGCGACGCCGCGGCCATACATCCGGCCGTCCTTGACCACGGCGCCATAGGGGTCCTGGGTCCAGCCCTCGCCGGGCGGCACCACGTCGCCATGCGCGTTCAAAGCGATGGTCGGGCCGCCGCTGCCGAAGCGCTTGCGGATGATCAGGTTGGTGGCGCTGGTCATGCCCACCGCGGCGCATTCGGCCGGCGGCACCGGGTGGCGTTCCACGCTGAAGCCCATCGCCTCCAGCAGCGGCGCGGCGGCCTCGGCATGCGCGGCGCAATCGCCCGAGGGATTGTCGGACGGCACCTTCACCATGGCGGCCAGGAAGGCCTCGGCCTCGGCCCTGAGCGGCGCCAGGGCGGCGGAAAGGACGGTGTTCGGGTCTGCCATGCGGGCCTCCTGCTCAGGCCCGCTTAGCGCAGAACCGCGCTGGCCGGAACAGCCGGCGCGGACGTCGTCAGCGCAACCCGCCCCGCGCGCCCTCAGCGCAACGCCAGCGAGGTCAGCCGCGTCACCTCGTCGCCCAGATGCACCTCGGTCGGCTGGTTGATGCCGTAGCCCAGCTGGCGCGGAAAGCTCGGCGCCAGCGGCCAGGGCTCGCGCATGGCCAGCCACAGCCGCAGCATGTGGCGCTTGCGCTCCGGCTCGGGGAAGTCCTCGTATTCGGTGCGGCTGTGCAGCACGGTGTAGTTGTTGCACAGCTGGATGTCGCCAACCTGCAAATCCATGTCCAGCCGAATGCCCTCGGCGCCCGACAGGTCGGTGAACAGGTCCAGCGCGCGCAGCTCGTCATCCGCCAGCGCCACGCCGAAATGCTTCGCCGCCGCGCGGATCTGGTTGCCGACGATCCGGCAGCTCACCACGCCGTCCTGCTGGCCGAAGACCGGCACGCGGTTGGGGCTCACCGGCGCCTCGGTCAGCGCCGCCTCCCGCCGCACATAGTGGTAGCCGCGATACAGCGGCGCCAGCGCCTCGGGCTCCCGCGCCGCGATCTCCGCATGCACCCGCAGCGCGGAGGACAGGCTGCTGCGCCCACCCGCCTTGGCCGCGCGCAGGCACAGCAGGCCGACAATCTCGCAGCCATCGGTATGGAAGGGCAGGAAGGCGTTGGTCTCGTAGCCCCGCACATCCTTGCCGCCATAGGCGCGGCCCTGGTCGTGCACATGGCCCAGCAGGTCGCCCCGCGGGTTCTGCCGCAGGCTGTCACCCAGATGCGTGCCCATGCCGTAGAACATGGTGCCCACATCGGCATCGCTGTAGCGCGCCACGGGCATGCCGCGCAGCACGACAAAGCCGCGCCCCTCGCGGATTTCCTGCAGTATCGCGGCAAGCTTGGGTGCAAACCCGGGCAGCGGGAAATCCGCCGCGGTCAGCGCCTCATCCGGCAGCCCACGGGCGCGCACGTCGGCCAGGGCGGCGTCCAGCTCGGTCAGGTCCTGGCTGGTGAAATGCTGAATCCAGGTGCTGTCCTGGGCCAGGTCGCTGCCTTTCCAGGCAGCCTTGGGCGAGGCGAGCGGCATGTCGTGCTCCGTCTTGGGCGTCTCCGCCGACGGCACGCAAGCCGCGTGCCGCTACTTGCCGGAAAGCCAGGCCAGCAGCACCCGGCGCTCCGCCACCTCCATGCCCGTGATGTTGTTGGGCGGCATCGCCGCCGACAGCACGGACTGCATGGCGATCTGCGGCGCCAGCCGGTGCACGCTCTCGGCGCCCGCGAACACCACCCCGCGCGGCGCCACCGAAATGCCGGGCCACACCGGCTCCGCCGCATGGCACATGGAACAGCGCGCCATGACGATCTCGACCACTTCCTCGGAAGGCGGCGGCGCCCGCCAGGCCAGGCCCAGCGCCTCCCGCCCCAATGGCGAGGAGGTCATGGAGACGGCGGCCGCCAGCGCCAGGCACAGCGCCGCCACCGCCCAGCACCACCAGGCATTGCCCCGGCCGGAATGCCTGAGGTTGTAGAACACCCGGATGACCGCGCCCGCCACCAGCACCAGCCCGACGATGACGAAGGCATAGGGCGTCGACCACACCATGGGGTAGTGGTTGGCCAGCATCAGGAACAGCACCGGCAGCGTCAGGTAGTTGTTGTGCGTGCTGCGGATCTTGCCCGCCTTGCCCAGCGCCGGGTCCGGCGCCTCGCCCTTCAGCAGGCTGGCGATGACCTTCTTCTGGTTGGGGATGATGATCAGGAAGACGTTGCCCGTCATCCAGGTGGCCATCAGCGCGCCGGTATGCACCATGGCGCCACGGCCGCTGAAGATCTGCT
Organism: Acetobacteraceae bacterium; assembly: GCA_947455205.1. Lineage (GTDB taxonomy): Bacteria > Pseudomonadota > Alphaproteobacteria > Acetobacterales > Acetobacteraceae > CAIMOR01. The sequence goes on along the minus strand of CANGNF010000025.1, from coordinate 19,659 downwards.
GGAAGCCCCAGGCCACCAGCACGACGAAGCCGAAGCCCACCGCCGCCAGCAGCCGGTCATCCCTGGCCAGCGGCGATTTGCACAGCCCGTCATAGACCAGCCAGCCCACCGCCAGCGTGCCGATGCCGATGACCCAGGCCATGCCGGCCGACATCTCCATGACCGTCGGGTCGATCAGGAACAGGTCGCTGCTGCCGTAGTACACCCAGCATAGCAGCGCGAAGCCGGACAGCCAGGTCGAGTAGCTCTCCCACTTGTGCCACATCAGCTCCGGCGGCAGGGAGGATGGTGCCACCAGCCACTTCCGCACCTGGTAGAAGCCGCCGCCATGCACCTCCCACGCCTCACCGCCCTTGCCCGGCGGGATGTCCGGCGCCGGCTTCAGCGCGGCATCCAGGTGCATGAAGTAGAAGCTGCTGCCGATCCAGGCCATGCCGGCCAGGACGTGCAGCCAGCGCAGCAGCATGCCGCCCCATTCGATCAGCAGTGCCTGCATCTCAGTGCTCCGCCTTGGTGGCGGCCGCCAGCGCGTTGGCGCGGGCCTGCGCGGCGCTGACCATGCCGTTGAAGAACAGGTTCAGCACCACCGCGCTGATCGCCGTCAGCAGGATGCCGGATTCCAGGATCGGCGCCAGCGCATGCGGCAGTTGCTTGAAGAACTGCGGCGCCACCAGCGGGATCATGCCGAAGCCGACCGAGATGGCCACGATGAACAGGTTGTTGCGGTTAACCTGGTAGTCCACCCCGGCCAAGATCCGGATGCCCGTGGCGGCCACCATGCCGAACATCACGATGCCAGCGCCGCCGAGGACGAAGACCGGCACCGATTCCATCAGCGCCCCCAGCTTGGGCACCAGGCCCATGGCCAGCATGATGACGCCGCCGCACACGGTGACCCAGCGGCTGCGCACCCCGGTCACGCCCACCAGCCCGACATTCTGGCTGAAGCTGGTGTAGGGGAAGGTGTTGAAGATGCCGCCGATCAGCGTGCCCAGCCCATCGGTCCGCAGCCCGCGGGTCATGTCCGCCTGGGAGACCTCCTTGCCGGTCATCTCCCCCAGCGCCAGGAACATGCCGGCGCTCTCGATCATCACGACGATCATCACCACGCTCATGGTGACGATGGCGACGAGATCGAATTTCGGCATGCCGAACTGGAACGGCATGATCAGCCCGACCCACGGCGCCGAGGCCACCTTGGCGAAGCCCATCTTGCCCAGCGCATAGGCCAGCCCGCAGCCGGCGACGATGCCGATCAGCACCGCGATGTTGGCGAAGAAGCCGGCGGCGTACTTGGTGATCAGCAAAATCAGCACCAGCACCGCCAGCGCCACGCCCAGGTGCAGCGGGTCGCCATAGCCGGGAATGGTCGCCACCGGCGCCCCGGCCGCCCAGTTCACCCCCACCCGCATCAGCGAGATGCCGATCATCAGGATGACGGAGCCGGTGACGATGGGCGGGAACAGCGGCAACAGGCGGGAGACGAAGGGCGCCACCAGCATGGTAAAGATGCCGGCGCCGATGCAGGCGCCGAAGATGCCGAGCAGCCCCAGCTCCGGGTTGCCGGCCATGGCCAGCATCGGCCCCACGGCGGCGAAGGTCACGCCCATCATCACCGGCAGGCGGATGCCGAAGGGCCCGATCCCCAGCGACTGGATCAGCGTGACCACGCCGCAGGCGAACAGGTCGGCATTGACCAGCAGCGCCACCTGCTCCGGCGGCAGGCGCAGCGCGCGGCCGATGATGAGCGGCACCGCCACGGCACCAGCATACATCACCAGCACATGCTGCAGGCCCAACGCCAGCAGCCTGGGGGCTGGCGGAACCTGGTCCACTGGCGCAACGGTATCCGACATCAAAGCCCCCCAATCAGGTCTGGTGCCGGCGGTTCTCCCATTTTCACCTTCTCGCGAGCAAGCCGCGAGGATGATCGGCGCAGCGTAACCTATCAGGCCGGCGTGGCGAGAGGTTTCCCCTTCTCCACGATGTAGGTGATGAAGATCTTCGACACGCCGCTGTTGTTCTTGGCGGCATGGACGGTCCCTGCCGGCACCATGAAGCTGCCGCCCGAGGTGATGACCTCAGGCGCCTGGCCGCGCACCGTCAGCGTCACCGAGCCCGACACCACGTAGCTCGCCTCGATGCCCGGATGGGTGTGGTAGGCCACCTCGATGCCGGGATCGAGTTCCAGCGTCATCTGGATCGTCTCGTGGTTGGTGCCGGCCAGATCATGGCGGCGCACCTCGGCGCGGCGGATGCCGGCGGGCGGCGTCTGCGCGCTGGCGGTGCCCCCGGCGATGGCCAGCGCGCCACACAGGGCGCAGCCACTGAAGATGCGGCGACGAGAGATCATGGGGTTTTTCCTCCTGGCCTTGTGTCCCGGCGTGGCAACAAGGCTACCGCCCGGTGCCTCAGCCGCGCTAGCCTTTATCCGTGCCGGCGGCAGAACCGGCCACGCACAAGGGAAACGCAGCATGCTCCTCTCTCGCCGGGCCGCGCTGGTCGCGCCATTCCTGTTGCCCAGCCTGGCGCAGGCCCAAGGCAACGGCCCGGGCACCGGCCCTGGCTCGGACTGGCCCAACCGCCCGGTCCGCTACATCAACCCCTACCCGGCCGGCGGCCCGACCGACACGCTGTCCCGCATCTACTGCCAGAAGATGAGCGAGTTGACCGGCCAGCAATTCGTGGTGGAGAACCGCGGCGGCGCCGGCGGCAATGTCGGTGCCGATGCCATCGCGAAAAGCCCGCCGGATGGCTACACGCTGGGCCTCGGCGGCATCGCCAGCCATGCCATCGCCCCCACGCTGTACCGCAGCCTGCCTTTCGACCCCGAGCGCGACTTCACCATGGTCAGCGGCTTGTGGCAGTTGCCCAACCTGCTGGCGGTGAACCTGGACTTCCCGGCCAACACGGTGGCGGAGGTGATCGCCGAGCTGAAGCGCAACCCCGGCAAGTACAGCTTCGGCTCCGCCGGCTCCGGCACCACGCTGCATCTGGCCGGGGAGATGTTCAAGCACCTGGCCGGGGTGGACATGCAGCACATTCCCTATCGCGGCAGCGCGCCGGCGCAGGTGGATTTGATGGGCGGCCGCGTCCACATGATGTTCGACAACATGCCGGGCTGCCTGGCCCTGGCGCGGGAGGGCAAGGTCCGCGCCATCGCCGTCACCAGCCTGGGGCGCAGCCCGGTGGAGCCCAGCTTCCCCGCCATCAGCGAGACGCTGCCCGGCTTCGACGTCATCAGCTGGACCTGCATCACCGGCCCCGCCAACCTGCCGCGCGCCATGGTGGAACGGCTGTCGCGCTTCACCCGGCAGGCGCTGGAGAGCACCGACCTGAAGCAGGCCTATTTCAACCAGGGCGCCACCGCCTGGTTCACCGGCCAGGAGGAGATCAACAAGTACCGCGACGACCAGCGCGCCCGGCTGGCGCCGCTGATCCGGGCGAGCGGCGCGCGCGTGGACTAAGCCTTGCCCCGGGCGCGGCCACGCCCACACTATGGGGGCATGGCCACTCCCGCCCCCGCCTTGTACGCCGAGGCCGATCCCTCCTTCGCCGACCTGCTCGCCGCCCGCCCGGCGCTGACCCTGCACGCCCATGACGGGCTGCTGCTGGAAGGCGTGGCCCTCGCCCGCATCGCCGAGGCGGTGGGCACGCCGACCTGGGTCTATTCCGCCACCACACTGCGCCGCCGCTTCCGGGCGCTGGCCGCCGCGCTGTCCGGCGCCGGCCTCAACGCGGAAATCCACTACGCAGTGAAGGCCAACACCAACCGCGCCGTGCTGGCCGTGCTCGGCGCGGAAGGCGCCGGCGCCGACATCGTCAGCGAAGGCGAACTCCGCGCGGCCCGCCAGGCCGGCATCCCCGCGGCGCACATCGTCTTCTCCGGCGTCGGCAAGTCCGAGCGCGAGCTGCGCCTGGCCCTGGCCGAGGACATCCACCAGATCAACGCCGAAAGCGCCGAGGAGATCGCGATGATCTCCGCGCTGGCCGCCAGCCTCGGCCGCACCGCCCGGGTCGCCATCCGCGTCAATCCGGACGTGGATGCCGGCACCCACGCCAAGATCACCACCGGCAAAAGCGACAACAAGTTCGGCGTCGCCTTCGACGACGCCCTCGCCCTCTACGCCCACATGGCCACGCTGCCGGGCATCCGGCCGGTCGGCATCGCCACCCATATCGGCAGCCAGATCACCAATGGCATGGCCGCCTACCGCGCCGCCTATGCCCGGCTGGCCGAGCTGGTCCACGGCATCCGCGCCCACGGCCTGCCGATCGAACGCATCGACTGCGGCGGCGGCCTCGGCATTCCCTACCGGGATGAGCCCGCGCCCAGCCCGGAAGCCCTCGCCGGTGCCATCAAGGCCACGCTGGGCGGGCTCGGCCTGCCGGTGATGCTGGAACCCGGCCGCTGGCTGGTCGGCCCGGCTGGCGTGCTGCTTGCTAGCGTCGTCATCCAGAAGCAGGGCGCCAGCCGGCGCTTCCTGGTCACGGATGCCGCGATGAACGACCTGGTCCGCCCCGCGATGTACGACGCCTGGCACGGCATCCTGCCGGTCTCGCCCCGCGCCTTCGCCGCCGAGGCCACCCCCGCCGATGTGGTCGGCCCGGTCTGCGAAACCGGCGACACCTTTGCCCGTGGCCGCGCGTTGCCTGCGCTTGAACCCGGCGAACTCGTCGCCTTCCTGGATGCGGGGGCCTATGGCGCGGTGATGTCCTCGACCTACAACCTGCGCCCGCTGGCCGCCGAGGTGATGGTCGAGGGCGACCGCTTCGCCGTGGTGCGCGACCGGCAGAGCTACGACGCCATGCTGGCCACCGGCCGCCTGCCCGCGTGGCTGGAGGCCACCCCCTGACCCCGAACCTGCCGCTGCGCCGCCTGCTCGCCCGGCTGGCGCTGGGGTGGGAAGTGCTGTGGCCGCGGCTGTTCCCGCTGCTGGCCGTACTCGGTGGCGGGCTGATCCTGGCGCTGCTGGACCTGCCGGCGACGCTGCCGGCCTGGCTGCACCTGGCGCTGCTGGCCGGCTGGCTGGGCCTGTTCGGCTGGGTCGGCTGGCGCCAGGCGCGCGGCCTGCGCTGGCCGGATGCGGCGGCGGCCGATCGCCGGCTGGAAGCCGATTCCGGCCTGCGCCACCGCCCGCTGGAAGCCCTGGCCGACCAGCCCAGCGGCACCGACCCGATGGCGCTGGCGCTGTGGCAGGTGCATCAGCGCCGCGCCGCCGCCGCGCTGGCCAGGCTGCGGCTGAACCCGCCCTCGCCCGGCCTGCCCGCCCGCGACCCCCGCGCCTTCCGCGCCGTGCTGGTGCTGGGCCTGGTCGCCGCCTTCACCATCAGCGGCAGCGACACCACCGCCCGCCTGCGCCGCGCCCTCATCCCCAGCTTCGGCACCGGCGCCCCGGCCCCGGCGCTGCGGATCGAGGCCTGGGTGACGCCCCCCGCCTATACCGGCGCGGCGCCGATCTTCCTGGACCCCGCCGGCGGTGCCGCCCGCGTGCCGGTCGGCAGCAAGCTGCAACTGGCGCTGTCCGGCGGCGGCGCGGCGGTGCCCGACCTGCTGCTGGGCGAGGCCGCCAGCCCGTTCCAGCGGCTGGATGCCGGCAGCTTCTCGGCCGAAGCCACGCTGGAAGCCGACACCACCCTGGCGGTGCGCCGCGACGGCCAGCCGCTGGCGCGCTGGACCCTCACCACCCAGCCGGACGCACCGCCCACCGCCGAGTTCACCGAGGCGCCCGGCCGTGGCCAGCGCGGGCTGGGCCTGCGCCTGCCCTGGCGCGCCGAGGATGACTGGGGCCTGGCCTCCGCCCAGGTCGAACTGCGGCTGAAGGCGCGGCCCGATGCGCCGCCGCTGACGCTGGACCTCTCGCTGCCCGGCGGCCGGCCGAAGCAGGCCCGCGGCGCGGCGCAGCCCGACCTCTCGGCCCACCCCTGGGCGGGGCTGGAGGTGGTGCTGCAACTGGTCGCCAAGGATGGCGCGGGCCAGCAGGGCGTCTCCGCCCCGGCCGAGCTGACCCTGCCGGAGCGCAGCTTCAACCACCCCGTCGCCAAGCAGCTGATCACCATCCGCCGCGCGCTGTCGCTGGACCCCGCCGCCCGCCGCCCGGCCCGCCAGGCGCTGGACGCGGTGGCCAGCCAGCCGGAGGCCTTCGAGCACGACACCACCACCTACCTGGCCATCCGCGCCTCCCGCGCGCGCCTCGGCTTCGACCGCCGGCCGGCGGCGGTGGAGGAGGTGCAGGCCCTGCTGTGGGACACCGCCGTGGCGCTGGAGGAAGGCCGCGACGCCCGCACCCAGCGCAACCTGGCCCAGGCCGAGGAAGCCCTGAAGCAGGCCCTGGCCGAGGCAGAGCGCAACCCGCAGGACGCCCAGGCGCGGGAGGAAGTGCAGCGCCGCATCCAGGAACTGCGCGAGGCGATCCGCCAGCATTTGGAAGCCCTGGCCGAGCGCCTGCAGCGCGAGAACGCGGAGGCGCTGCCCTACGACCCGCAGCAGCGGATGATGGACCAGCGCCAGATCGACCGCCGCACCCAGCGCATGGAACGCGCCGCGCGGGAAGGCCGCACCGAGGATGCCAAGAAGGAACTGGCCGAGCTGGAGGAGATGCTGAAGGCCCTGCAGGAAGGCCGTCAGCCGCAGCAGAACCAGGCCGAGCGCCAGCAGCGCCGGGAGCGCGGCCAGCAGCAGATGGGCGTGGTGCAGGACATGGTGCAGCGCGAATCGCAGATGCTGGACCGCAGCCACCAGCGCGCCGAGGGCGAGGACCGCGCCCGCGCCGAGCAGCGCCGCCAGCAGCAGCGCGAACGCCAGCGCCAGCTGCAGGGCCAGCGCTGGCCGCAGGAGCCGCCGCAACCCGGCCAGGGTGCCACCCCGGGCGCCGAGCAACCGGCCGACCCGCAGGCCCAGCAGGACCGCACCCAGGATGGCCGCCGCCAACGCGCCCTGCGCCGGGCGTTGGGCGAGTTGATGCAGCAATTCGGCGACCTGACCGGCCAGGTGCCGGAAGCCCTGGGCCGCGCCGACCAGGCGATGCGCGACGCGCAGGAAGCCCTGGGTGAAGGCCGCGACGCCCGCGACGCCCAGCAACGCGCGCTGCGCGCCCTGCAGGAAGGCGGCCGGCAGATGGCGCAGCAGATGCAGCGCCAGTTCGGCCAGAGCCAACCCGGCGAGGAAGACGGCGAGGGCGAGGACATGGCCGGCGACCAGCCCGGCGGCGGCGAGGGCCAGGACAGCGCGCAACAGCAGGGCGAGGGCCGCGACCCGCTGGGCCGCCGCACGCGCGACGTCAACGGCACCGCCGACAACGGCGCCGACACCCGCGTGCCGGACGAGGCCGAGCTGCTCCGCACCCGCCGCATCCAGGAGGAACTGCGCCGGCGCGAGGCCGAGAAGCAGCGCCCGGCGGATGAGCTGGACTACATCGACCGGCTGCTGAAGCGGTTCTGACGGGCCGCTACCCGTGGCCGCCGGGCTTGCCCCGGCGCCTCAGGTCGCAAGCATCAAGTGCGGCGGTAACCGCGCCTCGTCACCGGGCATACCCCTGGGTGCCCCAGCACCCGCCCGCATCACCAGGCGCCCCGCCGCTACCCCAGCAGCGCGTACAGCCGCTGGATCGGCGGCCAGGCCAGCGACAGCTCAACGCGGAACAGCCACAGCCCCGCCACCGCCAGCCCCACCGCGCCCACCGAGGCGACCCAGGCCAGCCACAGCCCCAGCACGCCGGCCGGCGCCCGGCTGGCTCGCTTCGGGCGGGACGGCGGTGCCGGCAGCGGTGCCGCCTCGGCAGCCCCGGCCGCCAACCCGGTGGGCGACTCGGTCCCGACAGCCGGCTCGGCCTGCGGCGCCGGCTCGGTGCCCGGTGGGGGTCGCACCATCCAGTCATGGTCGCAGCGGGCGCAGCGCAGCCGCCGGCCAGCGCCGATCAGGCGGTCGGGAACGTCGTAGGTCGTATCGCAGGCGGGGCAGGAAACGCGCATGGGCGGCGAAGATGCGCACGCCGTCGCCCGGCCGCAAGCTTCGGCTTGTCGCGGTTAACCGCCCGCTCAGCACTGCCCGCCGGCCGCGCAACGCCGGTCGATCCGCCGGGGCGGGCAAGGCGCTTCGCCGACCATCACCGCTTCGCCCGGCTTCGGCCGGCGATCCCCCATGGCGCCCGGCGCTGCCGGCTTGTATGTCGGCCGGATGGTGCGATTCACCTCCGTTGGCCTGCGCTATGCGCCCCCGGCCGGGTCCAGCGACCCGGGCGTGGGGCAGGACGTGCTGTCCAACCTCGATTTCCATCTGCCCGCCGGCAGCTTCCATTGGCTCACCGGCCCGTCCGGCGCCGGCAAGTCGTCGCTGCTGCGGCTGATGCAGCTGGCCCAACGGCCGACGCGGGGCGAGGTGGAGGTGCTGGGCGTGGTCACCAGCCGCGCCCGCCGCAGCGAGTTGCCGGCGCTGCGCCGCCGCATCGGCGTGGTGTTCCAGGATTTCCGCCTGCTGCCGCACCTCTCGGCCTTCGACAACATCGCCCTCCCCTTGCGCATCGCCGGCCGGGCGGAACTGGCGCTGCGCGCCGACGTGACGGAAATGCTGCGCTGGGTCGGGCTGGAGCCCAAGGCCGAGTCGCTGCCGCCGGAACTCTCGGGCGGCGAGCAGCAGCGCATCGCCATCGCCCGCGCCGTGGTCATGCGCCCCGCCCTGCTGCTGGCGGACGAACCCACCGGCAACCTGGACGCGGTGCAGTCCCGCCGGGTGCTTTCCCTGCTGCAGGAAATGCACCGCATGGGCACCACCGTGGTGGTGGCGACCCACAGCGACAGCCTGGTCAGCGCCTATCCCGGTCCGGCCCTGCGCCTGGCCGACGGCCGGCTGGAGCGCTAGGCCATGTCGGAGACCGGCAAGTTCACCGTCTCGCGCTGGGCCAGCCGCCGCCCGGTACTGCGCCGTGGCCGCGGGCGGGACCCGCTGGGCCTGCGCCAGGCGCTGCCCGGCGTGCTGCTGCCGGCGGTGGCCCTGGCCATGACGCTGCTGGCCACGCTGGCGCTGGGCGGGGCCTTCGGCGCCCGCGCCCTGGCGCTGCGCTGGCAGGAAGGCGCCGCCGCCGCCGTCACCGTGCAGTTGCCGGACATGGACCAGGCCCGCGTCGCCCGCGCCCTGGCGGCGCTGCGGGAACTGCCCGACCTGGTGGATGCCCGCCCGATGGACCAGGCCCGCATGGCCGCGCTGCTGCGGCCCTGGCTGGGGGAGATCCCGGCGCTGCCGCTGCCCGCCATCCTGGAACTCCGCTTCGACCCGCTGCCCGACAACCCGGAGGCGCTGGCGCTGCGCATCATCTCGGTGGTGCCGGGCGCCGCGGTGGAAACCCAGGGCGTCTGGGTGGCCCGCATGGTCGCGCTGGCCACCAAGGTGCAGCAGACCGCCCTGGTCGCGGTGCTGCTGGTGCTGCTGCTGGCCGTCGCCGTCGTCACCGTCGGCATCCGCGCCGGGCTCTCGGCCCGGCAGGATGTCATCGCCATCCTGCACGACCTGGGCGCCACGGATGGCGAGATCGCCCACCGCTTCGCCGGCCGCGTCGCGCTGCTGTGCGTGCTGGGCGCCCTGGCCGGGCTGGCGCTGGCGCTGCCCACGCTGCTGGCCTTCAGCGGCCTGGCTGGCTCCCTGATGGGCCGCATGCCGGTCAGCCGCCTGGCGGAGCTGCCCTGGCGCGGCCTGCCCTGGCCCTTCCTGCTGGCGTTGCCCGTCGCCGTCGCCGCCCTGGGCTGGGCCACCGCCCAGCTGACCGTGCGGGGTTGGCTGAAGCGCTTGCCGTGATGCTCCCCGCGCCTTCCCCCCGCCCGGGCCACGGCGGCTGAGCCCGCGATGCGACCGCTGCGCTCCCTGCTGCTGCTCGGTTGCCTGCTGGCCCTGGCGCTGGGGCTTGGCTTCCTCGGCTTCCTGCGCGCCGGCGCCGCGGCGCCGGAGGCCGCGGGCCGCCGCACCGACGGCATCGCCGTGCTGACCGGCGGCGGTGAGCGGGTGGCCACCGGCCTGCGCCTGCTGCGCGAGGACCAGGGCCAATGGATGCTGATCTCCGGCGTCCACCGCGACACCATGCTGGAAGACCTGCCCACCGGGTCGGAGCTTGGGCCTCTGGCGCAGCGGGTGGAGCTGGGCCGCACCGCCACCACCACCCGCGGCAACGCCGCCGAGGTGGCCGAATGGGCCCGGACCTACAAGCTGCGCAGCATCCGCGTGGTCACCGCCGGCTACCACATGCCGCGCGCCATGCTGGAACTGCGCCGCGCCCTGCCCGGCGTGGAGCTGGTGGCCTGGCCGGTGGTGCCGGCGCGGCTGCGCCAGGCCGGCGCCCTGGCGGAGCTGCGCACCTGGTCGCTGCTGCTGGGCGAATACATGAAGCTGCTGCTGGCCTGGAGCGGGCTGCCCGCCCTGCTGGACCCCATGACGCCCACCCCGATGCCGGGACCCGCCTGATGCTGGTGATGCTGCGCTCCCTTCTGTTCAGCCTGCTGTTCTTCATCTGGACAGTCTCGCTGATGCTGCTGCTGACCCTGCCGGTGCTGGTGCTGCCGCGCCGGACCATGCTGCCCTTGCTGCGGTTCTTCGCCTGGTCGGTGCTGGTGCTGCTGCGGCTGTGCTGCGGCATCCGCCTGCGGGTGACCGGGCGGGAATACCTGCCCACCTCCGGCCCGGCGCTGGTCGCCGCCAAGCACCAATCCGCCTTCGACACCATCGTCTGGCTGCACCTGCTGCCGGACGCCAGCTACGTGCTGAAGCAGGAATTGCTGAAGGTGCCGCTATGGGGCCTGCTGGCGCGCCGGACCAAGATGATCGCGGTGGACCGCCAGGCCGGCGGCAAGGCCATGCGGCAGATGCTGGCCGAGGCCAAGGCCGCCGCCGCCGAGGGCCGCCAGGTGGTGATCTTCCCCGAGGGCACCCGCACCCTGCCGGGCCAGCGCGTGGCTTACCAGCCCGGGGTCATCGGCCTGGCCGGCATCATGCGCGTGCCGGTCATCCCCGTCGCCACCGACAGCGGGCACCACTGGCCGCGCCATGGCCTCCGCAAGCCGCCCGGCGTCATCACCGTGGCGCTGCTGCCGCCGTTGCCGCCCACGCTGCCGCGCGACCAGCTGCTGCCGGCGCTGGAAGCGGCCATCGAGGCGGAGACCGAGCGCCTGCGCGCAACCCGCGACCCCGTGCGCAAGGCTGTGGACAACTCAGTGGATCAATGACGGCCGCAAGGCCTTGGTGGCGGCGTCAACCCGCAATCGCCAGGAGGCCATTCCTGTCCGCCGACCGGTGACTTGGCGGACTCTGTTAACCCAGCATCGGCACGATCATCCGACAAGCCATTGAGATCGCGCATTTTAACTATTTGGTGCCGGTTTGCACCAATTAATGTCTCTGAACCGGAACCATTCTCCCGCGCGGTAATGCCATCCCACGCCATGCGTCAACCGTGATTGTGGATGGCGTACCATCTACTCGCCGCCCACCGGGGCCTGCAGCAGCGCGGCAATCCGGTCCAGGCCGGAATCGGTGACGCCCAGGGCCTTCAGGTGGGCGACCGTATTCAGCAGGTAGTCCCGGTTCGGCCCGGTCGTGCCGACCCCGCGGGCGATGGCCTCGGCGGCCTCCTCCAGGGCGGGGCGGCAGTACGCAGGGTGGGTCCGGTTGGCCACATAGGTCACCGCCTGCACCACATGGCCACTGTCCAGCAGCCGCACCGGCAGCAGCCGCCGATGATACACCGCGACGCCGTTCGGGTTCTCCCGGTCGTCCAGATAGGCCAGCACCGCTGCCGCCTGGTCCGCCGCCACGCGGAAGGCCACGCCCCGGCAGGCGCCGCCACGGTCCAGCCCCAGCACCAGGCCGGGCGCCTCCGGCGTGCCGCGATACAGCCGGCTCCACAGGCAGAAGCGCCGGTGGAAGCCGCGCAGCAGCGCCGGGTGCGTCGCCTCATGGGTGAAGCCGGGGCGCCAGATCAGCGAGCCGTAACCGAAGACATAGAGCGGGTCGGGGCCGCCCGCCGTGCCGGTGGCGAAGGGCGAACCGGCGGAAGGGGCTGGCAGGGTCATCGACGGCACGTCCGGTGGCGCGGTGGGGCGGCGTCGCCCCGGGCTGCGCTGGTTGCAACTCGCGCCAACGCGGGCGGCGGCCTATACCCCGCGGCCAGATGCCCAGCAACCCGCCCGCCGCTCCCCCCGTGCCCCGCTTCCGACCCCGGCGCTGGCTGCGGGCCGGGCTGGCGGCCCTGCTGCTGCTCGGCCTGGCGCATGGCCTGCTCTGGGCCTGGCTGGCCGGGCGGATGGAGCGCGAACTGGATACCTGGTCCGCCGGGCGCCGCGCCCTCGGCTGGCAGGTGGAGCACGGTACGCCCGCCCGCGATGGCTGGCCCTGGGCGGTGCGGCTGACGCTGCCTGCCGTCCGGCTGGTGGAGCCGGGTGGGCTGGGCTGGCAGGCCGGCCAGCTGGCCCTCTCGCTCGCCCTGCCCTGGCCGGCCGAGTTGGCGCTTGACGCCAGCGGCCCGCAGGCGCTGCTGGCCGGAGCGGAGCGCCTGCCCTTCGCGGCCGCCAGCCTGACCGGCAGCCTGGCGCAGGCCGGCGCGCCGCTGCGGCTGCAGGCGACGGCCCTGCGCGGCCCCGCCGCCGGCGCCACGCCCATGCTGCGCCGCGCCGCGCTGGTGGTGCCGGAAGACGGTGCCTTCGACCTGGCGCTTGAGGGCCTGTCGCTGCCGGCCCAGGCGCCACCCGCCGTGCTGGCGCTGGGCGCGGAGGTGCAGCGCCTGGCGCTGCGCGGTGCCCTGACCGTGCCGTTGCCCGCCGCGCCCAACCCGGCCCGGCAGGCCACCGCCTGGCGCGACGCCGGCGGCCGCGTGCAGCTGCACGCGCTGGACCTGCGCTGGGGGCCGGTGCAGGCGGGGCTGCAGGGCGAGCTGGCGCTGGATGCGGCGCTGCAACCCGCCGGCAGCCTGACCCTGACCCTGGCCGGCCTGCGCGAGGCCCTGGCGGCGCTGTCCGGCGCCGGCGTCATCGAGCCACGCAACGCCCAGGCGCTGGGCGTGCTGGGCGCCCTGCTGCCGCGCGTGGCCATGGAGGGCGGTGCCACCGGCCTGCGCTTGCCGCTGGCGCTGCGCGACCGCAGCCTGGCGGCGGCCGGCTTCACCCTGCTGCGGCTGCCGCTGCTGGTCTGGCCCGCGCAATAGGCATGGCCCCCGGCGCCGACCCGCGCTAGCCTGCCGCCATGCTTCGTTGCTCCGCCCGCTTCGCGCGAATTACCGGCCCGGCCGCCTGAGCCTGGCCGCGCAGCCGTGCGGCCAGTGCCGCGCGGCCGGGGAAGCCCCACCCATTCCCTCGCGCCCCCGGAGCATCCGATGTCCCCGACACGATCCGTTCGCTATGTCGTCCTCGCCGAAGCCTCGCCCGGCCTGCTGCCGCGCCTGCTGCAACCCCTGGCCAAGCGCGACCTGACACCTGACAGCCTGCAGGCCCGCCGCGATGGCGAGCTGATGCGCGTGGAGCTGCTGCTGCACGCCGCACCGGCCGAGATGGTGCCGCTGGTGGCCGGCAACCTCGGCCAGGTGGTCGGCGTGCTTGAAGTCGCGCTGCACCCGGCCACGGCGCGCATCGCCGCCTGACGCCGTCGCGCCGCACCGCCTGGCGGCAGCGAGACGAAACCACCACGCCGCTTTTCCGTTGAAGCTGCATGCGTCGGGTACTGCGCCCGGCGCCAAGCACACGGGAAACATGTCATGAAACGCACTCTGCTCGGCCTTGCGCTGGGCATGGCCGTCATTCTGCCGGCCTACGCCCAGACCACGACGACGCCGCCCTCCACCACGACCACCCCGCCGACCGTGACCGCCCCGGGCACGATGCGCGACAGCGGCACCGGCGCCAACAGCTCCACCCCCGCGGTGCAGACCGACAGCAGCCGCCGCAACACCAGCGCCCCGGTGCCCGGCGCCAACAGCTTCACCGAGGGCCAGGCCCGCAGCCGCATGGAAGATGCCGGCTATTCCGGCCTGAGCAACCTGCACAAGGACGACCAGGGCATCTGGCGCGGCCGCGGCATGCATGGCGGCCAGCAGGTCGATGTCGCGCTGGACTACCAGGGCAACGTCACCGGGCACTGAGCCGACGCGGCCGCGCCCCGGGGCCCAGCCCCGGCGCGGCCGATGCATCGCCCGGTCGCGCCACGGACAGCCGCAGGTTGCGCCCGGCCCCTCCGCAAAACCCCCCGCAAGGAATCAACGCCATGGCCACCCGTACCATCGCCAGGCTTTTCGACAGCTACAACGACGCGGCCGCCGCCGTGGCCGAGCTTGAGGCCGCCGGCTTCATGCGCGACGACATCAGCCTGATCGCCAACCGCGGCAACACCGCGGGCACCACCGGCACGACCGGCACCACCACCACCACGGACGACGAGACCGGCACGGGTGCCGGCACCGGCGCCACGGTGGGCGCGGTGCTGGGCGGCGGCGCCGGCCTGCTCGCCGGCCTCGGCGCGCTGGCCATTCCCGGCATCGGCCCGGTGGTTGCGGCCGGCTGGCTGGTGGCGACGCTGGCCGGTGCCGGTGTCGGCGCCGCTTCCGGTGGCCTCATGGGCTCGCTGGTCGGCTCCGGCGTCTCCGAGGAGCATGCGCACGTCTATGCCGAGGGCGTCCGCCGCGGCGGCAACCTGCTGACGCTGCGCACCGAGGAAAGCCGCGTGTCCCAGGCCGAGGGCATCATGGCCCGGCACAACCCGGTGGACGCGACGCAGCGTGGCACCGACTACCGTGCCGCCGGCTGGAACAAGTATGACGAGAACGCCGGCCCCTGGAGCGGCGACAGCGTCACCGGTGTCGGCCAGCCGGACGGCACCCCGGGCAACCCGCCCGGCACCGCCGCCAGCCGCGCGGTGGACCGCACCGTCGGCACCAACATCAGCGGCGCCTATCCCGGCCAGTCCGACGGCACCCCGGCGAACCCGCCGGGCACCGCCGCCGGCCGCGCCATGGGCACCACGCCGACGCGCGACCGCGACCCGGTCTGACCGGCATCGAACGGCCTGGGCGGCGACGCCCAGGCCGGCTCGGCGCTTCACGCGCCAGCAAGCAAAAGGCCCTCCCCGCGCCAGCGGAGAGGGCCTTTTTTCATGCGGTGCGCCGGAAGGTCAGTCCCGCCCGTAGCGCAGCGTGATCAGCGCCGGGGTGGAGGAGATCCGCCGCGGGCTCAGGCTCGGCTCGGCGCCGGGCTGCGCCGCCATCCAGGCGCCCAGCAGCCCTTCCACCACGGCGGCGATCCAGCCACCGGAGGGGTCGGCCGTGGTGGCGATGGTCGGCGGCGCCGCATGGCTCACCATCAGCACGCGGTCGTTCGGGTCCAGCGAGATCTCGACATAGCCCCAGTCCATCTGCGCCAGCACGTCGTTCATCCGCGCTTCCAGCTCCGCCAGGCTGGAACAGCCAGGCAGCGGGGAAAGCGCGGCGATGCGGGCACCGACCGCGCGCAGCAGGCTGTCGCGCGAGGCGGCGTCCAGGTGGCTGTCCAGCGTCTCCACCAGGGCACGCAGGAAGCTGCGCCACTGGCCGGAGACGCCACGCCGGGCGAGGTAGGACAGGGTCGTCGGGTCAGCGGCAGTCATGGCAGCGGCCACTCCTCAGCGGTCCAACCGATACCGCGCGAAGATGAGGCCACGGGCCTCGCTCCAGTTCGCGGTACGGTCGTAGCGCAGCAACGCGCCAATGCGCAGGTTGGGTGTCAGCGAATACTCGATATCGCCGCGGACACCACCGATAATTCCGGCCTCCGACCTGGCCGGCTGCACCGACCGCGCGGTCGCGTCGCCGGTCAGCAGGCTTTCCAGCTGGGCCTGGGCGGCGGCGTCGGTCGGGAAGTACTTGGCGGCGTTCTCGCGGTAGGACTGGTAGCCCACCGTGCCGCCCAGGTGATACGCCCAGTCGCCGCTGCGGGCGCGCCAGTCGATCGGGATATTGGCGGCGAAGTAGCTCTGCGGGCTGAAGTAGCCGCCATTGCCGAAGGTGAACAGCCGCTCGTTCCGGTCGTAGCGGAAGTAGACCAGGTCCAGGCCGATCAGCAGTTCCTCGTCCGGCCGGCGCCAGACGGTGTACTGCGTGCCGGCGCCAGCTTCCGCCCGGGCGTTGTGCGCCACGTTGCGGCCGTTGATGACCGAGTAGCCACCGCCGAAATACACGCCCACCGGGCCACTCACGTATTCCAGCTGGGCCCGGCCGCCGCTGCGGACCACGCCGCCCCAGGTGGTGCCGGTGCGCGGGTCGCGCACGCCGGACCAGGACAGCACGCTGTCCGTCACCGAACGCTGTTCGCCCGTCAGCCGCAGCCGCAGGGCGTTGGTCAGGGCCGGCGCCACCTCGATGCCGCCGATCACGTTCTGCCGCCGGAAGCCCACCGGCGAGGTGCCGAGGTCGCCGATGAAGGCACCGCGCTGGTAGCCGAGGCCAAGGCCATAGCCCACCAGGCTGGTGTCGCGCGGCGCCAGGCGGTCGCGCAGCACCTGGCTGACCTGCGTGCTCTGGCCGCTCTGCTGGGTATACAGCGTGCGTTCCAGCGCGTTGCTGCCGTAGCCGCGCAGCGTGGTGGCGCTGGTGCTGTCCAGCTGGCCGCTATTGATCGAGACCGGCGTGGCATTGGCGATCAGCCGGCCGCCCAGGAAGTTCGGCGAGATCGAGCCGCTGATCGGCGCGGAGTATTCCTCCAACCGGTCAAGCCCGTTGCTGCCCGAGCGCGAGCGGAAGCCCATGCCACCCTGGATCCGGGCCGCCGTCTCCTCCCGCACCGAGGCGAGTTCGCGGGCGATCTCGTTGCTCAGCGGGTCGTTCGGCAGCGCCACCGGCCCGCCGGTCGCGCCGGCGCGGGACAGCCGGGCGAAGGGGTTGTCGAAGGTATCGACCTGCGTGTTGACGCCGCGCATCAGCGGGTCGGTGCTGGCCACCGCCTCCGCCCGGCGCTGCTCGGCGGCCATCTCCAGCGCGCGCAGGGCGCGGCCGGTATTGCCGTTGGCCCGGGCGATGCGCGCTTCCAGCAGCGGCACGCGCGGGTCGTTCGGGTTCAGCGCGCGGGCTTCCACCATCATGGCTTCGGCGCGGCCGAACTCGCGGCCCGAGATCGCGGCTTCCACCGCGGCGAAGCGCGCATCCAGGCTGCGCGGGTCGCGGGCCAGCACCGCCTCTGCGATCTGGCTCGCCTCGCGCGGCTGCTGGGCGCCCTGGTACAGCCGGGCCAGCGCCAGGTTGGCGGCCGGGTTGGACGGGTCGCGCTGCAACGCCGGGGCCAGTGCCTCATAGGCGCCGGCCTGGTTGCCACGCTCGTTCAGCCGGTCGGAGACGCGGATCGCCACGCCGGTGTTCAGCGCCGCGGCCTGGCGGCGTTCCTCGCCGGTCAGGTTCGGGCTGGCTTCCAGCGCACGGGCCATCGCCGTGGCTTCCTGGTCGGCACCAGCGCCCAGCAGCGCACCGGCCAGCGCCAGCCGGGCAGCGCCGGGGGCGTTAGGGTTGGCGGCCATGGCGCTGCGGCCGGCTTCCCCGGCCGAGGCAGGGTCGTTCAGCAGACCGAAGGCCCGCACCGCCAGCGCGCCAGAATTGCCGGTGGGGTCGGGGCGAGAGGCCAGCGCGAACAGCGCGGCCCGGGCCTCGCCACGGCGGCCGCTGCGCCACAGCGTCATGGCGCGCTGCACGTCCTCGGCCACGCGGGTGCGGCCGAGCAGGCGGTTCATGTCCGCGCTGCGCAGCCGGGCCGGAATGGCGTTGATGTAGCGCGCGGCGTCGGCCGGGCGGCTGTCCTCATCCGCGAACAGCGCCGCGGCATAGAGGGCTTCCGGCGAGCCACCGGCCGCGGCCGGGCCTTCCGCCAGCTGCCGCGCCTCGGCACCACGGCCCTGGCGGGCCAGAAGCCGCGCCAGGTCCAGCCGGATCCAGGGGTTGTTCGGGTCGATCTGCAGTGCCGAGCGCAGCGTGCCGATGGCGGTCGCCGGGTCGGTCGCGCGCTGGGCCTCGGCGCGCAGCGCATAGGCGCGGGCGCTGCTCGGGTCGCCGCCGCCACCGAAGACGGCGTTGCCCAGGCGGCGCTGCAACTCCTCGGCCTCGGCGAAGCGGCCCTGCTGCTGCAGGACCTCATAGAGGCCGGAGGCGGCGCCAGCCAGGTTCGGCCGGCGCGCCAGCGCGGCGCGGTAGCGCGTCTCGGCACCGCCCAGGTCACCACGGCGCAGCGCCAGATCGCCCAGCAGCGCCTCGGCATCGGCCCGGTCGGCGCTGTCGCGCTGGATCGCGGCGCGCAGGGTGCGCTCCGCCAGGTCCAGGTTGCCGGCCTGCAGGGCGCGCCGCGCCTCCGATAGCTCGCCGGCATAGGCGGCGCCATCCAGGGCGCGCTGCCACTGGTTGCGGCCTTCCGGGTTCAGTCGGATGGCGGATTCCAGCAGCTGCCGCGCCTCGCCGAAGCGACCTTCGCGCAGCTTGACCAAGCCGAGGCCACCCGTGGCGTCGGCGTCATTGGCGTTGAAACGGACGGCGGCCTGGAACTCACGCTCGGCATCGCGCAGCCGATTGGCCTGCAGCGCCTCGAAGCCGCGCTGCCGGGCGGTGGAGCCCTCGTCGCCGGCGCCGGCCGGCGGGTTGCGACTTTCCTCCAGCTTGGCGGCCACGGCGGTGTCGTTCGGGAAGCGCGCCAGGAAGGCTTCCAACTCCGGCACGCCGGCGCGGGTGGAGCCCTGCCACAGCAGCGCCTGGCGCCAGCCGGCGATGGCGGTATTCGCCACCTCGGGAATCTCGGCCAGTCGACGCATCCGGGCGATGCCATCGCCACGGGTCGCGTCGCGGTAGGTCAGCGTCTGGGCATAGGCCAGCTGCACGCGATAGTCGTTCGGCGCCCGCTGAGACAGCCGGGCCAGGCCGTCGCGCGCCTCGTTGTAGCCGGGCTCGGTGCCGGCCAGGGTCTGGTAGAATTCCAGCGCGAACTGGTCCGGCGGCTGGGCGCCGCGGAAGATCTCACGGTAGCGCTGCGCCGCCTCGGCCGCGCGGCCGGCCTGCGCCAAGCGGCGGGCCTCGCCCAGCGCGCCCTGGTCCACCGTGCTGGTCCGCACGGTGATGTCGGTCTCGGTCAGGCGCGGGTCGTTCGGCGCCACTTGGCGCAGCCGCGCCAGATAGCTCTCGGCGCCCGAGCGATTGCCCAGCTGCGCCTGCGCCTGGGCGGCGCCAGCCAGCGCATCCAGGTTGCGCGGGTCCACCACCAGCACGCGTTCCAGCGTGCGCAGCACCAGCTCCGGCCGGTTCTGCAGGCGCCAGTAATTCGCCTGCTCCAACAGCGCGGAGACCGCGCCGTCCTGCCCGGGGGCGCCAGCCGGCGCCGCGACGGGCGCCGGTGCAGGTGCCGTCCCCTGGGCAAGGGCAGGCTGCAACGGCAGGGCGATGAACGCCGCCGCCGCAAGCAGGCGGGTGCGGTTGGTCATCAGTGCGTCCTCTCACGCAGTCGCAGCGCGGCCCGGCGGCGCAGCACCCAGTAGAGCGGAGCGGCGACCAGGATCAGCGCCACCAGCAGCACGCCCAGCACCAGGGCCGGCTGGTTGGCCAGCCAGTATTGCGGCCACAGCCAGGGCGGCAGCTGGCCACGGGTGAAGCTGCTGCCGATCTTGTAGCTGACCACGCGGCCGCCGGTCAGCAGCGCCAT
>CANGNF010000024.1 GCA_947455205.1 Acetobacteraceae bacterium | reverse complement strand
ATGCCGACGACCTTGTGGGCGGGCAGGCCGCTGCGCTGCTGCAGCACCCACACCATCACGTCCAGCGGGTTGGTGATGCAGATGACGAAGGCGTTGGGCGCGTAGGTCTTGATGCCCTGGGCCACCTGGTCGATGACGCCGGCATTCTTGGTCAGCAGGTCGTCGCGGCTCATGCCCGGCATGCGCGGGAAGCCGGCGGTCACGATGATGACATCGGCGCCCGCGATGGCGGCGTAGTCGCCGGTGCCGGACATGTTGCAGTCGAAGCCATCGACCGGGCCGGACTGCATCAGGTCCAGCGCCTTGCCGGCGGCGACGCCCGGGAAGACGTCGAACATGACGACGTCGCCGAGCTCCTTCAGGCCGATCAGGTGGGCAAGCGTGCCACCGATATTGCCGGCGCCGATGAGCGCGATCTTCTTGCGGGCCATGGGAATGCCTTTGCGCATGGATTCTGTAGGGGCGGCGGCTTCCTACTCCCGCTGGTGCGGTGCGGCAAGCACATGAAAAAGGCGGCCCGGGATAAACCCTTGGGCCGCCTTGTTATCGTATCCCCGCGATAGGGAAATCAGATGGGCATGCAGCGCACGATGTTGTCGTGCCCGCGGGCCATGGTGGCCATGGTGCCGTCCGGGCATTCCTGCGCCTGAATGCCGGCGGCGGGCTCCAGGCCGCGGGTCCAGCTCATCGCCGGGCCGCGGGTGCAGCTGCGGCGGCCGTTCACGCTGCGGCAGGGCTGGGCATTGCTGACCGCGGCATGGCGGTCGCGCGTCTCGGCCAGGCGGCCGCGCATGGGCAGGGCGGCATGGGCGCTGCCGACCAGGCGCGGAACCCGGCTGCTGTGGGCCGGGGCCGGCGCGGTGCGGTGCGGGGTGGTGGCGGCATGGCGCTGCGGCTGCGGCGCGGCGCGGCGGGCGGCGGGCTCGGCCGTGCGCTGCGTCTCCCGCCGGTCGCGGGTGCTGGCGGCATCGGCCGGCGCGGCGCCCAGCAGCAGGGGCGCGAGGCCAAGCATGGCCCAGGCAACAAGCGTCTTCACGCGCATCAGGTCCCCCATCAACAACGTCCCCCTGGGCCTTGGCCGCCACGCATTCGCGCATCCGGACCGGCCAGCCTGT
This sequence comes from Acetobacteraceae bacterium, assembly GCA_947455205.1. GTDB lineage: Bacteria > Pseudomonadota > Alphaproteobacteria > Acetobacterales > Acetobacteraceae > CAIMOR01. Next base: position 68,345 of record CANGNF010000024.1, on the reverse strand, counting down.
TTATCGCGACGCCTGCTTCCCCACCCGGGTGCTGCCACCCCGGCACAACAAGCGCCACTGGCCCCCTGCGCTGATCGCGCTTTCGTGAGCCGTATTACGCGATGTTACGTCAGATGCGGCAGGGCAAGATAGTCCTGACTTTGCATTTCCAACAATCGGCTGGCGGTGCGGTTGAACATCGCGGCGTTTTCGCCTCGTTCGTACAATGTATCCGGACTGGCCTCAGCAGAGGCCACCAGCTTGCAGCGATGTTCGTAGAGCGTGTCCACCAGCGTGATGAATCGTCGTGCCTTGTCGAAATTCTCCGGTCCCAACCGCGGCACCGCATCAAGCACCAGTGTGTGATAATGCGTCGCCAGGGCCAGGAAGTCGGCTGGGCCCAGATGGTTCCCGCACAGCGCCTCGAAATCCGCACGCGCAACGCCGCGCGCCGATTGCGGGATCTCCACCTGGCGGCCAAGCACGGCCAGGTGGGCCGGCGGCGCGCTCGGCTCCCCCGTCAATTCCAGGAAGGCGGCGTCCAGCGCGCGCTCCGCCCGGCCATCCGGCGGCACGTGCCAGGTCGGCATGCCGCGGATGCGCTCCCGCCGGTAGTCGCGGGCGGCGTCCAGGTGCAGCACCTCGATCCGCTTCTTGATCAGGGCGATGAAGGGCAGGAAGGCGTCGCGCCCCGGCTTGCCCTTGAACAGGTCGTCGGGGGCGGTGTTGGACGTTGCCACCACCACCACGCCACGGGCGAACAGCGCCTCGAACAATCGCCCCAGGATCATCGCGTCGGTGATGTCGTGGACCTGGAACTCGTCGAAGCAGAGCAGCGCGGCCTCGGCCACGATGGAATCCGCCAGCGGCTGGATCGGGTCCTCCCCCTTGGGATTCGCCGTTTTCCAGGCGTGGATGCGGCGGTGGCAGGTCTGCATGAACTGGTGGAAGTGTTCCCGCCTTTTGCGCGGCACCTCGGCGCAGGCGAAGAACAGGTCCATCAGCATGGATTTGCCGCGCCCGACCTCGCCGACCAGGTACAGGCCCTGCGGCGTGCCCTCGGGCGCCTCCTCCACCGGCTTGGCGCGGCCGAACAGGCGGCTGAGCAGGCCGGGGGTCTCGGCGGTGCCGGGCTTGGGGTCGTAGCCGCGCAGCCGGCGCCACAGGTCCTGCATCTTCTCGGCGGCGCATTCCTGCGCGGTGTCGGGCGCCAGGGCGCCGCCGGCGACCAGGGCGCGGTAGTTCGGCAGCGGGCCTTCGGTCGGGCGGGCGGGAACAAGGGCGGTCATGGCCGGGGCGCATAACCCAAAGCCGGCCGGGCGGGAATCACCCCGGCCAGGTAATTCGGCCCTGCCGGGCCGCGGCTGGGCATTTCCTGGGCAGGGGCGCGGCTTGATCCGGCGCAGATGGCGGCGGGCGCGGCCGGTGCTATAGGTGGCGCCTGCCCCACAAGGGAACCCACCGATGACCCTGACCGCCGACGCCCCCGCCGCCGAGACCTGGACCGGCGGCCGCATCCTGGACCTGACCGGCTTCCGCGCCGCCCAGGTCAACCGCACCCCCTACCCGCACCTTTCCGCGGCCGGCGCGCTGAACCCGGCGGCGCTGCCGGCGCTGCGGCGCGACTTTCCGGACCTGCGGGAGGCCGGCTTCCACCCGCTGGACGCCTTCGAGGCGAAGGGCGCCTTCAAGCAGCTGCTGGAGGAGGTGCAGGATGGCGAGCTTTCCCGCGCCATGGGCGAGCATTTCGGCATCGACTTCACCAGCCGGCCGATGCTGATCACCGTGCGGAAGATGTGCAAGCCGCATGAGGGCCGCGCCCATGTGGACGGCAAGAGCAAGATCGCCACGCTGCTGATCTACATGCACAGCGGCTGGGCCAGCCCGGATGGCCGCATCCGCGTGCTGAACGGCAAGAACATGGACGACTACAGCTTCGAGATGCCGCCGGACGAGGGCAACGTCTTCACCTTCCTCCGCAGCGAGGATTCATGGCACGGCCATACGCCGTTCGAGGGCGAGCGCCGGGTGCTGCAGATCGCCTGGCTGGACAGCCAGGACAGCATCGACCGCAAGATGAAGCGGCACCACGTCAGCCACTTCTTCAAGAAGCTGTTCGGCGGGTAGGCTGGCTTCGCGCCGGGTAGGGCTGAGGGCGCTCGGGGCTGACCCCCGCGCCGCGTGCTCTCAGCGCTGCGGCAGGTAGGCGTCGGTCCAGCCGGTTTCGCTGTTGCGGCCCAGGGTCTTGACCTGGGTGCGGCCATAGCCGCGGCGTTCCACCACCTCCACCGGGGTGCGGGCCCCCACCAGGAAGCAGCCGGCGGGCAGGCTGGGCTGGTCGGCCGCCCCCTGGGTGGCCATGGCGGCCTGGCGGCGCTGCAACTCCTCCGCCGTGCGGCACAGCACCGCGCCCGGCTCCAGCCGGACGCCGACATTGCCGGCGGTGGTGGTCGGCTCCGGCAGGGCGGCCGGCATGCTCAGGCCGCCATTGGGCTGCTGCCGGCGCGCCGTACCGGGAACCTGCGCCTGGGCGCTGGCGACGGTAAGGCAGGCCAGCATCACCAGGCAGGCCAGCAGGCGGAAATGGGAGGTCATGGCACTGGCTCTCGCGGGCGAAGGAGGTCGCGCCCCGTCTATCAGACAGGGGCGGCCCCGGAGTCAATGAACCGGCAGGGCCGGCCGCTCAGTCGATGCTCAGGCCACGCCGGGCGATGGTGGTACGCTCATATTCCGTGCGTTGCCGGGCGAAGGCCAGGTAGTCGGCCGGGCCGAGGTACTCACGCGGCATTTCCCAGCGGTTGATGATGGCCTGGCTTGCCTCATCCTCCAGCGCCTTGCGGAAGGCGCGGTGCAGCGTGTCCACGATCTCCGGCTCCAGCCCCTTCGGCCCGACGATGCCATAGGGGCTGGTGACCACCATGCCGTAGCCCAGGTCCGTCAGGGTGGGCGCCTGCGGCACGGCGCGCAGGCGCTCCCGCTTCCAGACCGAAAGCAGGCGCAGTTCGCCGGCTTCCACGTTGGGCAGCCAACTCGCGGCATCGGCCACGCAGCTGATCTGCCGGCCGAGCAGCGCGGTGACGCCTTCCTGGCTGCCACGATAGGGGATGTGCAGCATCTCGCCGCCCTCCCGCTCCAGGATATCCTCCATGGCCAGGTGGTTGGTGGTGGCGATGCCGGACGTGGAATAGCTGTACTTGCCGGGCTCGGCCTTGGCCGCAGCCATCATCTCGGCGAAGCTTTTCCACGGGCTGTCGGCGCGCACCGCGGTGCCGAACAGGAAGCCCGAAACCTGCATGATGTAGGAGAAATCCGCCACGGGGTCCCAGGTGCGCGCCTTGGTCAGGAAGGGGTGGCGGATGATGGACAGGTGGTGGTGCGCCAGGGTGTAGCCGTCCGGCCTGGCCTGGTTGATCAGGAACAGCGCCGCCTGGGTGCCCCGCGCGCCCGGGCGGTTCTCGATCAGCACGGGCTGGCCGAGGTCCTTGTGGACGATCTCGAACATCTGGCGGTGCAGCGCGTCCAGGCTGCCGCCGGGCGGCCAGGGGATCAGGAAGCGGATCGGCCGGTCCGGGAAGCGGGCCTGGGCGAAGGCCGGGGTGGCGAGCGCGGCGGCGCCGGCCGACAGCAGGGTACGGCGATGCATCAGTCGATCCTCAGGTTCAGCTTGCGGGCCATGTCCTGCTCATAGACCGCGCGGCGGGCGATGAAGTCCTGGTAGGCCGCGGTGTCGTAGTATTCCAAGGGCATGTCGAACTGGCCGCGCACCGTCTTGTTGGCGTCCGAGAACAGCGCCGTCTTCATGGCGTCGTGCAGCACGCGGACCACGCCGGGGTCCATGCCGCGGGGGCCGGAGACGCCATAGGGGCTGGTGACCACCATGTCGTAGCCCAGCTCCTTCAGCGTCGGCACGGTGGGGAAGCGCGGGGCACGCTCGGCGGTCCAGACGCTGATGCAGCGCAGCTGGCCGCCTTCCACCAGCGGTGCCCAGGCGCTGCTGTCGGCCACGCTCAGGACCTCGCCGCTGGCAACCGCGACCGCGGCCTCGTTGCTGCCGCGATAGGGGACGTGGACGGCCTCGATCCCCTCCTTGGCCATCAGATCCTCCATGGCCAGGTGGTTGGAGGTGGCGATGCCCGAGGTGGTGTAGGTCAGCCGGCCCTTGTTGGCCTTGCCATAGGCGATGTAGTCGGCCCAGGACTTGATCGGGCCGTCCGCCTTGACGCAGACGCCGAACAGCCAGCCGGTCAGGCCGATGATGTGGGTGAAGTCCCGCACCACGTCCCAGGGCGGGTTGCGGACCAGGAACTGCCGCCGCACCACGGACATGTGCATCTGGCCCAGCGTATAGCCATCCGGCCGCGCCTGGGTGGCCAGGAACTGCGCGCCCAGCGTGCCGGAGGCGCCGGTGCGGTTCTCGATCAGCACGTTCTGGCCCAGCGCCCGGCCGGCAATCTCGGCCAGCGAGCGCAGCTGGGCGTCGGCGGAGCCGCCGGGCGGCCAGGGCACGATCAGCCGCAGCGGCCGGTCGGGGAACGTTGACTGCGCCAGGGCGGGGGAAGCGAGCAGGCCGGCGGCCAGCGCCGGCAGGGAACGACGGTTCATGGTGCTCAATCCAGCTTGATGCCGAGGCGGGTGACCATGTCGCGCTCATAGGCCGCGCGCTGGGTGATGTAGGCGGTGTAGTCGGCGGTGTTCAGGTATTGCTTGGGCATGTCGAACTGGCCGCGGACATTGCCGTTGGGCACGCCGTCCAGCGCGGCGCGGAAGGCTTCGTGCAGGGTGCGGACAATGGCGGGGTCCATGCCCTTGGGGCCGGACAGGCCATAGGGGCTGGTGACCACCATGTCGTGCCCCAGCTCCTTCAGGGTGGGCACATTGGCGATCTTGGCGACCCGCTGCTCGGTCCAGACGCAGAGGCAGCGCATCGCCCCCGCTTCCACCTGCGGCATCCAGGCGGAGCTGTCGGCGATGCAATCCGTGGTGCCGGACAGCACGGCGGTGACGCCTTCCGACGAACCGCGGAACGGCACATGGGTGAACTGCACGCCTTCCCGCGTGCCCAGCTCCTCCATCGCCAGATGGTTGGTGGTGGCGATGCCGGAGGTGGCGAAGGTCACGCGGCCCGGGTTGGCGCGGGCATGGGCGACGAACTCGGCCCAGCTCTTCCACGGCGCGTCGGCCTTCACCGCCACGCCGTACAGCCAGCCGCAGGCCCGCATGATGTGGGTGAAGTCGGCGGTGGCGTCCCATTGCGGGGTCTTCACCAGGAAGGGCCGGCGCACCACGGAGAGATGCATCTGGCCCAGCGTGTAGCCATCCGGCCGGGCCTGGGCGAGCGCCTGGGCATGCAGCGTGCCGGAGGCGCCGGGCCGGTTCTCGGTGATAATGGGCTGGCCGAGCAACTTGCCGGCTTCCTCGCACATGGAGCGCATCTGCACGTCCGAGGAGGACCCGGCGGTCCAGGGCACGAAGACCTTGATCGGCCGGTCGGGGAAGCGTTCGCCGCTGTTGCCCTGGGCCAGGGCGGGGCCGGCCAAGGGGCCGCCCAAGGCGCCACCCAGCCCCGCGGCGCCAAGCGCCAGCATGTGACGACGGCCCATTGGCCGAAGCAGCTTGTTCTGCATGGTGTTTCCGTTCCCTTTGGCGGCAGGCTATCGCAAAGCCTTGGCCGGAGGGAACAGGCGTTGCGGGGCGGGCACCACGGCCCTGCCCGGCCGGGCTGACGAGCGCGCGAGCGCGGCCCCGGGCCGCCGTGTCGCCGGGATTGTCGATGCCGATGGCACGCAATCGCCCCGGCCGCGTTGCCTGCGGGAGGAGAGCCCCGATGGACAGCACCCCCAGCACCGCCGCCGAATCCCCCGCCGACAGTCGCCGCCGGGTGCTCGCCATCATCGGCGGCTCCTCCGGCAACCTGGTGGAATGGTACGACTTCTATGCCTATTCCTTCCTGTCGCTGTACTTCGCCGCCCGGTTCTTCCCCGGCGGCAACCCGACCACGCAGCTGCTGAACACCGCCGGCATCTTCGCCGCCGGCTTCCTGGTGCGGCCACTCGGCGGCTGGGTGTTCGGCCGGCTGGCGGATAGGCGCGGCCGCAAGTTCTCCATGATGGCGTCTGTACTGCTCATGTGCGGCGGCAGCCTGATGATCGCGGTGCTGCCGACGCATGACAGCATCGGCATCGCCGCGCCGATCCTGCTGCTGGTGGCCAGGCTGGCGCAGGGGCTTTCCGTCGGCGGCGAATACGGGACCAGTGCCACCTACATGAGCGAGGTGGCCGCCGCGCATAACCGCGGCTTCTTCGCCAGCTTCCAGTACGTGACGCTGATCGGCGGGCAGTTGCTGGCGGTGCTGGTGCTGGTGGTGCTGGAGGCGCTGCTGGACGGGGCGCAGATGCGCGCCTGGGGCTGGCGCATTCCCTTCGTCATCGGCGCGCTGGCCGCCGTGGTGGCGCTGTTCCTGCGCCGGGCCCTGCATGAGACGCAGAGCACCGAGGCCGCCGGCAGCAAGGATGCCGGCAGCGTGCGGGCGCTGTGGCGCGACCATTGGCGGGAGGTGCTGCTGGTGATGGGGCTGACCGCCGGCGGCTCCATGAGCTTCTACGTCTTCACCACCTTCATGCAGAAATACCTGGTCAACACCGCGGGCATGGCGACGCGCACCGCCAGCGTGACCATGGCGGCGGTGCTGTTCTGCTTCATGCTGCTGCAGCCGATCTTCGGCGCGCTGTCGGACCGGGTCGGGCGGCGGCCGATGCTGCTGGCCTTCGGCCTGGGCGGTGCCGTGGTGACGGTGCCGCTGCTGACCGCGCTGGGCCAGCCCGGCGGGCCGGTGCGCGCCTTCCTGCTGGTGATGGCGGCGCTGACGATCATCAGCTGCTATACCTCCATCAGCGGGCTGGTGAAGGCGGAGCTGTTCCCGGCCTCGGTCCGGGCGCTGGGGGTCGGGCTTTCCTATGCCGTGGCCAATGCGCTGTTCGGCGGCACGGCGGAATACATCGGGCTGTGGTTCAAGGCGGCGGGGATGGAAAGCGGCTTCTTCTGGTACGTCACCGGCTTCCTGCTGATCGCCGCCGCCAGCGCCTGGGGGCTGGGGGAAACCCGGCGGCGTGGGCACCTGTAGCCAGGCGCCGCGTGCTAGCCGAAGGGCAGGTCGTGGTGCAGCGCGCTGAGCCAGGTGCCGGCCTGGTCCAGCGCATGCGGCGCTTGCGGCCAGTTGGCGACGGCCGCATCCACCAGCGCCTTGCTGCCGATGGCGCTGGTGTCGCCGGCATAGACCGCGCGGTCCAGCGCCTGCATCGCGGTCAGCGGCTGCTGCGGCACGTCCAGGCTGGGGCCGGTGCCGGCGGCGGCGGCGGTGGTGCGGGCCAGGTACAGCGCCATGTCGTGCTCGGCGGGGTCGAGGTGCAGCGCGGCGCTCGGGTCCAGCCGGCCATCGGCGGCGGGCAGCAGGGTCAGGTCGCCGCGGTTGACGTAGTTGCTGGTCAACAGCGGCAGGCTGGCCAGCGCCTCCTCCGCGGTCAGGCCGGGGAATTCCAGGGCGGCCTGCTGCGCCGCGGCCTGGGCCAGCGCCGGGTTGGCGGCCAGCACGGCGCCGACCTCCGCCCGGTGGACACCGAGCAGCACGGCCGGGTCGTCGGCGATGACCAGGTTGTCGATGCGTGCATCCGGCGCGGCGGCCAGCTGGGCACCCGGAGAGCCGAAGGTGACGGCCTCATGCGCCGGGCCGCCGGGCTGGTCCGGGTGGGTGGCCATGTAGAGCTGCGCCATGGCGCCGCCCAGGCTGTGGCCGGTGACGACCACCTGCTGCACCGCGCCGCTGGCGGCATAGGCGTCCACCGCCTGCACCAGCGGGGCGAAATCGGCATAGGCGCCGTTGATGCCGCCCAGGTCATGGCGGGAATCCACCGCGTCGTCGCTGCCACGGAAGGCCACGACGAGCGTCTGCTCGCCGTTCAGCAGGCCGGTGCTGACCAGGGCGGCGCCGCTGCCGGCGTGGAAGCTGCCATTGCTGTAGCTGACGCCCGGTGTGGGGGAGAGCGCCAGCGGCGGGGCGATGAAGCCGGTGGGCAGGGCGGCGGTGTCCGAGTAGGCGTCCAGCGACAGCTGGGCCAGGGTGACGTCTGCGGCATTGATGTGAGGCATGCGGCCAGAACAGGCGGAGCTGGCCAAGGTTGCCCAAGCGGGGGGCTGGGAGAAGGCCGCGGCCACAACCACCTGGGATGCCGGCGCTTGCTTCGCGCGTCATCTGGGGCCAAAACCCCGCCGAATTCTGCCCGTTAGGACCTTTCCATGCCCGAAAGCTTCGACGTCATCGTCATCGGCGCCGGCCCCGGCGGCTATGTCGCCGCCATTCGCGCGGCCCAGCTGGGGATGAAGACCGCCTGCGTGGAGATGCGCGAGACGCTGGGCGGCACCTGCCTGAACGTCGGCTGCATCCCGTCCAAGGCGCTGCTGCAATCCTCCGAGAATTTCGAGGAGATCGGCCACAAGTTCGCCGACCACGGCATTGCGGTGGACGGCGTGAAGCTGGACCTGGCGCGGATGCAGGCCCGCAAGGGCGAGGTTGTCGGCGCCAACACCAAGGGCGTCGAGTTCCTGTTCAAGAAGAACAAGGTCACCTGGCTGAAGGGCCTGGGCAAGATCGTCAGCGCTGGCAAGGTCGAGGTTGCCGGCGAGGTGTACGAGGCGAAGAACATCATCATCGCCAGCGGCAGCGAGAGCACGCCGCTGCGCGGTGTCGAGGTGGATGAGAAGCAGATCACCACCTCCACCGGCGCGCTGGAGCTGGACAAGGTGCCGGGGCACCTGGTGGTGATCGGCGGCGGCGTGATCGGGCTGGAGTTGGGCAGCGTGTGGCGGCGCCTCGGCGCGCAGGTGACCGTGATCGAGTTCCTCGACCGGCTGATCCCGGGCATGGATGCCGAGGTGGCCAAGCAGTTCGAGCGCGTGCTGGGCAAGCAGGGCATCAAGTTCAAGCTGAAGAGCAAGGTCACCGGCGCGGTGAAGGCCGCCGATGGCGTGACCCTGACGGTGGAGCCGGCCGCCGGCGGCGCCGCCGAGGAAGTGAAGGCCGATGTGGTGCTGCTGGCCATCGGCCGCCGCCCCTATGTGCAGGGCCTGGGGCTGGATACCGCCGGCGTGGCGCTGGATGAGCGCGGCCGGGTCAAGGTGGATGGCCACTTCGCAACCAACGTGCCGGGCATCTACGCCATCGGCGACGTCATCGCCGGGCCGATGCTGGCGCACAAGGCCGAGGAAGAGGGCGTGGCGGTCGCCGAGATCCTGGCCGGGCAGCATGGCCATGTGAACTACGGCGCCATTCCCGGCGTGGTCTACACGTGGCCGGAAGTGGCCTCGGTGGGCGCCACCGAGGAAGAGCTGAAGGCGCAGGGCGTGGCCTACAAGGTCGGCAAGTTCCCCTTCACCGCCAATGGCCGCGCCCGCGCCATGGGCGACCTGGACGGCTTCGTGAAGATCCTGGCCGATGCCAAGACCGACAAGGTGCTGGGCGCCCACATCCTGGGGCCGGATGCCGGCACGCTGATCGCCGAGATGGTCATGGCCATCGAGTTCGGCGCTTCGGCCGAGGACGTGGCGCGGATTTCCCACGCCCACCCGACGCTGAACGAGGTGGTGAAGGAAGCGGCGCTGGCCGTGGGCGCGCGGGCGCTGCACATCTAAGACAGCGCTGACCCGAGCGGGGGGTGAGCGCCCCTGGACCGGCCGTTGTTTTACGTTCAGCATGATTCCTCCGCTGCGGGAGTGGGAGCATGAAGCTGGCTGAAGCCCTGGTGCTTCGCGCCGATCTGGTGAAGCGGCTGGACGAGTTGCGGGCGCGGATGAAGCGCAGCGCCAAGGTGCAGGAAGGCCGAAGCCCCGCCGAGGACCCGGCCGCGCTTCTGGCGCAGTACCACACCAGCGCCACCGAACTGGAGCGGTTGATCGCCAACATCAACCTGACAAACGCAGCGGCGCAGGTAGGCGGACGCAGCATGACTGAAGCGTTGGCGGCACGCGATGTTCTGCGTTTGCGTCAGGCTGCGCAGCGCGAGTTGGCCGAGAGCGCCGCCGTGACCCAGAGCGCCTACACCAAGTCGGAAATCCGGTGGCTGCCCGCGATCAGCGTGGCCGAGGTGCAGGCCGGCGCCGACAAGCTGTCGCAGGAGTTGCGCAAGCTGGACACCAGGATACAGGAGGCGAATTGGCTGATTGACCTTAGCGAGTAACGGCAGCCGGCCGGTACCCGGGCGACCGAAAGTGAACGCAACCCGCTCCCCTGCCGGGAAATGCACGGGTTCTGAACGGATTGGGCATCCGTAGCACACACTGCACAATAGGCCCCAAACATTGCACGAGAGCATTGTTACAATGACTTCGCAGCACCACGCGTTAGTTCGGTTGTCTCGGCGAGAGTGGGTCAGGGGCAACGGCGACTTGCGCCGGGTTGGCTGCCGTGTTGCCGCTAGAAATTATGGCAATGCCATTCCTGTACAGGTATACGTACACTGATGTCCCAAACCAACTTCAGCGACTTCCGCCAGAACCTCGCCAATTACCTCGACGAGGTGGAGGCCAACCGCGCGCCCCTGCTGGTGACGCGTCAGGGCCACGGCAATGTGGTGGTCATGAGCGAGGCCGAGTTCGAGGGCTGGCGCGAGACGGTGCACCTGCTGCGCAGCCCCACCAATGCCTCCCGCCTGCTGGCCTCCATTGCCGAGGCCGAGGCCGGCGGCGCCACGCCGCGCGACCTGGCGGGGTGAGGCTGCACTTCACCAGCCATGGCTGGGAGGACTACCTGCACTGGCAGGCCAGCGACCCCGCCAAGCTGCGGCGGTTGAACGAGTTGATCCGCGACTGCATGCGCCAGCCCTTCCGTGGGCTTGGCAAGCCTGAGCCGCTGAAGGGCCATTTGGCTGGCTGGTGGTCGCGCCGGATAGATGACGAGCATCGGCTGGTCTATCGCGTGGCCGGCAGCGGCGAGGAGCAGCGGCTGGAGATCGTTGCCTGCCGGCTGCACTACTGAAGGCCGCGCCGACGATGACCCGCGAGTTGCTTCGGTGCTAGACTCCGGCGAAATACCGGAGGAAGCGCCGCATGAGCGCCGACTACTACGTCAAGCATGTGCAGCCCTCGCTGCGCCTGGCCGATGCCGAACGCATGCTGGAGGCGACGCTGGCCGCCGGCAGCGCCGCGGGGCTGCTGCCGCTGGCCGTCGCAGTGCTGGATGCCGGGGCCAACCTGGTCGCCTTCCGCCGCCAGGACGGCGCCGGCACGCTGCGGCGCGCCATTGCCGAGGGCAAGGCCAGCGCGGCGCTGGGCATGGGCATCGGCAGCCGCGTGATCCGCGACCGGCTGAAGGAGCGGCCGGCCTTCCAGGCCGCCATCGCCGCCGCCAGCGACGGCCGGTTCATCCCGGTGCCCGGTGGCGTGCTGGTGCTGAATGCTGATGGCGAGGCGATCGGCGCCGTGGGCGTCTCCGGCGATGCGTCGGACAAGGATGAATACGCGGCGATCTCGGGCGTGCATGCGGCGGGCTTCGCCAGCCACCCGGCGGAACCGGCGCCGAACTGGGCGGAGGCCGGGCTGTGATCGCGCGCCGCACGCTGCTGGGCGCGCTGCCCGCGAGTACCCTGGCCGCAACGCTGGCCACCCCCGCGCTGGCGCAGGGTTCTGGCGGACCGATTCAGCCCTCCGCGCCCTTCGGCGCTCCGGCCATCGGGCCGCGCTTCCCCGACCGCCCGCTGCGCCTGGTCATTCCCTTCGCGCCAGGTGGCGGCACGGATGCCTTCGCCCGGCGCATCGCCACCCGGCTGGGGCAGGAGCTGGGGCAGAACGTGGTGCCGGACAACCGCGCCGGGGCCAGCGGTGCCATCGGCATGGCCGATGTGCTGCGGGCGCGGCCGGACGGCTACACCCTGGTCTTCGCCGGCGCCTCGACCCATTCGCTCTACCCGCTGGTGGTGGCCCGGCCGCAATACGACCCGCTGGTGGATTTCAGCCCGGTGGCGCTGGTCGGCGCCAACTCGGTCTGCGTCATCGCCCGCAGCGACGTGGCGACCAGCCTGACGGGGCTGGTGGCGCTGGCCAAGGCGCGGCCGGGGCAACTCCGCTTCGCCAACCCGGGCACCGGCACCTATGTCCACATGGTCGGCGAATACCTGAAGCATGAGGTACGGGCGGACTGGCTGCCGGTGCCGTATCGCGGCAATGGCCCGGCCATGGTGGACCTGCTGGCCGGGCAGATCGACGCCGCCACCGATACGGTGGTGACCAGCCTGCCGCACCACCGCGAGGGCAAGGTGAAGATGCTGGCGGTCTGCTCGCGGGAACGTTCCCCGCTGGCACCGGAGGTGCCGACCGTGGCGGAGGCGCTGGGGCTGCCCGGCTTCGAGGCGGCGCTGTGGTCCATGCTGGCGGTGCGCACCGGCACCCCGCCCGAGCTGGTGGCGCGGCTGCACGACGCCACGCTGAAGGCGCTGGCCGACCCCGCCTTCCAGCGCGACCTGATCGAGGCGGGGATCGAGCCCTCGCCGCCCGCCACGCCGGACCAGGTGGCCGATTTCGTCCGGGCGGAGACCGAGAAGTGGCGGCCGATCGTGGCCGCGACGGGTGTGAAGTTGGAGTAGGCGGCGCCCGGCGCTATCTTCCCCCCAAGCCCCGGAGGAACCGACCCATGGACGGCATCGCCACCCCGAACGACCAGCGCGCCCAGCTGGAGAAGCTGTATGGCGAGATGGCGCCGCACAGCCTGTTTCCGCTGTGGGAGGTGCTGGCCAACCTGGTGACGCCGACCCCGCGCAGCGTGGCGCAGCCCCACCTGTGGCAATATGGCCCGGCGCGTGACTACCTGCTGCGCGCCGGCGACCTGATCAGCGCCGAGCAGGCCGAGCGCCGCGTGCTGATCCTGGAAAACCCTGGGCTGCCCGGCACCTCCGCCGTGGTGCCCAGCCTCTATGCCGGCCTGCAGCTGATCCTGCCCGGCGAGGTGGCGCCCTGTCACCGGCACACCCAATGCGCGCTGCGCTTCGTCATCGAAGGCGATGGCGCCTACACGGCGGTGGATGGGGAGCGCTGCTACATGCAGCCCTTCGACCTGGTGCTGACGCCCAACTGGCAATGGCACGACCACGGCAATACCAGCGACCGGCCGATGATCTGGCTGGACGGGCTGGATATCCCGACCGTGCGTTTCTACGACGCCAGCTTCGCCGAACGGCTGGAAAGCCCAATGCAGAGCGAGAGCATTCCGTCCGGCGACAACCTGCACCGCTATGGCCGCAACATGCGCCCGTTCCGCGCCACCGCCGCCGAGCGCCGGCCGCAGCAGCAGCCGATCTTCCACTACCCCTACGCGCAGTGGCGCGAGAGCCTGATGGCCGTGGCCGGCGCCGATGCGCCCGACCCGCATCTGGGCCACGCGCTGGAGTTCATCAACCCGGCCAACAGCGGGCCGATCATGCCGACCATCGCGGCGCATGTGCGGCATCTGCCGGCGGGGTTCGAGACGAAGCCGCGCCGGGCGACGGACGGCACCACCTTCGTGGTGGTGGAAGGCCGTGGCACCGCGCGGGTGGAGGGCCGCGAGTTCCGGCTGGAGGAGCGCGACCTGTTCGTGGTGCCCAGCTGGAACGCGCTGGAGCTGCGGGCGGAGACGCCGCTGACGCTGTTCGGCTACAGCGACAAGGCGGCGCAGGAAAAGCTTTCGCTGTACCGCGAGGAACGCCTGGGTTGAGCGTGTCGCCGCCGACTGTGCGGCGACGGGGCTGAACCATCGGGGCCTGGGGACGTTGGCGGGGGGAAGCGGAAAGGGACCCTTCCCCATGCCAAACCAGACACACCACCAGAACGAAATGCCGCACCTGACGCCGGACCGCAACGTGGAGGCGGGCGTCGAGGACACCTTCCCGGCCAGCGATCCATCATCCTCCACCGCCAGCCAGGGCGCCCGGGCGGTGCCGCCGGAGGACATCATGGACAGCGCCGCCGGCGCCTGCGCCAAGCCGGGCGAATGCGTCGAGGTCAATGCCCGCTTCCGCGACCGGGAGGCTGCCAAGCTGGCGCTGGAAAGCCTGGTCCGCGAGGGGCCGCTGGACCGCCGGCACGCCGAGATCCGCGCCGTCGGCGACCAGGTGACGCTGCACTTCCAGGCGCCGACCAAGGATGCCCCGCGGCTGGAAGCCCTGGTGCAGCAGCAGGGCGGCGCGACCGCTTCGTAGTGCTTCGTCGCTAAGGCGCGCGGCCAGCCCGTACCGGGCGGGCCGCCTCAGCCGGCAGGGATCACGCCCCTGCCGCGACATGCTGGCGGAAGCGGGGCATCACCTCCTCCGCCAGCCGTTTCATCGTCTCTGCCTCCCACCCCGCATTGGCGCCGGACCAGTCCAGCCCCGCCATCAGCAGGTGGCCGAAGGGGCCGACGCGGTCGCGGAAAGCGATGAGCCGGTCCAGCACCGTCTTCGGCGAGCCCGAGATCACGCAGTCGCGGATGATGGCTTCCAGCGTCACCGCCTCGTCCGGCGTGTCGCTGCTCGGCTTCAGGGTTTCCAACTGGCCGGCGCGGCGCGCCAGGGTGCTGAGGTAGTGGAAGTAGTACCGGTTGGCACCCTCGGCCGCGAGCATGCGGTCCTCCGCCTCGGCATCCGTCGCCGCGATGCAGAAGTTGCGGGAGACCCGCCAGTTCGCGCCACTGGGCTGCTTGCCCTGCGCCGCCAGCGCCGCGCCCATGGTGCGCCAATGGCCCTCCACGATGCGCTCGGCGACGAAGTTGGCTGACACCACCGACCAGCCACGCTCGGCCGCGGTGCGGACGCCGAAGCTGTCCATGCTGCGGGCGGTGATGGCGATGGGCGGATGCGGCCGCTGGAACGGCTTTGGCATGGTGCCGACGCCGAATTCCGGGATGATCGCCTGGGTGATGCGCGCACCCTCGATGTCGTAGGGCGGGCCCTGGTTCCAGATGGCCAGGATGGTGTCCATGTGGGACAGCATCTTGCGGCCGCGCTGGGCCGGGTCGGTATTGCCGAACAGCTCCCAGTCGCTGGACAGCCCGCCGGGGCCGATGCCCATGATGAAGCGGCCGCCGCTCATGTGGTCGAACTGCGCGACCTCCGCCGCCACGATGGCCGGGTGGTGGTTGGGCAGGTTGATGACGCCGGTGGCGAAGGTGAGGTTGGTGCGCGGCAACAGCGCGGCCATGAACATCAGGGCCGAGGGGATCGGTTCCGACGAGGCGGAGAAATGCTCGCCGATCCAGAGCTCGTGGAAGCCGAGGCGGTCGGCCAGCAGGGACTTCTCGGTGTCCTCCGCCAGGGTTTCGTGCATCGGGCGTTCGGGCGGATGCAGCGGCATCATGAACAGGCCGAGACGCATGGTGGGGTTTCCTTTCAGGCCAGGGCCATGGTGGCGCGGGCGCGCAGCAGCAGCCAGGCGGCGATGGAGAGGTTGAGCAGGTTCCAGGCGATGCCGTTGACCACGGCCATCTGGTAGCTGGCGGTGGCGTCGAAGATCAGGCCGGAGAGCCATCCCCCCAGCGCCATGCCGGCCAGGGTGGAGGACAGCACCAGGCCGATGCGGAAGCCGGCCTCGGCGGGCGGGAAGAACTGGCGGATCAGGATGGTGTAGCTGGGCACGATGCCACCCTGGAACAGGCCGAAGATCGCCGAGACGACGTAGAGCGAGGACAGGCTGTCGAAGGGCAGGAACAGCGCCAGCGCGACCATCTGCAGGAAGGACCCCAGCAGCAGCATGGCCGCCGCGCCGATGCGGTCGGTGATGACGCCGCTGATGAGGCGGGAGACGACGCCGAACCCGAGCATCAGCGCCAGCATCTCCGCCCCGCGGGCGGCGCCGTAGCCCAGGTCCACGCAGTAGGCGACGATGTGGACCTGCGGCATGGCCATGGCGACGCAGCAGGACAGGCCGGCGAGGATCAGCAGCCCCTGCAGGGCGTTGGGGGAGAGGCCAAGCCGTGCCAGCCCACCGGCGGCGAGCGCGGTGGCGCCGGCGGCCTGCTTCGGCGGCGGGCGGCGCATGGCCAGCGCCAGCGGCAGCATGGTGACGACGCAGAAGGCGGCGATGCCGAGATGTGTGCTGCGCCAGCCATGTTCGGCGATGAAGTGCTGCAGCACCGGCGGCCAGAAGGCGCCGGCGAAGTAGTTGCCGCTGGCACACAGCGCCACCGCGATGCCGCGCCGGCGGGTGAACCACAGCGAGGTATCCGCCACCAGCGGGCCGAACACCGCGCAACTGCCCATGCCGCCGATGAAGATGGCGTAGAGCGCGGCGTAGCTGGCGATATCCGGCGCGAAGGCGGTGGCGGTATAGCCGACGCCCAGCGCCAGCGCGCCGATCACCACCGGCAGCACCACGCCGAAGCGGTCCGCCAGCCGGCCCATGACCACGCCGCCGACCATGAAGGCCAGCATGGTGAAGGTATAGGGCAGCGAGGCCCCGGCGCGGGCCACGCCGAATTCGGCCTGCACCGCGGGCAGCGCGACCACGATGCTCCACAGCCCGACGCCGCCGATGGTGGAAAGCAGCACGGCGGCCAGCAGGCGCCACCAGGCGTAGGGCGATTCAGCCTCGCTCATCAGGTCAGTCCATCCGTACGTTCAGGCGGGCCAGCACCGGGCGCCAGCGGGCATCCTCGGCGCGGAGGAAGTCGCCCAGGCCCTCGGGCGTGCTGCCTTCGGCGAACTGGCCCTCGGCCAGCATGCGGTCCTGGAATTCCTGGGTGGCGATGGCGCGCTGGGCCGCGGCGTTGAGCTTGGCGATCGCCTCCGGCGGGGTGCGGGCCGGCGCCAGCAGGCAGAACCAGGTCTGCGCCACGCAGCCGGGGCTGAGTTCCGCCACCAGCGGCACCTCCGGCGTGCTGGGCATGCGGCGGTCGCCGGTCCAGGCGACCAGCTTGCCCATGCGGTTGCGCTCGGCCTGCAGGCCGGTGCTGCCGCCGACGACGATGAGGTCCAGCCGGCCGCCGGCGAAGTCGTTCAGCTGCGCGCTGTCGCCGCGATAGGTCACGTCCTGGGTGCGGAAGCCCAGGGCGTCCTGCACCAGCGCCCAGGCGATGTTGTTGAAGCTGGACGGGCCGTTGGTGCCATGCGTCAGCCGGCCCGGCTGCGCCTTGGCCATGGCGACGATCTCGGCCAGGGTCTGCGGCAGGCCGGGGCGCACATTGACCGCGAAGGGCAGCTTGGCCACCAGCGAGACCGGCGCGAAGTCGCTGGGCTTGTAGGGCAGGTTGCGGGCGATGATGGGGTTGATGGTGGACGCGGTGCCCGACGCCATCAGCAGCGTGTAGCCATCGGCCGGCGCATGCGCGGCGTAGTCGGTGCCGACGACAGTGGCGCCGCCGCCGCGGTTTTCCACCACCACGCGTTCCCCCAGCGCGGCCGCCATGGGTTCCGCCAGCAGCCGGGCCGCGACATCGGTGGAGCCACCGGGCGGGAACGGCACCACCACCGTCACCGGGCGCTGCGGAAAGCCCTGCGCCGCAGCGCGGCCGGCGAGCAGCAGGGCAGGCAAGGCCAAAGCAGGCAAGGCCAGGGCAGAGCGCCGCCGCATCTCGGTTTCCTCCGTGTTTCGCGGCAGCGTGCCAGCTATTCCGCGCGGGCGCTACCGGACCACGAGCGCCGTCGCGCTACCGCCCCGGAAAGTCCGGCGTGCGGCGGCCGAGGAAGGCGCCGACGCCCTCGGCGAAGTCGGCGGTGCCGGCGCAGGCCAGGAAATTCGCGCGCTCGGCATCCAGCTGCGCGGGCAGGTCGCGGCCGGCGGCGGCGCGCAGCAGCAGCTTGGTGCGGCCGCTGGCCTCGCGCGGGCCGGCGGCCAGCTTGCGCGCCATGGCGGCGGTGGCCTCGGCCAGCTCGGCCGCCGGCACCACCTTGTTGAGCAGCCCAGCCGCCAGCGCGGCGGGGGCGTCCAGCACTTCCTCAAGCAGAGCGATGCCCAGCGCGCGGCGCAGCCCGACCAGCCGCGCCAGGTTCCAGCTGCCGCCGCAATCCGGCGAGGTGCCGAGGCGGAGATAGGCCAGGTTGAACTTCGCGTTGTCGGCGGCAATGGCCAGGTCGGCGGCCAGCGCGATGCTCATGCCGCCGCCGGCCGCGGCGCCCTGCACGCTGGCCAGCACCGGCACCGGCAGCGCCGCCAGCAGCGCCAGCGCCTCGTGCATCGGGTCCATGATGGTGGCGATGGCGTCGGGGTTGCCGAAGGCGGTGATGTCGCCGCCGGCCATGAAGGCACGGCCCTCCCCGGCCAGCACCACGCAGCGCAGCGTGGCGTCGCCGGGCAGGGCGCAGACGGCATCGCGGAAGGCCACGGCCATGGCGGCGTCGATCGCGTTCAGCCGCTCCGGCCGGTTGAAGCGTAGCCAGGCGATGCCGCCCTCGCGCTGGACCAGAAGGGGTTCGCTCATGCGTCGGCTCCTTGCCGGGCGTGGAAGTCGGCGGGCTGGAATTCCTTGGTCATCCGCCAATAGTCCAGCAGCCGCCAGGGCGAGGTGACGGTGACGCGGTTGTGCCGGTTCTTGTACCAGCTGGTCACGCCGGGATGCGCCCAGACCATGCGCTGACAGGCGGCATCCACCTTCACGTTGTAGGCGTCGTGCACGTCGCGCTTCACGTCCAGCGTGGCCAGGTCGTGTTCCAGCATTTCCCGCAGGGCCTGGCAGATGTAGCGAACCTGGCATTCCGTGTGGAAGATGATGCTGCCGCCATGCGCCAGGTTGGTGTTGGGGCCGTAGGTGATGAACAGGTTGGGGAAGCCCGGCACCGTCATGCCCATGTAGGCGCGCGGGTCGTCATCGCCCCACAGGTCGCGGATGCTGCGGCCCTCGCTGCCCACGATCTCCATCGGCCACAGCATCTTGCTGGCCTGGAAGCCGGTGGCCAGGATGATGACATCGAGCGGATGGAAGCTGCCGTCCTGCATGCGGATGCCGTCGCGTTCCACCTGGGCGATGCGGCCGGTCTCCAACGTCACGTTCGGGCGCTTCAGCATGCGGTACCAGTGGTTGTCGCGCAGCATGCGCTTGCCATAGGGCGGGTAGCCCGGCGTCACCTTGGCCAGCATCTCCTCATCGCCATCCAGCTCGGCGCGCATATGCGCCACCAGCATCTCCCGCATGCGGTGGTTGGCGGCGTTCAGCGACAGCGCCGGCTGGTCCCATGCCGGGTCAGGCGAGAGGGTGGCGTGGAAGCCATCCGAGCTGGCCCAGAACAGCTGGAAGCGCAGCCATTGCGAGTAGTACGGCAGGTGCTCCAGCGCCCAGGTGCTGCCGGGGGCGACCTGCTTGTGGTAGTTCGGGTTGTTCACCGCCCAGTGCGGGGAGCGTTGGAACACGGTCAGCTGCGCCGCTTCCGGCGCGATGGAGGGCGCCGCCTGCATCGCCGACGCCCCGGTGCCCAGCATGGCGACGCGCTGCCCGGCCAGCGGCGCGGTGTGGTCCCAGCGCGCGGTGTGGAAGACCGGCCCCCCGAAGTCGTCGATGCCCTGGATATCCGGCAGCGCCGGGCGGTTGAGCTGGCCGACGGCGCTGACCAGCGCGTTGCAGCCCAGCGTCTCCTGCCCGCCATCGCGCCGGCGCAGCTCCACCCGCCATTGCGCGCGGCGTGCATCGAAGCTGGCGCGATCCACCTCCACGTTGAAGCGGATATGCGGCAGCAGGTCGTACTTCGCGGCCATGTCGCGCAGATAGGCCAGGATCTCGTCGCGGCGGGAGAAGTGGCGCGACCAGCGGTCATTCGGGTTGAAGCTGAAGGAGAAGAAGTGGTTCGGCGTGTCCACGGCGCAGCCGGGGTAGCTGTTCTCCAGCCAGGTGCCGCCAAGCTCGGCATTCTTCTCCAATATCGTGAAGGGGATGCCCATTTCCTTCAGCCGGATCGCGGTGCACAGCCCGGTCAGCCCGGCCCCGATGATCAGCACGCGGAACCGCCCGAGGCCAGAGGGCTGGCGGCGCCAGCGCACCGCGCGCTCATCGGTCGGCGTGAAGCGCATCTCCTCCAGCAGCAGCGGTATGTACTCGGCCGGCACCGGCTGGCCGACGCCGGCGCT
The DNA here is from genome assembly GCA_947455205.1 of Acetobacteraceae bacterium. Classification (GTDB taxonomy): domain Bacteria; phylum Pseudomonadota; class Alphaproteobacteria; order Acetobacterales; family Acetobacteraceae; genus CAIMOR01. The sequence goes on along the minus strand of CANGNF010000024.1, from coordinate 48,323 downwards.
CATCATGCGCTGGAGCGTGGCCTCATCCGGGCGGGGCGGCTCGGCGCGGCCTTCGCGGGCGTAGTCCTGCAATACCAAGACAAGCCGGTCGCGCAGGGCGGCCTTCATCTCGGCCGGCACGGTTTCCAGGAAGCTCCAGGGGCCTTGGATGTGCGGGGCCACCTGGTCCAGCAGGCTGGTGTCGCCGGTCAGCTGCACCAGCACCATCAGCAGCGGCGCGATATCGGCCTGATCCAGGGCGGCGCGCAGCTGCGCCTCATCGGCCACCGCCGCCTGTACCGCCTTGGCGAAATCCTGCCGCATCCCTGCACTTCCCCTGCTGTTCTTGGGCGGCATCCTACACCGCCCAAGCAGCAGGTGAAGCGGGGCGCTACTTCAGCCGGCGCGCCCACATGGCGAAGATCTTCGCCCAGCTGTCCTCGGCGGCGTGGTGGTCATAGACCGGGCGTTCCGGAAAGGCGAAGCCATGGAACGTGCCCGGGTACACGTCCACCTGGCTCGGCACGCCGGCGGCTTCCAGCGCCGGGCGGAGCTTGGGGATGACGAAGTCCGGCACGGTCTGGTCGGTCTCGGCGAAGGCGTAGTACAGCTCGCCCCCCGCGGCCTTGGCCAGCGCCAGGTGCGGGCTGTCCTCGGCTTCCGTCACGATGCCGACGCCGTACAGCGAGGCGCCCGCCTTCATCCGGTCGGGGAAGCGGGTCAGCGCGTTGGTGATGTGGCGGCCGGACATGCAGTAGCCGACGCAGCCGATGGGGCCGGGCTTCGCCGCGTCCTGCGCGTCGATGTAGCCGATCAGGCCGGCGGTATCGTCCATGACCATCTCGTTGGTCAGGTGGTTCATGGTCGGGCGGATGATCGCCGACATGGCGTCGTTGCGGCGCGCGGTGTCGAAGCGGATATGGCCCATGCGGTAGTACATGTCCGGCAGCACCACGAAGTAGCCGGCCTTGGCGATGCGGCGCGCCAGGTTGCGCAGCTCCTCGCGGATGCCGGGCGCGTCCATGTACAGGATGATGGCCGGGAACGGCCCGCCACTGTCGGGGTGGCAGGTGAAGGACGGCATCTGGCCGTACTTGGTCGTGACGATGACGTCGCGCTCGATCATGGATCATTCTCCCTTGGGTTGGCGGGCAGGCTAGCCCAGCTTCGGCGGCGGCGGAAACCGGCGGGCCGGGCGTATCCTTGCGCGCCCGGCGGGCGAAACAGGTGCTCAGGCTGGCGCCGGCCCCAGGCAGGCTGCTAGGGTCGGGGCAAATATCCTTGCAGGAGGGGCGAAATGACGAAGTTGAACGTCAATGGGCGGGTTCACGATGTGCAGGTGGACCCTGACACGCCCCTGCTCTGGGTCATCCGCGAACAGCTGGGCATGACCGGCACCAAGTATGGCTGCGGCATAGCCCAATGCGGCGCCTGCACGGTGCAGATCGACGGCCAGGCCGTGCGGTCCTGCGCGCTGCCGGTGTCCTCGGTGCAGCCGAACCAGAAGATCACCACGATCGAGGGGCTTTCGCCCAACAGCACCCACCCGCTGCAGCAGGCTTGGGTGGCGCTGGATGTGCCGCAATGCGGCTACTGCCAGTCCGGCATGCTGATGGCGGCGGCGACGCTGCTGGCCAGCAACCCGAAGCCGACCGAGGCCGAGATCCGCGAGAACATCACCAATATCTGCCGCTGCGGCACCTACAACCGGGTCATGGCCGGCATCAAGCGTGCCGCCGACGCCAATGCGCGGCGCGGTTGAGGGAGGACAGCATCATGACGCATATCTCCACCCCCAGCCGTCGTGGCTTCCTGAAGGCCTCGGCCGCGCTCGGCGCTTTCACCCTGGCCATCCAGGCCCCCTTCATCGATGAGGCCGCCGGCCAGAGCGCCCCGGCCGCCGCCCCCGCCATTCCGCCCGAGGTGAATGCCTGGGTGGTGGTGAAGGCCGACGACACCGTCGTCATCCGCATCGCCCGCAGCGAGATGGGCCAGGGCACGCTGACCGGCCTGGCCCAGCTGGTGGCCGAGGAACTGGACTGCGACTGGGCCAAGGTGACCACCGAATACCCCAGCCCGACCGACAACCTGCGGCGCAACCGGGTGTGGGGCGACATGTCCACCGGCGGCAGCCGCGGCATCCGCGCCAGCCACGACTACGTCCGCAAGGGCGGCGCGGCGGCCAAGATCATGCTGGTGCAGGCCGCGGCCGAGGGCTGGAAGGTGCCGGCCGCCGAGCTGACGGTGAGCAAGGGCACCATCACCCACGCCAAGACCAACCGCCGCATCACCTATGGCAAGGTCGCCGCCGCCGCGGCGCGGCTGACGCCGCCGGATGCCGCCGGCATTGCGCTGAAGGACCCGAAGGACTGGAAGATCGCGGGCAAGCCGCTGCCCCGCCTGGACACGCGGGACAAGGTCAATGGCCGCCAGGTCTACGGCGCCGACCTGAAGCTGCCGGGCATGCTGAACGCCGCGATCAAGGATTGCCCGGTGTTCGGCGGCAAGGTCCGCGGCTTCAACGCTGCGGCCGCCATGGCCAAGCCGGGCGTGAAGCATGTGTTCCAGGTGGGCGAATCCGCGGTTGCCGTGGTGGCGCAGACCTGGTGGCAGGCCAAGACCGCGCTGGAGGCGGTGCAGATCGACTGGGATGAGGGCCCGAATGCCCGGATCCAGCAGGCCGACATCGACGCCATGCTGACCGAGGGGCTGACCGCGACCCAGGCCTATATCGGCAACAAGGCCGGTGACATGGCGGGTGCCATGGAAAAGGCGGTGAAGAAGGTCGAGGCGACCTACAGCTTCCCGTTCCAGAACCACGCGACGATGGAGCCGATGAACGCCACGGCGGTGTGGACCGCCGACAAGTGCGAGGTCTGGTGCCCGACGCAGAATGGCGACGCGGCGCTGGCGGCGGCGGCGGCGGCGTCCGGCCACCGGGCGCAGGTCTGCGAGATCCACAAGATCCACCTGGGCGGCGGCTTCGGCCGGCGCGGCTGGCATGACTACGTGACCCAGGCGGTGCAGATCGCCAAGCAGATGCCGGGCGTGCCGGTGAAGCTGCTGTGGAGCCGGGAGGAGGACATGCTGCATGGCCGCTTCCACCCCATCACCCAGTGCAGGCTGACCGCCGGGCTGGATGCGGATGGCAAGGTGGACGCCATGCATGTCCGCATCTCCGGCCAGTCCATCGTGGCCGGCATTGCGCCGAACCTGCTGGAAAACGGGCTGGACAGCCGCGTCTTCCAGGGCATGGCGCAGGGCGGCAACGAATTCACCTTCGGCTATGGCGTGCCGAACCTGCTGATCGACCACGCCATGCGGAACACGCATGTGCCGCCGGGCTTCTGGCGCGGGGTGAACCTGAACCAGAACGCCGTCTACATGGAATGCTTCATCGACGAAGTGGCCCATGCCGCCGGCAAGGACCCGCTGGAGTTCCGCCGCGCCCTGCTGGCCCGCGCGCCGAAGCAGCTGGCGGTGCTGAACGCGGTGGCGGACAAGGGCGGCTGGGGCAAGCCGGCGCCGGCCGGGCATCATCGCGGCCTGGCGGCGATCATGGGCTATGGCAGCTACGTGGCCGCCTGCGCCGAGGTCTCGGTCAGCCGCGCCGGCGAGGTGAAGGTGCACAAGATCACCGCCGCCACCGACCCGGGCCATGCGGTGAACCCGCAGCAGATCGCCGCCCAGGTGGAAGGCAGCTTCGTCTACGGGCTGGGCGCCGCCTTCTACCAGGAATGCACGGTGAAGAACGGCCACATGGAGCAGGAGAACTTCGACACCTACCAGGCCCTGCGGATGGACGAGATGCCGGCGGTCGAGAGCATCGTGATGCCCTCCGGCGGGTTCTGGGGTGGCGTGGGCGAGCCGACGATCGCAGTGGCGGCGCCGGCGGTGCTGAACGCGATCTTCGCCGCCACGGGCAAGCGCGTGCGGCGGCTGCCGCTGCGGCACGCCGACCTGAAGCACTGATGCATGCCGTCAAGCGCGTCATGCCGAAGCCATGCTTTCCGCATGACGCGCACGCATCCGCGCGCTTGGCTTGCACCGCAATTGCGGCAGGCGCCATTCGGCGCCTCGGCACGGGGCTGAGCCTCGTGCCGGTGGTTTGAGGCCAATGCGCCGGCGCCAGACACTCGGGGCCTCGCTGGGGCTGCTGGCGGCCCCGGCGCTGGCCCAAGGGCAGGAAACGGCCAGGCCCAAGGTGGTGGTGGTCGGCGGCGGGTTCGCCGGCGCCACCGCGGCCCGCACGCTGCATGCGGCGGGCGTGGCGGTGACGCTGGTGGAAGCCAGCGCCGAGTATGTTTCCTGCCCGTTCAGCAACGCCGTCATCGCGGGGCTGCGGGAGATGTCGGCCCAGCGCTTCGGCTATGACGGGCTGAAGCGGGCCGGCGTGGCCGTGGTGCACCAGCGCGCCGTGGCGCTGGAGGACCGCGCGGTGCGGCTGGCCGATGGCACCACCCTGCCCTTCGACCGTGCGGTGCTGGCGCCGGGCGTGGACCTGAACTGGGCCGCCCTGCCCGGCTACACCGAAGCCGCCGCCGAGCGCCTGCCGCATGCCTGGAAGGCCGGGCCACAGACCCTGCTGCTGCGCGACCAGCTGCGCGCCATGCCGGATGGCGGCCTGGTGGTGATGAGCGTGCCGGCCAACCCGTACCGCTGCCCGCCCGGGCCGTATGAGCGGGCCAGCCTGGTGGCGCATTTCCTCAAGCAGAATAAGCCGCGCAGCAAGCTGCTGGTGCTGGATGCCAAGGACCAGTTCAGCAAGCAGCGCCTGTTCGAGCAGGCCTGGGCGGCGCTGTACCCCAACCTGGAATACGTGCCGCTTTCGGCCGGCGGCAAGGTGGTGGCGGTGGATGCCGCGACCCGTACCTTCCGGACCGAATTCGGCGACCATGACGCCGCGGTTGGCAACGTGATCCCGCCGCAGCACGCCGGGGAGATTGCGCGGATCGCCGGCGTGGCGGACCGCAGCGGCTGGTGCCCGGTGGACCCGGTGAGCTTCGAGAGCCGGCTGCGGCCCGGCGTGCATGTGGTGGGGGATGCCTGCATCGGCGGCGCCATGCCGAAGAGCGCCTTTGCCGCCAATGCCCAGGCCCGCGCCTGCGCCCAGGTGGTGGCGGGGCTGCTGCAGGGCGAGGCGCCGACGCCGACCAAGCTGCTGAACACCTGCTACAGCCTGGTGGCACCGGACTACGGCATCTCCATCGCCGGGGTGTACCAGCCGGCCAACGGGTTGCTGATAGATGTGCCGGGCGCCGGCGGGGTCAGCCCGCTGCAGGCCGACGCCGGCTTCCGCGCGCGGGAAGCGCAGTATGCCGAGGGCTGGTTCGCCACCATCACCCATGATGTCTTCGGCTAGATGCGTCCTGGCGCTGCTGGCGCTGCTGCTGGCCCCGCCGGCCTGGGCGCAGGGCGATGCGGCGCGGGGCCGCGCCATCGTCACCACCCGGCAGAAGGGGCTGTGCCTGCTGTGCCATTACGGCCCGTTCCCGGAGGAACGCTTCCAGGGCAACCTGGCGCCGTCGCTGGCCGGGGCCGGGCGGCGCTGGGACGCGGCGGCGCTGCGGGCGCGCATCACCGACAGCCAGGGCTTGAACCCCGACAGCATCATGCCCTCCTACGGCGTGACGGACCGCCTGCGCGACGTGGCGCCGGCGTTTCGCGGCAAGCCGATACTGACCGAAGCGGAGATCGAGGACGTGGTGGCCTTCCTGCTGACACTGACCGCAGATGAATAGGCGCGAATTCGCCGCCGGCGCGCTGCTGGCGCTGGCGCTGCGCCCGGTGCCGGGCCTGGCGACGCCGGAGGACCAGGCCGCGGCGATCCGTGCCTTCACCGGCGGCAAGCCGCTGCGCGAGGGCCGGGTGGAGCTGGACATCCCGCCGCTGGTGGAGAACGGCAACGTGGTGCCGCTGAAGGTCACGGTGCAAAGCCCGATGACGGCGGCCAACCACGTGACCGCCATTGCGCTGTTCAATGAGAAGAACCCGCAGCCGCAGGTGGTCACCGCGCAGTTCGGCCCGCGTGCCGGCCGGGCGGAACTGGCCACGCATATGCGGCTGGCGACGTCGCAGTTCATCACCGCCGTCGCGGCGATGAGCGATGGCAGCTTCTGGTCCACCAGGCAGGAGGTCATCGTGACCCTTGCCGCCTGCCTGGAGAGCTGAGCCATGGCCCGCGTGCTGCTGAACCTGCCGCGCAGCGCGGCCAAGGGCGCGGTGATAGAGATCCGCACGCTGATCATGCACCCGATGGAGAGCGGCTTCCGCCCGGGCATGAACGGCACCATCCTGGCGCGCGACATCATCACCAGGTTCACCTGCGAATATGACGGCGAGGTGGTGTTCCAGGCCGAGCTGAGTTCGGCCATCGCCGCCAACCCCTTCATCAGCTTCACCACGGTGGCGACGGCAAGCGGCACCCTCAGCTTCACCTGGGAAGGCGACAACGACTTCCGCCAGACCGAGACGCGCAGCCTGACCGTGACATGAGGTGGCTGCTGCTGCTGGCCGCACTGGCGGCGGCGGGGCCACGCATCGCTGCGGCGCAGCCGCGCATGCCACCCCAAGCAGTCGCGCAACCGCGCTCCGGCACGCAGGACATGTCGCGGGAGTTGCAGGCGATGCAGGCAGATGACAGCGCCAACCCCGGCATGCTCTGGGTGCAGGAAGGCGAGGCGCTGTTCCACCGCGCCGAGGGCCGCGTGCAGAAGGCCTGCGCCGATTGCCATGCCAGCCTTACCGGGGTGGCGGCGCGCTACCCCGCCTGGGATGACCGCAGCGCCGCGCCCATGGACCTGGCCGGCCGCATCCAGCACTGCCGCACGGAACACCAGCAGGCCACGCCGCTGGCGCGGGAGGGCGAGCCGCTGCTGGCGCTCTCGGCCTTCGTCGCCGGGCAGTCCCGCGGCCTGCCCCTGGCGCCGCCGGAAGACAGCAGGCTGGCTCCGGCGCTGGCGCGGGGGGAGGCGCTGTTCCGCCAGCGCCGCGGCCAGCTGAACCTGAGCTGCGCGCAATGCCATGAGGACCGCGCCGGGCTGCGGCTGGGCAGCGCCCTGATCCCCGAGGGCCATGCCAATGGCTACCCGCAGTACCGGCTGGAATGGCAGGCGCTGGGCAGCCTGCAGCGCCGGCTGCGCAACTGCATGGTGGGCGTGCGCGCCACCGCCCCGGCCTTTGGCGCGGCGGAATACGTGGAGATCGAGCTCTACCTGGCCCGGCGCGGCGCCGGGCTGGCAGTGGAGGCGCCGGCGGTCCGGCCCTGATGCCGGCGGCAAACCCTTCCGGCTCCGTCACTTTGCAGCTAGGCTTCGCCTTGGCTTCGTGGAGTTGGCGGTGCGTTCCTTTCTGACCTTGGCGGTGCTGCTGCTGGCTGGCTGCGCCTCTCAACCGACGACCCTGGTGAACAGCCAGGGCCAGCGGGTGCAATGCTCGGCGGCAAGCGATGGCCGCAGCGCGGTGGCGTCCACCGAAGCCATGGCGGGGCACGATGCCTGCGTTGAACGCTGGCAGAATGACGGCTATCGGCTGGAAGCCTACGCCCCGGAAGCGGCCGAGCGCGCCCGCGCCCAGGACGCGGCCCGGCGCGGTCGCCGCGCGGTTTCCACGGGCGCCCAGCAGTTGGGGCCGGACACCTGGCTGATCGCCCGCTCGCGCGACCGCGGCGGGCTGGTGGCCGCCGAAGCCGCTGCCCTGACCGAGGCCAATGGCCATTGCCGCGAGCGCAACACCGAGTTGCTGGTGCTGACGCGAGAGCCTGGACGCGGCAACAGCTTCACCCTGACCTTCCGCTGCCTGCGCAGCGGCGACCCGGATCTGCGCCGCCCGACGGTGGAGGCGACGCCCAACCGCATCATCGAGCAGCGCCAGCGTTGACCCGGCCGGCCGGCCGATGAGCCCGCGCGCCTGGTGGCCGGTTGCGCTGATGCTTGCGCTGTGCGGTTGCGGGGTCCTTTCCGAAACCGGCATCTCCGCGGCGCAGCTTTCGGCAGCGCGGGCGGCGGCCCAAGACGATGCCCACGCGGATGCCAGGGCCGATGCGGAGGCGGTGATCCGTCCGCTGGTCGCCACCGGCATCACGCCGGGCGCGGTGGTGGGCATCCTGGCGGCCGATGGCGGCACCCACTTCTTCGGCTACGGCGTGACCGACCACGCCAGCGGCCGCACCCCGGGGGCGGATACGCTGTTCGCGGTGGGCTCGCTCAGCAAGGCCTTCGTCGCCGGCGCCACCGCCGCCCTGGTGCGGCAGGGCAGGCTGCGATGGGACGAGACGCTGCCGGAACTGGCGCCGGGCTACACCAGCTTCAGCGCCGATGCGCGCCAGGTGACGGCATGGCAGCTGGCCAGCCACACCGCCGGCATGCCGCGCCAGCCGGTGGACCCGTTCACCGCGCTGCTGTTCGCCCGCTACCTGGCCACCGGGCAGAACTTCTACGGCCATCTCGACCGGACCTATGCACGGGACTACCTGGCCGGCTTCGTCGCCGACCGGCCGGGGGAGCAGCACTATTCCAACATCGGCTACGGCATCCTCAGCGAGCTGGTGGGGCTGCGCGCGGGGGAGAGCATGGCGGCGCTGGTCCGCCGGCACATGGTCGTGCCGCTCGGGCTGCGCTGCACCGGCTACGACGCGGCGGCGCTGCCCTGCTTCGCCGACCGGGCGGCAGGCCATGCCGGCGACCAGCCCGCGCTGCTCCGCCGGGGCGCGCCGGCGCCGGACTGGCGGTTCACGCCGCTGATGCTGGCTTCCGCCGGGCTGCATTCCACCGCGCGGGACCTGCTGGCCATGGCGGCGGCGCATCTGCCGCCGGCGCCGGACGCGTTGCGCGAGACGCTGGCCGGCAATACCCGGCCGCACCGCACCCCGGTGGGGCAGGAAGCGGCGGTGTCCTGGTTCACCGAGGAGGTGGAGGGTCGCCGGCTGACCTTCCAGGTTGGCTTCGTCGCCGGCTATTCCAGCTATGTCGGGCTGGACCTGGCCCATGGCAGCGCCGTGGTGGTGCTGCAGAACAGCTTCAACTGGGACCTGCGCGCCGGCCACCTGCTGCTGCTGCGCATGGCCCTGCGGGCCGAGGCTGCTACCAGGCGAAGCTGAGGTTGAAGCTGCCGAACAGGGAATAGCGCTTCTGCCCGACGAACTCCTGGGTGCGCCAGTCCTGGGTGTAGCTGAGCCGGACATAGCGGCCCAGCACCGGCACCAGCAGCGCCGCGCCCACGTCCATGTCCGCCACCAGGTGCTGCGCCTTCAGGCCGCGGCTGGGCTTGAAGGTATTGCCCTCGATGAAGATGTCGCGGGCCACGGCGCGGCCGGCGGCACCGCCGAAGACATACCAGCCGAACTCGCCATTGCCGTGGATGGCGGAAGGCCCATCGCCGGCGGCGGGGCGCACCCGGCTGGGGCCGTAGTCCATGTGCAGGTTGCTGCCCAGGCGCAGCCGGCCGCCGCCCTGGGCGTAGACCGCGACATTGCCGGCGGTCAGCGCCATGCTGGGCAGCGCGTCCAATTCCAGCCCCAGCGGCAGGGTGCCCTTGTTGGCCGGCAGCCGCCAGGTGCGGTCGAAGCCCAGGCCCAGCGCCCATTCCTGCCGCAGCTGGTACTTCCAGCCATGCGAGACGTCCTGGTTCAGCAGGCCATGCACGAAGTCCTGGCTGTTGCGGCCCCAGCTGCCCGGCCCGACCAGCCCGGCCTGCACGGTGAAGCGATCCTGGAAGCTCTCGGTCCGCCGCATCAGCATGAAGTCGAGGTAGGCGTAGCCGGCGTAGGGGTGGTCCTTGGGGTCCGGGTTGAAGCGGCTGACATCCACCGGGGTGTAGATGTGCTGGCCCAGGTTGATGCCCCAGCGGGTATTGGCCGGGCCGAACATGCCAAGGCCTTCCAGCTGGCGGTCCATCCAGGCCAGCGGCGCCGGCAGGTCGGACTGCTTCTGCTCGGGGTGCAGGTAGCCCAGCCGCGTGCCGGTGGTGTACCACTGGTCCGTGGTGGTGGCGTAGAAGTCGTTCTCGGTGACGATGTCGAACACCGCCCGGCGGTCCAGCGGCACGCCACCGGCGCCGGCCTCCTGGGCGGAGGCGCGGCCGGCGGCAAGCGCGGCGGCGATGGCAAGCGGCAGCGCGGCACGCAGCAAGTTCATGGCAAGGCCCCGAAATCCCCGCCTGCGTTATAACTCACTCGCGAGCCAGGCGGAAGCTTGGCGCATGGCGGCGCGGCCCGGTCTGCGCCGGAGGCATGACGAAGGGTAACAAGGCCTGCCGTTGCCGCCGCTGCCGGCTTATAGGTTGCCTTGAACATGCGAACCCCGCCCCCCCTGCCCCGGCCTGGCCGGCTGACGCTGGCGCTGCTGTTGCTGCTTGGCGGCTGCGGGCTGCGGCCGGACGCGCCGTCCTCCGGCCTTGCCACCCCGGCGCGCCTGGTCGCCGCCGACCCCGCCACCCCCGTCGCCTGGCCGGATGCCGAATGGTGGCGCGGCTTCGCCTCGCCGGAGCTGGACGCGCTGATGGCGGCGGCCAATGTCGCCAGCTTCGATATCCGCATCGCCGAGGCACAGCTGCGCGAGGCCGATGCCAATGTCCGCATCACCGGCCAGCTGCTGCTGCCCACGGGCAATGCCAGCTTCACCACCAACCGCAGCCAGACGCCGCTTTCCACCGCCAGCGGCGTGCCGGTGGCGGGGCGCTCGCGCTTCAGCCAGCGGGTGCTTTACGGCGCCCAGCTTTCCGCGACGTACGAGGTGGATTTCTGGGGCCGCACCCGCAACAGCGTGCTGGTGGCGCAGGAGGCCGCGGCGGCCAGCCGGTTCAATATCGGCGTGGTGCGGATCACCACCCAGGCGTCGCTGGCCAATGCCTATTTCGCCGTGCTGTCGGCGCAGGAGCAGCTGGCGATCCAGCAGGCCAACCTGGAGGTGGCGGAGCGCGTGCTGGCGGTGATCCAGTCCCGCGTCACGGCCGGCACCGCCAACGGGCTGGACCTGGCGCAGCAGCAGACCCTGGTGGCGCAGCAGCGCGCCGCGGTGCCGCCGCTCAGGCAGTCGCTGGAGGCGAACCTCTACGCGCTGGGCACGCTGGCCGGCACGCCGCCGCAGGCGCTGGCCATGCCGCGCGTGCCGCTGGCGCAGGTGCGGCTGCCGGCGGTGGCGCCGGGCCTGCCCACCGACGTGCTGGTGCGCCGTCCCGACGTATGGCTGGCCGAGGCCAACCTGGCCTCCGCCCAGGCCAATGTCGCGGTGGCCCGTGCGGCGATGCTGCCGACGATCCAGCTGACCACGACCGGCGGCTTTCAATCCCTGGTGTTCGACAACCTCATGCGGCCGGGCAGCGTGCTGTTCCAGCTGGTCGGCAGCGTGACCCAGCCGATCTTCCAGCAATGGCAGCTGCGGGCGCAGCGCGACTTCAACCAGGCCCGCGCCGAGGAGCTGCTGGAGAGCTATCGGCGCGCCATCGTCGCCGCCCTGGTGGATGTGGAGACCGCGACGGCCACGTTGCGCGAGACCACCGCGCTGGTCGAGTTGCAGGAGGCCGCGACGGCGAGCGCGGAGCGCGCCAATGGCATCTCGGAGGCGCAGTTCCGCGCCGGCACCATCGACCTGATCACGCTGCTGAATACCCAGATCACCCTGTTCAACGCGCGCAACCAGCTGGCCCTGGCCAGGCTGCAACGCCTGCAGGCCGCCGTTGGCCTGTTCCGCGCGTTGGGCGGGGGCTGGAGCTGACGGAACCCCGCCATGCCGGATACCCCGCTGCCGCCGACGACCCATGAGACCGCCGTGCTGGCCCGGCCGCGCCGGCGGCGGCGCTGGCCCTGGCTGGTGCTGCTGCTGGTGCTGGCGGCCGGGGCCGGCGGCGCGGCTTATTGGCAGGGCTGGTGGCCCTTCGCCCCGAAGCAGGAGGAAGCGGCGCCGGGCGGGCGCAGTGGCCGGGGCGGGCGCTTCGGCGGGCCGGTGCCGGTGACGGTGGCCGCCGCCGCGCGTACCGACATTCCCATCACGCTGGATGCGCTGGGCACGGTGCAGCCGCTGGCCACCATCACCGCCCGCGCCCAGGTGGATGGCGTGCTCGTGGAGGTTGCCTATACCGAGGGCCAGGAGGTGAAGCGCGGCGACGTGCTGGCGCGGATCGACCCGCGCACCTACCAGGCGGCGCTGGCCCAGGCCCAGGCCAAGCAGGCGCAGGACCAGGCGCAGCTGGCGAATGCGCGGGTGGACCTGAGCCGCTACACGGAACTGCTGCGCAGCAACGGCACCAGCCGCCAGCAGCTGGACACGCAGCGCGCCCTGGTGGCGCAGTATGAGGCGCTGGTGCAGGCCGACCAGGCCGCGGTGGACAGCGCCCGGGTGCAGCTGGACTTCACCACCATCCGCAGCCCGGTGGATGGCCGCGTCGGCCTGCGCCTGGTGGACCAAGGCAACCTGGTGCATGGCAGCGACGCCACGGGCATCGTGGTGGTGACGCAGCTCAGGCCCATCACCGTGGTGTTCACCCTGCCGCAGCAGCGCCTGGGCGCGGTGCTGGACGCGCTGGGCCGTGGCCCGGTGGCGGTGCAGGCGCTGGAGCAGGATGGCAGCATCCGCGCCGAAGGTGCCCTGCTGACGCTGGACAACCAGGTGGACCAGACCACCGGCACCATCAAGCTGAAGGCGCAATTCGCCAATGACGATGCGCGGCTGTGGCCAGGCGCCTTCGTCAATGTGCGGATGCGCGTCGCCACCATTCGCCAGGCGCTGGCCATTCCGCTGGTGGCGGTGCAGCGCGGGCCGGATGGCGCCTTCGCCTTCGTGCTGAAGGACGACAACACGGTGGAGCAGCGCCCGCTGCAACTGGGCGTGCTGACCACGACGGAAGCCGCGGTGCGCGGCGGGTTGCAGCCCGGAGAGCGCGTGGTGACCAGCGGCGCGCTGCGGCTGACACCCGGCGCCCAGGTGGTGCTGACCCAGCCCGCGGCACCCGCCGCCGCCGGCGAGGCACCGCCGGAGCGCCGACGCCAGCGGCCGGATGGCGCCGGGCCGCGCCGGCCGCAGCCGTGAACTTCTCGGCGCCCTTCATCGCCCGGCCGATCGCCACCTTCCTGCTGGCGGTGGCGGTGCTGCTGACCGGGATCTTCGGCTATCTGAAGCTGCCGGTCGCCTCGCTGCCCAACGTGGATTTCCCGACCATCGAGGTTTCCACGCAGCTGCCGGGTGCGTCGCCGGAGACGATCTCGCTGCTGATCGCGGCGCCGCTGGAACGCCAGCTGAACCAGATCTCCGGCCTGACCAGCATCTCCTCGGTCAGTGGGCCCGGCGTGTCGCGGATCACGCTGCAGTTCAACCTGGGGCGCGATATCGACGACGCGGCGCAGGACGTGCAGGCCGGCATCAACGCCGCGCGCGGCACGCTGCCCAACACGCTGCCCTACCCGCCGGTCTACGCCAAGGTGAACCCGGCGGACCCGCCGATCATGACCCTGGCGCTGACCAGCGACACGCTGCCGACGCCGCGGCTTTCGGATGCCGCGGATACGCTGCTGGCGCAGCGGCTGTCACAGGTCTCGGGCGTCGGCCGGGTGACGGTGCAGGGCAACATGCGGCCGGCGATACGGCTGCAGGCGGACCCGCAGCGCCTCGCCAGCTACGGGCTTTCGCTTGAGGACGTGCGCACGGTGATCGCCAGCGCCAACCTGGCGGGGCCGAAGGGCGGGCTGGACGGGCCGCGCCAGGCCAGCGCCGTCATGGCCAACGACCAGCTGCGCACGCCGGAAGCCTTCGCCGCCACCGTCATCGCCTGGCGCAATGGCGCGCCGGTGCGGTTCTCGGATATCGGCACGGCGGTGGAGGGGCTGGAGAACGCGCTGAACGCCGCCTGGTTCAATGGCCAGCGCGCGGTGCTGCTGGACGTGCAGCGCCAGCCCGGCGCCAATATCGTGGATACGGTGGACCGGGTGCGGGCGCAGCTGGCGGTGCTGCAGGCCGCCGTGCCGCCGGGCGCCACGCTGCATGTGGTGGCCGACCGCACCGAGACCATTCGCGCCAGCGTGCACGAGGTGCAGTTCACCCTGGTGCTGGCGGTGGTGCTGGTGGTGCTGGTGATCTGGCTGTTCCTGCGGACGGCACGCGCCACCTTCGTGCCCGGCGTGGCGCTGCCGCTGTCCATCATCGGCACCTTCGGGGTGATGTCGCTGTGCGGCTTCTCGATGGACAACCTCTCGCTGATGGCGCTGACCATCGCCACCGGCTTCGTGGTGGACGATGCGATCGTGATGATCGAGAACATCGTCCGGCTGATCGAGCAGGGCGAGAAGCCGCTGGCCGCCGCCTACAAGGGCGCGCGGCAGATCGGCTTCACCGTGGTCTCGCTGACCGTCTCGCTGATCGCGGTGTTCATCCCGCTGCTGTTCATGCAGGGCGTGGTCGGGCGGCTGTTCCGCGAGTTCGCGCTGACCCTGACCATCGCGGTCATCGTCTCGCTCTTCGTCTCCCTGACACTGACGCCGATGATGACCGGCTACCTGATGCGTCCGCATGGCGAGGACAGGCCGAGCGCCGTCTCCCGCTGGGCGGAACGCGGCTTCGACTGGCTGCGCGACCGCTATGCCGAAAGCCTGCGCTGGACGCTGCGGCATGAGGCGCTGATGCTGCTGCTGGCCACCGCGACCGTGGCCGGCACCGTGGCGCTGTACATACTGGTGCCCAAGGGCTTCCTGCCGTTGCAGGATACCGGCCTCATCACCATCACCATGGAAGCGCCGCAGGATGCCAGCTTCCGCCGTGTCTCCGAATTGCAGCAGGAGGTCACGCGGATCGTGCTGGCCGACCCGGCGGTGGTCTCCACCACCAGCGTCGCCGGCGCCGGGCCGATCAACCCGGCACAGAACACGGGCAGGCTGACCGCGGTGCTGCTGCCGCGCGACGCGCGCGACGCCAGCGCGCAGCAGATCGCCGCCCGGCTGCAGGCGCGGCTGGAGGCGGTGCCCGGCATATTGGTGCACCTGCAGCCGGTGCAGGACATCCAGATCGGCGCGCGGGTCAGCGCCACGCAGTTCCAGTACACGCTGATGGACCCCGACACCGCCGAGCTTTCCGACTGGTCCGGACGACTGCTGGCCATGCTGCGGCAGGCGCCGGAGCTGCGCGACCTGACCACCGACCTGCGCGAAGGCGGAATGCGCGTGACGGTGGAGGTGGACCGGCAGCGCATGGCGCGGTTGGGCGTGACCATGCAGGCGGTGGACGACGTGCTGTACGACGCCTTCGGCCAGCGCCAGATCAGCACCATCTACGGCCAGTCCAACCAGTACCGCGTGGTGCTGGAAACCACGCCGGCGATGCGCGACGACCCCGCGCTGGTGGCGCTGCTGCGGGTGCCCGGCGCCAATGGCGTGCAGGTGCCACTGGGCGAGATCGCCGAGATCGGCCGCCGCGCGGGACCGCTGACGGTGAACCGGCAGGATCAATTCCCCGCCGTCACCATCGGCTTCGACCTGCCGGAAGGCGGCTCCCTGGGTGAGGCGGTGGCGGCGATCCGGCGCGCCGAGGCGCGGCTGGGCATGCCGGAGGCGATCACCGGCGAGTTCAGCGGCGATGCGGCGGAGTTCAACCGTTCGCTGGCCGGCACGCCGTACCTGATCCTGGCGGCGGTGGTGGTGATCTACATCGTGCTGGGCATGCTGTATGAGAGCGTGATCCACCCGCTGACCATCCTGTCCACGCTGCCCTCGGCCGGCATCGGCGCGTTGCTGGCGCTGTGGATTTGTGGGCTGGACCTCAGCGTGGTCGGCATCATCGGCATCGTGCTGCTGATGGGGATCGTGAAGAAGAACGCGATCATGATGATCGACTTCGCGCTGGAGGCGCAGCGCGACCACGGCCGCACGCCGGAGGAGGCGATCTATGAAGCCTCCGTGCTGCGGTTCCGTCCGATCATGATGACGACGATGGCGGCGCTGCTGGGCGCGGTGCCGCTGGTGATCGGCAACGGTCCCGGCAGCGAGCTGCGGCTGCCGCTGGGTGTCTCCGTCATCGGCGGGCTGCTGCTGAGCCAGGTGATCACGCTGTACACCACGCCGGCGATCTACCTGGCGCTGGAACGCGTACGCGCCAGGCTGGGCCGGCGAGAGGTGGTGGCGGCCGCCGAATGAGCTCGATTTCCGCCCCCTTCATCCAGCGCCCCATCGCAACCGCGCTGCTGGCCATCGGCATCGCGCTGGCCGGGCTGGTGGCCTACTTCGTGCTGCCGGTGGCGCCGCTGCCGCGGGTGGATCTGCCGACCATCGTCATCACCGCCAGCCAACCGGGTGCGGACCCGGCTGTCATGGCCGCCAGCGTCGCCGCGCCGCTGGAACGCAGGCTGGGCGCCATCGCCGGCGTCAACGAGCTGACCTCCACCTCCACGCTCGGCTCGGCCAGCATCGTCGTGCAGTTCGACCTCAACCGCCGGGTGGAGGACGCCGCCAAGGACGTGATGGCGGCGATCAACGCGGCCGGCACCGACCTGCCGGCCGGGCTGCCCAACCCGCCCAGCTTCCGCAAGGCCAATCCGGCGGATGCGCCGGTGCTGCTGCTGGCCATCACCAGCGATACCGTGCCGCCGGGCCAGGTGTACGACGCGGTGGACAGCATCATCTCGCCGCGCATCGCCAACGTGACGGGCGTGGCGCAGGTGCTGGTGACGGGTGCGGAGCAACCCGCGGTGCGCGTGGCGGTGGACCCCGGCGCCGCCACCGCGGCCGGGGTTTCGCTGGAGGATATCCGCACCGCCATCGGCCGCGCCAACGTGACGCAGCCGACCGGGCTGATCGACGGCACCGACCAATCCGCCGCCGTTGTGGTGAACGACCGGCTGACCACGCCGGAGGAATATGCCGGCGTGGTGGTCAAGTCTGTCGGCGGCGCCATGGTGCGGCTGGACGCGGTGGCGCGGGTGACCCAGGGCGTGCGGGACCGCCGCCAGGCCGGCAGCTTCAACGGCCGGCCCTCCATCCTCATCATCATCTTCAAACAGCCGGACGCCAACGTCATCGAGGTGGTGGACGGCATCCAGAAGCTGATGCCGGAGTTGCAGCGCTGGTTGCCGGCGGGCATCCGCGTCACCACGCTGCGCGACCGCAGCGAGACCATCCGCGCCAGCGTGCGCGACGTGCAGTTCACCCTCATCATCACCATCGTGCTGGTCATCGCCGTGGTGGCGCTGTTCCTGCGCCGCCGCGCCGCGGTGTTCGCCGCCGGCATCTCGGTGCCGCTCTCGCTGCTGGGCACGCTGGCGGTGATGTACCTGGCCGGGTTCTCGCTGAACAATCTCACGCTCATGGCGCTGACCATCTCGGTCGGCTTCGTCGTCGACGACGCCATCGTCATGATCGAGAACATGACGCGGCTGCGCGAGCGCGGCATGCCCGCGATGCAGGCGGCGCTGGAAGGCGCACGGCAGATCGGCTTCACCGTGCTGTCGATCACCGTCTCGCTGATCGCGGTCTTCATCCCGCTGCTGTTCATGCCCGGCATCGTCGGCCGCATGTTCCGCGAGTTCAGCGTCACGCTGGCCATCGCCGTCGCGCTGTCGGGCATCATCTCGCTGACCATCACGCCAGCCGCCGCCGCCCACCTGGCGCGGGCCGGCGCGGAACGCCCGCCCGGCTGGTTCGGCCGCCGGTTCGAGGCCGGGATGGACTGGATCATCGACGGCTACATGGCCAGCCTGCGCGTGCTGCTGCGCTTCCGCCGCAGCATGGTCGTCTTCACCGTCGGGCTGATCGGCGTGACGGCCTGGCTCTATGTCATCGTGCCCAAGGACTTCTTCCCGCCGCAGGATACCGGGCTGATGTTCGGCGTCATCCAGGCTTCGCCGGATACCTCCTTCCAGCGCATGCGGGAGATCCAGGAGCAGGCGGTCCGCATCCTGATGCAGGACCCCGCCATCGCCGGCATCGGCACCTCGGTCGGCGGCGGCAACGGCTCCACCGTCTCCACCGGGCGGATGTTCATCTCGCTGAAGCCGCCCAGCGAGCGGCCGGGCGTGACCCCCGACACCATCGTCAACCGGCTGCGCCGGCCGCTCGGCGCCATCGCCGGCGCGCAGGTCTTCCTGCGGCCGATCTCCGACGTGAACATCGGCGGGCGCCAGGGCAATGCCGCCTACCAGTACGTGCTGCTGACCCCGGACCTGGACGAGCTGCAGACCTGGTCGGAAGCGCTGGTGAAGAAGTTCCGCACCATGCCGGAGCTGGCGGATATCTCCTCCGACCAGCAGCGCGCCGGCCTGGTCTCCCGCCTGGTGGTGGACCGCGACCGCGCGGCGCGGCTCGGCGTCAGCTTCCTCGCCATCAACAACGCGCTGAACAACGCCTTCGCCCAGCGCCAGGTCAGCATCATCTACCGCACCCGCAACCAGTACCGCGTTGTCATGGAGGTGGATCCCACGCTGACCCAGGACCCGACGCAGCTGGAGGGCATCTGGGTGCCCGGCACCAACAACGTGCCCATCCCGCTCGCCTCGCTCGTCTCCCTGGAGCGCAGCAGCGCGCCGCTGGCCATTACCCACCAGGGGCAGTTCCCGGCCTCCACCATCACCTTCAACCTGCCGGAGGGAGTCTCGCTCGGCCAAGCCTCGGCCGCCATTGCCAAGGCGCAGGAGGAGATCGGCCTTCCGGCCACGGTGCGGGCGGAATTCGCCGGCAATGCGCGGGCCTTCCGCCAGCAGCAATCCGGCCAGACGCTGCTGATCCTGGCGGCGGTGCTGAGCATCTACATCGTGCTGGGCATGCTGTACGAAAGCCTGCTGCACCCCATCACCATCATCTCCACCCTGCCCACGGCCGGCATCGGCGCGCTGCTGGCGCTGCTGGCGACGAAGACGCCCTTCACCATCATCGCCTTCATCGGCGTGATCCTGCTGATGGGGATCGTGAAGAAGAACGCCATCATGCTGGTGGACTTCGCGCTGGAGCACGAGCGCGCCTACGGCGAAAGCGCCGAGCAGGCGATCCTCGCGGCCTGCCGCGAACGCTTCCGGCCGATCCTGATGACCACGCTGGCGGCGCTGTTCGGCGCCGTTCCGCTGGCCATCGGCCATGGCCAGGGCAGCGAGCTGCGCCAGCCGCTCGGCATCGCCATCATCGGCGGGCTGGCGCTGTCGCAACTGCTGACGCTGTACACCACGCCGGCGGTCTATCTCGCCTTCGAGAGCCTGGTGGGTGGGCGGCGGGCCCGGCTGTCACGCGGGGCGGCGCCGCAGCCGGCCGAGTAGCATCGGCGGCATGGCGCAACGGCGCCGAAGCCGCAGCGGCAACCAGCGGGCGCGGCCCGCGTTCGCCCCCTGCCACACACGCAGGAGGTCACCCCCCATGACCGCGCGGCAACAACTGCTCGCCATGGCCGCAACCGCGGCGCTACTTGCGCTGCCGATTCTGGCCAGTGCCCAGCCCGCCCCGACCCCCGCGCCCAGCACGGCCCCTCCCGACCCCGCGGCCAGCGCCGCACCCCTGCCTCCCCCGGCGGTGACCCCGCCGGCGCCCGCCGCGATTCCGGCGGAGCGCCCGGCCGCCGCCGCAACGCCGACTCCGCCGGGGGGCAGCATCCACAACCAGGTGGTGGATGCGCGCACGCTGCGCGAGGGCCGCCGCGCCAGCCGCCTGATCGGCGCCAGCGTCTACAACGACAGCGCTGAGACGATCGGCGAGGTGGACGACCTGCTGATCCCGCGCGAAGGCGGGCCGCCCGTCGCGATCATCTCGGTCGGGGGCTTCCTCGGCATCGGCGCCAAGCTGGTGGCGGTGCCGTATGACAACCTGCGGATGGGCGGCAGCCGCTGGACCATGCCCGGGGCGACCAAGGAAAGCCTGAACGCGCTGCCCGGCTTCAGCTACGAAACCCAGGCCAGCCGCGGATGAGGGCGCTTCTCGCATTGCTGCTGATGGCGGCACCCGCGCTGGCGCAGCAGGCGCCGCCGCGCGAGGGCGGGCCGCAGCCCGGCCAGACCCAGGGCACCGATGCCGGCCCCAGCCCGACCCCACAGGCGCCGCGCGACGCCAGCCCGCAGGCGCGCAACCGCGGCAGCGATGGTTCCGCCGCCGGGCTGACCGCGCCGGGCGCCACGGGAATCACGCCGCAGGGCATGATGGGCAGCAGCACCTCCTCCGGCCCATCCTCGGAGACGCCGACCGGCCCGCGCGGCCGCTGAGGCCGGGGTCACGCAACACCACATTTGACGAGAGCCTCGCTTTTCGGCCAAATCCCGCGCTTCCCCTGGAAGCGCCCGGATCGGTCCGCAGGCGCGGGGGAAGGACTGGAGCGCAAACCCGTGATCCCCGCCCTGATGCCGACCTACAACCGCGCAGACCTCGCCTTCGAGCGGGGCGAAGGCGCCTGGCTGTGGACGAATGACGGGCGACGTTACCTGGACTTCGGCGCGGGCATCGCCACCTCCTCGCTCGGCCACGGCCACCCGCATTTGGTGCAGGCCATCGCCGAGCAGGCCGCCAAGGTCATGCACGTCTCCAACCTGTACCGCATCCCCGGCGCCGAGACGCTGGCGGCGCGGCTGTGCGAGACCTCCTTCGCCGACAGCGTGTTCTTCTGCAACTCGGGCGCCGAGGCGAACGAGGGCATGATCAAGGCCGTCCGCAAGTACCACGCCGAGCAGGGCCATCCGGAACGCTACGTCGCCGTCTGCTTCGAGGGCGCCTTCCACGGCCGCACCCTGGCGACGCTGGCCGCCACCGGGAATGAGAAGTACCTGGCCGGCTTCGGCCCGCCGGTGCAGGGCTTCCGCCATGTGCCCTTTGGCAACATGAACGCGTTGCGCGACGCGATCGACGGCAGCACCGCCGCCGTGATGATCGAGCCGGTGCAGGGCGAGGGCGGCGTGCGCCCGGCCGACCTGCAGTTCCTGCGCGACATCCGCGCCGCCTGCGACGAGTTCGGCGTGCTGCTGGCGATGGACGAGGTGCAGACCGGCATGGGCCGCAGCGGCAAGCTGTGGGCGCACCAGTGGTCGGGCATCGAGCCGGATGTGATGTCCTCGGCCAAGGGCATCGGCGGCGGCTTCCCGCTGGGTGCGATCCTGGCCAAGGAGAAGGTGGCCAAGTACCTGAAGGCGGGTACCCATGGCAGCACCTTCGGCGGCAACCCGCTGGCCTGCGCCGCCGGCAATGCGGTGCTGGACGTGATCCTGGCGCCGGGCTTCCTGGCCCAGGTGGACCGCGTGGCGCGCCACCTGTGGCACGGCATGCTCGGCCTGGCCAAGCGCCACCCCACGGTGGTGGACGGCGTGCAGGGCGCCGGGCTGCTGCTGGGGCTGAAGCTGACCCCGGCGGTTTCCAACGGCGACATGCAGGGCGCCGCGGTGGAGCAGGGGCTGCTGACGGTGGCCGCCGGCATGAACGTGCTGCGCCTGGCGCCGCCGCTCATCATCACCGAGGCCGAGGCCGATGAGGCGGTGCGCCTGCTGGACCTGGCCTGCGCCCGGCTGACCCCGGCGGCGGCGGCGGCCGCGCAATGAGCCCTGTCGTGGCGTTGAAGCAGGGGGGGCCGAATACCGAGGCCCCCCGGCACTTCCTGGAACTGATGGACTTCGAGGCGCCGACGCTGCGCCGCATGCTGGACCTGGCGGCGCAGACCAAGCGCGGCGGCTACGTGGCCAAGCCGCTGGCCGGCAAGCATGTGGCGCTGATCTTCGAGAAGCCGTCCACCCGCACCCGCGTCAGCTTCGAGGTCGGCATCCGCCAGCTGGGCGGCGACGTGGTCTACCTGAACAGCCGGGACATGCAGTCCTCCCGCGGGGAGGAAGTCTCCGACATGGCGAAGGTGCTGTCGCGCTACGTGGACTGCATCATGATGCGGACCAACGACGTGAACCGCATCCGCGAGATGGCGGCGCATGCGACGGTGCCGGTGATCAACGGGCTGACCGACATCAGCCACCCCTGCCAGCTGATGGCGGATGTGCTGACCTTCGAGGAGCATCGCGGCCCGATCGCCGGGCAGACGGTGGCCTGGATCGGCGACGGCAACAACGTGGCGCAGAGCTTCATCCAGGCGGCGACGCGGCTGAACTTCAAGCTGCGCCTGGCCTGCCCGCCGGAGCTGCGGCCGCCGCAGGCGCTGCTGGACTGGGCGCGCGGCGAGGGTGCCGACATCCTGCTGACCGACGACCCGGTGGAAGCCGTGACCGGCGCCCGCTGCGTGGTGACGGATGCCTGGGTGAGCATGCACCAGGAAAACGCGGATGGCAGCCAGCCCAACCGCCACAACGTGCTGGCGCCCTACCAGGTGACGCCGGAGCTGATGGCCAAGGCGCTGCCGGACGCGATCTTCCAGCACTGCCTGCCGGCGCATCGCGGCGAGGAAGTGGCCGCCGAGGTGATCGACGGGCCGCAGAGCGTAGTGTTCGACGAGGCCGAGAATCGGCTGCACGCGCAGAAGGGCGTGCTGATCTGGGCCATGGGCGCCGTCTGAGGCCGCCGCCGGGGCAGCAGTCGGCAGCCTCCTCGTCGTCGTTCACCGCGGAGGCGATGGCGCCCCTGGGCTGGATGGGGCAGCAGCGGCGCGTTACGCGAGGCGGCGCGGAAAGACGCTAAACTGCCCCACCTGACCGAGGGTGCGGTTTGGTCAGGCGACAGCGCGCCCCTAGGCCGGCACCAGCGCCGCCAGCCGGTCCTTCAGCGCCGGGTACTCCGCGGCATGGCGGGCCACGGTGGCGCGCAGCACGTCGGGGTTCCAGCCCAGCAGGTTGTCCGCCGCCTTGCGCGCCTGGATGTAGTCGGCAAAGTCCGGGTGCGTGGCCTGGGTGAAGAAGCGGCTCAACAGGCTGCCGCAGCGCTCCCGGAAGGTGGGGAAGCCCGGCCGCGCGCGCAGCGCCTGGTAGTAGGCCCGCTGCAGCATCGGCGGCGCGCCCAGCATCACCGCCACGACGAAGCTGCGGTAGAACCCCAGCAGCTCGGCCTTGCGCCGGCTCAGCAGCAGCAGCGCCAGCTGGTTCATCTGCAGCCGGTACAGGTGGTCCAGTTGGCCCAGCGCATCCGCCGGAAAGGGCGGCTCGTCCTCGCCGCCCTGCCAGAAGCGCCCCTCGAAATAGCCGAAGGTCAGGTAGGAGCGGAACAGCTGGGCGTCGTCCCAGCCCAGCGCCGCCAGGTCCTGCTGCAGCTTGCGGTAGCCGCCGAAGGGGACGTCCTGCTGCCGGATGCCGTCCAGCAGCGCGGGGTTGTCCATCGCTCGCTCGATCTGGTCGCAGAAATTCACCGCCGGCGGTGCCTCGGCAACGCCCGCCAGGTCCAGCACCTGCCCCAGCATGGCGAACCAGGGCGCCACCGAGGCATCGCCGGCATTGCTGTAGTCGGCGAAGCGGTCGAGGAAACCGAGGTAGAGGCCCGGCCGCAGCAGCCGGGCGGTGCCGGGCGCGTCGGCGCCACGGGCCAGGTTGACCACCACCAGCGGCACCGGGCCATAGGCTTGCAGCACGCTGTGCAGCTCGATGGCCTCGGCCTCGGTCACGCCGTCATTGCGCTTGTAGACGAAGATCCTGCGCCCCGCCGCCAGCTTGCGCCGGGTGGAGACGATCAGCTGCGTCGTCGTCTGGTACTCGCGGGCGTAGATCGCCAGCCGGGCGTCCTCGTCCTGCAGGAAGTCCCAGGCGCCATCGCGCCAGGCCGAGCGCATCTCGGTGTTGAAGGCGATGCCGTGGGCGGTGTCGAACACCATGCCGCCGCCGCCATAGGGCACCAGGTGGTCGAAATCGAACAGGCCGTCGAAGCGCCGCTGCAGTACCGTCAGCAGGTCGGGCAACGTTTCCGAGAAGGCCCAGCGGAAGACGTTGCCGTATTCCACCCCCCACGCCCGTTGCAGCATGCCCAGCTCGGCGTTGTCGCCGAGGCTTTCGAAGTGGCGCGCAATGCCGTGCCGTTGCCGGTAGGTCTCGAGGTCGGTCATCGCGGTCCCGTTCCGGCCGGGTCGGTGCGGCCGCTGCCGGCGCGCCGCCCGTGGGCGGGCCACGCCGGCGCGCGGCGCAAGATGGCGGTTGCCTTCAGTTCGGCCGACGCTTCGGCGCCGTGGCGGCCTTGGGCAGCGGCGGCAGGTCTTCCTCCAGCACCGTCAGGTGGATGGAATAGGACACCTCGCCCTCGTCCTCGTCGCGGTGCAGCGTGCCGATCACCTCGTCCTGCACCGCCACCTCCACCGAAAGCCCGGCGCGGGCGGGGGCCAGCAGGTTGATGCGCTCGGTGCCCAGCAGGCGGCGCAGATAGGCCTGGACGCGGTCGATATCGGCTTTGGTCATCACGGCGGTTCCCGGTGTTTCGGCCCGTTCTATGCACCGGCCGCGCGGGCCGGTCGAGGGGCTGGAAGGCCGCGGCGTCGCGGTGCCAGCCTTGGCCATATGGGGTGCGGCATGGCAGCCTGCACCGGCATGCCCGCCGAAGACCCGCCCCCGCCGCCGGCCCGTCCCACCGCCGCCCAGCGCCCCGCCACCCCGGCCACCACGCCGCAGGCTGGGCGGGAGGCGCGGCTGGCGGCGGCGCTGCGGGCCAATCTGCGCCGGCGCAAGGCCCAGGCCCGCGCCCGGGCGGAGGCCGCGCCGCCGGACGCCGGGCCGGCCGAGGGGGCGGACGACCCGCCGCGGGAATGAGCCGGGCGCCGATTCCCCGGGCCCCGGCCCGGCTTCCGGTTGCCGCTGGCGGCCGGCTGGGCTAAGGGCTGGCGCCCCTGGTTGCTGGCCGGCGCCTGGCTAGCCGCCGCGCCCGCAACGCCGCGCGCGAAGGCCGTTGCCCATGCCCATCATGCCAGACAGCTGGATCCGCCGGATGGCAACCGAGAAGGGCATGATCGAGCCCTTCGTCGAGAGCCAGCGGCGCGAGGGCGTCATCAGCTACGGGCTGTCCAGCTATGGCTACGACGCCCGCGTCGCCGACGAGTTCAAGATCTTCACCAACGTGGACAACGCGCTGGTGGACCCCAAGTCGTTCAGCGACACCAGCTTCGTCAGCCGCCAGGGGGCGGTCTGCATCATCCCGCCCAACAGCTTCGTGCTGGCGCATACGGTGGAATATTTCCGCGTGCCGCGGGACATCCTGGTGATCTGCCTGGGCAAGTCCACCTATGCGCGCTGCGGGCTGATCGTGAACGTGACGCCGCTGGAGCCGGAATGGGAAGGCCAGGTGACGATCGAGATCAGCAACACCACGCCGCTGCCGGCCAAGGTCTACGCCAACGAGGGCATCTGCCAGTTCCTGTTCCTGCAGGGCGCCGGCGCGCCCGAGGTGAGCTATGCCGACCGTGCCGGCAAGTACATGCGCCAGCGCGGCGTCGCGCTGCCGCGGCTGTAGGGGCAGGGTGATGGATCGCATCCGGGTTCGCGGCGGGCGGCAGTTGAACGGGCGCATCGCCATCGGCGGCGCCAAGAACGCGGCGCTGCCACTGATGGCGACGGGCTTGCTGACCGAAGGGCCGGTGGTGCTGCGCAATGCGCCGGACCTGGCGGATATCGCCACCATGGCCGGCCTGCTGCGCCAGCACGGGCTGAGCGTGGAGCATGACAAGGCGGCGCGGACGCTGACGCTTTCCGGCAACGTCAACAACCTGGAGGCGCCCTACGACCTGGTGCGGAAGATGCGCGCCTCCGTGCTGGTGCTGGGGCCGTTGGTGGCGCGGTTCGGCCGCGCCCGCGTCTCCCTGCCTGGCGGCTGCGCCATCGGCACCCGGCCGGTGGATCTGCACCTGAAGGGGCTGGAGGCGATGGGCGCAACCATCACCCTCGACGCCGGCTACATCAACGCGGAAGCGCCGAATGGCGGGAAGGGCCGGCTGCATGGCGGCCGGATCCTGTTCCCGCAGGTTTCCGTGGGCGCCACCGAGAACCTGCTGATGGCCGCCGCCCTGGCCGATGGCGTGACCGAGTTGGTGAACGCGGCGCGGGAGCCGGAGATCGAGGATCTCTGCCTGCTGCTGAACGCCATGGGCGCGAAGATCGAGGGCTTGGGCACCGACCGACTGCGGGTGGAAGGCGTGGCCGAGTTGCATGGCGCCGACCATTCCATCATCCCCGACCGGATCGAGGCCGGCACCTATGCCTGCGCCGCCGCCATCACCGGCGGCGAGGTGCTGCTGGAGGGCGCCGGGCTGACGCATCTCGGCGCCTTTGCCCGCACGCTGCGGGAAGCCGGCGTGGCGGTGGAGGAAGTGCCGGACGGGCTGACCGTCTCCCGCCTGAACGGCCTGCACGGCGTGGACGCGATGACCGAGCCCTATCCTGGCTTCGCGACCGACATGCAGGCGCAGTTCATGGCGCTGATGGCGGTGGCGGAGGGGGCCTCCATGCTGACCGAGACAATCTTCGAGAACCGCTTCATGCATGTGCCGGAGCTGAACCGCATGGGCGCGCGCATCAACGTGCATGGGTCGTCCGCCATCGTCCGCGGCGTCGCCCGGCTTTCCGGCGCACAGGTGATGGCGACGGATCTGCGCGCCAGCGTTTCCCTGGTGCTGGCCGGGTTGGCGGCGGAGGGTGAGACCATCGTCAACCGCGTCTACCATCTGGACCGCGGCTATGAACGGGTGGAAGCCAAGCTGGCCGCCGTTGGCGCCGATGTCGAACGAATCGCTGGGTGACGCGACCATGGACCTGCCCCAACCCAACCTGACGGCCACGACCGACCTCGGCCCCGTCATCCTGGCGCTGCCGAAGGGCCGCATCCTGAAGGAGCTGGGCCCGGTGCTGGCGCGCGCCGGCATCACCCCGGCGCCGGATTGCATGAACGAGGACAGCCGGCGGCTGCGCTTCGAGACCACCGACCCGGGCCTCGACGTGGTGCGGGTCCGCAGCTTCGACGTGGCGACCTTCGTGGCGCATGGCGCGGCGCAGATCGGCGTCTGCGGCGCCGATGTGCTGATGGAGTTCGACTACCCCGAGATCTACGCCCCGCTGGACCTGGGAATCGGCGGCTGCCGCATTTCCGTGGCGGCGCCCAAGGGCTTTGCCGAAGCCGAGGACAGCAGCCGCTGGTCGCGCATCACCGTGGCCAGCAAGTACCCCGGCATTGCCCAGAAGCACTATGCCCAGCGCGGCATCCAGGCCGAGATCGTCCACCTGAACGGCGCGATGGAGCTGGCGCCGGCGCTGGGGCTGAGCAAGGTGATCGTGGACCTGGTGGATACCGGCAGCACGCTGCGCGCCAACGGCCTGGTGGAGACGGAGGTGATCGCGCACGTCACCTCGCGCCTCATCGTCAACCGCACGGCGTTGAAGACCAGGCCGGAGGAGATTGCCGGCTGGATCAACCGGTTCCGCGCGGCGCTTGCCGCATGAAGACGCTGAACACGACGGATGCCGATTTCGAGGCCGCCTTCACCGCGCTGCTGAACGAGGCGCGGGAGACCACGGCGCGGGTGGATGGCGCGGTGGCGGAGATCATCGCCGCCGTGCGGGCGCGCGGCGACGCGGCGCTGCTGGACTACACCACGCGCTTCGACCGCCACACGCCGGCCACGCTGCGGATCACCGCCGAGGAGATCGACGCCGCCACCGCCGGTATCGCGCCGGACCTGGCCGCCGCGCTGGACCTGGCGGCGGAGCGGATCGAGCGGTTCCACCGCGCGCAACTGCCGACCGATTTGGAACTGCCGGACCCCGCGGGCCTGACGCTGGGCATGCGGTGGAACGCGCTGGATGCGGTCGGCCTCTACGTGCCCGGCGGCAAGGCCAGCTACCCGTCCAGCGTGCTGATGAACGCGCTGCCGGCCAAGGTCGCCGGCGTGCAGCGCATCGCCATGTGCGTGCCGACGCCGGATGGCGAGCTGGCGCCGCTGGTGCTGGCTGCCGCGCGGCGGGCCGGCGTGACTGAGGTATACCGCATCGGCGGGGCCCAGGCGGTGGCGGCGCTGGCCTATGGCACCGCCAGCGTGGCGCCGGTGGACCGCATCGTCGGGCCCGGCAATGCCTATGTGGCCGAGGCCAAGCGCCAGGTCTTCGGCCGGGTTGGCATCGATAGCATCGCCGGGCCATCCGAGGTGGTGGTGATGGCCGATGCGGCGCAGGACCCCGCCCTGGTGGCGATGGACCTGCTGGCCCAGGCCGAGCACGACGAAAGCGCGCAGAGCATATTGGTGACCGACAGCGCCGCCTTCGGCCTGCGGGTCGCCGCCGCGGTGGAAGCGGCGCTGGCGGAATTGCCGCGTGCCGCCATCGCCGGCGCCAGCTGGCGCGACCATGGCGCCATCGTAGTGGTGCGGGACTGGGCGGAGGGCGTGGCCCTGGTCAACCGCCTGGCGCCGGAGCATTTGGAGATCCTGCTGCCGGACCCGGCCGCCGTGTTTGCCCAGGTGCGGCATGCCGGCGCCGCCTTCCTCGGCCCCTGGTGCCCGGAGGCGCTGGGCGACTACTGCGCCGGGCCGAACCATGTGCTGCCCACCGGCCGCACCGCGCGCTTCGCCAGCGGTTTGTCGGTGTTCGACTTCCTCAAGCGGACCACCTGGGTGCAGGCCAGCGCCGCCGGGCTGGCCGCCATCGGCCCCGCCGCGGTGGCCCTGGCGGCCGCCGAGGGGCTGGACGCGCATGGCCGGAGTGTCGCCTTGAGGTTGGCCAGAAGCGAGCAAACTTGACCCCAAGGGGCGCGGCGACCATGTTCCGCCCCTTCCGACCCGAACTAGCGCCGCGGCCCCGGGCCGTCGCGTCCGCAATTGAAGAGGCCTGATGTCAAAAGAAGACATGATCGAGTTCAGTGGCACCGTCACCGAACTGCTACCCAACGCCATGTTCCGGGTGAAGCTGGACAACGAGCACATGGTGCTGGCCCACACCAGCGGGAAGATGCGCAAGAACCGCATCCGCGTGCTGGCGGGGGACCGCGTCAACGTCGAGATGACGCCCTACGACCTGACCAAGGGCCGTATCACCTTCCGCTTCAAGTAGCCGGCATGCCGTCCGATGGTCGGAAGGCCGAAGGGCCTGGAGGCCTGAATCGGCCGGATGAAGCCACCGATGGTCGGAGGGCCGAAGGGCCCGGAGGCCTGAATCGGCCGGACCAAGCCACCGATGGTCGGAAGGCCGAAGGGCCTGGAGGCCTGAATCGGCCGGCACTTCCACGCCTCCCACTGGTCCTGGCTTCCGCCAGCCCGCGCCGCCTGGAATTGCTGGCGCGCATCGGCGTGGTGCCGGACCAGGTGCTGCCGGCCGAGATCGACGAGACCCCCGGCAAGGCCGAGTTGCCGCACCGCCTGGCCGCCCGCCTGGCGCAGGAGAAGGCGCTTGCCCTGCCGCCAATGGACGCCCTGGTGCTGGCCGCGGATACCGTGGTCGGCGTTGGCCGCCGCATCCTCGGCAAGCCGGCCGACGCCGCGGAGGCGCGCCGCTTCCTGACCCTGCTCTCCGGCCGCCGCCACCGCGTGCATACCGGCCTGGCGCTGCGCCTGCCGGATGGCCAGCTGCGCGAACGCCTGGTGGAAAGCTGCGTCACCTTCCAGCGCCTGACCGAGCAACAGTTGGACGCCTACCTGGAAACCAGGGAATGGCAGGGCAAGGCCGGGGCCTACGCCATCCAGGGCAGGGCGGAGGCCTTCGTGCGCTTCCTGTCGGGCAGCCATTCCAACGTGGTCGGCCTGCCACTGTATGAAACGACGCAGATGCTGCGGGGCTGCGGATGGCTGACGCCCTGACCATCCGCGTCAGCGCCTCCCCCGGGGAGGTCCGCACCGCCCTGCTGGCCGGCGACCGGTTGCTGGAAGCCTGGGTCGAGCGGCCCGGCCGGCCGGATGGCCTCGGCGACCTGCATCGCGGCCGCGTCGCCGCACTGGCCCCGGCGCTGTCGGGGGCCTTCGTCACCCTGGTGGGCGGCGAGACCGGCTTCCTGCCGGAAAGCGAGGCCTCGCCGACGCGCCAGCCGATCGCCAAGGCGGTGCATGAGGGCCAGGTGCTGCTGCTGCGAGTGACGCGCGCGGCCCAGGGCGGCAAGGGGCCGCGGCTGACGGTGCGGCTGGGGCAGACCACCACGGCGGCGGTGCCGGGCAACCAGCCGGTACTGCTGGCGCGCGGGCCGATGGCGGCCGAACGCCTGGCGGCGCAATACCCGCAGGCGCCGGTGCTGGTGGATGACGCGGCGCTGCTGGCCCGGCTGCGGCTGGGCCCGCGCGCCACGCTGCTGCGCCAGCCGGCCTTCGACGACGCGCTGGAGGCTGAGTTCGAGCAACTGGGCCAGCAGGAGGTGCCGCTGCCCGGTGGCGGCCGCCTGCTGGTCTGCCCCACCCCGGCGCTGGTGGCGCTGGACGTGGACAGCGGCGGCGCCACCCTGCCCCAGGTGAACGAGGCGGCGGTGGCCGAGGCGGCGCGGCAGATCCGGCTGCGCAACCTGGCCGGCGCCATCCTGCTGGACCTGGCGGGGATGCCACCGAAGCGCCGGGCCGCGCTGGAAGCGCCGCTGCGCGAGGCGCTGAAGCCGGACCACCTGGTGCGGCTGCTGGGGCTGGGGCCGCTCGGCCTGTTCGAGATGCAGCGCCAGCGCGTGCATCCGCCGCTGCATGAGGTACTGGCCGGGCCGCTGACGCCCGGGCTGGCCGCGCTGCGCCGGGTGGCGCGGGACGCCGCGGCGCAGCCGGGCCGGCGCTGGGTGCTGGCGGCGGCGCCCGCCGTGCTGGCCGCGCTGCATGCGCTGCCGGGCGCGCTGGAGGAAGCCGCGGCCACGCTGGGCCAGCCGCTGGAATTGCAGCCCGAACCCGGCCTGGCCTGGGGCGCTGAGAGCCTCCATGCCCGCTGAGCCGCCGACGCCGAAGCTGAAGCCCTGCCCGGTCTGCCGCAAGCCGGCCGACCCGCGCTTCCGGCCGTTCTGCTCCGCCCGCTGCCGCCAGGTGGACCTGGGCCGCTGGCTGGCCGGTGACTACGCGATTCCGGCGGAGGAGCCGCTGCCGGACGAGGATGACGAGGGCTGAGGCGGCGGCGCGTTAACCCGCCTCTCGGCTGTTCGTGCTAGAATCGGCACATGATGATCCTGCTTCTGGTCCTGCTGTCGCTGCTCCTGCTCGGCGCCGCGGTGGCCGCGCTGTGGGCGCACCGCCGCGCCGCCGCCGCCCTGGCCCGCGCCCTGGCGGCCGAGGCGCGTGCCGCCAGCCATGCCCGCTGCCTGGGCCTGCTGGCGGAGGAGGTGCAGGCGCCGGGGCTGGCGCTGCTGGGGCTTGCCGGGCGGCTGGGCGATGCCGGCGCGCCGGTGGCGGCGGAAGCCCGCCAGGTGCTGCGCCTGGCCGATGAGGTGAAGGAAGTGCTGGCCGCCAGCGCCGGGCCGCGCTGCCTTTCGGAGGAGAAGGTGGAGTTGGCGCCGCTGTTGCAGGAAGTGCTGGCCGGGGTGACGGCGCAGCTGGGCCAGGGCCGCCGGCAATGGCGCCTGGCGCAGGATTTCGCCGGGCTGAGCGTGCAGGCGGACCGCCGGGCCCTGCGGGGCGCGCTTTCCCAGGTGGTGGCGCGGGCGGCGCGACTGACGCGGGAAGGCGATTGGATCGACCTGCACCCGGTGCTGACCAGCGAGAGCCTGGCGATCGTGGTGGAGGACGAGGGCGCCGGCCTGGGCGCCGAGGATCTGGCGACGGGCGCGGCCTCGGCGGTGGACCATACCCGCGGGCTCAGCTTCGGCCTGGCGGTGGCGCGCAGCCTGCTGGAGGCCCATGGCGGCGAGCTGCGGCTGGAAGCCCAGCCCGGCATCGGCGCCCGCGCCTGGCTGGTGCTGCCCAGGGCGCGGTTGCTGCCGGGCTGAGGTGCGAAGAGCCGGCACGGGTGGGGAGCGGCGCGGGCTGGATTGCCGGCGCGCGCGCTGCCCGCGGGTGAGGCCAGTAGGCGCGGCGCTTGCCATCGACGCGGGCGAAGGCGGGAGGCGTGGCGCTGGCCCTATGCCGACACGCGAAGCTCCGGCCGGGCCGCAGCGTGTCGCGTCCGCGGCGAGGCCCCATCTGCCTCCCCAGCGCCACGGCACGACCGGCTGTACCGCGGATCCGCGTGGCCATGGGCGCGACCGCGGCCGCGGGCGCAGGGTGCACCAGCCGGTATGTTCAACCTGCCCAGCAAGGCAAGTCGGCGGGGACCACAGGTCAGCGCCACCCCTCGCCCGGACCGATCTCCGGCCCCCCGCGTCGTGCCCAGCGGCGCGCCCGGGGAAGACGTCCCGCCCGTCTGCCGCCGGGGCGGCCGAGGCGGCTAGGGTGGCTAGGGCGGCCGGGACCGCCGCATGCCGCCTTCGCCCGCGCTAGGTCAGCGCCCTCCGGCATATTGATTTGAGGACATCTCCACGCGCTCGGACGACTCCGTCCCAACGCGACCCGCCTCAGGCCGCAACCGCCAGGGCGGTGGTGGCAACCCGGTTCCGCCCGCTGGCCTTGGCGGCGTAGAGCGCGGCATCGGCGGTGCGCAGCAGTGCGTCGGTGTCCACCGTTGCATCTGCGCCCGGGGCCACGCTGGCCACGCCCAGGCTCACGGTCATCAGCCCCACGGGCGGGTTGCCGATGTGCTGCACGGCGGCGGCCAGCACCTCCTGGCGCAACCGCTCGGCCACCTCGGCGGCACCTGCCTCGTCGGTGTTGGGCAGCAGCAGCACGAACTCCTCGCCGCCGTAGCGGGCGGCCAGGTCGCCGGGTCGGCGCGCCGCCGCGGCCACCGCCACCGCCACCTGGCGCAGGCAGTCATCGCCGGCGGCATGGCCGTAGTGGTCGTTGTAGAGCTTGAAGCGGTCGGCATCGACCAGCACCAGGCCCAGCGAACTGCCCTCGCGCATCGCCCGCCGATACTCGCGGCTCAGCATCTCGTCGAAGCGGCGTCGGTTGGCCAGGCCGGTCAACCCGTCGGTCTGCGCCATCGCCTCCATCTGCTCGAAGGCGGCCAGCAGCTCGGCCTCGGCGGCCTTGCGGTCGGTGGCGTCGCGCAGCGCCAGCACCAGCTCCTGCGGCTCCCCGGTGGCGGTGCGGCCAAGCCGGGCATGCGCCTCCAGCCAGGCCTCGCTCTCGTCCGACCGCTGGAAGCGGAAGGTCACCCGCGCCTCATCCACCTCCCCGGTGGTCAGCGCGGCCATCGAGGAAGCCACCCAGGCACGGTCCTCGATGGCGACGAAGTCCATCATCACCCGGTAGACCAGCGCATCCGGTGTCCAGCCCAGCACCCGCAGCGCGGCGGGGGAGATGTAGCGGAACCGGCCATCCAGCCCGACGCGGGCCACCACGTCGCCGGAGTTCTCGGTCAGCAGGCGGAAGCTGGCCTCGCTCTCGGCCAGGCGGCGTTCGCGCTGCAACTGCTCGGTCATGTCGGAAACCGTGGTGACCCAGCCGCCGCCGGGCAGCGGCCGGCCGGTGATCTCCAGCCCCCGGCCATTGGGCCTGACCCGGCTGAGCCGGTGGTGGCGGCCGGCACTGCTGAAGGCCAGGCGCTGGCGCGCCAACTCGTCGGGGTCGCCGGGGCCGAACTCGCCACGCTCCGCCAGGTGGCGGGCCACATCCAGGTAGGGCCGGCCGCGCCCCAGCAGGGCCGGCGGCAGGTCCAGCAGCTCGGCATAGCGGCCATGGGCGGCCAGCAGCCGGCCATGCGCGTCATAGGCGGCCAGCCCCTGCTCCATCGCCGCCAGCACGCTGTCCAGCAATTGCGCCTGGCGATGGACTTCCCGCGCCCGGTGCCGCTGGCTGGCCAGCAGCCGCCGATGCGCCGCCAGCAGCGCCGCCACCGGCAGCATGGTGGCCGAAAGCACCAGCAGGAAGACCTGCAGGAACTGCACCCGCATGGCCAGCCCAGGCAGCGTGGCCAGGGGGCCATGGCCGGCCAGGGTGCCGGGCAGCGCGATGGTCGCGACCAGCACCACGCCGGTTGCCGCACCGGCGGCGCCCAGGCGCCAGACCATGAGCAGCAGCGGCGGAAACACCAGGAACAGACCAGGCCGGGCATTGTTGCCGAAGACCAGCACGCAGGTGGCGGCCAGCAGGCCGGCATAGCCCAGCGCCCGCAATACCCCGCCAGGCGCCAGCCGGGTGCGCCAGCCCGGGCGCAGCAGCGCCAGCAGCAGGGGCACCACCAGCGCCATGCCCAGGGCATGCGCCATGGACCAGGTCCGCAGCGTGGCGCCGAAGGCGGCCCCGTACCAACCCTGCATGAAGCCAGCCGCCAGCAGCCCGCTGGCCAGCGGCGCCAGCACCAGCACGATGGCGAATTGCACCAGGCTGCGCGGCCGGGCCAGGTCCGGCCGGCGCGCCCCGGCCCGCCGCAGCCACAGCGCCGCTCCCAGGCTTTCCCCCGCGCCGAAGGCCGCCAGCACCGTGGCCCGGACCAGGGCCGGTTCCGCCAGCACGGAGCCGAGGACGACGCCACCCGCACTGGCCAGCATCAGCCCGCGCCATTCCGCGCGCGGCCGGACCAGCAGGAACACCAGCAGCACGGCGCTGCCGGGCCAGGCAGCGGCCACGTGGCCGGTCTCGCGCGTCAGGGTCATGACGCCCCAGGCCAACAGGGCCTGTGCCAGGGCCAGCCCCGCCAGGCGCGGCAGGTGCATGGACGCGGCCGCAAGCCGGCGGGCGTTGCCGCCAGCCCAATTTCGAAATCCCAGCGACACCAAGACCCGCCGTCCCCCACCTGCGCCGATGATCCTGCGCCGGAGGGCGTTGCCCCAATGTTAAGCCACCAAGTTAAGCCCCCCGGCCGCCGGGGGAGGCCGCCGCGCTACTCCGCCGCCTTGCGGGCGTAGATGCCCATGCCGTTGTACGGCGCATAAGGCGGGAAGGCGCCGATCGCGGTCATGTCGACCTCCACCAGCACCGGCCCCGGCGTGGCGAAGGCCTGGCGCAGCACGCCCTGCAGGTCTTCGGTGCGGGAGACGACGAAGCTGGGGCAGCCGGCCACGGCGGCCAGCTTCTGGAAGTCGCTGGATTGCAGGTCGCCGAAGAACATCCGGCCGTCCTGCAGCGCGCCCTGGATGTGCTTGATGACACCATAGCCGCGGTCGTTCATCACCATGACAACCAGCTCCGCGCGCTCCTGCACCGCGGTCCACAGCTCCGTCTGGTTCAGCGCGAAGCCGCCATCGCCGACCATGGCGATGGCCTTGCGCCCGCGGCCCGCCATCGCCGCGCCGATGCCCATGGGCAGCCCCGGCCCGATGGCGGCGGAGACCGGGTGCACCGCATCGCGCGGGCCATAGACCGGGAAGATGCGGTTGCCCCAGGAGGAGTTGGAGATGGTGATGTCGCGCACCCACAGCGCATCGCGCGGCAGCGCCTCCCGCACCAGGCGGGGGAAGTCGGCATAGGGGCCGAGCGTGTCGCAATACTCCGCGGTGGCGCGGCGCTTCATCTCCGCGAAGTCGGCGGCGAAGGCGGGGTCCAGTTGCAGGCGACCCTTCAGGCGGGCGGCCAGCCCGGCCATGACCAGCCCGGCATCGCCATTGATGAAGCAGGTGCTGGCATAGGTGCGGCCATTCGCCGCCGGGTTCACATCGGCCTGGATCAGCGTCTTCGGCAGCTTCAGGCTGAGCTCCATCGTCTCATGCGCGCGCAGCCGGCTGCCCACCACCAGCATGGCGTCCACCGTCTCGTAGAACTGCACCACGCGCGGGCTGCCATTGCCGTGCAGGCCGCCCAGCGTCATCGGGTGGTCCTCGGCCACGATGCCGCGGCCATTCCAGCTGGAGACGGCGCCGAAGCCGAGCGCCATCAGCTGCATCGCCTCGGCGCCGGCTTCCTTGGCGCCATTGCCCAGCCACAGCATCGGGCGGCGCGCCTTCAGCAGGATCTCGGCGGCCTCGTCCAGCGCCGCGGGGCTGGGCACCAGGGCGGGCGGAATCGGCAGCTCCAGCGTGTCCAGCGCCGCCGGGCGGGCGATGACGGTGCGCTGGATGTCGATCGGGATCTCGATGGAGACCGGCCCGCGCGGCGGGGTCAGTGCCTCGGCGGCGGCGCGGGTCAGCACGCCCAGCGCCTCGGCGGCGCTGCGGATGCGGTAGGCCGACTTGCTGACCGCCGCCAGCATGGCGGTCTGGCCGGGCACGTCGTGGACGCTGCCGGTGTCGCGGTCCAGGAACTTGGTCGGCGTCTGTCCGGTGATGTGCAGCATCGAGGACCCCGCGAACTGCGCCTCGACCAGCCCTGGCACGGTGTTGGCGGCGCCCGGGCCGGTGGAGGAGAACATCACGCCGAGATGGCCGGAGACGCGGGCATAGGCGTCCGCCATGTGGGCGCCGCCCATCTCGTTGCGGGCCATGACGTAGCGGATGGCGTTGCGCCGGCCGATGCCGTCCAGCATCGGGATGTTGTGCACCGAGACGATGCCGAAGCAGGTGGTGACGCCGATGCGCGCCAGGAATTCGGCGACCAGGTCGCCCACGTTGTAGCTGCTGTTGGTCATGGCGGCGTTTCCCCGTTGCGTTGGGGCCAGCCTGCCGTTCTGCCGCCGGCTTGTGAAGCCCGCTGGATCGTTGAGGCCACCTGGTTGCGAAACCCGGCGGCGGGCGCATCTGACGGGCATGCCCCCGATGCGCCGCAAGGCCGACCTGCCCAGCAAGACCTGCCTCGCCTGCGGCCGCCCCTTCGCCTGGCGGCGCAAATGGGCGCGGGACTGGGAGCAGGTGAAATACTGCTCCGAGCGGTGCCGCCGGGCCGCGCCGGCGGCGGCCAAGGCTAGCCCAGCCGGCTGAACACCTGCTCCCGCGCGCGGGCGCCATGCACCACCAGCGCCATGGCCGCGCCCTCGGCATTGCGGCGCACGGTCATGTCCACCCAGCCCTGCCAGGCATCGCCCGGGGTGTGCAGCCGCAGCAGATCGGGCGCGATCGCCTCCAGCCGCCACGGCCCGGCATGCCGGATCGGCCCCTGCACCAGCACGTCCAGCGCGCCAGCGCGCTCCCGCACCGTCCAGTCGGCGTCCAGCTCCTCGCAATGGTAGTGCCCGCGCAGGCCGGAAGGCGGCGCCACCGCGGCGGGGGCGCGGTGCAGCGGCAGCCGGTGCCCGGCATCCAGGTGCAGCACCAGGCCGTCGCCGCGCGGCTCCAGCGCGAAGGCAAGGGCCGCGCGCCGCGCCGCCAGCAGACCGCCGGGCGCGGCTTCCAGCGCGAAGGGCACGCCATGCTGGGTCACCATCGGCGTGCCATCGGCAGCCAGGGCGAAGTCCAGGTTGACCGCGCCATCCTCCGCCACCCAGCGGCCGGCCAGCGCGTCCAGCCCCGCGGGCAGCGGCGATGCCGGGGCCAGCCCGGCCTCGCCCTCCAGCGCCGCCGCCAGGGCCTGGTGGGCCAGATGGTGGGCGTCCACGCCGGCGTGGTTGCCAATGGCGATGACCGCCAGCTGCTTGGCCGGCACCCGCAGGAAGCAGGTCTTGTAGCCCGGCCACAGCCCGCCATGGCTCACGGTCCGCAGCCCGCGCCAGGGCCTGATCTCCACGCCATGGGCATAGGGGTTCAGGCTGCCATCCGGGAACGGCGCCTGGGCCTGCAGCGCCGCGTCCAGCCAGGGGTGGCGCGCCAGCCAGGCGGTCCACAGCGCCAGGTCCTCCACGCAGCTGACCAGCCCGCCCTCGCCGCCCAGCGGAAAGCCGTGCCGCGCCCGGCGGAAGCCGCCGCCGGCATCGGGGATATAGGCGCTGGCCAGGCCGGGCGCCGGCTCAGCCAGGCTGGGGGTGTGGCGGGTGCGGGTCATGCCCGCCGGGGTGAACAGGCGCTGGCGCAGGAACTCGGCCAGGGGCTGGCCGCTGACCCGCTCCACCACCAGGCCCAGCAGCATGAAGCCGGTGTTGCTGTACAAAAAGCGGCTGCCGGGCGCGAAGTTCAGGCTGGCCTGGTGGCCCACCGCGGCCAGCAGGTCGGCCGCCGTCACCGGCTCCGCCAGGTCCACGCCGCCCAGCCGCATCAACTCCAGCATGTCGCGCAGGCCGGAGCTATTCTGCATGCAGTGCGCCAGCGTCACCACGGCGCCGAAGTCGGGCAGTTCCGGCAGGTGGCGGCGGATGTCGTCGCCCGGGTTCAGCCGGCCTTCCCGCGCCAGCAGCAGGATGGCGGCGCAGGTGAACTGCTTGCTGACCGAGGCGATGCGGAAGCAGGTCTCCGCCCCGATCGGCACCCCCAGCTCCAGGCTGGCCATGCCGGCGCTCTCATGCGCCAGCAGCATGCCGTCGCGTAGCACGCCCAAGGTCGCACCGGGGGTCGCACCGGGCGAGCCCGGCAGGTCGTAGGGGGCCAGCAACGCGCGGCAGGCGCGGCGGAGGCGCAGGGTATCCAGGCTCGTCATGGTTGCGAGGATGCCGCCGGGAGGCGGGGTCGGCAAGGTCGTTGCCCCCGCGGCGCCATTGCGAAGCAGCCTCAGGTGGCGCCGGCGAAGCGTCGCTGCCGCCCACCCCGCCATTCAGGCCGGGGCGGTGGCGGCCTCGGGGTGGCAATCCGCGCGGCCAGGGCCGCTCAATGCAGCTTGGGCGCCTTGAGGAAGCTGCGCCGGTCGGCCGAGACCACCGTCAGGTCGCGCGGTGCCGCGTCCCGCCCCAGTTGCAGCCGCACCCGGCAGCCGGCGCTGCCGCAGGCCCACAGCGCGCGCCACAGGCTGGGCAGGTCGGTCACCCGGGTGCCGCCGACCGAGAGGATCTTGTCGCCCTCCTGCACCCCGGCCTTCATCGCCGGGCCGCGCGTGGCCAGGGAGGAGACCATGACGCAGTCGTCATCCTCGGTGGCGTAGAGGCCGAGCCAGGGCCGCGCCGGGCGGTTCAGCCGGCCGTAGGAAAGCAGGTCGTCCAGGATCGGCGGCAGCAGGCTGGCCGGCACCGCCATGTTCAGGTCCACCCGGCGGCCCTTGCCGTCCTGCTGCTGCATCACCAGGCTGCCGATGCCGAGCAGCCGCGCCTCGCCACCCGGACCGCCGCCGATCAGCCCGGCGCCGCCCCAGCTGGGGTGGGCCGGGGCGGTGAAGATCGCCTCGTCCAGCAGGTATTCCCAGTAGCCGGCAAACTCCTGCCGCGCCGCAATGGTGGCCCGCAGCGCATGCTTGCGCCCGCCGGCCGAGGCCAGCACGGCCGTATCCCCGGGGCGCGGGGCCTCGCCGGTCTCCATCCGCAGCACCGGCAGGTCCAGCTTGCCCAACGCCTGGATCAGGCCGAACCCGGTCTCGAAGTCGAAGGCGAGCGCATGGCCCGGCAGCACCTTGCCATCCGCGGTGGTCAGCCAGATCGTCTCGGCTTCCGTCACCAGGTAGCCGATGGTGGCGATCAGCCCGTCCTGGCGGATCACCACGCCGCTGCCGGCACGCTCCGTCCCCAGCGTATTGGCGCTGAAGGCATCGGCCGGCACCATGGCCTTCACCCCCACCACCGAGCGCAATGCCAGGTCCAGGTCGAAGGCGTGGTCGGTCGGGTCCGGTTGCAGTTCCGGCGGGATTTCCCAGTCGCTGTTCGCCATGCCTTGGTTCCGTCTCGCGCGTCAGGGCCGAGAATATCGGCGCGCGGGGTGAATCCGCAAACCCCCGGCATTTCCGCCCGCCGCCGGGGTGGGTCGCGGGGGCCGGTTCAGCCGCCGGGGCGGGTCGCCACCTGCACCGCGCTGGCCTCGGCCAGGCGGTCGCGCACCGCGTCCCGCAGCAGGCGGATGTCGCGGATTCGGCCGTAGCTGGCGCGGTGGTAGAGGGCCACCTCCCGCAGGGCCGCCGCCGGGGCGGCGATGCGCCGATACGCCACCATGTCGTCCAGCAGGCTGCCCATCTGCACCGCCAGCTGCGGCAGGAAGCCGCAGCCGATGCCGGCGGCGACCATCTGCCTGAGCGTCTCCAGGCTGGCCGCCTGCAGGTCGTCATCCGGCCGCACCAGCCGGGCGCGGGCCGGCAGCAGCGCCAGCACCTGGTCGCGCAGGCAGTGGCCCTCGGCCGGCAGGATCAGCTCCGCCACCGGCACATCCGCCAGGGCCACCGCCGGCGCCGTGGCCAGGGCGTGGTCGCGCGGCACCGCCAGCACCAGTTCCTCGCGGAACAGCGGCAGCGCGGTCAGCTCGCCCTCGCGCGGCGGGGCGGCCAGCAGCACGGCATCGGCCTCGCCACGTTCCAGCCCGGCCAGCAGGGCGCTGCCGCGACCTTCCTGCACCAGCAGCCGAAGGCGCGGGAAGCTGGCGCGCAGCGGTTGCAGCAGCAACGGCACCAGGTAGGGGCCCAGCGTGTCCAGCACCCCCAGGCGGAACACGCCAGACAGCGGCTCCCCCCCGGCCTGCACTACCTCGTCCAGCCGGCGGCCCTCGGCCAGGATGCGCCGGGCCTGCTCCACCACGGCGGCGCCGCGGGCGGTGACCAGCACCTGGCGGGCGCTGCGCTCGAAGATTTCCAGCCCGAGGAACTCCTCCAGCTTCTTCACCTGGGCGGAGAGGGTTGGCTGGCTGACCGCGCAGGCCTGGGCGGCGCGGCCGAAATGGCGCAGCTCGGCCACGCTGACCACGTATTCCAGGTCGCGGAAGGAAAGCCCGGCGAAATTCATGCGACGGTTGCACCACAAGCCGGCACCGGGTGCAAAAGGAAATGCCCGGCGCGGCAGCGGGAGGGACGCTGCCGCGCCGGGCTGGCGCCCGGGCGATGCCTCTCGGGGGGAGAGGCGTTCGGGACGCGGCATCGGCCGCGGGCGCCGACGGCCACCTTGGGGGAAGGTGGCCGATGGGGATCAGTCGGCGGCGCGGTAGGGCGCGGTGCGCCGAACCACGGCGCGGCCCATGGCCTGGTGGATCGCCTGCTCGATGCCGCGCAGCGTCAGCGGTTCCCGCAGCACGCCCAGGCGGTCCATCAGCGGGCCGCTGCTGCGGTCCTCGTAGCCGGCGATCAGCAGCAGTTCCACCGCGGTGGCGGGCCGGCTGCTGGCCAGCACCTGGGCCGCCAGGATCATGCCTTCGCCCTGCAGCAGCCCGACATCCGCCACGACGACGCCGATGCCCGGCTGGCTTTCCAGCTGGCGGCGCGCCTGGGTGGCGGAGCCGGCGACCACCACCGGCAGCCCGCGGCGGCGCAGCAGCGCGGCGACCTCGTCGAGGATGTCGGTCTTCTCGTTTACCAGCAGCACGGCGAGTTCGTCGTTCGCCGGGTTGTACTGACGGGCCGGCGAGATGCTGGCCTCGGCGCGTTGCATATGCGGCATCGGAGGTGTGCCTTGTCAGGTCCGCGGCGGGAAACTCCGCCATGACCGCAGGCTAGGGCCGCACCGCCGGGGCCGGCCAATACGTGGCTTCGATGGTCGCGATAGGCGGCGGCAGGGGTGCCGGCGCCGGGCAGCAAAAAGGGCGCGCGGCCCACGCCACGCGCCCCTTGCAGATCCCAACCGCCAGCGGTCAGACGTAGTGTTCGGCCAGCGGGCGGAAGCCGTTGAAGGCCTGGCTGGCATAGGTGGTCACGTAGGCGCCGGTGGCCAGCAGCTCCACCCGGTCGCCGCAGTCCAGGGCCAGCGGCAGGCGGTAGTTGCTCTTCTCGTACAGCGTATCCGTGCTGTCGCAGGTGGGGCCGGCGATGGTGACCGGGCCTTCGGCCCCGCCGTCATGCGGGGTGCGGAAGGCGTACTTGATCGCCTCGCCCTCGGTCTCCGCCAAGCCACCGAAGCGGCCGATGTCCAGGTAGACCCAGCGCACCGGGTCGTCCTTCGCCTTCTGGCTGACCAGCACCACCTCGGCGCTGACCACGCCGGCATCGGCCACCAGGAAGCGGCCCGGCTCGATCACCAGCTCCGGCAGGGCATTGCCGAAATGCTCGGTCATCGCGCCCATGATCGCCTCGCCGATGGCGTCGATCTCCGGCACCTCGGCGCGGTAGCGCACGGGGTAGCCGCCACCCAGGTTGACCATGCGGATGTTCACGCCGGCATCCTTCAGGTCGGTGAACAGCATGGCCACCTTGCCGATGGCGGCCTCGTAGGCCTGGGTGCGGGTCTGCTGGCTGCCGACATGGAAGCTGAGGCCGAAGGGGTCCAGGCCGAGCTCGCCGGCCAGCACCATCAGCTCCTTCGCCATCTCGACCTCGCAGCCAAACTTGCGGCTCAGCGGCCACTCGGCGCCGTCATTGCCGACCAGGATGCGGCAATAGACGCGGCTGCCCGGGGCGGAACGCGCCAGCTTGCGCAGTTCGGCCTCGCTGTCGAAGGCGAACATGCGGACGCCGGCGGCATGCGCCGCGCGGATCGCGCTCTCCTTCTTCACGGTGTTGCCGTAGCTGATGGCCGCGGGGTCGGCGCCATTGTCCAGGCAGGCCTGCACTTCCTCGAACGAGGCGGCGTCGAAATTGGAGCCCAGGCCGACCAGGCGCGCCAGGATCGGGTTCGCCGGGTTGGCCTTCACGGCATAATAGATGCGCGCAAGCGGCAGGGCAGCCTGCAGCCGGCGGAAATTCGATTCCACGCGGTCCACGTCAACCACGAGGCAGGGGGTCGCCGGGGCGACGTCGCGCAGATAGGCGGAGACCTTCGGGGTCATCGCACCATCCTCCTGAACATGACAGGACCGCCCCTGCTGGGCGGCGGCCCCAAGTTAACGAAACGGTCGAACGAACCAGCGACCAAGTGGACCGTGCGACGCCTTGCGGCGGCGGACGGGGGTGCCAGAACGCTTGACGTCGTTGCGTAAACCTTGCGCCGCGGGTGACCTTAGGTGGCGCGCTGTGGAGGTGCGCCGGGGTTCCGTGGGCCTGGGGCCAGAGGCACGTGCGTACTGCGTCTGCGGCGGCATATAGGCGCCGCGCCCAGGGCTGCAAAGCGGAATTTCACCCCTGGGCGGATTTTTTTCTGGCCACCTTCGCGTGTGGCCGGAAACTCCCCCCGAAGCCCCCCGGGGGCGGCGGGTGAAAACGCCGGCCGCAGGGCGGGTTGGCCGGCGATTCGGCCGGCCTCAGTTACGCCCCAGCACGCCCTTGTCCAGCGGGCTGGAGGGGTCGGCCTGGTGCTGCTTCGGCATCCGCCCGGCCAGGAAGGCCAGGCGCCCGGCCTCCACCGCCGCCTTCATGGCGCGGGCCATCAGCACCGGCCGCCGGGCATGGGCGATGGCGCTGTTCATCAGCACCGCGTCGCAGCCCAGTTCCATCGCCAGGGCGGCGTCGGAGGCGGTGCCGACGCCGGCATCCACCAGCACCGGCACTTTCGCATTCTCGATGATGGCGCGGATCATCACCGGGTTCTGGATGCCCAGCCCCGAGCCGATGGGGGCACCCAGCGGCATGACGGCCACGGCGCCCATCTCCTCCAGCCGCTTGGCCGCGATGGGGTCGTCCGAGCAATAGACCATCACCTGGAAGCCGTCCTTGATCAGCGCCTCCAGCGCCTCGAAGGTCGCGCGCATGTCCGGGTACAGGAAGGGCGGCGGGCCGAGGACCTCCAGCTTCACCAGGTTCCAGCCGCCGGCCTCGCGCGCCAGGCGCAGCGTGCGCACCGCGTCCTGCGCAGTGAAGCAGCCGGCGGTGTTGGGCAGGTAGGTGTATTTCTTCGGGTCGACGTAGTCCTGCAGCATCGGCGCGCCGGGGTCGCCCAGGTTCACCCGACGCACCGCGACGGTGACGATCTCGGCGCCGCTCGCCTCGATGGCGGCGCCGGTCTCCTCAAGGTCCTTGTAGCGGCCGGTGCCGACGATCAGGCGGGAGCGGAAGCTCAGCCCGGCAACGCTCCAGCTGTCGTCGTCCAGCGTCGGGCCCGCGGGAATGGTTCCGTCCATGGCTCAGCCTCCGCCGATGAAGTGCACGATCTCCAGCTGGTCGGCCTCGGCCAGGGCCGTGGCGGCGTAGCTGGAACGGGGCACGATCTCCAGGTTGCGCTCGACCGCCACCTTGCGCGTGTCCAGGCCGATCTGCGCCAGCAGGTCGGACAAGCTGGCGCCGGCGGCCACCTGCCGCTGCTCGCCGTTCACGGTGATCGATATCGTCGCCCCCATGGGCGGAACATGGCGG
The DNA here is from genome assembly GCA_947455205.1 of Acetobacteraceae bacterium. GTDB lineage: Bacteria > Pseudomonadota > Alphaproteobacteria > Acetobacterales > Acetobacteraceae > CAIMOR01. The sequence goes on along the minus strand of CANGNF010000024.1, from coordinate 4,527 downwards.
CGCGGCGGCCGAAGGGCAAGGCGGGGGTCGCGGCGGGGCTGCCCCGCCCGGCCGGCATGGCCGCTTGCCCCGCCGAAACCCCCCGTGCTAGGCCGACCGGCACGCCAGATTTCACGGAATCATCGCCCTTGGCCCCGCCGCTCATCGCCGTGCTCAACGGCCCCAACATCAACATGCTCGGCACGCGTGAGCCGGAGAAGTACGGCTCCACCACCATCGACGAGTTGGAGCAGATCTGCGCCGATGCCGCCGAGGAGCTGGGGCTGGCGATCGATTTCCGCCAGACCAACAGCGAAGGCGAGTTGGTGACCTGGGTGCAGGAATGCCGCGGCCGTTGCGCCGGCATCATCATGAACCCGGCCGGCTACACCACCAACTCCATCGCCACCATGGACGCGCTGCTGGCCGTTGGCCTGCCGACCATCGAGGTCCACATCACCAACATCCACCGGCGGGAGGAATTCCGCCACCACAGCTTCATTTCCAAGGCCGCGACGGGCGTTATCGCCGGGCTGGGGGTGGAAGGCTACGTGCTGGCGCTGCGCGCCATGGCCGGGCTGGTGGATTCGGAGCGAGACGCATGAGCAACGGCATCACCTTCGACCCCGAGGCGATCCGCGCCCTGGCGCAGATCCTGAAGGACACCGACCTGACCGAGATCGAGCTGGTGGAGAAGGACAGCCGCATCCGCGTGGCCCGCAGCCACCCGCCGGCCGCCGCCGCCAGCACCGCGCCGCAGATGGCCTGGCCGCCGCAGATGATGATGCAGGCCCCCGCCGCCGCGCCGGTCGCCGCCCCCATGGCCGCGGTGGTGGCGCCCGCCCCGGCGCTGGATACGCTGGACCCGAAGCACCCGGGCATGGTGACCAGCCCGATGGTCGGCGTGGCCTACCTGGCGCCCGAGCCGGGCGCGACGCCCTTCATCACGCTGGGCGGCAAGGTGGCCCAGGGCCAGACCGTGCTGCTGATCGAGGCGATGAAGACCTTCAACCAGATCAAGGCGCCCAAGGCCGGCACCGTGACGCGCATCCTGATCGAGACCGGCACGCCCGTTGAGTATGGCGAGCCGCTGCTGGTCATCGAGTAGCTCCCGATGTTCAAGAAGGTGCTGATCGCCAATCGCGGCGAGATCGCGCTGCGCATCCATCGCGCCTGCCAGGAAATGGGCATCCGCACGGTGGCGGTGCATTCCACCGCGGATACCGCGGCCATGCATGTGCGGCTGGCGGATGAGAGCGTCTGCATCGGCCCGCCCGCCGCGCGCGACAGCTACCTGAACATCCCGGCCATCCTCTCCGCCGCCGCCATCACCGGGGCAGAGGCGGTGCATCCCGGCTACGGCTTCCTGTCGGAGAACGCCAACTTCGCCGAGATGGTGGAGGCGCATGGCCTGGCCTTCATCGGCCCGACCGCGGCGCATATCCGCATGATGGGCGACAAGATCGCCGCCAAGGACGCCATGCGCCGCCTGGGCGTGCCGCTGGTGCCGGGCTCGCTTGGTGAGTTGGCGACGCTGGACGAAGCCCGCGCCGTCGCCGAGGAAGTGATGTACCCGGTGCTGATCAAGGCCGCCGCCGGTGGTGGTGGCCGCGGCATGAAGGTGGCCCGCAACGCCGACGAGATCGAGGAAGCCTGGCGAGTCGCCCGTACCGAGAGCAAGGCCGCCTTCGGCAACGACGCCGTCTACCTGGAGAAGTACCTGGACCGGCCGCGCCACATCGAGCTGCAGGTGATGGCCGACGGCCACGGCAACGTGGTGCATTTCGGCGAACGCGACTGTTCCCTGCAGCGCCGCCACCAGAAGCTGGTGGAGGAGGCCGGCAGCCCGGTGCTGACCGCGGCCGACCGCGACGCGCTGGGCGCCCAGGTGACCCGCGCGCTGAAGGAATTGGGCTACCGCAACGCCGGTACGCTGGAGTTTCTGTGGCAGGATGGCCAGTTCTGCTTCATCGAGATGAATACCCGCCTGCAGGTGGAACACCCGGTGACCGAGATGGTCTGCGGCGTGGACCTGGTGAAGGAACAGTTGCGCGTCGCCGCCGGCGAGCCGCTGGGCTACACGCAGGAAGACGTGCGCTTCTACGGCCACGCCATCGAATGCCGCATCACCGCGGAAGACCCCGACACCTTCGCGCCCTCGCCGGGCCGGGTGGCCATGTACCACGCCCCCGGCGGGCTTGGCGTGCGGGTGGATAGCGCGCTGTACAGCGGCTACGCGGTGCCGCCGCACTATGACAGCCTGGTGGCCAAGCTGGTGGTGCATGCCGCGACCAGGCCGGAAGCCATCGCCCGCATGCGGCGCAGCCTGGCCGAGATGGTGGTGGACGGCATCAAGACCACCCTGCCCCTGCACCGCGCCATCATGGATGCGCCGCAATTCGTCTCCGGCGACTATACCATCCACTGGCTGGAGCAGTTCGTCGCGGGACGCCAGCCCTAGCGTCTGTCCGACGGCGGGCTGTTGTTCGGGTGCCTGGTTCACGCCGCAGGTGATCCCTGCGGCGACGATCAGGCGCTAGCAAGCCGGCGCGGCCCTGGCGCATACTAGGTGTGTGAGCCGCCGACATCTCGACCTGACCCCGGACCTGATGCTGCGCGCCTATCGCGCCGGCCTGTTCCCCATGGCGGAGGGGCGCGAGACCCCGCGCCTGTACTGGCTGGACCCGGAGCAGCGCGGGGTGATCCCGCTGGCCGGCTTCCACCTGCCGCGCCGGCTGCGCCGCACCGTGCTGAACGGCCCCTACACCGTCACCGCCGATACCTGCTTCGCCCGCGTGATCCAGGCCTGCGCCCAGCCGGCGCCGGGGCGGGAGAACACCTGGATCAACGGTGAGATCGAGGCGCTGTTCACCACGCTGCACCACCAGGGCCACGCCCATTCGGTGGAGACCTGGGCCGATGGCGAGCTGGTGGGCGGGCTGTATGGCGTGGCCGTCGGCGCCGCCTTCTTCGGCGAGAGCATGTTCTCCCGCGCGCGGGATGCCTCCAAGGTGGCGCTGGTGCAGCTGGTGGCGCGGCTGAACCTGGGTGGCTACCAGCTGCTGGACGCGCAATTCCTCACCGAGCACCTGGCGCAATTCGGCACCGAGGAACTGCCCCGCGCCGAATACAAGCGCCGCCTGGCCCGCGCCACCGAGACGCCGGCCCGCTGGCTGGCGGCGCCCGACCCGGCCGCGCTGGACGCCGCGATCCGGGCGCTGCACGGGTGAGCGAGGCCGAGGCGCCCGCCGGCCCGGCCGCGCCAAGGCGGAAGCAGTCCGGCGTGGCCACGGCCAATGTGGTGCAGTCGGCGCATCTGGGCGGCAATGCGGAGCTGTTCCCGCAGGTGCTGGCGCTGCACGTGCCGGACGGCGCCACGGTGGCGGATGTCACCTTCGGCAGCGGCGTGTTCTGGAAGCACGTGCCGCCGGGACGCTACAATCTGCTAGCCAGCGACCTGGCGGATGGCGTGGACTGCCGCGCCCTGCCGCATGCCGATGCCAGCCTGGACGCGCTGGTGCTGGATCCGCCCTATCTGGAAGGGCTGCTGCGCGGCAAGGCGGCGACGCGCGGCGGCCAGGGCAGCCACGCCCAGTTCCGCAGCTACTACAGCAATGGCGACGAAGCGCCGCCGACGGCGCGCTGGCACCAGGCGGTGCTGGACCTGTACCTGGCAGCGGCGGTGGAGGCGCGGCGGGTGCTGCGCGACCACGGCATCTTCATCGTGAAGTGCCAGGACGAGGTCAGCGCCAACCGGCAGGAGCTGACCCATGTGCAGTTGCTGTGTGGCTTTGCCGAGCTGGGCTTCTACGCCCGCGACCTGTTCGTGCTGATGCGGCCCAACAAGGCCGGCGTGGCGCGGCTGCTGAAGCAGGTGCATGCCCGCAAGAACCACAGCTACTTCCTGGTGCTGCAGAAGGTGCCGGCCGGCGGCAGCGTGGCGAAGTACCGCACGCGGGACCTGAAGATCACGCCTGCCGCGACGGGTTGATGCTCGGCCGCTGCGGCCCGTGCAGGCCGGCTGAAACGCCGCCCAGCCTCAGTACAGGATGTAGCGCATGGTGAAGGTGATGGTCTCCCCGGCCGGGTCGGCGCCGGGCGGCAGCGGCGGCAGCTGCGCGTTGCGGAACATGTTCATCAGGTTGGAATTGAGGAAGGGCGAGTCGTTCGGCCCCACCATGGTGACGGTCCGCACCCGGCCATCCATGCCGACCACGATCCGCACCGTGACCGGCCCCTGGTGCCCCATGGCCACGGCGTTCTGCGGGTAGCGCTTGTTGTCGTCCACCCAGCGGCGGAACAGGTTGCGCCAATCCGGCCCCAGGGCGCGGCTGGCCTGCAGGTCGGATGACGGGTTGGCGTCCAGCCGGCCACGGCCGGGCATGCCGGCCTGGTCGCGCTCGCTGCGCTCCCCCGGGCGGCCGCTGGGCAGCGGCGGTGCCGGCGGGCCGGCGGTGAAGGGGCCGGGCACGTAGTCCAGCTGCGGAAAGGCCTGCTGCCGCGGCGGCTGGGCCGGGCGCGGCGGTGTCGGTTGCGCCTGCTGCTGCT
>CANGNF010000023.1 GCA_947455205.1 Acetobacteraceae bacterium | reverse complement strand
TACTGACCCGCCTGGTCAACGGCTGGCCCAACAAGCGTATCGATGAGTTGATGCCCTGGCATTGGGCCGCATCCGAAAAAAACTGATCGTCAAGCAGCGCAGGAGAGGGTCTCGGAACTGCGCTTACGGACAGGTTATGGCGCTGGGGTGTTGCGGCCCAGCAAAACGCGCGCAGGGGGCTGGCGCGTCTTCTGTGTCAGGCGAGGCGGCCCCAAGGTTTGAAGGGCCACCGGGCCGAAGAGTATGGCCGAAGTTGGTGACCACCCGTAGCGCAGCCATGCCGGGTTGCTGCGGCCCTCGCCCCGATTCAAAGCGCCGCCGCCAAGTTGATCTAGCGCGAGAGCCGCTGCCACCGCATCCGCGACCATCGGCAGGGGAAGGGCTGGGTAGCGAGCCAGGGCGACCTCGCGTACCGCCTCTGCGGCCGTGTCCATGATCTGGCCCGAGGCCAGCACGCGCGCCGTCGCCGACTTCATTGCGTCCAGCGCAAGGGGATGCAGCCAGGGGAGAGCGGCGGGTTGTGTCTCGGCCATGGCGGCAGCGGAGCGGAGAGGCGAGAACATAGAAAGAACCTCCCGCGCCCCACGCTGCGGCTGCTTACTGTCGCTACAGTAGCTGCGACTACCCAGCGCAAGGCATGTTGTGGGCTGGTTTGTGGGCGCCACCGACAGCGCCTCTAGAAATGGCACACTTTTGCGGTTTTCCGCGGACAAACTGGCGGAGAGGGTGGGATTCGAACCCACGGTCCGCTTGCACGGACTTCGGTTTTCGAGACCGACGCGATCGACCACTCTGCCACCTCTCCGCGGCGGGGTCGGCGCGCGGTATAGGGGCGGGGCGCGTCGGGCGCAACACTCGGTTCGCGGGTTTCGGTGGCAGGCGGCGGGGCGGCCGTTGACTCATCGGCATCCGCGTCTGTATAAGCCGCGCCTCCCGGCCTCGCCCTGCGCGGCCGGCGGTCGTTTACGGCCGTTTGAACACCTTGTCCGGGGCGGCTGTCGTCCTGGCGAGTACCTTGGCACCTAACTCTGGCGTGACCAGTCGGGACCGCACGATGACCTTCGCAGTGATCCGCACCGGCGGAAAGCAGTACCGGGTAACCCCGAACGCCGTGGTGACGGTGGAGAAGCTGGAAGCCGAAGCCGGCGGCACCGTCACCTTCAACGAGGTGCTGGCGCTGGGCATGGACGGCAACCTGACGCTCGGCGCGCCCATGGTGGCCGGCGCCCGTGTCACCGCCACCGTCCTGGAGCAGACCCGGGGCGACAAGGTGATTATCCTGAAGAAGCGCCGCCGCAAGAACAGCCGGCGCAAGCAGGGCCACCGCCAGCACATGACCGTGCTGCGCATCGCCGAAATCGCGGCGGCCTGAGAAGGAGCTGACAGATGGCACACAAGAAGGCAGGCGGTTCGTCCCGCAACGGGCGCGACAGCGCCGGCAAGCGCCTGGGCGTGAAGTTGTTCGGCGGCCAGGTGGTTCGCGCGGGCAACATCATCGTCACCCAGCGCGGCACCAAGATGCTGGCCGGTGACAATGTCAGCGTCGGCCGCACCCATTCGCTGCACGCCATGGTCGACGGTCATGTGAAGTTCCAGCGCAAGGCCGAAGGCCGGGTGCATGTTTCCGTGCTGCCGGTGGCGCAGGCCGCCGAATAAGCCTCGCCTTCCTGGCGGTGCTGAACGGGGGCCTCTCGGCCCCCGTTGTCGTTTTTAGGGTCCCATCCCCATGAAGTTCCTCGACGAAGCCAAGGTCTGGGTGAAGGCCGGCGACGGTGGTGACGGCGTCATCGCCTTCCGCCGCGAACGCTTCATCGAATATGGCGGCCCTGACGGCGGCAATGGCGGCAAGGGCGGCGACATCGTGGTCGAGGCCGTGGACGGCCTGAACACGCTGATCGACTATCGCTATGCCCAGCACTTCAAGGCGCGCAAGGGCGGCAACGGCGCGGGCTCCGACCGCACCGGCGCCGGCAGCACCGACGTGGTGCTGAAGGTGCCAGCCGGCACGCAGATCTTCGCCGAGGACAAGGAAACGCTGCTGGCCGACCTGGATGTGGTCGGCAAGCGCGTCGTCATCGCCGGCGGTGGCGATGGCGGCCATGGCAACGCGCATTTCAAGACCAGCACCAACCGCTCCCCCCGCCGCGCCGACCCGGGCTACCCCGGGGAGGAGAAGTGGCTCTGGCTGCGGCTGAAGCTGATTGCCGATGCCGGCCTGGTCGGGCTGCCCAATGCCGGCAAGTCCACCTTCCTGGCGGCCGCCAGCGCGGCGCGGCCGAAGATCGCCGACTACCCCTTCACCACCCTGCACCCGCAGCTGGGCGTGGTCCGGCTGAACGCGACGGAAGAGTTCGTGCTGGCCGACATCCCCGGCCTGATCGAGGGCGCGCATGAGGGCGCCGGGCTGGGCGACCGGTTCCTGGGCCATATCGAGCGCTGCGCGGTGCTGCTGCACCTGATCGACGGCACCCAGGCCGACCCGGCTGGCGCCTACCACACCGTGCGGGCGGAGCTGGAAGGCTATGGCGGCGGCCTGGTGGACAAGCCGGAGATCGTGGCGCTGAACAAGCTCGACTCGATGACGCCGCAGGGCAAGGCCAGCCGGATCAAGGCGCTGGAACGCGCCTGCGGTGGCCCGGTGATGCTGATCTCCGGCGCCACCGGAGAAAACGTGCCCCAGGCCCTGCGCGCCCTGGCCGATACCATCTACGCCAAGCGCCGCGGCGAGATCTGAACCCGGGCGCCTAGGGCTGGCGTCGCTGCTGCCGCCCCGCGGGACGCCTTAGCCGCGCGGCGCCTGCATGGCGAAGACCGCGTTGGCGCGGGCGACATGCTTGCCGTCGGCGTACATCCCGCCCTCGGTGAAGCAGAGGTTGCGGCCCATGCGCGTCACCTTGGCCCGCATCTCCAGCCAGCAGCCCTCCATCGGCGGGCCCAGGTAGTCCACGGTCATGCTGACGGTGGCCAGGCGCGCCCGCTCCAGCCCCGCCTTTTCCCGCGCGACCGAGACGGCATGCACCAGGCCCAGGTCGGCCAGGGTGGCGACCATGCCGCCATGCGCGGCGCCCATGCTGTTGATGTGCCGGTGCTCGATACGGATGGCCAGGGCGGTATGGTCGGCCGCGCGGTGCGACCAGAACGGGCCGAGGGTGGTGGCATAGGGGCCGCCATGGGTGGCGGGGACGAAGCCGGGCGGGATGTCGGAGGGAGGCGTGTGGTCCATGCGGCGCAGCTTTGCCCCGGCGGGGAAGAGCCGTCCAGGGCTTGCGGCGCCCCGGCGTTGCGGCATCATCGCGCCACCAAAAGGGGAGACCGGCCATGGATGCCGCATCGCTGGATGCCGAGGTCGCGGCGCTTGTCGCCGCCGCGCGCGACGTGGACGCGCACTACGAGCAAATTCCAGACCTGGCCTGGCCGGAGGGCGTCCGCATCGCGGTGAACTTCACGCTGGACTTCGACGCCATGCTGCTGCGCCGGCTGAAGAACGAGCCGCCGATGCAGCTGGCCAAGGGCGAGTTCGGTGGCCGCGTCGGCATCTGGCGCGCGGTGGAGCTGTTCAGCCGTCTGGGGGTGAAGGCGACGATCTTCACCGTCGGCCGCATCTGCGAGCTGTACCCCGAGGCGCTGCGCAACGTGCTGGCCCAGGGGCATGAGATCGCCGACCACATGTGGGAACACCATGTGCCGAAGGACCCGGCCATGGAGGACGACCACTTCATGAAGACCGTGGCCGCGTTCCGCGACACGCTGGGCCTGCGCGCGCTGGGCAGCCGCAGCCGGCACTCCAACCGGCTGCTGGTGCGGGAAGGGTATCTCTACAACTCGCACGGCTCGGCCGCGCATGGGCCGCACTACCTGCATGACGGCGCCGGCAACTGCGTGCTGAACCTGCCCTTCCACTACGCCATCGACGACGCGATGTTCTACTCCGCCAACTGGCAGGGCAGCGAACTGCTGGCCAACCGGTTCAGCGACACCGACCGGGTCGAGGAGATCTGGTGGGAAGGCTTCCTGCAGCAGTACCGGGTCGGCGGATATCTCAACGTCTGCCTGCATCCCTTCGTCAGCGGCCGGGCGCAGCGGATCGACATGCTGGAGCGGCTGGTGCGCCGCATGCAGGCCATGCCGGGCGTGTGGATGCCGACCAGCGCCGATGTCGCCCGCCATGTGCTGGCGACCCGGCCCTCCAAGCGCGCCAGCCGGTAAGGGGAACACGACCATGGCGTGGAAGCAGAACTACACCATCTCCGACACCACCAGCCTGGCCGATGGCGCGCTGCGCTGGCCCGGCGGCGCGCAATGCTGCGTCAGCCTCACGGTGGACCTCTCGCAGGCCAGCAGCCCCGCGGGCATCACCCCGGCGGACCTGAAGAACAGCTGGTCCTATTTCGGCCTGAACGAGGGGCTGGACCTGCTGCTGGCGACGCTGAAGCGCTACGGGCTGCGCGCCACCTTCGCGGTGCCGGCCGTCATCGCCGCCTTCATGCCGGACCGCATCCGCGCCATCCAGGCGGCGGGGCACGAGATTGCCGCGGAAGGCCTGAAGCACGAGGACACCTCGAAGATGTCGCGCGAGGAGGAAGCCGCTCGGATCGAGAAGGCCGCCGAGATCCTGCAGGGGATCACCGGCAAGCGCCCGGCCGGCTGGTACTGCCTGCCGCGCCAGCGCGACGGCTATGCCGTCGGCACCATCAGCCCCAACACGGTGGAGCTGCTGCGCGAGGCTGGGTTCAGCTACCTGGGCAACGGCCTGGCCGACGACATCCCGCACTACTGGGTGACGAACTTCGAGAAGCGCACCGCCCTGCTGACCATGCCCTACTACTATCATTACGATGACCAGTGGTTCTGCATGTTCCCGCTGGAGGGCACCGGGCTGGAACACCCGGACATGATGTTCCGCAACTGGGCCGCCGAGTTCCGCGCCCAGTACCGCCGGGGCCGGCAGTTCCACATGACCCTGCACCCCCAGCACATCGGCTGGTGCAGTCGCCTGGCCATGCTGGAGCAGTTCTGCGAGTTGATGCAGGGCTTCCCCGGGCTGTGGAACCCGACCAACGCCGAATTGGCCGCGCATTGGCAGGCCACCCACCCGGCCGAGACCCATCTGCGGCTGGAGCCCAGTGTCTGGAAGGACTACCCCGGCAGCCTCAGCTGACCGTGTTGCAGCGCAGCGAAACGACGGCGCGTTGCAGCGCGCGTCGGGTTGCGGCAATGTCCGACCTCCGCGGGCGGTTTCCGCCCGCGGCCGAATTAGACCAGCCCACGCGAACGCCCTGAAGGGCGACGATACCCGGAGGGAGCCTCTTGAAGCCGACCGATATCAGCGCCCCCTCCTATTTCCATAAGGTGGTGGACTGCCAATGGGCCTGCCCGGCGCATACGCCGGTGCCCGAGTACATCAGGTTGATCTCGGCCGGGCGCTATACCGACGCCTACATGGTGAACTGGGAGAGCAACGTCTTCCCGGGCATCCTGGGCCGCACCTGCGACCGCCCCTGCGAGCCGGCCTGCCGGCGCGGGCGGGTCGAGGAGGAGCCGGTGGCGATCTGCCGGCTCAAGCGCGTGGCCGCCGACAACAAGGACGACGTGCTGGCGCGGCTGACGCCGATCCCCACCACGAAGAACGGCAAGCGCGTGGCCTGCATCGGCGCCGGCCCGTCCAGCCTGACGGTGGCGCGCGACCTGGCGCCGCTGGGCTACGACGTGCATGTCTACGACGCCGAGGCCAAGGGCGGCGGCTTCATGTGGAGCCAGATCCCGCGCTTCCGCCTGCCGGAGAGCGTGATCGACGAGGAAGTCGGCTACATCACCAACCGCGGCGGCGTGACCACCCACTACAACACCCGCGTGGACAGCCTGAAGGGCCTGCTGGCCGAGGGCTATGACGCGGTCTTCGTCGGCTGCGGCGCGCCCCGCGGGCGCGACCTGGACGTGCCCGGCCGCAAGGAGGCCGCGGCCAACATCCACCTGGGAATCGAGTGGCTGGCCAGCGTTTCCTTCGAGCATGTCACCAGCATCGGCAAGCGCGTCATCGTGCTGGGCGGCGGCAACACCGCCATGGATTGCTGCCGCAGCGCCCGGCGCCTGGGCGGCGAGAGCGTCTCCGTGGTGGTGCGCTCGGGCTTCGAGGAGATGAAGGCGAGCCCCTGGGAGAAGGAGGACGCGATGCATGAGGGCATCCCGATCCTGAACTTCCTGGTGCCGAAGGAAGTGCTGCACGAGGCCGGCCGCCTGACCGGCATGGTGTTCGAGAAGGTGAAGGCGGAATACGACGCCCGCGGCCGCCGCCAGCTGGTGCCTTCCGGCGAGCCGGATGTGACGATCCCCTGCGACGACGTGTTGGTCGCCATCGGCCAGGAAAACGCCTTCCCCTGGATCGAGCGCGACATCGGCCTGGAATTCGACCGCTGGGGCCTGCCGAAGCTGAACGAGGCGACGCTGCAGAGCACGGTGCCCAACGTGTTCTTCGGCGGCGACGCGGCCTTCGGGCCGAAGAACATCATCTGGGCGGTGGCGCATGGCCACGACGCGGCCATCAGCATCGACAAGTTCTGCCAGGGGCAGGATGTGGCCGACCGGCCCGATCCGCTGGTGAAGATGGCGTCCCAGAAGATGGGCATCCATGAGTGGAGCTACGACAACGACGTCTCGATCGACCTGCGCTTCAAGGTGCCGCATGCCGACCCGACGGAAAGCCTGCGCAGCATCAAGGCCGAGGTCGAGCTGGGCTATGACCGCGAGCTGGCCTTCAAGGAAGCGCAGCGCTGCCTGAACTGCGACGTGCAGACGGTGTTCGCCGCCAGCCTGTGCATCGAGTGCGATGGCTGCGTCGACATCTGCCCGACCGACTGCATCACCTTCACGCCCAATGAGGAGGAGGATGCGCTGCGCGTGGCGCTGAAGGCGCCGGCGATCAACAAGCACCAGGACCTCTACGTAGCCGATGGCCTGAAAACCGGCCGGGTGATGGTGAAGGACGAGGACGTCTGCCTGCATTGCGGGCTGTGCGCCGAACGCTGCCCGACCGGGGCCTGGGACATGCAGAAGTTCTTCCTCCAGACCGCCAAGACCACGAACGGGGTGCCGGCATGCGCCAGCCGCTGAGTGCTATCAACGACTTCGTCGTCAAGTTCGCCAACGTCAACGGCTCGGGCTCGGCCTCGGCCAACGGGTTGTTCGCGCGGTCCATCCTGCGCATGGGCATCCCCATCGCCGCGCGCAACATCTTCCCGAGCAACATCCAGGGCCTGCCGACCTGGTACGAGGTCCGCATCTCCGGCGAGGGCCATATGGGCCGGCGCGGCGGCGTGGACATGATGGTGGCGATGAACCCGCAGACCTGGGACCGCGACGTCGCCGAGATCGATGCCGGCGGCTACCTGTTCTACGACAGCACCAAGCCGATGCCGGCCAGCAAGTTCCGCGACGACATCACCGTCATCGGCGTGCCGCTGACCGAGCTGTGCAACGCCGCCTATACCGGCGCGCGCGAACGCCAGCTGTTCAAGAACATCATCTATCTCGGCGCGCTCTCGGCGCTGCTGAGCATAGACCCCGCGGTCATCGAGCAGCTGCTGACCGAGCAGTACAAGGGCAAGGAGAAGCTGGCCAAGTCGAACCAGGACGCCTTCCACCTGGGCCGCAACTGGGCGCTGACCAACCTGCCGCCGATCGGCCTGAAGCTGGAGAAGTCCGACAAGGTCGGCAACCGCATCTACATCGAAGGCAATGCCGCCGCCGGCCTCGGCGCCGTCTATGGCGGCGCCACGGTCTGCGCCTGGTATCCCATCACGCCCAGCACGTCGCTGGCCGAGGGCTTCGAGAAATACGCCAAGAAGTTCCGCACCAACGCCGATGGCACCAAGAACTACGCCATCGTGCAGGCCGAGGATGAGCTGGCCAGCATCGGCATCGTCATCGGCGCCGGCTGGAACGGCGCGCGCGCCTTCACCGCCACCTCGGGCCCCGGCATCTCGCTGATGCAGGAATTCGTCGGGCTGTCCTACTTCGCCGAAGTGCCGGCGGTGATCTTCGACGTGCAGCGCGCCGGGCCCAGCACCGGCATGCCGACGCGCACGCAGCAGAGCGACGTGCTGAGCGCGGCCTATGCCAGCCACGGCGACACCAAGCACCTGGTGCTGTTCCCGGAAGACCCGCGCGAGTGCTTCGAGTTCGGCGCCAGCGCCTTCGACATTGCCGACCGCTTCCAGTCCACCGTCTTCGTGCTGCTCGACCTCGACATCGGCATGAATGACTGGCTGTGCGAGCCCTTCGAGTGGGACGACAGCAAGCGCATGGACCGCGGCAAGGTGATGACCGCGGAGATGCTGGATGAGGCGCGCGAATTCGGCCGCTACCTGGACGTGGATGGCGACGGCGTGCCGTTCCGCACCTACCCGGGAACGCACCCGAACAAGGGCGCCTTCTTCACCCGCGGCACGTCGCGCGACCGCTTCGCCAAGTACAGCGAGAGCGGCGCGGTCTACGTGGACAACATGGAACGCCTGCTGCGGAAGTTCGAGACCGCCAAGCAGTACGTGCCGCACCCGGTGGAAAAGAAGGCGGCGCGGACCACGCCCTATGGCGTGATCTACTACGGCAGCTCCTCGGCGGCGATGCAGGAGGCGCTGGCGGCGCTGCAGGAAGACGGCATCCACCTGGATGCCATGCGGGTGCGCGCCTTCCCGTTCCACGATGACATCAGCCGCTTCATCGCCGAGCACGACACCGTCTTCATCGTCGAGCAGAACCGCGACGCGCAGTTGCGCACCCTGGTGATGAACGAGTGCAACACCGACCCGGCAAAGCTGGTGCCGGTACTGCACTTCGACGGCACGCCCATCACCGCGCGGTTCATCCGCGAAGCCATCGGCCGCAAGGCCCAGTCCGTTGAAGTCGTCCCGCTGCGGAAGGCCGCCCCATGAGCTACCTGAAGCCCGCCCTCAAGCACCCCGGCCTGCCGAAGAACGCGCTCGGCTTCACCCGGCGCGACTACGAAGGCTCCATCAGCACGCTCTGCGCGGGCTGTGGCCATGACAGCATCAGCGCCGCCATCATCCAGGCGGTGTGGGAGCTGGGGATCGAGCCGCATCGCGTGGCCAAGGTCTCCGGCATCGGCTGCTCGTCGAAGACGCCGGACTATTTCCTCAGCTCGTCGCACGGCTTCAACTCCGTGCATGGCCGCATGCCCAGCGTGCTGACCGGCGCCAACCTGGCCAACCGCGACCTGATCTACCTGGGTGTTTCCGGCGATGGCGACAGCGCCAGCATCGGTATCGGCCAGTTCGCCCACCTGATGCGGCGCGGCGTGAACATGAGCTACATCGTCGAGAACAACGGCGTGTACGGCCTGACCAAGGGGCAGTTCAGCGCAACGTCGGACAAGGGCAGCAAGGCCAAGAAGGGCGCGGTCAACAAGGACGAGGCGATCGACCTGGTGGCCATGGCGCTGCAGCTGGGCGCCACCTATGTCGGCCGCAGCTTCTCGGGCGACAAGGCCCAGCTGGTGCCGCTGATCAAGGGTGCGCTGGCGCACCAGGGCGTGGCGCTGATCGACTGCATCAGCCCCTGCGTCGCCTTCAACAACCACGAAGGCAGCACCAAGAGCTACGACTACGTGCGCGAGCACAATGAGAGCGTGAACAAGCTGGACGTCATCCTGGGCCGCGCGCCGATTACCACCCAGTACGCACCGGGCGAGGTGACCGAGGTGACGCAGCATGACGGCTCCGTGCTGCGGCTGCGCAAGCTGGATGAGGGGTACGACCCGACCGATCGCGTGGCGGCGATGAACTACCTGGCGCAGCACAAGGCGCTGGGCGAGATCGTCACCGGCCTGCTGTTCGTGGACCCGGATGCGTCCGACCTGCATGCGGGCCTCGGCACCGTGGCGACGCCGCTGAACCAGCTGGGCGACGACATCCTGGTGCCCGGCGCCGCCGCGCTGGAAAAGCTCAACGCCGCGCTGCGTTGAGGCGGGCTACCGCCGCCCGGGAGGCTTTCCCGGGCGGCGTCGGCGTCAGTCCAGCCTGATGCCGGAGACCTCCACCAGGTCCTTCCAGACCGCGTCCTGGCGGCGGATGAAGTCGGTCAGGGCGGCCGGGCTTTCATCCGTGATGGCGCTGAAGCCCAGCGGCAGCAGCTTGTCGCGGTAGGTCGCGGTGCGCGCCGCCGCATGCACCGCCTGGTGCAGCCGCGCCACGGCATCGGGCGGGGAGCCGGCGGTGGCCGAGATGCAGTACCAGAACTCCATGTCCATGTCGGAGCCGGGGGCCAGTTCCGCCATGCCCGGCACGTTCTCGATCCCCGGCACGTAGTCCACCCGCTTCTGGCTGCCCACCGCCAGCGCGCGCAGCCGGCCTTCCCGCACATGCGGCACGATGGCGGGCATGCCATCGAAGATCAGGTCCACGTTGCCGGCCAGGCAGTCGTTCAGCGAGGGCGCCAGGCCGCGATACGGGATCTGGCTGATCTCGATACCCGCGACCTTGCCCAGCTTGGCGATGGAGAGGTTGCTGATGGTGCCCCAGCCGGAGTTGCCGGCGCTGAGCTTGCCGGGCGCTTCCTTCGCCGCCGCGACGAATTGCGCGAAGGTGCGGTACGGCCGGTCGGCGCGCGTCACCAGCAGCGTGGTGCCGACGGAAACGCGGGAGATATGTGCGAAGTCCCGCATGGTGTCGAACGGCATGACACCGCGGTACAGGTACTTGTTGGCGCAGAAGATCGTGGCGCCGCCCAGGAACACCGTGTGCCCATCCGGTGCCGCCCGGGCCACCGCCTCGGCGGCGATGTTGCCGCCGGCGCCGGGCCGGTTTTCGATCACCACGGCCTGGCCCAGCAGCGGCGCCATCTGCTCGCCCAGCAGCCGCGCGGTGATGTCGGCCGCGCCGCCCGGCGGGAAGGGCACGACGATCTTGATGGACTTGCTGGGGAAGGACTGCGCCAGCGCCGGCGTGGCCAGCGCGCTGAGCAGCAGGGCGCGGCGCGCGATGCGCGTGCCCTGGCCGGCAGGCGCGGTCACTTCGTGGGTTCCTTGTGCAGCGCCACCGCAATGCCTTCCAGGCCCGGCACGGCGGGGTAGCGCTTCATCACCTCGGGGTCGTGGCCGGGCACCATGTGCTTCGGTGTCGGCGACAACTGGCGCAGCTTGTCGAAGCCTTCCAGCATGCAGCCAATGTGGAAAGCGGTGGTGAAGGGGCGGTAGGTCTCGCTGTTCTCGTAGAAATGCGTCACGTCGGTGGCCAGCACCACGGTGCCGCGCGCGGTGTTGACGGTGACGCATTGCAACCCGGCACTGTGCCCACCGCAGAAGTGCAGCTTGATGCCCGGTGCCACCTCGGCATCGCCGTTGTGGAAGACCACGCGCTCCGCGAAGTTCATGCGCACGATGCCGACGACGTCGTCGATCTCGAAGCTGTGGCGCAGCTTCGCGTACTTCATGTAGCGGCCGGTGGCGTACTGCATCTCCGGTTCCTGCAGGTGGAACCGCGCCTTGTTGAATTTGTGGAAGCTGCCGACATGGTCGTAGTGCAGGTGGGAGATGATGACATCCTCCACCTCGTCGGGGTTGATGCCCAGCATCGGCAGGCTCTCGATCGGGCAGCGCAGGTATTCGCGCTTGCGCTTCTTCGCCACCTCGGCGGTGAAGCCGGTATCCACGATCCAGGCCGGGCCGGTCGGGCCCTTGATGGCCCAAACGAAGTAGTCCATCGGCATCGGCGCGTCATGCGGGTCGCCGCCGATGAAGTGCTCGGCGCGCTTGGCGTCGCGACGCGCATAGCGCAGCGCGTAGACTTCGTATTCAGGGGTCATGGTCACAGCCTTTCGCTTGGCAGGCCGATGCCGAGCCCGGTCATCGACGCATCTCGCAGGACAGACAGGAAATCGCCAGGCAGGTTGGCGTCACCCACCAGCGTGTAGGGAATGCCCGTGGCTTCCACCGCGGGCAGCATGTCGCGGTTCGGCACCGCGCCGATGGCGGCGATGACGAGGTCGATCTCCAGCCCCTGCGCCTTGCCGTCCACGCTGAACACCAGGGTGTTGCCCTGCAGGCGCTGCACCCGCGCCTTGGTATGGAAGCCGACGCCGGCCTCGCGCAGGCGCAGCATCAGGTCGGTGCGGTTGTTTCGCGCCATCTGCGGCGCCAGCGTCGGCGCCACTTCCAGCACCGTCAGGCGGCAGCGGCGAGAGAGCAGGACGTCTGCGACTTCCAGCCCGACGATGCCGCCACCGATGATGGCAACCGCGGCGCCTTCCGGCACCAGCGCCGGGTTGGCGATGACGTCCCAGGCCTGCACCGGCGTGGTGCCTTCCACCGCCAGCGGGCGCGGCGTGGCGCCGGTGGCCACCACCACATGGTCGGGCGCGAAGTCGCGGATAGCGGCCTCGTCCGCCGCCACGCCGCAGCGCAGCGTCACGCCCAGCGCCATCGCCTGGTCGAAGCGATAGCTCCACACCGGGCGCACTTCCTCCTTGTCCGGCGCGGCGACGGCCAGGTGGATCTGCCCGCCCGGTCGCGCCGCCTTCTCCCACACCTCCACCACATGGCCACGTGCGGCGGCCATGCGCGCGGCCTCGAACCCCGCGACGCCGCCGCCCAGCACCAGCACGCGCTGCGGCCGCGCCACGCGGTGGGTCGGCTCCGCCAGTTCCTGCTCCTCGAACTCGGTGCCGAGCATCGGGTTGGTGACGCAGGCGACGTCCTTCTCCAGCGTCAGGCGTTCGAAGCAGACATTGCAGCTGATGCAGGCGCGGATCGGCGTGGCGATCTCGCCGAAGGCCTTGCGCGGCCAATACGCATCCGCGGTCAGCGCACGGCCGAGCGAGATGAAGTCGGCGCTGCCATTGGCCAGCACCGCCTCGGCATCCTCCGGCGAGATGATGCGCCCGGCGATGATGGTGGGAATGCCGACCGCGGCCTTCACCGGGCGGGCGTGTTCCTCCAGCGTGCGGCGCGGCAGCGACGGCGGCTGGATGCAGAAGCGCGACAGCTCCGGGCTTTCATTGGTGCCGCCCGACAGGTCCAGCGCCGAGACGCCGGCGGCTTCCAGCATCTGCGCCAGCGCCACCACGTCGTCCATCGGGTAGCCGTCGGCGCAGTACTCGGTGCAGGAGATGCGGACCCACAGCGGGAAATCCGGCAGCGCGTCCTTCAGCCGATGCACGGTTTCCAGCAGCAGCCGCGCGCGGTTTTCCACGCTGCCGCCGTAGTTGTCCGTGCGCTTGTTGATGCGCCCGGTGAAGAACTGGTGGAACAGGTAGCCATTGGCCGCGTGCAATTCCACCGCATCATAACCGGCCTGCCACAGCCGCTTGGCGGAACTCACAAAATCCTTCTGGATCTCGACGATCTCGGCGCGGTCCAGCGCGCGCACCTCGTCGCCCGTATTCGGGTTGCGCCAGGGCGAGGGCCCGACCGGCTCCATGTTCAGCACCATCCGCCGCAGCAGCGCGCCGCGATGGTTCAACTGGCCGATGGTCAGGCAGTCGTGCCGCTTGATGCTGTCCACCAGCTTGGCCAGGCCGGGGATGAAGCGGTCGTGGTAGATCCACATGCTGTTGTTGTGCGCGCGGCCACCGGCGGAAACCGCCATCGCTTCGGTCACGATGGCGGCCACGCCGCCCTTGGCGCGCAGCTCGTAGTAGTGGCGGTCGCGCTCGGTGGAGAGCCCGTCGCTGGAGCCGAAATTGGTACCCATCGGCGCCATGATCAGCCGGTTCTTCAGCCGCAGCGGGCCGATCTCACCAGGCTGCTGCAACAGGCTCGCCACCATCCCGCGTCAGCCCTTGTCGGCGTCGAGGATCGCCTTGATGGCAGCCGGGTCGGCTTCCATCTTCACGCCCGCGCGTTCCACCTGCAGCAGCATCGGCACGCGGCTGTCGCGGTGGTCCCAACCACGGGCGCGGGCCTCGTTCATCTCCTCCAGCGTCAGGTTGCAGAAGCGCATCGGCACGCCCAGCTCGCGGCCCATCTGCACCGCCAGCGTGACGTCCTTGTGCGCCAGCTTCAGCGCGAAGGCCGGCGGGTCGTACTTGCCCACCAGGAACTGGTCGGCCACGCGGTCAAACGTGCGGCGACGGCCGAGCGCGCCCTGGCGCACCGCCTTCCACAGATCCACCGGATCCATGCCGGCCTTGACGCCCATGGTGAAGACCTCGGCCATGGCGGTCTGCACCGCGTAGCCGGCCATGTTGTGCACCAGCTTGGCCACCGTGGCGGTGCCAACCGGGCCGATATAGGCAGCCTGGTCACCGATGGCGTCCAGCACCTTCTTGTGCTGGTCGAACACCGCCTTGTCGCCGCCGCACCAGATGGCCAGCTTGCCGCTCTTCGCGCCGACCGGGCCGCCGGAGACAGGCGCGTCGAAGCCGAAGGCGCCCTTCTCGGCCAGCGCCGCATTCACCCGACGCATCAGCGCCTGGCTGTTGGTGGACAGGTCGAAATACGCCATGCCCGCATGCGCGCCGGCCAGGATGCCGTTCTCGCCGAACACCACGCTCTCCACTTCCGGCGGGCCGGGCAGCGAGGTGAAGACGACGTCGCATTGCTCGGCGATGGCCTTGGGCGTGTCCGCCCATTCCGCGCCGGCCTCAAGGTGGCCAGCCGCGGCCTCCTTGCGGACGTCGGTGACGACCAGCTTGTACTGCGACTTCTGCAGGTTGGCCGCCATGAAGGCACCCATGGTGCCCAGCCCGATGAACCCGATCTTCATGGCGTTCAGCCCTTCTTCGCGGCGTCTTGTTCTTCGAACACGTCGACCGCGACGTGGCTCGCGGTCATCGCCGCCGGCCAGCCGGCGTACATCGACAGGTGGGTGATGATCTCGGCGACTTCCTCCCGCGAGAGACCATTGCCCAGGCCGCGGCCGATATGGCTCTTCAGCTGGTCTTCCCAGCCCAGCGCGACCAGCGCCGCGATGGTGACGATGCTGCGCTCGCGCTTGGAAAGCTCCTTGCGCTCCCAGATGTCGCCATAGACGTACTGGTGCGTCATCTCCACCAGCTTGGGGAAGTGCGGGTTGATGCGCTCGCGGCGGGCGGAGGGAGGGGCGGCCATGGAGATGCTCCTGTTGTTGGGTAAGGGCTATTCAACCCGGGTGCCGGTTTCGGCGATCACGCGCTGCCAGCGCGCGGTTTCCCGGTTGAGGAAGGTGGTGAAGTCGGCGGGCGAGCCACCAGCCAGGTCCATGCCCAGCTCGTTCAGCCGGGCACGCGATTCCGGGCGGGCCAGCATCTCGGCGGCGGCGGCGTGCAGCCGCGCCAGCGCTTCCGGCGGGGTGCGGCGTGGCGCCAGCAGGCCGTACCAGGTACTCATCGCCGCATCGGGCAGCCCGGCTTCCGTCACGGTCGGCAGGCCGCGAAACGCCGCAGCGCCGCTGCGTTCGGTCAGCGCCAGAATGCGGATGCGCCCGGCTTCCAGGTAGGAAACCATCTCCGGCGCCGGGAAGGTCATCAGGTCCAGCCGCCCGGCCATCAGGTCCAGGAAGGGCGCGCTGCCGCCGGTGTAGGAGACGTTCTCGAACCGCAGCCGCGTGGCCTGCTGCAGCAGGATGTTGGCCAGGTGTGAGGAGGTGCCGCTGCCGGAGATGCCGGCCAGCAGCGGGCGTTGCTGGCCGCGCGCCAGGGCAACCAGGTCCGCCAGCGAATGCGCCGGCGATTCCGGGCGGACGATGATGGCGATGGGGGTAAAGCCGAGCAGGATGATCGGCGCCAGGTCGGATTGCTGCCAGCGGATGCGGTCGCCGTACAGCGCCGGGTTCACCACGAAGGCGGGCGAGGCGAAGGTGATGGTGTAGCCATCCGGCTCGGCCCGGGAAGCAGCCTCGAACGCGACGTTGCCGCCGGCGCCGACGCGGTTCTCCACCGGCACCGGCTGGCCGAGCAGCGCCGCCAGTTCCAGCGCCACGCGGCGGGCGACGATGTCGCTGGTGCCGCCTGCGGCGAAGCCGACGATGAAGCGGATGGGCCGTTCCGGATAGGCGGCATGCGCCAGCGCGGGCAGCAGCGCCAGCGCGCAGCACAACAGGGCGGCAAGTGGCCGGCGCATGAGGGGGGACGTCCCGATCTCTGTTCTTGCGCGCAATCCTAGGCCAGTCTGGGCGCGCCGCAAGACGGCACGGGGATGGAAGCGGATGCGCAATCGGCAGGTGCTGTACAGCCGCAGGCCGGAAGGCCGGCTGACCGAGGATTGCTTCGCCATGGCGGAGGCCGCGGTGCCTGAGCCTGCACCAGGCCAGGTGCTGCTGCGGAACCGCTTCCTGTCGATAGACCCCTACCAGCGCCGGATGATGCTGGGCGTCCAGGGCTACCCGACCGAACTGCGCGAGGGCGGCGTGATGGTCGGCCGCGGCGTGGCCGAGGTGGTGGCCAGCCGCGACGATGCCTGGCAGGCGGGCGATCTCGCGCTGGGCGATTTCGGCTGGCAGCACTACGCGCTGGCCGGCGCCGGCGGGCTGCGGCGGCTGGATGCCACGGTGCAGCCGGCCTCGCTGCATCTCGGCCTGCTGGGTTCCTCCGGGGAGACCGCCTGGTACGGCCTGGTGCAGCTCGGCCGGCCGCAGGCGGGGGAGACGGTGGTGGTCAGCGCCGCCGGTGGCGCGGTGGGCAGCACGGTCGGGCAGATCGCGCGGCTGCTGGGCTGCCGCGTCATCGGCATTGCCGGCGGCGCGGAGAAATGCGCCGAGGTGGTGCAGCGCTTCGGCTTCCATGCCTGCCTGGACCATCGCGCGCCGGAGCTGACGGCGCGGCTGCGCGCGGCGGCGCCGGCCGGGGTGGATGTGAACTTCGAGAATGTCGGCGGCGCGGTGCTGGACGCGGTGCTGCCCACGCTGAACCCCGGCGCGCGCGTGGCGCTGTGCGGCATGGTGGCGCACTACAACGCGACGCAGCCCCTGCCCTTCGGCAACCTGATGAAGCTGCTGGACCAATGCGTCACGCTCACCGGCTTCCGCATCGGCCATGTGGCGCCGGCGCTGCGGGAACAGGCGCGGACGGACCTGCTGGGCTGGTGGCGCGACGGGTTGCTGCTGGCGCCGGAGACGGTGACGGAGGGGCTGGAGACGGCGCCATCAGCGCTGATCGGCCTGCTGGAGGGCGGCAATATCGGCAAGCGCGTGGTGCGCCTGCCCTGGGGGGAAGCGGCATGAAGCGCAGGACCATTCTGGCGGCGTCGCTGCTGGCGGCGCCTGCGGTGCGGGCGCAGGACCGGGCGATCCGGCTGATCATTCCCTTCGCGCCGGGTGGCGCCGCGGACAACACCGCTTGCACCATCGCGCGGCACCTGCCGCCGCTGCTGGGCGTGCCGGTGGTGGCGGAGAACCGGCCCGGCGGCAACGGCATGATCGGCGTGGACGCGGTGGCCAAGGCGGCGCCGGATGGCACGACCATCGTGCTGAGCGCGCTGGGCGCCCTGGTGGTGAACCCGCACATCATGCGCACGCCCTATGACCCCCTGGCCGACCTGGCGCCGGTGACGCTGGCGGTGCGCAACCCGCTGGTGCTGGTGGCCAACGCCGCGCAGCCGGCGAAAACCATGGCGGCGATGCTGGCCCTGGCACGGGACAAGCCGGGCGAGCTTGCGGTCGGGTCTTCCGGCACCGGCAGCACCAACCACCTGGCGATCGAGTTGCTGAACCTGATGGCCAATGTCCGTCTGACCCATGTGCCGTATCGCGGCGAGGGCCCGGCGATGACCGACCTGGTCGGCGGCCAGATCGCCATGGTGATGACGACCATCGTCGCCGCGCGCGGCCATATCGAAGGCGGCCGCGCCATCGTGCTGGCCACCGCTGCCAGCGCGCCGACGCCGATATTGCCCGGCGTGCCGACGATAGCGGAAACCGTGCCCGGCTATGCCTCCGACGCCTGGCTGGGCGTGCTGGCGCCGGCGCGCACGCCGCAGCCGGTGCTGGCGCGGCTCAACGCCGCCATCGGCGAGGTGCTGCGCCAGCCGGAGGTGGCGGCGCAGCTGCGCCAGCAGGGCAGCGACCCCGCCCCCGGCAGCGCCGAGGAGTTCGCCACCTACCTGCGCGCCGAATACGAGAAGTATGGCCGCCTGGTGCGCCAGGTGGATTTGAAGCCGGAGTAACTACCCGCGCAGCGTGGCGAGGACCTGGTCCTCGGCCACGGTCTCGCCCTCCGCCACGGTGATGCTGGCGACGACGCCGTCGCGCGGCGCCATGACCGGGATCTCCATCTTCATGGATTCCAGGATCATCACCGCCTCCTCCTCGGCCACCGGGTCGCCCGGTGCCTTGAGGATCTTCCAGACATTGCCGCTGATCTCGGATTTTATCTGCTGGTCGGCCATGGCCGCGTTCCCCCTAAGGTAGTTCCTGCGCCAACCCGGTGTGGACCCGGCCGGCGCGGAAGGCGTCGCTGGCCAGCACACGCTGGATGAAGGCGATGTTGCATTTGAGGCCCTGGACCTCGAACCCCGCCAGCGCCTCGCCCAGCGCGGCGATGGCGCCGTCGCGGGTCGGCGCATGGGCGATGACCTTGGCCAGCAGCGGGTCGTAGTGCGGCGTCACCACCATGCCCTCGCGGTAGCCGGTCTCCACCCGCAGCGTGGCGCTTGCGGCAGGCGGGCGGAAGCGCGTCAGCGGCCCGGGCGAGGGCAGGAAGCGCACGGGGTCCTCGGCATAGACCCGCGCCTCGATGGCATGGCCCTGCACCGTGATCTCGGCGGGCAGCACATCCTCCAGCCGCGCGCCGGCGGCCAGGCGGATCATCGCCGCCACCAGGTCCACGCCGGTCACCATCTCGGTCACCGCGTGCTCCACCTGCAGGCGGGTGTTCATCTCCAGGAAGCTGAAGGCGCCATCCGCGCCCAGCAGCATCTCCACCGTGCCGATATTGTCGTAGCCCAGCTGCGCCAGAATGGTCGCCGCGCGCTCAGCCATCGGCGTGGCATCCACGCCGGGCGCGGGGCTTTCCTCGATCACCTTCTGGTGCCGGCGCTGCACGCTGCAATCGCGCTCGAACAGGTGGCGCATCTGGCCGTGCCGGTCGCCCAGCATCTGGAACTCCACATGGCGCGGCCGCAGCACCAGCTTTTCCAGATAGACCTGGGTGCTGGCGAAGCTGCGCGTGGCCATGGCGCGGCTGCGCTCCACCGCCGCCAGCAGTGCGGCCTCATCCGCCGCCGCCAGCATGCCGATGCCACCACCGCCCGCCGCCGGCTTGACCAGCACGGGGTAGCCGATGCGCGCCGCCTCCGCCGCGGCATCCTCGGCGCCCAGCAGCCCGGAACCGGCGGCCATGGGCATGCCGTGGCTGGCCATCAACGCGCGGGCGCTGGTCTTCTCGCCCATCGCCTCGATCCAGCGCGGCGACGGCCCGATGAAGGTCAGCCCTGCCGCCTCCACCCGCCGCGCGAAGCCGGCATTCTCCGACAGGAAGCCGTAGCCAGGATGCACCGCGTCGGCGCCCGCCAGCGCCGCCACCTGCAGCAGCCGGTCCTGGTTCAGGTAGCTGTCGCGCGCCGGCGCCGGCCCGATGGCATGCGCCTCATCGGCCTCGGCCAGGTAGGGCGCGCCGGCATCGGCTTCCGAGTAGACCGCCACGCTGCGCACGCCCAGGCCACGCAGCGCCCGGATCACCCGCGCCGCCACCGCACCGCGGTTGGCGACCAGGACCTTGGCGAACATCAGCCCTCGGCGAGATAGGCGATTGCCGCCGCCACGCCGCCGGGGTTGTGCGGCATCTTCGCCACCTGCATCGCCAACTCCACCGTGCTGAGCGTGCCGAGGATCATCGGCTCGTTCAGGTCGCCCAGGTGGCCGATGCGGAAGACGCGGCCGTTCAGCGCGCCCAGCCCGCCGCCGAGCGACACGTTGAACCGGCCCAGCGCGATGCTGCGCAGCGTGTTGGCGTCATGCCCTTCCGGCACCAGCACGGCGGTCACGCTGTCCGAGAAGCGGTCGGCGTTCTGGCAGAACAGCTGCGGGCCGTTGTTGCCGGACCAGTGCCGCACGCAGCGGCGCACCGCCTCGGCCAGCCGGGCATGGCGGGCGAAGACGTTGTCCAGCCCCTCCTCCTCCAGCAGCAGCCGCAGCGATTCCTGCATGCCGTAGAAGTAGCTGGTCGGCACGGTGCCGACGAAGCTGCGGTGCCGGCGCGCGATCATCTGCGTCCAGCTGAGGTAGTGCTTGGGGAAGGTGCTGGTCGCATGCGCCGCCATGCCCTTGGCGGAAACGCCCGTAAAACTCATGCCGGTCGGCAGCATCAGCCCCTTCTGGCTGCCACCCACGGCGCAATCCACGCCCCATTCATCCATGCGGAAGTCGAAGCTGCCGAGCGAGGAGATGGTGTCCACCAGCAGCAGCGCCGGGTGGCCGGTGCGGTCGAGGATCTTCCGCACGTCCTGCACCGGCAGCGACATGCCGGTCGCCGTCTCGTTGTGCACCACGCAGAGGCCCTTCAGCGCATGGCCGGTATCGGCGCGCAGCCGGGCTTCCAGCACCGCCAGGTCCACGCCCAGGCGCCAGTCGGCGGTCAGCTTCTCGGGCTTCAGCCCCAGGTCGGCCGCCATGTGCGACCAGCCTTCCGAGAAATAGCCGGTCTCGATCACCAGCAGCGCGTCGCCCTGCGAGAACAGGTTGACCAGCGCGCCCTCCCAGGCGCCGTGGCCGGAGGCGGTGTAGAAGAACACCTCCGACTGCGTCTTCAGCACCTGCTTCACGCCCAGCACGACGCGGTCGTAGACCTCCAGGAAGGCGGGGTCGTTGAAGTCGATGGTGACATGCGCCTGCGCGTGCAGCACCGAATCCGGGATGTTGGTCGGGCCGGGATTGGCGAAGAACTGGCGGCCGCGCGGCTTGGACATGGTGCGTTTCCCCTGGGAGTTGCCGGCAATATCAACCGGCTTCAGCCGCTTGCCAACAGCCCGGCCTGGCGGATCAGCTGGGTCAGCGTCACCCGGTCCCGCGCCACCAGGGCGGCGGCCTCGGCGGCGGAGGAAACCACGGCGTCATTGCCGGTCTGGTCCAGCCTGGCGCGCACCGTGGCGTCGCTGGTGGCGTGGCGGAAGGCGGCGCCCAGCCGCTCCACGATGGGCGCCGGCGTGCCGGCGGGGGCGAAGATCACCATCCGGGTCGAAAGGTCGTAGCCCGGCAGCAGCTCGCCGATGGCGGGGGTGCCCGGCAGGTTGGGCCGGCGCCGCGCCCCGGTCACGCCGAAGGGGCGCGCCCCCTTGGCGAAGGCCGGCTGCAGGCTGCTCTCGCTGATGATGGCGGCGTCGATCCGCTGGCCGATCAGGTCGCGGGCCGCATCCGCTCCGCCCCGATAAGGGATGTGTTCCAGCCGCACCCCGGCCAAATGCTGCATCAGCTCGCCCATCAGGTGGCCGATATGGGCAATGCCCGGCGTGCCGAAGGTGACCTCGCCGGGCCGCCGCCGCGCTTCGGCCAGGAAGCCGCGCAGGTCCTCGGCCGGGAAGTCGCGCCGCACGCCCAGCACGTAGGGCGCCTGGGTGATCTGCGTGACCGGCACCAGCGCGCTGTAGTCCAGCGGCAGGCCCTTGCTGGCGGCCGGCAGGGTGATGCTGGTGACGCCTTCCACCAGCAGCGTGTAGCCATCCGGCGGGCTCTGCGCCACATGCGCCCCGCCCAGCGCGCCGGAGGCGCCGGTGCGGTTCTCGATGATCAGCGGCTGGCCCAGCGCCTCGCCGACCTTCTGCTGCAGGATCCGGCAGCAGGTATCGGCCACGCCGCCGGCGCTGTAGGCCACCACCAGGCGCACCGGGCGGTTCGGGAACCCATCCTGCGCCAGCGCAGGCGCCGCCAGCGTGGCGCCGAGCAGCGCCCGGCGCGGGATCACGGCCCGCCCCGCTCGCCGATGTCCCACCACAGCCCCGCCATGATGCCCAGGCCTTCCCGCAGCAGCGGCGCCAGCGCGTGCTCGTCCGGACCGTGCTGGTTGCAGCCGGGGTAGCTGTTGGGAATCCAGATCGCCGGCGTGCCCAGCACGTCCAGGAACAGGCCGGAGGGCGAGCTGCCGCTGCTGTTCGGCACGATGTTGGGCGTGCGGTTCGCGGTGCGCGCCATGCTGCGCGCCACCGCCTTCACCCAGGGGTCGTCCGGGTTGGTGCGGCTGGCGGGGAACATGCCGCGCGTCATCTTCTCCTCGATCCGCACCATCTGGAAGCCGCGCGCATCCAGGTGCTTCCGCAGGTTCGGCACGATGCTCTCGGCCGGCACGTCCACGGTGTGGCGCACCTGCAACCTGGCCCGCGCGCTGCCCTGCACGGCGTTGGTCGGCGCGTCAGGGTGGCCGCAGACGCTGGCCAGCACGATGACGCCGGTGCCGCCATAGATGCGCTGCGCCTTGGAGACGCCAGGCTCACCCCAATCCGGACTGCCCTCTGGCGTGCCGGGGATTTCCTCGAAGACCAGGGCGTCGATCGCCTCGGTCACGCTGGCCGGCACCGCCTTGGGCAGCCAGCCATCCACCAGTATGGCGCCGCGCGGGGTCACGATGCTGGCCAGCGCGTGCGCCAGCACGAAGCCCGGGTCATCCAGCACGCCACCCCAGTGGCCGGAGTGGTGCTCCTCCTTGCGGTAGTCCACCACCAGGTCGAAGGCGTAGCCGCCACGCGCGCCCAGCGTCATCTCCGGCATGAAGGTGGTCTGCCGCGGACCGTCCAGCGCGATGAAGACATCGGCCGCGCACTTGTCCCGATGCATCTCCAGGAAATCCAGCAGGCCGGGGGAGCCGACCTCCTCGCCGGTCTCGATGAAGAACTTGACGTTGAAGCCGAGCTTGCCGCGCTCCGCCAGCGTGGCGCGCAGCGCTTCCAGCGCGATCAGGTGCTGGCCCTTGTTGTCCACGGTGCCGCGGCCGTACCACTTGTCGCCCTCGACCCTGACATCCCAGGGGTCGCGCCCCTCAGTCCATTGCGGCTTCAGGCCGCGCACCACGTCGCCATGGCCGTAGATGAGGATGGTCGGCAGCGCCGCGCCTTCCTGCCGGGTGGCCAGCAGCACCGGGCCGTGGCGGGTATCCGGGTTGTCCAGCGTCTCGCAGGTGAAGCCCATGGGCGCCAGCATCGGCGGCAGCGTCTGCTGGCAGTAACGATACAGGTCCGGCCGGCGCTCCGGCATCTGGCTCTCGGTCGGCACTGCCACCAGATCGCGCAGTGCCGCCAGGTAGCGACCATCATCGTAGCAGGCATGGGCGCGGGCGATGGCGCCCTCACGCGATCCGGTCATGGTTGTCCCTCCGTCGTGCCCCATCCTGGCACCATGGCACGCGGGATGCCACGCTGCGCCGGCGCGAAAATGGAGACGCCCGATGACCCTGCCCGGCGGCATGCCCCCAGCCACCCGCGACCTGGTCGGCTATGCCGGCCGCCCGCCCCAGCCGCATTGGCCGGGCGAGGCGCGGCTGGCGATCAGCTTCGTGGTCAATGTCGAGGAAGGCGCCGAGTTCTCCCTGCTGTCAGGCGATGACCGCAACGAGCTAATGCCCGAGACCGGCCGGCTGATGCAGGGCAGCCCCGACCTGTGCATGGAAAGCCAGTTCGACTACGGCGCCCGCGCCGGGCTGTGGCGGCTGCTGGATTTGCTGGACGCCTACGGGGTCAAGGCCACCTTCTCCAGCTGCGGCCGCGCCGTGGCGAATACGCCCATCCTGGCCAGCGAACCGCTGGCGCGCGGGCATGAGATCAGCGCCCATGGCTGGCGCTGGGAAAGCCATGCCGGCATGGAGGAGAGCCACGAACGCGCCGTCATCGCCGGCACGGTGGCGGCGATCGAGAAGGCCTGCGGCCAGCGCCCGCTGGGCTGGCACACCAAGTCATCCGCCAGCGTCAACACCCGCCGCCTGCTGCTGGAGGAAGGCGGCTTCCTGTACGACAGCGACGCCTATGACGACGACCTGCCCCGCCTGGTTGACGTGCAGGGTAAGCCCCACGTCGTGCTGCCCTACGCCTTCGACACCAACGACATGCGCTTCGCCCCCGGCCAGGGCTTCGTCCAGCCGGAGGATTTTTCGCGCTACTGCATCAGCGCCTTCGACATGCTGCTGCGCGAGGGCGCGACCCAGCCGAAGATGCTCAGCATCGGCCTGCACCTGCGGCTGATCGGCCGCCCCGCCCGGCTGCGCGGGCTGGAACAACTGCTGGAACATGTGCGCCGTCACCAAGACGCGGTGTGGGTGCCGCGCCGCATCGACCTGGCGCGGCACTGGCGGGCGCTGAACGGGCTGGGGTAGCGCCCCGGCCCGATTGCGCGGGTCTCAGGCGCTCATGGTGATCGGCGGCGTCACGTCGTCCGGAATCGGGCACACGTAAGGCGTCGCCGCGGTGCGCTCGGCGTGGTCGGCCTTGGCGCGGGCGATCAGCGCCGGGTCCTTCAGCGCATCCACCGCGGTGCCGGCCATCACCTTGGCCACATGCACCATGCCCTTGTGCGCCAGCGGCGTCTTGCCCTGCGCCGTCAGCTGCCAGCTATGCCCCGGCGTACCGATGGCATAGACCGCGCCGCGCGCCTGGATCAGCGGCACCGCCCAGGAAACGTCGCCGACATCGGTGCTGCCCATCATCGGCGCGAAGGCAGATTCCAACGGCACGATCTGGTCGGCCAGCGGCACGTTGCGGCGTTCCTTCAGCCCGTACTTGCGCCAGCCGGTGGTGATGTCCTCCTCCGACAGCGTGGCCTGGAACTTCGTCGCCAGCTCGCGGTCCTCGTCATCCCATTCCGGCGGGCCCAGGCGCATCATGTTGGCGTGCATCGCCTCGGCCAGCGGCGAGTTCATCAGCAGGTTGGACACCGCCGAGACCACCTTGGTCGTCACCTGCGTCTCGGTCATCAGCGCCGCACCCTCGCCGATCTTGCGGACGCGGGCGATCAGCCGGTTCAGCTCCGGCAGGTCGCGGGCGCGGATCAGGTAGCGCACCTTGGCGGTGGCCTGCACCACGTTCGGCGCAATGCCGCCGGCATCCAGGTAGGCGTAGTGGATGCGCGCGTCGGACGGCATGTGTTCGCGCATGTAGTTGACGCCGACATTCATCAGCTCCACCGCATCCAGCGCGGACCGCCCCAGATGCGGCGCGGCGGCGGCGTGCGAAGACCGCCCGACGAAGCTGAAGTCGATGCGGGTATTGGCGAGCGACTTCATGTCGTCCACGGCGGTGAAGGCCGCGGGGTGCCAGGTCAGCGCGATGTCGACATCCTTGAAGGCCCCGTCGCGCACCATGAAGCCCTTGGCGGCGCCGCCTTCCTCGGCCGGGCAGCCGTAGTAGCGCACGCGGCCCGGCAGCTTGTTGGCGGCCAGGTAGTCCTTCACCGCGGCGGCGGCCAGCATGGCGGCGCTGCCCAGCAGGTTGTGGCCGCAGCCATGGCCGCTGCCATCGCCCGGCAGCGGCCGCTTCTCGGCCACGCCGGCTTCCTGGGAGAGGCCCGGCAGCGCGTCGTATTCGCCCAGGATGGCGATGACCGGCCCGCCTTCGCCGGCCTCGCCCATCACGGCGGTCGGAATGCCCGCGACATCCTTGGTCACCCGGAAGCCCTCGGCCTCCAGCATGGCGGTGTGTTCGGCGCAGCTGCGATGCTCGGCGTAGCACAGCTCCGGCATGCCCCAGACGCGGTCGGCCAGGCCCTCGTATTCGGCTTTGCGCTGGTCCACCAGCTGCCAGATCTGTTCGCTGTTCTGCATCGTCGGCTCCTGCTCGCTGGCCGCAGCAAAGCCCGGCCGGGGCGGCTGGCGCAAGGGCCGGGGCGGGGTTAGGCTCCGCGCGGGAATACGAGGGAGCGGAACGGTGCAGCTTGGCATGGTCGGCCTGGGCCGGATGGGCGGCAACATCGTGCGGCGGCTGCTGCGCGCGGGGCACGACTGCGTGGTGTGGGACCGCGACCCCGCCCCCGGTGCCGCCCTGGCCACCGAAGGCGCCCGCGCCGTGCCGGGCCTGGCCGCCATGGTGGCGGGGCTGGACGCGCCGCGCACCATCTGGGTCATGCTGCCCAGCGGCGCCGCCACGGAAGACGCGCTGCGTGAGATCGCCGCCCTGCTCTCCCCCGGCGATGTGCTGATCGATGGCGGCAATTCGATGTGGAAGGACAGCGTCCGCCGCGGCGCCGAAATCCGCGCCAAGGGGCTGCACTTCCTGGATATCGGCACGTCAGGTGGCGTCTGGGGCCTGGAGCGTGGCTACAGCCTGATGATCGGCGGCGAGGACCAGGTGGTGCGCCGGCTGGACCCGATCTTCTGCGCCCTGGTGCCCGGCAAGGACGCCGCCGGCCCCACCCCCGGCGCCGAGGGCCGCGACCCCCGCCCGGCCGAGGGCTACGTCCATTGCGGCGCGAACGGCGCCGGCCACTTCACCAAGATGATCCATAACGGCATCGAGTACGGCATGATGCAGGCGATGGCCGAGGGCCTCGACATCCTGCACCACCAGGGCGTGGTCAGTGCCTCCCTGGCGGATGTGACCGAGGGCTGGCGGCGTGGCTCCGTGGTGGCCAGCTGGCTGCTCGACCTCACCGCCCAGGCACTGGCGGCGGAGGAAGACCTGGGCAGCTATTCCGGCACGGTCAGCGACAGTGGCGAAGGCCGCTGGACCGTGGATGCCGCGGTGGAACAGGGCATCGCCGCGCCGGTGCTGGCTGCGGCGCTGTTCGCGCGCTTCACCAGCCGGGATGAGCAGCGCTTCTCGATGAAGGCGCTGTCCGCCATGCGGAAGGGCTTCGGCGGGCATCTGGAGCCGCCGAAAAAGTGAGCCACCGCGTCCTCGTCATGGGCGTCTCCGGCGTCGGCAAGTCCACCATCGGCCAGGGCCTGGCCGCGGCGCTGGGCGCACCCTTCGCCGATGCCGATGCTTTCCACCCGCCGGCCAATGTGGCAAAGATGAGCGCGGGTACGCCGCTCACCGATGACGACCGCTGGCCCTGGCTGGACGCGATTGGCACCTGGCTGGATGCGCGCGGCGAAGCCGGCGGCGTGGTGACCTGCAGCGCCCTGAAGCGGGTGTACCGCGACCGCCTGCTGGCGGGCCGCCCCGGCGTGCGGCTGCTGTACCTGCATGGCGACCCCGCCCTGGTCATGGCGCGCCAGGCCGCGCGGGTAAACCACTTCATGCCCGCCAGCCTGATGGCCAGCCAATACGCCACGCTGGAACCCCCCGGTGCCGATGAAGCCGCCATCGCGCTGGAGGTTGACGACGAGCCTGCCGCAATCGTCGCCGCTGCGCTAAAGCACCTGACCCGTTGAAGGACACGACCATGGACCCGATCATCAAGGCGAAGCTTGAGAAGATCACCACCGCCACCATCACCACGGTGCTGCTGAAGAAGGGGCTGCGCAACGTCTGGATGCGTGGGCCGCAGCCCTTCACCCCCACCGCCAAGGGCACCCGCATGGTCGGCCCGGCCTTCACCCTGCGCTTCGTGCCGGCGCGGGAAGACCTGGCCACGCCGGAGAGCTGGTCGTCGCCCATCTCCACCCGCGCCGCGATCGAGGCGATGCCGGAAGGCTGCATCTGCGTGGCCGACGCCATGGGCGTCACCGATGCCGGCATCTTCGGCGACATCCTTTGCGCCCGCATGGTCAAGCGCGGCGTGACCGCCCTGGTGACCGACGGCGCGGTGCGCGACGTGGCCGGCGTGATCGGCACCACCATGCCGGTGTGGTGCGCCGGCGGCGCGGCGCCGCCCTCGGTGGCCGCCCTCACCTTCGTTTCCTGGCAGGAGCCGATCGGCTGCGGCGGCGTCGCGGTGTTCCCCGACGACGTGGTGGTGGTGGATGACGACGGCGCGGTGCTGATCCCGAAGGCGCTGGTGGAGTACGTGGCCAACGAGGGCACCGAGCAGGAGCGGCTGGAATCCTGGATCGTCGGCAAGGTGGAAGCCGGCGAGAAGCTGCCCGGCCTGTACCCGCCGAATGCCGAGAACAAGGCGCGCTACGAAGCCGAGAAGGGCAAGTAGGCCGATGTCCGCCGAGGAGATCGCGGCAGTCCGCGAGACGGTGCGGCGCTTCGTGCGCACGCGGCTGAACCCGCTGGAAGCCGCGATCGACGAGGCGGACGAGGTGGACGAGACGCTGCTGGCCGGGCTGCGGCAGGAGATCGCAGCCCTTGGCCTGTACGGCTTCAACCTGCCGGAAAGCCTGGGTGGGCCTGGGCTTTCCGTACAGGACCGGGTGCAGGTGCTGGAGGAGATCGGCCGCACCTCCATGCCACTGACCGAATGCTTCGGCCACCTGCCGATTTCCCTGACGCTGATGAGCGCCGACCAGCGTGCGCGGATATTGCCGGGGCTGCTGGATGGCAGCGAGACCATCACCTACGCGCTGACCGAACCCGATGCCGGCAGCGACCTGAATGCGCTGAAGGTGAAGGGCGAGAAGGTGGCCGGCGGCTGGCGGCTGAACGGCACCAAGCAGTTCATCAGCAATGTCGAAACCAGCGAATGGATCATCGTGCTGGCGACAACCGATGCCGGCGCCAACCTGAAGGGCCGCCTCACCACCTTCCTCATGCGCCGCAGCAACCCCGGGCTGAAGAACCTGGTGCGCTACCGCAAGATGGGCTGGCGCGGCTACCACCTGAACGGCTTCGTGCTGGAAGACGCCTTCATCGCCGATGAGGACGTGCTGGGCGCGCCCGGCGGCGGCTTCCTCACCATGATGGCCGGCATCAACCACGACCGCATTTTCGTCAGTTGCCGCTGCCTCGGCATCGCGCTGCGCGCGCAGGAAATGGCGCTGGACTACGCCCGCCAGCGCAAGGCCTTCGGCGCCCCGATCAGCGAGTACCAGGGCATCCAGTTCCCACTGGCCGACAACGACGTGGAGATTGCCGCCGCGCGCGGGCTGATCCGCGCCGCCGCCGAGGCCGCGGATGCCGGCAGCGACGAGTTCCGCATCGCGGCGTCGCGCAGCAAGCTCTACTGCTCGGAGATGGTGAATCGCGTGGCCGACCGCGCGCTGCAGGTCTTCGGCGGCATCGGCTACATGCGGGATCTGCCGTTGGAACGCTTCTACCGCGACGCCCGCGCCTTCAAGATCGGCGAGGGCACCAGCGAGATGCAGCGCATCCAGATCGCCCGCGCCGCGCTGGGCGGCCGCTGATGCTGGCGCTGCTGGCGGGCGAAGGCACCGCGTTCGTCGGTCCTGGCCTGCGCGTCTCCCGCGCGGAGCTGCGGGCCGCTTCCGCCGCGCTGGCGGCACGGCTGCACGCGTTGGGCTTCCGCCGTGGCGACCGGCTGGCGGTCTGGCTGCCGGATGGCGCGGGCTGGCTGCAATGCCTGTTCGCCTGCGCGCAGCTGGGCGTGCTGGTGGTGCCGATCTCCACCCGCTTCACGGTGGCGGAGGCGCGCCGCGTGCTGGGCGTGGCCGAGCCGCGCGGCCTGGTGATCACGCCGCACTTCCTGAAGATGGACTACGCCGCCGCCGCGCGCGAACTGGCGCCCGAGGTGCTGATCGAAGCCCCGCAGCACGGGCTGCTGGACGGCAGCGCCGGCGAAGCGCCCAGCACCGGTGAGGCGGGCGACCTGCTCTGCACCTTCTCCACCAGCGGCACCACCGGCGTGCCCAAGCTGGCGCCGCACGACCAGGCCAGCATCATGCGCCATGCGCGCAACGTGGCCGCGTATTTCGACATGCAGGGCGGCGTGGCGTTGGGCGCGCTGCCGCTCTACGGCGTGCTCGGCTTCATGCAGGCCATGGCGGCATTGGCGGCCGGCGGCACGCTGGTCTCGGTGCCGGTCTACGACCCCATCGCCTGCGCCCGCGCGATAGACGCGGAGCGGGTCACCCACTTCTTCGGCAGCGACCAGATGTTCGACGCGGTGCTGGGCGTGCCCGGCGCCTCGCTGGCCTCCTGGCGCATCGGCGGCTATGCCGATTTCGTCGGCTGGGCCGCCCGCGTGGCCGAGGCCGGCGACGCCCGCGGCATCAGCCTGTTCGGCCTCTACGGCTCCTCCGAGGGTTTTTCCCTGTTGGCGGGCCGCGACTGGCGGGCGCCGCTGGCGGAGCGCATCCCCGCCGGCGGCACGCCGGTTTCGCCGGATATCCGCTTCCGCGTCTGCGACCCCGAGAGCGGCGAAGTGCTGCCCCAGGGTCAGCCGGGCGAGCTGCAATTCCAGGGCTACAACCTGCTGACCGCCTATGTGAACAACCCCGCCGCCACGGCCGCCGCCTTCACCGCGGATGGCTGGTTCCGCAGCGGCGACCTCGCCATCGACGAAGGCGGCAGCTTCCTCTATCTGGCGCGGCTGAAGGACAGCCTGCGCCTGCGCGGCTACCTGGTGGACCCCGGCGAGATCGAGAGCCACCTGGCCGCCCACCCCGCCGTGGCGCAGGCCCAGGTGGTCGGCGTGGCCCAGCCCGGCCAGGGCGATGTCGCGGTGGCCTTCGTCATCCTGGCCGCGCCCACGGATGAAGCCGAGTTGGTCCGGCATTGCCGCGCCGGCCTGGCCGCCTACAAGCAGCCCAGGCGCGTGGTGGCGGTGGCGGAATTCCCGGCCAACAACGGCCCCAACGGCGTGAAGATCTTGAAGAACAAGCTGCGCGACATGGCCGAGGCCGCCCTGAAGGACCCCGCCGCATGAGCGCCCGCAAGCCGCTGCCGCGCCCGGAGGAATTTGCCTTCTGGAGCGACGAGACGGTCCGCGTCTCCGACACCGACCTGAACGGCCATGTCAACAACGGCGCCATCGGGGCGTACTGCGAAACCGGCCGCGCCGACCTGATGAACGCGGTGGCCGGCGCGCCGCACGAGAGGCCCTTCGCCATGGCGGTGGCGCGCGTGGCCATCGATTACCGGCGAGAGGTTCACTACCCCGGCCGCGTCCGCATCGGCGGTGCCCTGCTCAGCATGGGCAACAGCAGCTTCGTGCTGGAACAGGCGCTGTTCGTCGGCGACCACTGCGTCGCCACGGCCGAGAACGTGATGGTGGTGCTGGACCGCACCACGCGGAAGCCCACGCCGATCCCGCCGGAAACCAAGGCGAGGTTCCTCGCCTTGGCACCGATGCGGGCCGCGGGTTAGGCCACCCGCGCGCGCGGCAGCAACCGCGCCAGCGGCCGGGCCAGGGCCAGGCCGGCGCCATGCAGCGCGGCGGTGGCGGCCAGTGCACCCAGCGCGTAGCTCAGGTCAACCGCGCCGGCTTCCGCGCCATGCGCGTGGCCGTGCAGCAGCCCGGCCAGCCCGACCAGCGGTGCCGCCGCGCTCAGCGGCATCCGCACCGCCAGCGCCGCCAGCACGCCCAGCACCAGCACGGAGGCAAGAACACCGGCCTCCACGCCCGGCATTGCCAGGCCGGCCATGCCAAGGCCCATGCCCAGCGCCATGGCGGCCATGAAGGCGCCCGGCAGCGCCAGCCGCGCCGCGCCACCCTGCAACCCCGCCCAGAGGCCGACGGTCAGCATGGCCACCAAGTGGTCCATGCCCAGCAGCGGGTGCATCAGCCCGGCGACGACGCCGTGTTCCAGCGGCCCACCGGGATGCGCCAGCGCCGGGAGCGGAGCCAGGGCGAGAACGACCAGAAGCTTCTTCATGCTGCCTTCCTTGGCGGGATGCCGCCTTGCTGCAGGATGAAGGCGGCGATCTCCGCCACCCCCTTGTCCGCCTTGAGATTGGTGAAGATGAAGGGCCGCGCGCCGCGCATCTTCTTCGCGTCGCGGTCCATCACGCCAAGGTCGGCGCCAACCAGCGGCGCCAGGTCGATCTTGTTGATGACCAATATGTCGCTGCGGGTGATGCCGGGGCCGCCCTTGCGCGGGATCTTGTCGCCGGCGGAAACGTCGATGACGTAGATCGTCAGGTCCGCCAGTTCCGGGCTGAAGGTCGCCGCCAGGTTGTCGCCGCCGCTTTCGATGAACAGCACTTCCAGCTTGGGGAAGCGCGCCACCATGTCCGCCACCGCGGCCAGGTTGATGCTGGCATCCTCGCGGATCGCGGTATGCGGGCAGCCGCCGGTCTCCACGCCCATGATGCGTTCCGGCGGCAGGCAGCCGGCGCGCGTCAGGAATTCCGCGTCTTCCTTGGTGTAGATGTCGTTGGTGATGGCGGCGATGTCGTGGGTGTCGCGCAGCGCGCGGCACAGCCGCTCGGTCAGCGCGGTCTTGCCGCTGCCCACCGGGCCACCGATGCCAACGCGGAAGGGTCCGTTGCTCATGACGCCGCCCGATGGTCGGAGTGCCCAGGGGCCTTGCCCCGGGGCGCGGAGAGCTGAATCGGTCGGCCCAAACTCATGATCTGAAAAGCCTTGTGTATTGCGTCTCGTGGCGCATGGAGAGCAGGTCCAGCATCGGGCTCGCGGTGCCCAGGTCGTCCAGGTCGGCGGCCAGCGCGGCCTGCGCGGCTGCGTCCACGATAGGCTGCAACGCCGCCGTGGCCAACTGCCCGTCGGTCTGCCCCAGCGGCACGATCCGCACGCCGGCTGAAACCAGATTGGCTGCAAAGGCCGCCAGCCAGGCGGTCACGCTGGCCAGCAGCGGCACGCGCTGGAAGCCCGCCACCGCACCAAACGCCACGGGGTGCGAAAGCCGCCCACCATGCCGCGCGGCGAAGGCGGCAAAGCGCGCATCCGGCCAGGCCCTGGCGGTGATGCTGGTGAAGCTGGTGCCTTGCTGCATGGTCTCCAGCGCGGTTTCGGCGGTGCCGCGCCAGGCGGCGGCCAGTTGCGCCACCTGGTCCAGCACGCGCGGCTTGCCGGCCGTGGCGGCCCGATGCGCAGCCACCAGCAGCGCGCCGTCGATGCGCCCGGCGCCGTGGTTCAGCACGGTGGCGATGTAACCGGACAGGTCGTCGCGCCCGCGCACCAGGCCTTCCTCGACCGCGGTTTCCAGCCCGTGGCTGTAGCTGAAGGCGCCGACCGGATAGGCCGGCGAAAGCCAGGTCAGCAGCCGGTACAGCGCGGCGCTGTCAGTGCTCATGGTCGTGCGAATGCGCGCCCGAGTGGTCGTGGTGGTGGTCGTGCCCGTGGTCGTGCGAATGACCATGCCCATGCGCGTGGTCATGGTGGCGGTTGTGCTCGCCATAGGCGCCGCCTTCCGGGTTGAACGGCGCCTGTACCTGCTGCACCAGCGCACCCAGGCCGCGCAGCATCGCCACGATCACATGGTCGTCGCGGATCAGCAGCGTGTCGGCGCGGATCTCGGTGGGCAAATGCCGGTTGCCCAGGTGCCAGGCCAGCCGTGCCAGGCGCTCCGGCGTCTCGGCGCTGATCTCCACCAGCGGCTCCGGCGCAGCGCGCACCAGCACCACGCCGCCGGCTTCCAGCAGCAGCCCGTCGCCATCGCGCAGCGCCACCGCCTCCTCCAAATCCAGCAGGAAGGCCAGGCCCTGGGCGCCGACATAGCGCCGGCGCCGGCGGAAGCGGTCGTCGAAGTCCAGCGTCACGGTGTCGCGCGCGGTGCGCTCCACCCAGCCGCCCGCCGGCAGCACCTTTATCGCGCGGGGAAGCGTGTCTTCGGTCAAAACAGGAAATACCTTTGCGCCATCGGCAGCACCTTGGCGGGTTCGCAGACCAGCAACTCGCCATCGGCGCGCACTTCGTAGGTCTCTGCGTTCACCTCAATCTTCGGCAACGCGTCGTTCAGCACCATGTCGCGCTTGCTGATGCCGCCACGCGTGTTCTTCACCGCGGCGACGATGCGCTGCAGCCCCAGCCGCTGCGCCACGCCGTCCTGCAACGCCGCCTCGCTGACGAAGGTGATCGCCGAAGCCGCCATCGCCTTGCCGAAGCCGGCGAACATCGGCCGGTAGTGCACCGGCTGCGGCGTCGGGATGCTGGCATTCGGGTCGCCCATCGGCGCCATGGCGATGCTGCCGCATTTCAGGATCATGTCCGGCTTCACGCCGAAGAAGGCGGGGCTCCACAGCACCAGGTCGGCGTACTTGCCGACCTCCACGCTGCCGACATGCTGCGCGATGCCCTGCGAGATCGCGGGGTTGATGGTGTACTTGGCGATGTAGCGACGCACCCGCAGGTTGTCGTTGTCGCCCTGCTCGCCGGCCAGCCGCCCGCGCTGCTGCTTCATCTTGTGCGCGGTCTGCCAGGTGCGGATGATCACCTCGCCACAGCGACCCATGGCCTGGCTGTCGCTGCTCATCATGCTGATGGCGCCGAGGTCGTGCAGGATATCCTCGGCGGCGATCGTCTCCTTGCGGATGCGGCTTTCGGCGAAGGCCACGTCCTCGGGGATCCGCGGGTCGAGGTGATGGCAGACCATCAGCATGTCGAGATGCTCGTCCACCGTGTTGATGGTGTAGGGCATCGTCGGGTTGGTGGAGGACGGCAGGAAGTTCGGCTCCCCCACCACGCGCAGGATGTCCGGCGCATGCCCGCCGCCGGCGCCTTCGGTGTGGAAGGCCTGCAGGGTGCGGCCGGCAATGGCCTTGATGGTGCTCTCGACGAAGCCGCTTTCGTTCAGCGTATCCGTGTGGATCGCCACCTGCACATCCATCTCGTCCGCCACCATCAGGCAGGTGTCGATGGCTTTCGGCGTGGTACCCCAGTCCTCGTGCAGCTTCAGGCCGCAGGCACCGGACAGCACCTGTTCCCGCAGCGCTGCCGGCAGCGCCGCATTGCCCTTGCCGAGGAAGCCGAGGTTCACCGGCAGCCCCTCGGCCGCCTGCAGCATGCGGGCCATGTGCCACGGGCCCGGCGTTGACGTGGTGGCCAACGTGCCATGCGCCGGCCCGGTGCCGCCGCCGAACATGGTGGTAATGCCCGACGCCAGCGAATCCTCGACCTGCTGCGGGCAGATGAAGTGGACATGCACGTCCAGGCCACCGGCAGTGAGGATGCGCCCCTCGCCGGCGATGATCTCGGTGCCCGGGCCGATGACGATGGTGACGCCCGGCTGCGTGTCCGGGTTGCCGGCCTTGCCGATGGCGGCGATGCGGCCGTCCTTCAGCCCCAAATCGGCCTTGTAGATGCCGGTGTGGTCCAGGATGACCGCGTTGGTGATGACGGTGTCCATCGCCCCTTCGGCGCGGGTGCGCTGGCTCTGCCCCATGCCGTCGCGAATGACCTTGCCACCGCCGAACTTCACCTCCTCGCCATAGGTGGTGAAGTCGCGCTCCACCTGCACGATCAGGTCGGTATCGGCCAGGCGAATGCGGTCGCCCGTGGTCGGGCCGTACATGCCGGCATAGGCACTGCGGGAAATGCGCGCGGCCATGGTCAGAGCTTCCCTTCGGTTTCGCCGCGGAAGCCGTGCACCACGCGGTCTCCCGCCAGCGGCACCAGGCGCACACGGCGGCGCTGGCCAGGCTCGAACCGCACGGCGGTGCCGGCGGCGATGTCCAGCCGCTGGCCCTGCGCGGCGGCACGGTCGAAGGCCAGGGCCGGGTTGGTCTCGGCGAAGTGGTAATGGCTGCCGACCTGCACCGGGCGGTCGCCGGTATTGGCCACTTCCAGCTCCGTCACCGGCGCGCCGGCGTTGAGTTCGATCTCGCCGGCGGCCGGCAGGATTTCGCCCGGGATCATCGGCGGGTCGCCTTCTTCGCGGTGGGCTTCTTCGGCGCGGGCTTTTTCGCAGGCGCCTTTGCCGGGGGCTTCGCGGTCGGCTTACGGGCAGGCGCGGCCTTCGCCGCAGCCCGCTTCGCCGGCTTCTTCACGGCAGCCTTCTTCGCCGGAGCCTTCGCGGTGGCGCGCTTGGCCGCAGCCTTCGCCACCGGCTTCTTCGCTGCCACCTTCCGCGCCGGCTTCACCGCCGCCACCGCGTCGCGGATCGGCTCGTGCACCGTCACCAGCTTGGTGCCGTCCGGG
The DNA here is from genome assembly GCA_947455205.1 of Acetobacteraceae bacterium. GTDB lineage: Bacteria > Pseudomonadota > Alphaproteobacteria > Acetobacterales > Acetobacteraceae > CAIMOR01. Next base: position 33,797 of record CANGNF010000023.1, on the reverse strand, counting down.
AAGGTCGCTTCCACCTGGATCTCGTGGATCATCTCGGCGATGCCGTCCATCACCTGCGCCCGGGTCAGCACATGCGCGCCGTCCTGCATCAGGCTGGCCACGCTGCGGCCGTCGCGCGCGCCTTCCACCACGAAGTCGGTGATCAGCGCGATCGCCTCGGGGTAGTTCAGCAATACGCCGCGCTCCAGGCGCCGGCGCGCCACCACCGCCGCCATGGCGATCAGCAGCTTGTCCTTCTCTCGCGGGGTCAGGTGCATGCGATGCTTCGTCCCAGAACTAGCGTGATCATGGCCCGAGGCCGTTACGTCGTCCACAGCCGCGGCAGCACCGCCGGCTGGCCTAGCGCGGCATGGCGCAGCATGATGATCCCCGCGGCAATTGCATCGCGCACCGCCAGCGCATCGCCCAGGAAGCGGGCAAGCAGCAACCCGGGGCGGGGGACCGTCGCGGCCGCCGGGTGTCCCTCCAGCGCCGCCCGCAACGCCGGCAGATGCGCCTCCGCGCCCGGCGCGGCCAGCAGCAGCGTCGCCGCCGCCTCCGCGCCGCCGAAGCCGAGCGGCGCCAGCAGCCGCGCCTCAATGTCGTCGCCCAGCGCCAGGCCATCGGCCCATAGCAGCCCGGCCGGGCCGTGCAGCCGCCAGGCGTCGCGCACCAGGCCCCCCTGCATCGTCTCACCACGGGCGCTGCGGCCGAAGACCAGCATCTCCGCCGCCAGCAGCCGGGCGCCTTCGCCCAGATGCGCGTCCATCCGCCGCCGCAGCCGCGCCTGGTCGAACAGGATGGTCTCCTGCGGCAGCCATTCCAGCGTGGCGCCGGCTTCCAGCCGCAGCAGCGTCGTCACCCGCGTCTCCGGCCCCAGGCTGCGGTACACCTTCTCGGCCGCCGGCGTGCTCAGCGTGGCCGTGCTGCCGGGGCCCAGCAGCGCCTCGGTCGCCAGCGCGTCGCCACCGGCCAGTCCGCCGGCGCAGTTCACCAGCGCGCCGGTCGGCGGCTCGCCGGGTTCCGGCGTGGGGAACAGCACGCGCAGGGGGGATTGCTGGTACAGCCGGGCCAGCGTGGTGCCGCGCGGGCCAGCCGCGAATTCCAGGCGGGCGGCGCCATTGGCGCGCTGATGGGCGGTGGGCTTGGTCGGTGGCATCGCCCCCGCGTATGGCATGGCCCGCGCGCTGCCACCATGGCGCGAAGCGGGTGCACGCGCGGCGCGCTTGCGCCAGGCGGCCGGCTGCCGCACCTTTTGCCGCACGCGGGCCCGCGGCGCTTCCTTGGTGCCGCGCCGCCCCACGTCACCGACAGGCCGGACATGCCCCGACACGAACTCTTCGTTACCCTCGGCGCCAGCCGCTACCGCGTGGAGCGCCCCTTCGGCGACCTGCCACAGGGCCCCGGCCGGGTGACCGACGTGGCCTGCGCGGCGGATGGCACGGTGCTGGTGCAGCTGCGCAGCGACCCGTTGGCGGACCCGGAAGGCCCCGGCATCGTGGCGCTGGCGCCGGATGGGACGCGCCTGGCCGAATGGGGCCATGCCGAGGTCGCCGACGGCCACATGTTCACGCCGCATCCGGATGGCCGCGTCTTCGTGGTGGACCGCGACGCGCATGAGATCATCATCTTCAACGCCGCCGGCCAGCGCGTCGGCGGCCTGGGCCGGCGCGGCCAGCCGGGCGCGCCGTTCAACGCGCCCAGCGACGTCGCCTTCGCGCCCGATGGCAGCATCTATGTCGCCGACGGCTACGGCAATTCGCAGATCCATCGCTTCTCGGCCGATGGCACGCTGATGGCCAGCTGGGGCGCCCCGGGGCGCCGCGCCGCGGAGTTCTCCACCCCGCACGGCATCTGGGTGCTGGCCGATGGCCGCGTGCTGGTGGCCGACCGCGAGAACAACCGCGTGCAGGTCTTCACCGCCCAGGGCGAGCATCGCCAGGACATCTCGGACCTGCACAAGCCGATGGCGGTGCATGGCAGCGCCGATGGCGGCTTCTACGTGACCGACCAGGTGCCGCGCCTGTCCCGCTACAACGCCGAGGGCCGGCTGGTCGGCCGCTGCCGCCCTGTGCTGAACGGCGCGCACGGCATGTGGCTGGGCGCGGATGGCGTGATCTACCTGGCGGAGATGAACCCCAGCCGCATCACCCGCCTCGTCCCGGTCTGAGGTGACCCGGCGCTCCGCCCTCGTCCTCGGCGGCGGCATCATGGGGCTGTCCGCCGCCCGCGCCCTGGCGGCGCAGGGCTGGCAGGTGACGCTGCTGGACCAGGACACGCTGCCCAACCGGCGCGGCAGCAGCCACGACCAGCACCGGCTGATCCGCCACGCCTATGGGGCGGAGCTGGGCTACATGGCCATGGTGGACCACGCCTTCGCCGCCTGGGACCGGCTCTGGGCGGACCTTGGCGCCCGCCACTACGTGCCGACCGGCGTGCTGGCCATGGCCGAATCGCCCGGGGGCTGGCTGGGCGCCAGCCGGGCCGCGCTGCGGGGCGCCGGGCACGCGGTGCAGGATTTGGCGCCGGAAGCGCTGCCCGCCCGCCTGCCGATGCTGGCCGCCACCGGGCTGACCGATGCCTTCCTGACCGTCCCCGGCGGCGTGCTGCTGGCTGACCGCATCCTGGCCGGGCTGCTGCGGCTCTGCACCGCCGGGGGTGTGCAGTTCCGCCAGGGCCGCGCCACCGCGGTGGAGCCCGAATACGCCCGCGCCACCCTGGCCGATGGCACCACGCTGGCCGCCGACTTGCTGGTGGTGGCCGCCGGCCCCTGGCTGCCGCGCCTGCTGCCGGCCCAGCCGGTGCGCGCCAGCCGCCAGGTCATCGTCATGCTGGAGCCGCCCGCCGCGCTGCGCCCCGCCTGGGCAGCCGCGCCGATGATGCTGGACCTGGCCGGGGATGGCGGCTTCTACGCCGTGCCGCCGGTGGCCGGCACCACGCTGAAGCTCGGCGACCATCGCTTCGCCTCCGGCGGCGACGCCGAGGAACCGCGCGACGCCACCCCGGCGGAGGCCGAGGAAATCCTGGCCCTGGCCCGCCGCCGCCTGCCCGGGCTGGACCGGTACCGCCTGCTGGAAGCCCGCGCCTGCCACTACGATGTTTCGCCGTACGAGCGCTTCCTGCTGGCCCCGCTCGGCGCCCGTGGCTGGGTGATGGGCGGCTTCTCCGGCCATGGCTTCAAGTTCGGCCCGCTGCTGGGGGAGGCCCTGGCCGCCGCCGTGGCCGACCCCCACCTCGGAAGGTTGTTGCCCGAATGGGCGGCAGGCCTCGCGCCACCCCCGCCGGGTTTGCTACCATCGGGGGCATGACCCAGCATACGACCCCCACCGAGGACCTGGTCTTCGGCCTGACCCGCCTGTTCGACCTGCCCGGCCTGACCGGCGGCAGCCTCGGCACCGACGACATCGCCGCGATATTGGGCGAGGCCGAGAAGTTCAGCCGCGAAGTGCTGTTCGCCGGCAGCCGCGAGGCCGACAAGCACGGCGCGAAGTACGAGAACGGCGTGGTCCGCCTGCCGCCCGGCTACCAGGCCGCCTACAAGGGCTGGGTCGAGGCGGGATGGCAGGGCATTTCCGGCCCCGAGGAATATGGCGGCCAGGGCCTGCCGCCCAGCATGTGGGTGGCGGTGCAGGAACTGGCCGGCGCCGCCGACATGGCCTTCATGCTCTGCCCGCTGCTGACCGGCGGCGCCATCGAGGCGCTGACCCGCTTCGGCACCGAGGACCAGAAGCAGCGCTGGCTACCGAAGATGGTCACCGGCGAATGGACCGGCAGCATGAACCTGACCGAGCCGCAGGCCGGCTCCGACCTCTCCCTGGTCCGCAGCCGGGCGGAACCGCTGGGTGACGGCAAGTACGCCCTGCACGGCCAGAAGATCTTCATCACCTTCGGCGAGCACGACCTGACGCCGAACACCATCCACCTGGTGCTGGCCCGCCTGCCCGACGCCCCGCCCGGCACCCGCGGCATCAGCCTGTTCGCCGCGCCCAAGGTGCTGGAGAACGGCCAGCGCAACGCAGTCCGCTGCGGCGGCATCGAGCACAAGCTGGGCATCCACGCCTCCCCCACCTGCGTCATGCTGTTCGAGGGGGCAGAGGCGGAGATGATTGGCGAGCCGAACAAGGGCCTCAACGCCATGTTCGCCATGATGAACGACGCCCGGCTGAACGTGGGCCTGCAGGGCGTGGCCCAGGGCGCCCGCGCGGTGGAACTGGCGGAAGCCTATGCGGCGCAGCGCATGCAGGGCGGCCAGCCAATCTCCCGCCACCCCGACGTGGCCCGCATGCTGGCGGAGATGCGCGCCATCACCCTGGCCGGCCGGCTGATGGTGCTGGAAGCCGCGCACTGCATCGACCAGGGCCGGATCAACCACGACAACAAGGCCGAGAGCCGGCTCGCCCTGCTGATCCCCATCGTCAAGGCCTGGTGCACCGACCGTGGGGTGGAGGTCGCCTCGCTCGGCGTGCAGGTGCATGGCGGCATGGGCTTCGTGGAGGATACTGGCGCGGCGCAGATCATGCGCGACGCCCGGATCGCGCCGATCTACGAGGGCACCAACGGCATCCAGGCCATCGACCTGGTGCAGCGCAAGCTGTTCCGCGACAACGGCACCGAGATGCGCGCCTTGCTGGCGGAAATCCGCGCCACCGACCCGGCGCTGCACGCCGCCACCGATTCGGTTGCCGCCGCCACCGACTGGATGCTGGCGAACGCCGCCCGGCCGGATGCGGCCCAGGCCTCGGCCGTGGCCTACCTGGATGCGGCGGGTTGGTTGCTCGGTGGGTGGGAACTCGCCCGCGCCGCGAAGCTTGATGACCGCTATGCCCCCTTGGCCAGCTTCTACCTGCGCCGGCTGCTGCCCCGCGCCGCCGCCCGCCTGGCCGAGATCGAAGCCGCCGATGCGGTGCTGGACCTGCTTGGCGTGGCCTGAGCCGCAAACGCGGATGTCATCACGGCCCAACCCTTGCGCTGCCGGGGGTTGGGGGCATGTGCCCCCGACGAGACCGAGGTGACCGACCGCATGGATGCCCTGCCGCCCCCAGCCTTGCCGCCCCCAGCCTCGCCGCCCCGTGCCTTGCCAGCCGCCCCCGCCCTGCGCCGCGACCGCCGGCGCATTGCCGTGGTCGGCGCCGGGCCGGGCGGCTTGGCCGCGGCAATGCAGCTGGCCTCCAGCGGCGCCGAGGTGACGCTGTTCGAGAAGGACGGCGTGGTCGGTGGCCGCAGCCGCACGCTGGACACGCCGCAGGGCTTCCGCTTCGACCTGGGCCCGACCTTCTTCCTGTACCCCCGCATCCTCGCCGAAATCTTCGCCAGTTGCGGCGCGGTGCTGGAGGATGAGGTCGAGCTGGTAAAACTGGACCCGCATTACCGCCTGGTGTTCGAGGGCGGCCCGACCATCGAGGCGACCAGCGACGTGGCGCGCATGGAAGCCGAGATCGCCCGCATCAGCCCGGCCGATGCCCGCGGCCTGCGCCCCTGGCTGGCCGAGAACCGCCGCAAGCTGACCGCCTTCAAGCCGGTGCTGGAACGCGCCTTCGGCCGCGCCGGGGACATGATGGCGCCGGACATGCTGCGCGCCCTGCCGCTGCTGCGGCCGCATCGCAGCCTGGACGACGACCTGAAGCGCCACTTCAAGGACGAGCGCACCCGCCTGGCCTTCGGCTTCCAGGCCAAGTACCTGGGCATGAGCCCGTTCCGCTGCCCCAGCCTGTTCACCATCCTCAGCTACCTGGAATACGAGCACGGCGTGTTCCACCCCATCGGCGGCTGCGGCGCCGTGGCCAACGCCATGGCCCGGGTGGCGGAGCGGCTGGGCGTGGAGATCCGCCTGAACACCCCGGTGGACCGCATTGCCTGCGAGGCCGGCCGCGCCGTGGGGGTGGAGGCCGGCGGCCGGCGCCACGCCGCCGACGCGGTGGTGGTCAACGCCGACTTCGCCCATGCCCTGCCGCGCCTGCTGCCGGACGCCATGCGCAAGCGATGGCCGGACCGCAAGATCGCCGCCGCGCGCTACTCCTGCTCCACCTTCATGCTGTACCTGGGCATCGAGGGCGAACTGCCCGGCCTGGCCCACCACAACGTGCTGCTGGCCGAGGACTACCGCCGCAACATTCGCCAGATCGAAACCGGCGAGTTGCCGGACGTGCCCAGCCTGTATGTCCAGCACGCCGGCGTCACCGATGCCACCATGGCGCCGCCGGGCCACACCGCGCTGTACGTGCTGGTGCCGGTGCCCAACCTGACCCATGGCGCCGACTGGGCCGCCGAGGCGCCGCGCTACCGCCGCCTGGCGCTGGACCGGCTGGCCGCGCTGGGCATCCCGGATATCGAGGCGCGCATCCGCTACGAACGCATGGTCACGCCGCAGGGCTGGCAGGATGACTTCGCCGTCGGCCATGGCGCCACCTTCAACCTGGCGCACGACCTGAAGCAGATGCTGGTGTTCCGCCCCGGCAACCGCTTCACGGATGTGCCCGGCGTCTACCTGGTCGGCGGCGGCACCCACCCCGGCAGCGGCCTGCCGGTGATCTACGAGGGCGCCCGCATCACCGCGGGCCTGGTCCGGCAGGACCTGCGGATGGAGATACCGGCATGAGCGCCAAGGTCATCATCGTCGGCGGCGGCCTGGGCGGGCTGGCGGCGGCCTGCGTTGCCGCCGCGCGCGGCCACCAGGTGACGCTGCTGGAGCGCAACCCCTGGCTGGGCGGCAAGGCGGCGGAACTCTTCCTCAACGCCCCCGACGGCAGCGGCCGCTTCCGCTTCGACATGGGCCCGACCATCCTGACCGTGCCGCGCGTGCTGCGCCGGATCTATGCGGAAGCCCGCCGCGACCAGGCGCAGGACCTGCCGCTGATCCGGCTGGACCCGCAATGGCGCTGCTTCTTCGAGGGCGGCACGCAGATCGACCTGATGGAGAACGTCGGCGCCATGGCCGCCGAGATGGACCGCTTCGCCCCCGGCAACGGCGCCGGCTACCAGCGCTTCCAGGGCATCGCCACGCACCTGCATGAGGTCAGCGAGAAGTTCTTCTTCTGGAAGTCGGTGGAGGGCATCGGCGACACCATCGACTGGCGCAGCCAGATGCAGCCCGGCACCATGAAGGACGTGCTGGCGCTGCGCATGGGGCAGACGGTGGCCAAGGTCATCCGCGGCCATGTGCCGGATGCGCGGCTGGCGCAGATGCTGGACCACTACTGCCAGTATGTCGGCAGCAGCCCCTATCTGGCGCCGGCGGTGCTGTGCGGCATCGGCGACATGCAGGCCAGCGAGGGCATCTGGTACCCGCATGGCGGCACCCGCGCGGTGGCGGAGGGGCTGGCCGCGCTCGCTGCCTCGCTCGGCGCCGAGCTGCGGACCGGGGTCGAGGTCACCGGCTTCGACATCGCCGAAGACCGCATCCGTGGCGTCCGCACCGGCACCGGGGAGGTGCTGCAGGCGGATGCGGTGATCTCCAACATGGATGCGATCCGCACCTATACCGAGCTGGTCGGCGGCAAGCCCGCCCGGCACTACGACGGCAAGTACCAGCCGGCCTGCTCCGGCGTGGTGCTCTACCTCGGCCTCAATCGCCGCTACGACCACCTGGCGCACCACGACTTCGTCTTCTCCCGCGATGCCGAGGAGGAGTTCGACGCGATCTACGGCAAGGGCATCCCGGCGCCGGACCCCACCGCCTACCTGGCCGCGCCATCGGTCACCGACCCCTCCGTGGCGCCACCGGGGGGCGAGGCGCTCTACGTGCTGGTTCACACCCCCTACCTGCGCCCCGGCCAGGACTGGAAGGCGATGCTGCCGGGCTATCGCCAGGTGATCCTGGACAAGCTGAAGCGCACGGCCGGGCTGACCGATATCGAGGACCGCATCGTCACCGAGCACCACCTGACGCCGCAGGACATCCACGACCGCTACAAGGTGCTGGACGGCGCCATCTATGGCCTGGCCAGCCACGGCCGCTGGACCGGTGCCTTCAAGCCCGGCAACCGCAGCCGGCAGGTCAAGGGGCTGTACCTGGCCGGCGGCGCCGCGCACCCCGGCCCCGGCATGCCCATGGTGATGATGAGCGGCTGGATCGCCGCCGATGCGCTGGACCACGACCTGGGCGGCCCCGGCATGTCGCCCGAAGCCGAGCAGGCCGGCCGGCCCGACCGGCTGCGCGCCGCGGCGGAATAGCCCGGTGGCGGCCGAGCCCTCGCCCGTCGCGCTGCGCTCGCCGGCCCTGCACCGCTTCTTCCTGGCGGCCTTCCGCCGCCGTGCCCGCAGCGGGCTGAGGGCCATCCGCCTGGCGCGCTGGGGCCGGCCGGCGCCGCTGGACGGGCCGGTGGTGGTCTTCGCCAACCACCCGGGGTGGTGGGACGGCGTCGCCTTCATGGTGCTGGCCGGGGCGATCTTCCCGGCCCGGCAGATGTACGCGCCGATGGCGGCGGAGGCGCTGGCCCGCTACCGCTTCATGCGCCGGATTGGCGTCTTCGGGGTGGAGGCGGGCTCGGCTCGCGGCGCCCTCGCCTTCCTGCGCGCCGCCGAGCAGGTGCTGGCCAGCCCCGCCGGCATGCTGTGGGTGAATGCGCCGGGGCGCTTCATGGATGCGCGGGACCGCCCGGTGCCGATCATGCCCGGTCTGACCCGGCTGGCGGAGATGGCGCCCACGGCGAGCTTCCTGCCGCTGGCGCTGGAATACCCGTTCTGGGGCGAGCCACGGGCCGAGATGCTCTGCGCCTTCGGCCCCCCGGTGACGGCCAGCAGCCTGCGCCAGCAGGACCGCCCGGGCCGCGCCACCACCCTGGCCGCGGCGCTGGAGGCGACGATGGACCGGCTGGCCGAGGACGCCATCAGCCGCGACCCGCAGCGGTTCGAGACGCTGCTGCAGGGCCGGGAGGGCATGGGCGGCGCCTGGCAGGCCTGGCGCCGGATGGGCGCGGCGCTGCGCGGCCAGCCCTTCGACCCGCGCCACGAGCAAGGTCCACGCCACAGCGAGGAACCGCCGCACCAGCCCGCGCCGCCGGCGCCGGGCGCCGCCGAGGACCGCCGATGATCGAGCCGGCCTCCGCCGCCCTGGCCCTGGCCGCGCTGCCGGCCGCGCTGGGCGCGCTGAACCTGGCGCTGCTGCCCCGCGCCACCGCCGCGCCGCCGCCGGGCGCGCTGGTCTCCATCCTCATCCCCGCCCGCGACGAGGCCGGCAACATCGAGGCCTGCCTCGCCGCCGCCCTGGCGCAGCAGGGCGTGGCGGTGGAGGTGCTGGTGATGGACGACGGCAGCACCGACGCCACCCCGGCGCTGGTCCGGGCCCTGGCCGCGGCGGACCCGCGCCTGCGCCTGCTGGCCGCCCCGCCATTGCCGCCGGGCTGGACCGGCAAGGTGCATGCCTGCGCCCGCCTGGCCGAGGCCGCCAGCGGCAGCCACCTGCTGTTCATCGACGCCGATGTGCGCCTGGCGCCCGACGCCGCCGCGCGCCTGACCGGCCATGCCGCCGCCCGCAACCTGGCCATGGTCAGCGGCGTGCCGCGCCAGCGCATCGGCTCGGTGGGGGAGGCACTGACCGTGCCGGCGATCAACCTGCTCCTGCTGGGCTACCTGCCCGGCGGTGGCCGCGCCGGCACGCGCAAGGCTTCCCTGGCGGCGGCCTGCGGCCAGCTGGTGCTGGCGGAGGCCGCCGCCTACCGCGCCGTCGGCGGCCATGGCTCGATCCGCGCCGTGCTGCATGACGGCCTGGCCCTGGCCCGCCGGCTGCGCGGCGCCGGCCTGCGGACCGAGGTGGTGGACGGCGCCCCCCTGGCGGAATGCCGCATGTACGGCGGCTTCCGCGAGGCGTGGCCCGGCTTCCTGAAGAATGCGCGGGAGGGCATGGCCACGCCACTCGGCCTGCCGGTGTGGACCGTGCTGCTGGCCGGGGCGCATCTGTGGCCGTGGTTCCTGCTGCCGGCCCCGGCCGCCGCGCTGGCCCTGCTGCTGACGCTCGGGCTGCGCGCTGCCATCACGCTGCGGGCGCGCGAACCCCTGTGGACCATCCCGCTGCACCCGCTGACCATGGCCGTGGCCCTGGCGATCCAGTGGACTGCGCTGCTGCGGCGGCGCCCGGCGGGCTGGAAAGGCCGCGCATATCCGTCCACAAAGGCGGCATGAGCCTCGCCACGCCCTCCGTCGCCGTCTCCGCCACCCCCACCCGGGACCACGACGAGGAGAATTTCCCCACCGCCAGCCTGATCCTGGCCAAGCCGCTGCGCGCCAAGGTGATGGCGTTCTACCGCTTCGTCCGCACCGCCGACGATATCGGCGACAGCCCGGACCTGGCGCCGGAGGAGAAGATCCGTCGGCTGAACCTGATGGAAGCCGCGCTGGACGACCCCGGCACCACCATGCCGGAAGCCGCGGGGCTGCATCGCCATGCCGTTGGCACCGACGAAGCCCGCAAGATGCTGGTCGCCTTCCGCCAGGACGCCTTCAAGACCCGCTACGCCGACTGGGCGGAGTTGGAGGACTACTGCGCCCATTCCGCCGACCCGGTGGGCCGCATGCTGCTGCGGCTGCATGGCGATGGCGACAACGCCGCCGGCAACGCGGCGGCCGATGGCCTCTGCACCGCGCTGCAGGTGCTGAACCATCTGCAGGACCTGGTCGGCGACCGCGCCAGCCTGGACCGGATCTACCTGCCTACCCCCTGGATGGACTGCGCCGGCGGCATCGACGCCTTCTTCGACCCCGCCAACACCCAGCGCCGGCGAGAGGTGCTGGACGCCGCGCTGGACCGCGTGGAGGAACAGCTGGACCGCGCCGCCGCCCTGCCCCGGCTGGTGAAGGCGAAGCGCCTGGCGATCCAGAGCGCCATGACCATCGGCCTGGCCCGCCGCCTACTGGCAAAACTGCGCGCGGCCGACCCGGTGCTGGGCCGGGTCAAGCTGGGCAAGGCCGACTTCATGGGCGCCCTGCTCGGCGCCTTCGGCACCGGGCCTTCCGATGCCGAGCTCGTGGCGTCCCGCGTGTCCCGTGCCGGCTCCTCCTTCGCCCGCGGCATGGCGGCGCTGAAGGGCGAGCGTCGCCGCGCGCTTTGGGGCGTTTATGCCTTCTGCCGCGCGGTGGACGACATTGCCGACAACACCATGCCGGAAGCCGAGAAGCGCCGCTTCCTGCTGGACTGGCGCCGCAAGCTGCTGGAACCCGACTGCGCCGTCTCGCGCGAACTCGCCTTCGCCCGCAACGCCTATGGCGTGCCGCTGGTGGAATGCGAGGCGATGATCGCGGGCATGGAGACCGACGCCACCGACTTCCTGCGGCTGCAGACCGAAGCCGACATGGACCTGTATTGCCGCCGCGTCGCTGGCAGCGTCGGCGCCATGAGCGTGCGGATCTTCGGCGCGCCGGAGGCCGAGGGCTTCGGCCTGGAACTCGGGCATACCTTCCAGCTGACCAACATCCTGCGCGACGTGGACGAGGATGCCGAGCGCGAGCGCGTCTACATCCCGCGCGACCTGCTGGACGAGGCCGGGGTGCCGGAAGGCCCGGCGCGCGAGATCGTCGCCCACCCCGCCTTCGGTGCCATCTGCGCCCAACTGGCCGCCCGCGCCCAGGCCGGCTTCGCCCGTGGCCGCGCCGAGATCGGCCGCTTCCCCGCCCAGGCGCTGCTGCCCGCCGCCGTCATGGCCTGGGGCTATGGCCGGCTGCTGGACCGCCTGGTGGCGCGCGGTTTTGCCCAGCGCAGCGGCCCGCGCCCCAAGCTGACCAAGGGCGAAAAAGTAAAAATGGCGCTGATGGCGCTGGGGCTGCAGCGGCCGTGAGCCGCACCGCCATGCGCTGCCTTGCCGGCGCGCGCCGGGCCATGCCCGCCGCTGCCGGCCGCGCCTGCCGCTGCCATCCGGGCGCCGCCTCGGCATGACCATCCACGTCATCGGCGCCGGGCTGGCCGGGCTGGCCGCGGCGCTGGACCTGGCCCAGACCGGCCGCCCGGTCATGCTGCACGAAGCCAGCCCCCAGGCCGGCGGCCGCGCCCGCGCGCTGCCGGATGGCACGGACAACGGCACCCATGCGCTGGTCGGCGCCAACACGGCGGCGCTGGCCTTCCTCAAGCGCATCGGCGCCCGCGACGGCTGGGTGGAGCCGGAGCCCGAGGGCCTGCCGGTGCTGGACCTGGCCGATGGCAGCGCCCGGCGCGTGGCGCTCTCGCCGCTGGCCTGGGGCAACGCCGCGCTGCGCCCAGCCGGTGCCACGCTGGGCGCCGTGGCGCGCATGGCCAGCATGGCCTTTGGCCGCGACCGGCCGATTGCCGAGGTGATGGCCGCCCATCCCGAATTCCATCGCGGCTTTGTCGATCCGCTGGTGATCGCCACGCTGAACACGCCTTCGGTGGAGGCCTCCAGCGCCCGGCTCGGCCAGGTGCTGCGCCGGCTGGGCGGCCCTGGCGCCACCCGGCTCTACGTGGCCGAGCACGGGCTGGGGCCGGACCTGGTGGCCCCCGCCCTGGCCGCCATCGAGCGTGCCGGCGGCGGCATCCGCCACGGCGCCCGGCTGCGCCGCCTGGTGCAGGCCGCGGGCCGTGCCACCGCGCTGGACTTCGGCGAGGACAGCATCCTGCTCGGCCGCGACGACCAGGTGGTGCTGGCCACCCCACCCTGGGAAAGCCAGCGCCTGCTGACCCATCTGGACGTGCCGGCCGCGCATGCCCCCATCGTCAACCTGCACTTCGACCGGCAAGGCCCCGGCCCGGTGCGCTTCATCGGCCTGCTGGGGGCGCTGTGCCAATGGGTGCTGGTGCGGCCCACGGGCGTCTCCGTCACCGTCTCCGCCGGGGATGCCGAGGCAGGGCTGAAGGAGGCGGAGCTGGCGCCGCGGGCCTGGACCGAGATCCTCCGCGTTGCCGCCGCCTTCCGCATTCCCGGCGAATGGCCGCTGATGACGCCGCCCTGCCGCGTGGTGAAGGAACGCCGCGCCACCCCGCGCCATGTGCCCGGCCCGCCGCTGCGCGCGGTGCGCAAGCCCTTGGCCAACCTGGCCCTGGCCGGGGACTGGACCTGGCCGCAGCTGCCCGCGACCATCGACGCCGCCATCCGCAGCGGCCAGGCGGCCGCCGCCGCGCTGCTACGGCGGTGAACGTGGCGGCCCCCGCCGAGGCCCTGGCCCGGCTCCGCGCCGCCGCTGCCCGCGACGGTACGCCGGATGCCGCCCGCCGCCGCGCCCTGCTCGCCGCCCTGGTCCAGGGCCTGCTGGCCCGCGCCGATGCCTTCGTCGCCGCTGTCGATGCCGACTACGAGGGTCGCGGCGCCGAGGAGACCCTGCTGGCCGAGATCATGGTGCCGCTGGCCGCCGCTCACCTGGCCCGCGCCCGGCTGCGCCGCTGGATGCGCCCGCGCCGGGTCGGCGTGCCCTTCCATTTCTGGCCCGCCCATGCCGCGATGCAGCCGGCGCCCAAGGGCGTCATCGGCATCATGGCGCCCTGGAACTACCCGGTGCAGCTGGTGCTGATGCCGCTGGTGGACGCCATCGCCGCCGGCAACCGCGTGGCGGTGAAGCCGAGCGAGGCGACGCCCCGCACCGCTGCCCTGCTGGCGGAGCTGCTGGCCGAAACGCTCGGCCCCGACATCGTCCAGACCGTGCAGGGCGGGCCGCAGGTGGCGGCCGACTTCGCGGCGCAGCCCTGGGACCACCTGGTGTTCACCGGCGGCACCGGCATCGGCCGCAAGGTGGCCGCCGCCGCCGCGCCCGGCCTGGTGCCCACCACGCTGGAACTGGGCGGCAAGTGCCCGGCGCTGGTGCTGCCCGGCGCCCGGCTGGACCGGGCCGCCCAGGCGATCCTCGCCGGCAAGGTCTTCAATGCCGGGCAGACCTGCGTGGCGCCGGATACCGTGCTGCTGGTCGGCCATGCGCCGGAGGCCTTCGCCGCTGCCTGCCGCGCCGCCGGCCTCGGCCTGCCGGACACCGCCATCATCAACGCCGCGCAGCTCGCCCGGCTCGAATCGCTGTGCGAGGGCGCCACGCTGACGCCGCTGGCCGCGGATGGCCCCGGCCGCCGCCGGGCGCTGCGCCTGGCCAGCGCGCCGCCCGACCACCCGATGCACCAGGCGGAAATCTTCGGCCCCGTCCTGGCGCTGCAGCCCTGCGCCACCCTGGCCGAAGCACTGGCCTGGGTGAATGCCCGCCCGGCGCCGCTGGCGATCTACCTGTTCGGCGCCAGCCGGGCAGAGGCCACGGCCATCGCCGCCGCCACCCGGTCCGGCGCGCTGGTCGAGGAGCGCTGCCTGGAATACGCGGCGATGCCGGGGCTGCCCTTCGGCGGCATCGGTGCCTCGGGCCTTGGCCGGCGCAATGCGGAAGCGGGCTTCCTGGAGATGAGCAACCTGCGCGCCCAGGTGGTCCAGGGTGGCTTCAGCCTTTCGCGTCTGCTGGACCCGCCGCGCGGCGACCGCGCCCGCGCGCTGGTGCGCCGTCTGTTGCGCTGAGGCCGGTGGCCGTGAGGGCGCGCTGCCCGCCCGCTCTCAGACCGCGACGCAGCCGCCCGGCTTCACCTTGCGGACGGTGCTGGCCGGGTGCTTCTCCAGCCGTGCCGCCGGGCGCACCGGGCGGCGCACCAGCTCGCCGCCGCAATTCGGGCAAATCCCGCGCAGCGTGGCCTCGGCGCAGCCGGCGCAGAAGGTGCATTCATAGCTGCAGATGCGGGCCTCCAGGCTGGCCGGGGGCAGGTCGGTGCCGCAGCATTCGCAGCAGGGGCGGAGTTCGAGCATGGCGCCAGCCTGCCCCCGTGCCGGGCCGGCGCGCAAGCCTCACCACATCGGCAGCCGCAGCGTGGCCCCGGGCGAGGGCAGCCGCGCGCCCTGCTGCGCCCGCGTGGTCTCGTTGATCGAATCGGGCCGGGCGAAGGTCTCGCCCTGGCCGAACACCGGCGGCGTCGGCACGCCGAAGGCGATGCTGGGGCGCGGCTGGCGGTCCACCAGCGGCGGCTGGGCATTGGCGAAGGGCACCGGCGCCGGCTGCGGGCCGGGCCCCAACGGCTGCAGCGCCGGGCGGTCGATCGCGGGGGCCGGCCGCACCTCCCGCGTTTCCGCCACGGGGGGCGTGGGCGGGCGCGGCGGCACCGGGCGCTGAGGCCGGCGCACCGGCCGCACCGGGCGGATCTCCCCCGCCTCGGTCGCCTGCGCCTGCGCCGCCCTGCCGGCCAGCGCCGGCATGCCCAGCCCGGCCAGAAGCGTCAGCAAAGCCCTGCGCCCGTACATCCCACCTCCTCGCGGCGGGCACCCGCCGCCGCGGCGCGGTACGGCGGCTTCGGCGATGCCGGCCCGACCGGCTCAATACGCCGGGCGCCGGGGTGGGTTGCGCGGCTCGCGCAACCGCCATCCGCTCAATTCAGCCGCTGGCGCAATTCCTCGATCACCTGGCGCACCCGGCCGGCCATCTCGCCCTCCGGCTCCAACTCCAGGCAGCGGTCCAGGCATTGCAGCGCGGCGCCGATCCGGTCCAGCCGCTGGTTCATCAGCCCGGCCTCGCGCCACATCGGCGCGTGGTCCGGCGCGAGGCGCAGCATGTCCTGGGTGCAGGCCAGCGCCCCCGGCATGTCGCCGGCGCGTAGCCGGCGCAGCTTGATGTTGTTCTGCAGTCGCAGCAGCACGCCGCGCCGGCTCATCGCCACCAGCAGGCCGGGGCGCAGCTCGGCCTTGTCGCCCTCCATCCGCTTCAGCAGGTGGCGCAGTTCCGGCGCGCCCAGCGGGGCGCCGCCATGGAACACGTCCACCACCGCCTGGCCGCGCCCGCCTTCCAGCGCCACCAGGAAATGGCCCGGAAAGTCCACGCCATGGGCGCCCCAGCCGGCGGCCTCGGCGGCGTGCAGCCACAGGATGCCCAGCGCCACCGGCAGCCCGCGCCGGCGGTTCAGCACCTCGATCAGGTTGGCATTGGCCAGGTCGTCGTAATGCTCGCTGTCACCGTCGAAGCCGGCCTGCTCATGGATCACCGCGGCCAGGGTGGTGGCGCGCTGCATCAGGTCGCCGGCTTCCGCCCGGGGGTTGCCGATGGCGGCCTGCACCGCCGAGCGTGCCAGGGCGGACAGCGCCGCGGCGGCGGCGCGCCAATCGGCGTCCGGCCGGTCGATCCGGGCGAATTGCAGGGCCACGCTGGCCAGGTCGATCTCGTGGTCCGGCAGGGTGCCGGCGGCGGCGATGGCGGCGCGGGCCTCCGCCTGGGCCGGGGCCTCGGGGGAATCGGGCATGGCCCCAGTGTTGGGGGCGGCCGCGTGGCGCGCAAGCCATACCCGCGAGACGCACGACCATGGCATGCTCGGTGCATGTGGAAGCTGCTGCTTTTCGTCCTGCTGGCGCTGCCGGCCGGGGCACAGGAACTGCTGGGCCATGGCGGCCCGGTACGGGCGCTGGCGCTGCTGCCCGGCGGCGGCCTGGCCAGCGCCGGGTTCGACGCCGCGGTGATCTGGTGGCACCCCGCCAGCGGCCAGGCGCAGCGCGTCGCCCGCTGGCATGGCGGCGCGGTCAATGCCCTGGCGGCGCTGCCGGATGGCCGGCTGGCCAGCGCCGGGGAGGATGGCCGCATCGCCCTGTGGCCGCCCGGCGGTGCCGAGGCCCCGGCCGAGGTGCCGCAGGCCGAGGGCGCGCCGGTGGCGGCGCTGGCCGCCGCGCCGGATGGCAGGCTGGCCGCGGCGGGCTGGGATGGCGCGATCAGGGTCTTCGCGCCCGGCGGTGGCTCGCGCCGGCTGGAAGGCCATGCCGGCCCGGTCACCGCCCTGGCCTGGGGTGCGGATGGCGTGCTGCTCTCGGCCGGGCAGGACGGCACGGTGCGGGCCTGGGACAGCGCGGGCACCCCGACAACCCTGGCCGAGCGCGGCCTGCCCCGCACCGCCCTGGCGGCGCTGCCCGGCGGTGGCCTGGCCGAGGCCGGGCTGGATGGCCAGGTGCATCTGGGTGCGCTCAGCCTGCCGGCCGGGGACCGCCCGGTGGTGGCGCTGGCCACCGCGCCCGGCCTGCTGGCCGCCGCCACCGCTGGCGGCGCCGTCACGCTGTGGTCGCTGCCCGAAGGCCGGCTACTGCACCGGCTGGACGGTCCCGGCCTGCCGGTCTGGTCGCTGGCCTTCAGCGCCGATGCCGCCACGCTGTGGACCGGCGGGCAGGACCGCCGCATCCGCCGGTGGGAGGTGGCGACCGGCGCCGCGCTGGGCCCGTTGGCGCCGGAAGCCGCGCCCGCCGCGCCGGATGCCGAGGCCTTCCGCGCCTGCGCCGCCTGCCATTCCCTGGCCGGCGACAGCGCGCCGATGGCCGGGCCGACGCTGCACGGGTTGTTTGGCCGCCGCATGGGCAGCCTGCCGGGCTACGCCTATTCGCCCCGGCTGGCCCAGGGCGACGTGGTCTGGAACCGCGAGACCGTGGCGCAGCTGTTCACCCAGGGGCCGGACGTGATGCTGCCGGGCACCCGCATGCCGGTGCAGCGGATGCAGGACCCGGAGGACCTGGCGGCGCTGCTGCGCTTCCTGGAGGAGGCGACGCGGTAGCGGCTAGGCCGCAACTTCCGCCAATGGCGGGGGTGCCAGGGCCGCCACCGCCGCCAGCCCGGCCGGGCCCAGCCGGTACACCCCGCGCCGCTCATGCTCGAACCAGCCATAGACGTTGCGGAGCAGGATGGCCGCCGCGTCGGGCGCCACCGCCCGCAGGTCGCGCGGCCGCAGCGGGCCGTCGCGCAGCAGCACGGCGCAGTCCAGCGCGCGTTGCCGATAGGCGGTCATGATCGGCTGGCGGGTGGAGCCACCCAGGGCCGGGTCGCCGCGCCGGGCGCGATGCTCGGTCAGCAGCCTGGTGCGGCGCGGCCGGTTGGGGCGGGGCCGGTAGGGTTCCGGCTCCACCAGCACCACCACCCGGTCCCGCGCCAGGTTCACCGCCAGCAGGCCGAAGCCGAGCAGCCGGCACAGCTTGCGGGCGCGGCTGTCCTGGTCGCGGCCACGCCGGGTCTCCGGCACCGCCAGCCAGACCTCGTCGGCGGCGGCCATGCGGTCCACCGCCTGCAGCACCAACTCCAGCGTGAAGCCCAGCTTGAGCTCGGTGATGACCAGGAAAGGCGGCTCGCCCTCGCGCACCGCCACGATGTCGCAGCCGCAGACCTCGCCCTTGGCCTGGTAGCCCAGCGCCTCCAGGTGCCGCTTCACCGCGGCGTAGAGCGAGGTTTCCTGCTGCCGTTCCGCCGCCCCGCGCGCCATGCCGCCCCCTGCCAAGCCGAGTCGCCAGGGTAGGGGCTGGCCGCGCCGGAGGGAATCGCCCCGCTCAGTCCGGCGCGTTGCAGAAGGCGGCGGGGGTGGAGACCCGCACATTGGCCAGCGTGGTGCCGCGCTTGATGATGTATTCCGAGATACCCACCGGGTGCGGTGCCTCGGGGTCCCAGTTGTAGCTCCAGCCCATGCCGGTGAAGGGGTAGCCCTGGGCGCCGCCGAAGCCGCTGTGCCAACTGCTCCACATCTGCTCCAGCAGGAAGCGCTGCGCCTCGGCATCCATCTCCGCCGGCACCTGGCTGGGGTGGCATTGCGTCGCATCGGGGTCGGTGCCGCCCGGGCAGGGGCGGAACAGCGCGCTGCGCGGCAGCTCGAACGTCACCATCTGCCAGCGGTGATCCGGCCGGCTGGGGGTGGGCTGCGGCGGCAGGCCCAGCACCTGCTGAATGGCCAGCACCGGGTCGGCCTTGCCGCGGCACAGCGCACGCAGCTGCGCCGGCACCGAAACCCAGTTGAACCGCGTGGTCGGAGAGGCCGGCACGCCCCATTCGGTGAAGCTGCCCATGGTCACCACCGGCCCCGGCGGCAGCGGATGCAGCGCCACCACGCTGGGCGGCGAGCGCACCGCCGCGTGGCGGATGCTGGCCTCATAGCGGCCGGCATGGTCGGGGGCGCAGCTGGCCAGCAGACAGGCCAGGCCGAGGCAGGCAAAGGCGGATCGCATGCCGCAACAATGCGCCGAAGCCACCGGCCGGCGCAACCGCAGGTGGCGCCGGGGGCAACCTCATGGCATCGTGCCGCCGACGCAATATCCGCCGGCCCGCCAGCGCCTGCCGGCCGGGCCGGCGCCACCACCGGAGGTCCCGATGCAGCGCCGCCGTACCCTCAGCCTGGCCCTGCTGCTGCTGCCCGCCGCGCTGCTGGCGCCCACCGCCGCCGATGCCAGGCGCCGCCCCTCCGCGGTGCGCGGCTGCGGCACAAGGGGCGGCTCCGGGGAGCGGGACGCGAATGGCCGCTGCGTACCGGCTCAGGCCGACAATCGGTATATCACCACGTCGCGGCGGTCGCGGTCCTCCAGCTCCCGCGTGGTCGGCACTGAATAGCGCGCCAGCTCCACCATGCCGCCGCGCGGCAGGTAGGCGCGGCCGGGGTCGGCCAGCCAGACCTCGGCGCCCGCCGCGGCCAGGCCGCGCAGCCAGGGCATGATGTGCCCGGTCATCGGCGCCTCGTAGCAGACATCCCCGGCCAGGATCAGGTCCCAGCGGCCCGCGCTGCCCACCACGTCGCCGTCAGGCGTCGCCACCGCCACGCCGTTCAGGCTGGCGTTGAGGCGTGTCGAGGCCAGGGCCAGCGGGTCGATCTCGGCGGCCTCGGCGCTGGCGGCGCCGGCCAGCATGGCGGCGATGGCGGCCAGGCCGCAGCCGGCGGCGAAGTCCAGCACGCGGCGGCCGGCGACGCGCCCCGGCTCGTCCAGCATCAGCCGCGCCATGGCCTGGCTGCCCGGCCAGGCGAAGGCCCAGAACGGCGGCTCGATGCCCTCCTCGGCCAGCCAGGCCTCGGTGGCCTGCCAGATCGGGGTGATCTCGGTGGCCAGGTACAGCGGAATTTCCGGCACGAAGTCGCTGCGCGCCACCGTGGTATGGGCGCGGATGAAGGCCTCGGCGGGCAGCGTCGTCACAGCCGCCCCGCCAGGAAGGCCAGCGCCACCGCCAGCCCCACTTCCCGGTTGGCCTTGAACAGGCGCAGGCACAGCGCGGGGTCGTGGATGTCCAGCCGCCACACCTGCCAGCCCAGCAGCGCCGCCGGCAGGGCCAGCGCCGGCCAGAACCAGGGGCCGCTGCCGGCCAGCCAGCCGGCCAGGGCCAGCACCGCCAGCATCAGCCCGTAGCACAGCGCCAGGAAGCCGCGGGTCTGCTCCCCCAGCCGCAGCGCCGTGCTGCCGATGCCGACCTTGGCGTCGTCCTCGCGGTCCTGGTGGGCGTAGATCGTGTCGTAGGCCAATATCCACAGGAAGCCGGCGAGCCACAGCGCATAGGCCGGCGCGTCCAGCCGGCCGGTCGCCGCCGCCATGCCCTCCGGCGCCGCCCAGCTGAACACGAAGCCCAGCATCACCTGCGGCCAGGTGGTGACGCGCTTGGCCAGCGGATACAGCACGATCGGCACCAGGGAGCCGATGCCGAGCCAGATCGCCGTGGCGTTCAGCTGCAGCAGCACCGCCAGCCCCACCAGGCACAGCACCGCCAGCCAGGCCAGCGCCTGCCGGGGCGTGACGGCGCCGGAGGCCAGCGGCCGCCCGCGGGTGCGCTCCACCAGCCGGTCGATGTCGCGGTCCCACAGGTCGTTCACCACGCAGCCGGCGGCGCGCATGGCGAAGGCACCCAGCAGGAACAGCGCGGTCAGCCGCGCCCCCTCCGCCCAGCCCGGCGCGGCCAGCGCGAAGGCCCAGAGCCCCGGCAGGAACAGCAGCCAGGCGCCGATCGGCCGGTCGAATCGCGCCAGCAGCGCATAGGGGCGCCAGGCCGCGGGCAGCCGGGCAACCCAGCCTTCCCGGCGAATATCGGTGAAACCCTGCATGCCCTGTATAAGCCCGCGCGGAGGTCCGCATGTCCACCCCGCCCGCCACAACCGCCACCGGCCCGCGCCTGTTCACCGACGCCGCCCTGGCCGCGGGCGCCGAGGTGCCGGCCACGCCGAACCAGGCGCATTACCTCGGCAGCGTCATGCGGCGTGGCCCGGGCGACGCGGTCCGGCTGTTCAATGGCCGGGACGGCGAATGGGCCGCCGAGATCGCCGCCATCCGCAAGGACCGCGCCACCTTCCGCGCCCTGGCGCAGAGCCGCCCCCAGGCGCCGGAGCCGGAGCTGCGCCTGGTGCTGGCGGCGGTGAAGCGGGACGCGATGGACTGGGTGGCGGAGAAGGCGACCGAGCTGGGCGTCACGCATATCCAGCCGGTCTTCACCCGGCGCAGCATCGCGGAGCGGGTCAATACCGCCCGCCTGGCCAGCATCGCGCGGGAAGCCGCCGAGCAATGCGAGCGCCTGGCGGTGCCGGAGGTGGCCGAAGCCCGGCCGCTGCATGCGGTGCTGGATGGCTGGGGCACCACCCCCCTGCTGGTGGCGGCGGAGCGCGCCGGGGCACCGCCGCTGCGCCTGGCCCTGCACGGATTGCGGCCGCCGCTGGCCTGGCTGGTCGGCCCCGAGGGGGGCTTCGAGCGGGCGGAACTTGACGATCTGCTCCGGCGTGCCTTTGTTTCGCCCGTCGCGCTCGGCCCGCGCATCCTGCGGACCGAGACGGCGGCCATTGCCGGCCTGGCCGCCTTGCAGGCGCTTTGCGGCGACTGGACCTGGGACTAAAGCTACCACACGCGCCGGCCCAAGCCTTGGGGGCCCGACAAGAATGGAACTACGGAATGTCGAACCCCGGCGAGGCCGATCTGACCCCGATCACCTCCGTTCGCCAGCTGGCCGAATGGTTCGCCGCCGGCAGCAAGCCGCGCGCGGACTGGCGAATCGGCACTGAGCACGAGAAATTCGGCTTCCGTCGCACCGACCTCTCGGCCCCGAATTATGAGGACCAGGGCATCCGCGCGATCCTGGAAGGGCTGCAGGCCTTCGGCTGGGAGCCGATCTTCGACGGCGCCAACTGCATCGCGCTGAAGCGGGAGGGCGGCGTCTCCATCAGCCTGGAGCCCGGCGGCCAGTTCGAGCTTTCCGGCGCGCCGCTGGCCGACCTGCACGCCACCCAGATGGAACTGGCCGAGCACCTCAGGGAATGCCACCGCATCGCCGGGCCGCTCGGCATCGGCTTCTCCGGCCTCGGCTTCCACCCGCTGGCGACGCGGGAGCAGATGCCCTGGATGCCCAAGTCCCGCTACGGGATCATGCGGCGCTACATGCCCACCGTCGGCCGCATGGGGCTGGACATGATGCTGCGGACCTGCACCGTGCAGGCCAACCTGGACTTCGGCGACGAGGCCGACATGGTGGAGAAGCTGCGCATCTCCCTGGCGCTGCAGCCCATCGCCACCGCGCTCTTCGCCAACTCTCCGTTCACCGAGGGCAGGCCCAACGGCTACCGCAGCCTGCGCGGCCAGGCCTGGGTGGAAACCGATGCGCGCCGCACCGGCATTCCGCCCGTGGTGTTCGAGCAGGGCTTCGGCTTCGAGCGGTTCTGCGAGTGGCTGCTGGACGTGCCGATGTACTTCGTCATGCGCGACGGCAAGTACATCGACGCCGCCGGCGCCAGCTTCCGCGACTTCATGGCCGGCAAATTGCCCAACCTGCCCGGCGAGCGCGCCACCATGGGCGACTTCGCCGACCACGTGACCACCGCCTTCACCGATGTCCGGCTGAAGCGCTTCCTGGAGATGCGCGGCAGCGATGTCGGCAGCGCCGCGATGATCGTGGCGCAGCCGGCGCTGTGGGTCGGGCTGATCTATGACGACGCGGCGCAGAAGGCGGCCCGCGCGCTGACGAAGGACTGGGGCGCCGAGGAACTGGCCGCGCTGCGCCAGGCGGTGCCGAAGACGGCACTGGCCACGCCGTTCCGTGGCCGCACGGTGGGCGACTGGGCGCGGGACGTGCTGGCCATTGCCGGCGACGGGCTGCGCGCCCGGGCCTTGGGCGAGGAAATCTACCTGGCGCCGCTGAGCGAGATTGTCGAAAGCGGCCTGACCCAGGCCGACCGCTGGTTGCAGCGCAGCGCCGCGGTCTGGGGCGGGGACGTCACGCCCGCCCTGGCCGCGGCCGAGCTGTAGAGTGTGATCGTCGAAGGCGGCATCGCCGGAGACGCGAATCACACGACGAACCAAGGCGCCAGGGTCCGTCAGGCGCTTCTGTCTGCGCGTGACGAACTCTAGCGCCGCGCGACGCGAACCGGAGGTGCCTGCGATGTTGCCGAAGACCCTGCTGCCGCTGCTCGCCGTGCCCGGCACCAATGAAACCCCGCGCCTGGTGGTGGAAAGCTGGGCCGGCGACCAGCCCTTCTCCGGCTGGCTGGTGGACCGCAACCGCCAGGCCGTCGCCCGGCTGCTGAACTTCCGCTTCCGCTTCATCGGCTTCGACGCCGAGGCGGAGACCAATGCCGCCTTCCATTGCCTGAAGGTCTCCACCCTGCCGCCGGAGCCGCAGCCGGTGGCGCTGCCGCTGGACGACGCCAGGCTGGCGCTGGAGGGCTGGACGGCCTCCGCCGGCCGGCTGCAAAGCACGGGGGCGCCGGAGAACACCCTGCGCTTCGGCAGCACCGCGCCGCTTATCGGCCTGCGCTTCTACTGCTGGCCCAATGGCGGCGTGGTGGAGGTGCTGCGCAACGGCGCGCTTCTGGGGGAGCTGGACCTCTACGCCGCCACCGCCGGCCTGCCCGCCACGATGATGGTGGAGAACCCCGAAGGGGGCGCCTGCGAGGTGGTGGTCCGCACCACCGGCCGCCACCACCCGGACGCCGGCGGCGCCGAGGCCCTGCTGGCGGGGGTGAACGAATACAGCGGCGCCGAGGCACCGCCCCGGCCGCTGCCGCCATTGCCCCCGCTGCAGGAGGAGCCGGCACTGCTGCCGCCCTTCATGGACTGGGTCGCCAACCTGCCGGCCGATGGCCTGGCGCTGGACATCGGCGGCCCGCCCCGCCGCGGCGACGACCAGCGGCTGCTGAAGCTGGACTGGCAGGCCTTCGACGCCCCGCACCTGCTGGCCGACCCGCTGAAGCTGCCGTTCCGCGATGCCAGCCTGGACCTGGTGCATGCCAATTGCGTCGTCAACCAGGTGGTGGACCCGGCCCAGCTGGCGCGCGAAATCCACCGCGTGCTCAAGCCCGGTGGCTGGGCCCTGGTGGGTTCCATGCCGGGCAACTGGTGGCGCTATGGTGGCCCGCACCGGCTGGACCTGACCCCGGCGGCCCTGCAGCAGCTCTTCGCCGACTTCACCGTTTGCCACGCGCAAAGCGGCGGCGACCTGTCCCACCGGGTACTGGCCCTGCTGAACTGGACCGGCGCGGATTTGAATCGGACGCCCCGCAAGTTGGAGCGCCTGCAGGAATGGCTGGCTGAATACCAGGAAGCCGCGTCGCCGGCGGCGCAGAGCTCGCTGGCGCTATGGAGCATCCTGCATCTGCGGAAGTAGCCACGGCGACGCCGGCAGCCCAGGCGGGTCGCCGGCGACTTCAGCGTGCAGACTCCTCAGACGGCGGTGCCGCCCACGGTCAGCCCGGCCAGCTTCAGCGTCGGCTGGCCCACGCCCACCGGCACGCCCTGGCCCTGCTTGCCACAGGTGCCGATGCCCGGGTCCAGCGCCATGTCGTTGCCGATCATCGCCACCTTGGTCAGGCTGTCCGGGCCGTTGCCGATCAGCGTCGCGCCCTTCACCGGCGCGCCGATCCTGCCATCCTCGATCAGGTAGGCCTCGGACGCGCTGAACACGAACTTGCCGCTGGTGATGTCCACCTGGCCGCCGCCGAAATTCACCGCGTAGAGGCCGCGCTTGACGCTGCGGATGATCTCCTCCGGCGCGTGGCCGCCGTTCAGCATCACCGTGTTGGTCATCCGCGGCATCGGGGCGTGGGCATAGCTCTGCCGGCGGCCGTTGCCGGTGGGCGCCACGCCCATCAGCCGGGCGTTCTGCCGGTCCTGCAGGAAGCCGACCAGCACCCCATCCTCGATCAGCGTGGTGCGGTGGCTCGGCGTGCCCTCGTCATCCACGGTCAGGCTGCCGCGGCGGTCCGGCATGGTGCCGTCATCCACCACCGTCACCCCCTTGGCCGCGATCTGCTTGCCCAGCAACCCCGCGAAGGCGCTGGTCTGCTTGCGGTTGAAGTCGCCCTCCAGCCCGTGGCCGATCGCCTCGTGCAGCAGGATGCCGGGCCAGCCCGGGCCCAGCACCACCTCCATCTCCCCGGCCGGGGCGGGCACGCTGTCCAGGTTCACCAGCGCCTGGCGCAGGGCTTCCCGCGCCGCGCCCTGCCAGACCTCCGGCGCCACCACGCGGCTGTAGTCGAAGCGGCCGCCCAGGCCGTGGCTGCCGGTTTCCCGCCGGCCATCCTGCTCCACCACCACGGAGACATTGAGCCGCACCAGCGGGCGGATATCGGCCACGCGGGTGCCGTCGGCGCGCAGGATCTGCACCGCCTGCCATTCCCCATGCAGCGAGGCCATCACCTGCTTCACCCGGCTGTCCAGGCCCCGGGCATAGGCGTCGATCTCGCCCAGCAGGCTGGTCTTGGCGCCGAACTCCATCAGCCCCAGCGGGTTCACATCCGTGTACAGCCGCTGGTTGGTAGCCTGCGGCGCCACGTCGGCCTTGCCGCTGTGGCCCTGCTGCACCGCCCGCACGGTGGCGGCGGCGCGGGCCAGCGCGGCTTCCGAGACCTCGCCGCCATGGGCATAGCCGGCGGCCTCCCCGGCCACCGCGCGCAGGCCGAAGCCACGGCTGGTGTCGAAGGCCGCGCCGCGGATGCGGCCGTCATCCAGGCTGACCGATTCGCTCTCGCGGTATTCCAGGAACAGCTCGCCGTCATCGGCGCCGGACAATTCGCGGGCGACCAGCCGCTCGGCCGCCGCCTGGTCCATCTCGGAGAAGAACAGCCGGTCGGTGGTGGCAAGCGGGGTGTCGAGGGGCATCGGTCAAGGCCTCACGGAGCGAAGAGGGGTGAAGGCGGGGCAATGTCGGGGGCAGGCAGCAGGCGCTCCGGCGGAAACCGCAGGACGGCGGTGGCGCCCTGGCCCTCGCCGCTTTCCAGCGTCAGCGTCGCACCCTGGGCCTCCGCCAGGGCACGGGACAGATATAGGCCAAGCCCGCTGCCAGGGAAGCGCCGGCTCAAGGATGTTTCCACCTGGCTGAACGGCTGGAACACCCGCGGCATGTCCTCCTGCCGCACGCCGATCCCGGTATCCCGCACCCGGATCACCAGCGCGCCATCCGCCGCCGGTGCCGCCGAGAGCGTCACGTTGCCCTCGGCCGGGGTGAACTTGACCGCGTTGGACAGCAGGTTCAGCAGCACCTGGCGCAGCCGGACCTCGTCCGCCCGCAGCAGCGGCAGCGCATTGGCCAGCTCCAGCCCCAGCCGCACCCCGCCGCTCGCCGCCGCCGCCCGCATCACCCGCACCACGCTCTCGCACAGCGGGCGCAGGTCCACCTCGCCCTCGGCGACCTGGAAGCCGGTGGTCTCCGCCCGGGTCACGTCCAGGATGTCGTCGATCAGCGACAGCAGATGGTGCCCGGCCTCGTGGATGGAGCCGAGATACTCGCGTGAGCGTTCCGGGTTGGGCGCGGTCTGCAGCGCCTCCGAGAAGCCGATCACCGCGTTCAGCGGCGTCCGCAGCTCATGCGTCATGGTCGCCAGGAAGCGCGACTTGGCCAGGTTGGCCGCCTCCGCCGCCCGCTTGGCCGCCTCCAGCTCGGCCCGCACCGCACGGTCCTCGGTCACGTCCGTGTAGGTCAGCACGAAGCCGCCATCCGGCGTGGGGTCGGAGACGACCTCGATGGTCTGGCCCTGCGGGCCGGCCCGGACATGCCGGTTGGGCTGGCCGGGGTCGAAGCGGTCGATGGTCCCCTCGGCGCGCGAGCCCGCCTCGTCGTCGCTGCCATAGACCCCCAGCCGTGCCAGCAGCCGGATGTACTGGTGCAGGTGCAGCCCGACCAGCTGGGTATCCTCCGGCAGGCCCAGCATGTCGCGCACCCGCGGGTTGGCGGCGACGATCAGCCGGGTGGCATCGAACAGCACGATGCCATGGCGGATGTTGTCCAGCATCACCCCCAGCGTGGTGGCGCGGCTCTGCGCCACGGCCTCGGCCTCGGCCAGCCGGGTGATGTCGGTGGAGGTGACGACGAAGCCGCCATCCGGCGTCGGGTCGGAAGTCACCTCCAGCACCCGGCCATCGCCGGTGGGCCGCACATGGCGGGACGGCATGCCGCGGTCCAGCGCCAGCGCCTGGGTGGCGATATCAGCCGCCCCGCTGGGCACGGCGCCCTTGCGGATCTGGTCCTGGATCAGGTCGTCCAGCAGCACGCCGGGGCGGAGGTCGGCGGGGTCGTGGCCGCCCAGCCGGGCCGCCAGCGCATTGGCCGCGATCACCCGCCGGTCGGCGCCGTAGTAGCAGATGCCGTGGCGGATGTTGTCCAGCATCACCTCCAGCACGGCGGCGCGGTGGCTGGCCGCGGCCTCGGCCGCCACCAGGTCGCTGACATCGCTGACCGTGACGACATAGCCGCCATCCGCCGTGGGGTCGGCGGTGAAGCGCACCACGGCGCCATCCGGCCGGATCCGCGTGCTGCGCCGCGCGGTGGTGATGTCGGCCAGCTCGCTGCCGCGGCAGGTCGCCTCGTCCACCTCGCCGCGCTCATGCAGCATGCGCACGATATCCGGCTCCCGCAGGCCCACCAGGTCGGTGTCGGGCGGCAGCCCGTGCAGTTCCAGCGCCAGCCGGTTGGCCATCACCAGCCGGCGGTCGCGGTCGTAGCGCACGATGCCGTGGCGCATGTTGTCCAGCATCAGCTGCAGCAGCGCCGCGCGGTCGCGCGATTCCGCCTCGCTGCGCGCCAGCTGGGTCACGTCGGTCAGCGTCATGACGAAGCCGCCATCCGGCGTGGGGTCGGAGCCGATCTCCAGCACCGCGCCGTCCGGCCCCTGGCGCAGGTAGCGGGTCGGCCGGGTCCGATCCAGCGACAGCGCCAGCTCGGCATGGTCGGCCTCGATGGCGCCCTGGGCCAGCTGGGCGGCGACGATATCGGCGAAGGTGGTGCCGGGCGGCGCGACCTCGCCGGCCAGGCCGGCCAGCCGGGCGCCCAGCATGTTGTGCTGCAGCAGGCGGTGGTCGCGGTCGAACAGCGCGATGCCGTGCCGCATGCCGTCCATCATCACCTGCAGCAGGTCGGCGCGACGCTGCGCCTCGGCGCGGGCCTCGCTCAACTCAGTCACGTCGCTGTGGGTGATGATGAAGCCACCATCCGGGGTCGGGTCGGAGCGGATCTCCAGCACGCGGCTGGCGCCGAGTTGCACCACCACGCGGTCCGAGCGACGGCGGTCCAGCGCCAGCTGGCGCTGCTTCTGCGCCTCGGTCACCCGGCCCAGCGCCTGCTGCTCCTCCAGCAGCTCGCGCAGCGTCCAGCCTACCCGGCGCTTGGGCTCCAGCTGGCCGTTCAGCTCCGCCACCAGCGCATTCGCCGCCACCAGCCGCTGGTCGGCGTCGTACAGCGCAATGCCGTGGTGCATGGTGTTCATCATCACGTCCAGCACCTCGGCGCGGCGCGCCGCCTCGGCCTCGGCCGCCACCAGCGGGGTGATGTCGCTCCAGCCCAGCACGTAGCCGCCATCCGGCATCGGGTTGACCGTGACATCCAGCACCAGGCCGTTCAGGTCGGTGCGGCGGAAGCGCTGCGCCTGGTGCCAGTCCCGCTGCGAGGTCTCGGCCAGGAAGCGCTCGGCCGCCGGCCCGGTGCCGAAGGCGCCGCGTTCGTACTGCAGGCGGATCAGCTCGACCTGGGAGCGGCCGGGCACCATCTCCTCCGGCGGCAGGCCGCAGCAGGTGGCGGCCAGCTGGTTGGAGGTCACCAGCAGCCCCTGCGCGTCGTACACCGCGATGCCGTGCTGGATGTTGTCCAGCATGGCCTGCAGCAGCCCGGCGCGGCGCTGCGCCTCGGCCCGCGCCCGCTCCAGCTCGGTGATGTCGGAATGGGTGATGACGAAGCCGCCATCCGGGGTGGGCGCGGAGGAAACCTCGATGATGCTGCCGCTGGGCAGCTGGCGCTGGTAGCGATGGTGCTGGCCGCGGTCCATCGCCTGCACATGGGCGAAGATCTCGCCGGCGCGCGGCTCGGGCCCGAACATGCCGTCGCGGCGCTGCTGCGCCAGCAGCTCATCTAGGCTGACCGAGGGATACTGCTGCATCGAAGGCAGGCCCATGCCGGGCCCGGCCAGCCGGTTGGCCACCCGCAGCCGCCGGTCCGGCCCGTACAGCGCGATGCCGTGCTGGATGTTGTCCAGCATGGCCTGCTGCAGGTCGGCGCGCTCCTGCAGTTCCCGCTGCACCGTGGTCAGGGCGGTGACGTCGGAGATGCAGACGACGAAGCCGCCATCCTCGGTCGGCTCCGAGGTGATCTCCATGATCCGGCCATCCGGCCAGTAGCGCAGGTGGCGGATCGGCTGGCTGCGGTCCAGCGCGTTCATCCCCGCCTCGGTCCTGGCGGCCGCCTCCGGGTCGGCGCCGAACACGCCGGCGTCGCGCTGCTCGCGCACCAGATCGGCATAGGACCGCCCGACCATCACCGTCTCGGGCGCCAGGCCGCAGAGGTCGCGGAACAGCCGGTTGGCGGTGCGCAGCACCCGGTCCGGCCCGTACATGCCCAGGCCGTGGCGCATGTGGTCCTGCATCACCCGCACGTCGTGCGCCTGCTGCGCCGCGGCGGCCTCGGCCCGGGCGCGGGCGGTGATGTCGCTGTAGGTGATGACGAAGCCGCCATCCGGCGTCGGGTCCGACGCCACCTCGATGATGCGGCCGTCGCGCAGCCGGCGCTGGGCGCGCAGCGGCAGCCGGCGGTCGGCACGGGCCAGGCGCTGGATCTCGGCCTCCGCGTCGGGGTCCTGGTCGAAGTAGCCGCTGGCGACATGGGCCCGCAGCACCTCCTCCTGCGTCACCCCGGGGCGCAGCGCGTCCGGCGGCAGGCCGCCGACCTGGGTGGCCAGCGCATTGGCCACCAACACCCGGTGGTCGGGCCCGTACAGCGCGATGCCGTGGTGCATGTTGTCCAGCGCCGCCTGCAGCATGCGCGCGCGCCGCGCGGCCTCGGCCTCGGCCTGGCTCAGCGCGGTGATGTCCAGGTGGCACAGCACGAAGCCGCCATCCGGCATCGGGTCCGAGCGCACCTCCAGCATGCGGCCATCGGCGGTGGCCCGCTGGTAGCGCTGCGGCTGGGTGCGGTCCGCCCGCACCACCGCCAGGGCCAGCGCGTCGTGGCGGTCGGTGCCGCCGGCGGCGCCGCTGGCGCGCTGCACCCCGACCAGCTCGTCCAGCAGCACGCCGGGCACCACCTTCGCCGCCGGCAGCCCGGCCAGCTCCGCCGAGAGCGGGTTGGCCGCCACCAGCCGGCGGTCGGCGCCGAACAGCGCCACCCCCATGCCCAGGTTGTCCAGCAGCGCCTGCAGCGTTGCCGCCTGTTGGCGCGCCTCCGCCTCGGCCCCGGCCTGGGCGGTGATATCCACATAGGTGCGGACGAAGCCGCCATCGGGCGTCGGGTCCGAGGCGATGTCGAGCACCGTGCCGTCCGGCCGCCGACGGGTGTAGCGGTAGGGCTGGCTGGCGTCGTGCCGTTCCGAGATGGCGATCACCGCGGCGGCCGCCTCGGGGGTGCCGAACTCGCCCTGCGCCATCTGCATGCGGCGCATCTCGGTCAGCGTCAGGCCGGGCCGCATATCCTCCGGCGGCAGGCCGATCAGCCGCGCCGCCAGCGCATTGGCGGTGATCAGCCGGCGCTGGTCGTCGAACAGCGCGATGCCGTGGCGCATGTTGTCCAGCATCACCTGCATCAGCGCGGCGCGGGCGGTGGCCTGGGCCTGGGCCTGGTGCAGCGCGGTGATGTCGGCGATGACCTGCACGTAGCCGCCATCCGGCGTCGGCGCGGCGCGGACCTCGATGACGCGCCCATCCGGCCGCACGCGCTGGCGCATGGTCTGGCCGCTGCCGACCTGCGCCAGGTTGGCCTGGGCCAGCGCCTCGGGGTCGCCGGGGCCGTAATGCCCGGCGCGGGCGCGGCGCAGGGCCAGCGCCTCGCGGTGCTCGCCCTCGACCAGGCCCATGCCGTCGAACATCGCCTCGCAATGGCTGTTGAACAGCCGCACCCGCATGTCGGGCCCGACCACCAGCACGCCCAGCGGCAGCGCCTCCAGCACGCCGTTCAGCAGCACGGCACGGCCGCGCGCGTCGTCCTCGGCGCGCTTGGCGGCGGTGATGTCGGTCACCTCCACCAGCCAGCCGCCCTCCGCCACCGGCTGGCTCTCGAACTGCAGGAAGCGGCCATTCGGCCGTTCGCGCTCATGCCGGTGCGGCCGGGTGCGGTCGATGGCGGCGCGCTGGGCCACCAGGGCGTCGGGGTCGGCATTGGAGAACTCGCCCCGCCGCGTCAGTTCCCGCAGCAGGTCGGGGTAGCTGGTGCCCGGGGGCAGCAGGCCGCGCGGCAGGCCCAGCAGGCGTTCATAGGCGGCGTTGTTCAGCACCAGCCTCTGGTCCAGGTCGTACACCGCCAGGCCGCCATGCAGCCGATGCAGCACATCCTCCAGCCGCCGGGCCAGCGCCTCGGCCTCGGCCCCCGCGGTGGCCAGGGTGGTGACCTCCACCGCGATGTTGACGAAGCCGCCATCCGCCAGCGGCATGCTGCGGAGGTCCAGCACCCGGCCATCCGCCTGGCGCACCAGGCGCTGCTGCGGCCGGCTGCGGTCCAGCGCCAGGTAGGCCTCGGCCAGCGCATCCGGCGCGCCGCTGCCCAGCTGGCCCCGATACGCCGCCCGCCGCACCAGCACCGCCAGCGGGGTGCCCAGCGGCAGGCGCGCGGCCTCATCCCCCAGCCCGCGCCGGGCCCGCGCATTGGCGAAGGTCAGCCGGGCATCGGCGCCATAGGCCCAGACGCCGATCGGCAGGGCGTCCAGCACCAGGTCGGCGAACGGCGCGGTTCCGGGTGTCTCGGTCATGTGTTGGTCCCCGGCGCGCGGCGCAGCGCGTGCAGCAGCAGCAGGATCATCGTCAGCACCAGCACGGCGGTGGCCTGGTGCAGCGTGCCGAGCCAGACCGGCACCACCGCCAGCAGCGTGGCCACGCCCAGCGCGTATTGCAGCGCAACGGCGCCACCCAGCCCCAGCGCCGCCAGCCGCGCCGGCCCCGGCGGCAGCCGCAGCCAGCCCAGGCCAGCCGCCGCCAGCGCCGCCAGCCCGCCCAGCGTGGCCAGCAGGCGGTGGTTGAACTGCACCGCGGCGATGTTCTCAAACCAGTTCCGCAGCCAGGGGGAGAGGTCGGCATAGCCTTCCGGCACCAGCCGCCCGTCCATCAGCGGGAAGGTATTGTAGGTGAAGCCGGCCTTCAGCCCGGCGACGAAGCCGCCCGCCAGCATGGCCAGCAGCAGCAGCGCCGCCGCCGCATGCGCCGCGCCGCGCACCGCCCGCGCCGCCGCCGGCAGCGCCTGCGCCGCCGGCCGCAGCAGGCCCAGCGCGGTCCAGACCAGCGCGGCGTAAAGCCCCAGCGCCATGCCCAGATGCGCCACCAGCCGATAGGCCGAGACCGCCGTGCGGTCCGCCTGGAAGCCCGAGGCCACCATGAACCAGCCGATGGCGCCCTGCATGCCGCCCAGCACGAACAGCACGCCCAGCCGCGGCAGCAGCCGCCGCGGCACCATGCCCTTGAAGGCGAACCAGAGCAGCGGCAGCAGGAAGGCCAGGCCGATCAGCCGGCCCCACAGCCGATGCGCCCATTCCAGCCAGAAGATCTGCTTGAAGCCTTCCAGGTCGATCCCGGCATTGACCAGCTGGTACTGCGGAATGGTGCGGTACAGGCCGAACAGCCGCTGCCATTCCGCCTCGGTCAGCGGCGGCAGGGTGCCGCGGAACGGCGCCCATTCCATGATGGA
Source organism: Acetobacteraceae bacterium (assembly GCA_947455205.1). Classification (GTDB taxonomy): domain Bacteria; phylum Pseudomonadota; class Alphaproteobacteria; order Acetobacterales; family Acetobacteraceae; genus CAIMOR01. Next base: position 1,049 of record CANGNF010000023.1, on the reverse strand, counting down.
CAGGCCGGAGCCGGTCAGCCGGGTGGCGCCGCCCAGCGCCACCATGGCCCAGACCATGGCAGCCACCAGCAGCAGCCAGGTGGCCAGCACCCGGGCGTTACGATCTGCAGTCGGAAGACGGGCATCGAAAGGCATGTTGCTCACTATAGGTTGCATTCCCGGCCGCGACACCTTCGCCGGCGCGGAAGGTTCGGCGGGGCCGGGCGGCGCAGGCGCCGCTTGCCGGGCTGGGGCCGGGCTGCTACCGCACCGACCGCATGCCGCCCATCCCCTCCGCTCCGTCGCACGCGCCGCCCCCTGGCTCCGCCAGCGCCCCGCCGCTGGTCTCGGTCGTCGTGCCGGTCCGGAACGAGGCGCCGAACATTGCCCCGCTGGTGGCCGAGATCGAGGCCGCCCTGGCCGGGGTGCCGCATGAGATCGTCTATGTGGATGACGGTTCCACCGACGCAACCGGTACCGAACTCGGCATTGCCGCGCGGCACGCCCCGCTGCGCTGGCTGCGCCACCGCGCCAGCTGCGGGCAGAGCGCCGCCGTGGTCACCGGCGTGCGGGCCGCGCGTGGCCAGTGGATTGCCACCCTGGATGGCGACGGCCAGAACGACCCGGCTGACATCCCCCGGCTGCTGGCCCGCGCCGAGGCCGAAGGCGGCGAGATCCTGGTGGCCGGCTGGCGCACCACCCGCCGCGACAGCTGGGTGAAGCGGCGCAGCAGCCGCATCGCCAACCGCATCCGCGTGGCGCTGCTGAAGGACGCCACGCCGGATACCGGCTGCGGCCTGAAGCTCTTCCCGCGGGAGCTGTTCCTGCGGCTGCCGGCCTTCGACCACATGCACCGCTACCTGCCGGCGCTGGTGCTGCGCCAGGGCGGCCGGGTGGTCAGCGAACCCGTCAACCACCGCCACCGGACCCGCGGCGTTTCCAACTACGGCACGCTGGACCGGCTGGCGGTGGCTTTCTTCGACCTGGTCGGCGTGATCTGGCTGCAACGGCGCTGGAAGCGCCCGGTGGTCGAGGCCACCGGCGGCACCGCGCCGGGCGACGGCAGGGCC
>CANGNF010000022.1 GCA_947455205.1 Acetobacteraceae bacterium | reverse complement strand
TACCGGCAAGATGATGGCCGAGGACGGGCTGGAGACGCTGAAGGGGTTCGACGCCATCTTCTTCGGCGCGGTCGGCGACCAGCACGTACCGGACGACATCACCCTGTGGGGCCTGCGGCTGCGGATCTGCCAGGGCTTCGACCAATACGCCAATATCCGCCCGACCCGCGTGCTGCCTGGCCTGACCAGCCCGCTGCGCGCGGTGAACCCGGGCGATATCGACTGGGTGATCGTGCGCGAAAACTCCGAGGGCGAGTACGCCGGCCATGGCGGCCGCGCGCACCGCGGCCACCCCGAGGAAATCGCCACCGAGACCGCCATCTTCACCCGCGCCGGCGTCACCCGCATCATGAAGACGGCCTTCGAGATCGCGGCCTCCCGCCCCCGCCGCCTGCTGACGGTGGTCACCAAGTCCAACGCGCAGAAGCACGGCATGGTGTTCTGGGACGAGATCGCCGCCGAGGTCGCCGCCCAGTACCCGAGCGTGACCTGGGAGAAGGAGCTGGTGGACGCCATGGCCGCCCGCATGGTGCAGAAGCCCGCCAGCATCGACACCGTGGTCGCCACCAACCTGCACGCGGACATCCTGTCCGACCTGGCCGGTGCCGTGGCCGGCTCGCTCGGCGTGGCGCCCACCGCCAACCTGGACCCGTCGCGCCGCTTCCCCTCGATGTTCGAACCGATCCACGGCTCGGCCTTCGACATTGCCGGCAAGGGCGTGGCCAACCCGGTCGCCACCTTCTGGACCGCCGTGATGATGCTGGAGCACCTGGGCGAGAAGCCCGCCGCCGCCAGGCTGATGACGGCGGTGGAGCAGGTCTGCGCCGCCGGCATCATGACCCGCGACGTGGGCGGCACCGCCAATACGGAAGCGGTGACCGATGCGGTCTGCGCCGCGATCCGGGGCGCCAACCTGGGCTAGCCTGCCGCCCGCGCCGGCGCCGCACGGGCGCAGGCGCGGGAAAAGCAGGCCGACCCGGCGGGCCAGGGCTTTCACCCCGGCCCGGCCGACGCCATCTTTCGCCGAACAGGAGACCGCCCCATGCCCGCACCCGATCTGGACGCCGCCACCCAGGAGAAGCTGGAGGCCGCCGCCTTCCGCAAGCTGGTGGAGCACCTGCGCACCCGCACCGATGTGCAGAACATCGACATGATGAACCTGGCCGGCTTCTGCCGGAACTGCCTGAGCCGCTGGTACCGCGAGGGCGCCGCCGAGCAGGGGCTGACCATTGCAGACCCCGATGCGCGGGAGATCGTCTACGGCATGCCCTACAAGGAATGGCAGGCCAAGTACCAGGCGCCGGCCAGCCCGGAGCAGCAGGCCGCCTTCGCCCAGTCGATCAAGCAGCACCAGTAGCGCCGGGCGGCACCGGGAGCGCCGACGGGCGCCGCGCCGCCCTTCCGCTGGCGCGCCCGATGGGCTAGACCCCGCGGCCTTGCCACCCCGGCCCCGGCCCCGCCGGCCTGGCCGGGGGGCGACCCGCCCCTGCACCCCATGCCGGGGCGGTCAGCCGCAGATGAAGTGAGAGTGCCATGGCCGACGTACCCTTCGACACCGACGACGAAGCCGCCGAGAGCCGCGCCCGCCAGATCGCCACCGCCGACCCGGAAGTGGGCGGCATCGCGGTGGACCGGCTGCGCTCGATCATCGAGCGGATCGAGCGGCTGGAGGAAGAGCGCAAGGCGCTGGCCAACGATATCAAGGACATCTACGCCGAGGCGAAGTCCGCCGGCTTCGACGTGAAGGTGGTTCGCGCCATCATCAGCATCCGCAAGAAGGAACCCGCCGAGGTGGAGGAGCAGGAGACCCTGCTCGACCTCTACCGCCGCGCGCTGGGCATGTAAGGTCGGCCTCACAGCATGACGGTCGGCATCGACATGGGGCTGGCGGCCGATGGCCGCCCGGCGCTGCTCGACCTTGAGGAGCTGCTCTCCACCCGCCTGCTGGTGCAGGGCAATTCCGGCTCCGGCAAGTCCCACCTGCTGCGGCGCCTGCTGGAACAGAGCGCGCCCTGGGTGCAGCAGGTGGTCATCGACCCCGAGGGCGACTTCGTCACCCTGGCCGACCGCTTCGGCCACTTGGTGATCGAGGCCGAGCACCACCCCGAGGCCAGCCTGCAACGCGCCGCCGAGCGGGTCCGCCGCCACCGCGTCTCCGTCGTGCTGAACCTGGAAGGCGTGGAGGTGGACGCGCAGCTCCGTTGCGCCGCCGCCTTCCTGGGCGGGCTGTTCGACGTGGAGCGCGACGACTGGACGCCGGCCATGGTGGTGGTGGACGAGGCCCAGCTCTTCGCCCCCGCGACGGCCGGGGAGGCTTCCGACGAGGCGCGCCGTGCCGCGCTCGCCGCCATGACCAACCTGATGTGCCGCGGCCGCAAGCGCGGGCTCGCGGGCGTCATCGCCACCCAGCGCCTTGCCAAGCTGGCCAAGAACGTGGCGGCCGAGGCCTCCAACTTCATGATGGGCCGCACCTTCCTCGATATCGACATGGCCCGCGCCGCCGACCTGCTGGGCATGGAGCGGCGGCAAGCCGAGATGTTCCGCGACCTGGGGCGCGGCCAGTTCATCGGGCTTGGCCCGGCGCTGTCCCGCCGTCCCCTCAGCATCCGCATCGGCACGGTGGAAACCGTCTCGCGCGGGGCCGCGCCGGCGCTGGTGCCGCCGCCGGTGGCGGTCTCGGCCGAGGAAACGCGGGAGCTGATCCTCAGCGCCGCCGCCGTCGAAGCGCCCCGCCCGCCGCCGCGCCGCGCCCCGCGCCCGCAGCAGCCGGACATCCTGGCGCAGCTGGCGCAGTACCGCCCACCGGCCGCGCCGGAAGCCAGCGCCGCCCCGCCGGCCCCGCCCACGGCGGAGGAACTGGCCAGCCGGCAGCAGCAGGTCGCCGGCATCATGGCGGCGATCCTGGAAGACCCCGAGGCCGGCTTCCGCCCCGCCGCCGTGCTGTACCAGGACTACCTGGTGCGGCTGCGGATCCATGAGGTGCCCGGCCAGCCGGAAGACCTGCCCGCCTTCCGCCGCATGCTGGCCGAGGCCTGTTCCGGCATCGGCGCCGAAGCGGCGGAGACGCCGGAATGGCAGGCCGCCCTGGCCCGCGCGGCGGCGCTGCCGGAGGACGCCCAGGGCGTGTTCCTGCTGCTGGCCCGCACCGCGCTGGAACGCCAGCCCTGTCCTTCGGACGCCGCCATCGCGCGGGCCTATGGCAGCCATTCCGTCAGCCGCGCCCGCCGCCTGCTGGGCTGGCTGGAGGAACGCAAGGCCATCGTCTGCCGGGCCGAGCGCGCCGGGCGGCGCAGCATCGCCATCATCGGCCTGGGCTGGGAAACCGCGCCGGGCGACCCGGCCGGGCCGGGTTAGACCCAGGCGCTCACGTTGGAGCCTGATCGGCTAAGGCGGAAACGCCGCAAGCCGTGAATTAGTCTCTCGAAAATGGCTGGACCATGATCGCCGCTTCAGTCAGCGGTGATCCTGGTCCAGCGCCCGCCTGCCGTTTCCTGCCGCTAGCTGCCCCAGGCCTGGGCGGAGGCCGGCGGCCCCTCGGTCCGGCGTTCCTCCGGCAGCAGGCTGGCCAGGTTGGGGCGGGTGGTGACGCGGAAGGCCAGCACCACCGAGCCCGGCTCCACCCGGATGGATTTCTCCGCCCGGCGCGGCAGCGGCATGCGCATCCGCAGGCAGAAGCTGACCAGCAGCGCCCCCAGCCGGGCCGATTCGACCGAGACCGAATGCGCCTGGCCGCCGCCCGGGAAAACGAAGCGCACCGACTGCGACGCCGGCTCGAAGATCACTGCCTGGGGCTGGCCGCGCGCCAGGCCGAAGGCGGCGGCCGCGCGCGGCGACCCCGCCAGCACCGAGATCAAGGCCTCGGTCTCGAACTCGACTTCGCGGCGTTCAATGATCATGCTGGTTTGATTGCACGGTGCGACCGAATCTCCGGTTAAAGCCGCCGGCGCCGCCATTCCGCTATGGCGCCCGGCGAGGCGCGGCGTTACCCAAGGGGGCATGGACCCGACGCTGCACCAGACCCTCACCGCCTGGCGACGCCACCTGCACGCCAACCCCGGCCTGACCTTGAACGAGGGCGCCACCGCCGCCTTCGTGGCGGAAAAGCTGCACGAGATGGGGGTCCAGGTGACCACCGGCGTGGGCGGCCATGGCGTGGTCGGCAGCATCGTGCGCGGCGGCAACCGCTCGGTCGGGCTGCGCGGCGACATGGACGCGCTGCCGATCCAGGAACTGAACGAGCTGCTGCCGCACCGGTCCCGCGTGCCCGGCGTGATGCATGCCTGCGGCCATGACGGCCATACCACCGCGCTGCTGGGCGCCGCGAAGCTGCTGCTGGACGACCCCAGCTGGTCCGGCACGGTGCAGCTGGTGTTCCAGCCGGCGGAGGAAGGCGGCGGTGGCGCCCGGGCGATGATCGCCGATGGGCTGTTCAGCCGCTTCCCGATGGAGCGCATCTTCGGCTGGCACAACTGGCCGGGGCTGGAAGCCGGCAAGGTGGCGCTGCACGACCGCGCCGTCATGGCCGCCGGCGCCCGCTTCAGCATCACCTTCGATGGCCATGCCGGCCACGCCGCGCTGCCGCACCTGACCCGCGACCCCATGCTGGGCGCCGGCCATTGCATCGTGGCGCTGCAGAGCCTGGTGGCGCGCAACGTGGACCCGATGCAGGCCGCCGTGGTCAGCATCACCATCGCCGAGGCCGGCGAGGCGCAGAACCAGGTGGCCGCCCGTGCCGTGCTGAAGGGCACCGCGCGCTGGATGCAGGACGAGACCGGCGCCGAGATCGAGGCCGGGATGCGCCGGATCGCCCGCGGCGTGGCCGATACCTTCGGCCTGCAGGCCGAGGTGGAGTTCCGCCAGGGCGTCGGCGTGACCGCCAACAGCGCCGCCGAGCGCGACCTGGCCGCCGAGGCCGCCAAGGCGGTGGGGCCGCACCAACTGCACACCACGCCGGCGATGACCGGCGAGGATTTCTCCTGGTTTCTGAAGGAAGTGCCCGGCGCCTTCGCCTGGATCGGCAACGGCCCCACGGTGAACGAGCGGGGCGAGGGCGGCTGCGAGCTGCACAACCCGCGCTACGACTTCAACGACGCCATCCTGCCGGCGGCCAGCGGCTGGCTGGCCGAGGTGGCGAAGCGGGCGCTCGCGGGCTAGCGCCCGATCGCCGCCGGGGTAACACCGGCGGCGCAAACAACAGCCCGGCGTGCGCTAGGCCAGCCGTGCCCGCATCCAGGCGCTTGCCTTGGCCACCGAGCGGGTGGCCGCGCCGACGCGCCCGACCGCGCGCAGGAAGCCATGCACCGTGCCGGGGAACAGCTCGCTCTCCACCTGCACGCCGGCCGCGCGCAGCGCCGCTTCCATGGCGTCGTTCTCGCTCCGCAGCACGTCCAGCTCGGCCACATGCATCAGGCAGGGCGGCAGCCCTTCCAGCCTTGCGCGCAAGGGTGCGGCGAAGGGGTGCAGCCGGGTCGCCTCGGCCGGGGCGTAGTGCTGCCAGTAGAAGCTCATCCGCGGGATGTTCAGCCCATAGCCTTCGGCGAACTCGCGGTAGCTCGGCGTATCCAGCCGCGAATCATAGACGCCGTAGTGCAGCAGCAGACCGCGCAGCGGAATGGCGTCGCCGGCTTCGCGCAGCATCAGCGCCAGGCCCATGGTCAGGTTGGCGCCGGCGCTGTCGCCGCCCACCACGATCCGGCTGGGGTCCAGCCCCCACTCCGCGCCATGCGCCGCCAGCCAGCGCAGCACGCCAAGGCACTCTTCCAGCGCCTGGGGGAACACCGCTTCGGGTGAAAGTGCGTAGTCCGGCCCGACCACGGCGCAGCCGGTGGCGGCGGCGTATTCGCGCATGATGCGGTCGTTGGTGTCGATGCTGTTCCACACCCAGCCGCCGCCATGCAGGTACAGCAGCACCGGCAGCTTGCGGTCCGTCACCGGCCGATGCACCCGGCAGCGCAGGTGGCGGCCGCGGATGGGCAGCCAGGCGTCGCGGCTCTCCGCCATCACCGGGCCGCCCTCGGCCAGTGGCAGGTTCACCGCCTCGGTGATCGCGCGCGCCTCATCGAAGGGCAGGGCCAGCCGCGGCGTCGGGTAGCGCGCGGCCACCTGCTCCATATGGGCGTTGAAGGCGGCCATCTCGGGGTCGAGGCGCGGGTCGCTCATGCTTGCATCGTCTTTCGCCAATCGGCCCAGCCGGGCCGGTCGCCCAGGCTTTGGGCATGGAACACCCCGCGCGCCACCGCGCGGGAAAGGGTATCGGCCGCGAGCGAGCCCAGCCGCGCCAGCATGGCCGGCCCGGTCAGCGGCAGCGCGCCGGTGGCCAGCACGAAGACGGTATCGCCATCGAACGGCGTGTGGATCGGCCGGATCGCCCGCGCCAGCCCGTCCTGCGCCATGATCGCCAGGCGCTGCGCCTGCGCCTTGTCCAGCGCCGCGTTCACCGCCACCACGGCGATGGTGGTGTTGGCCATCGGGTTCAGCGCGAAGCCCGGCGGGGTCGGCATCTCCGGCTCCCCGCGCCAGCCCGGCGGAGGTGGGCCGAGGCCGCCAAACTCCTCGCCGATCTCCAGCGGCCCGGCCCAGAACCGGTCCGTCCCCGGCATGACCACGCTGCCGAAGCTGTTCACCGCCACCAGCGCGCCGACCTGCACGCCGTCGTCGCTCCACAAGCTGGCGCTGCCCAGGCCGCCCTTCAGCGCGCTGGACCGCGCCCCCAGCCCGGCGCCGATATTGCCAAGGGCGAACTCCGTCCCCACCGCCGCCAGCGCCTGCCGCCCCAACCGGTTGTAGGGCGGGTCCACCCCCCAGCCCTTGTCGCCGCCATTCATCAGGTCGAACAGGATGGCGCTGGGCACCACCGGAATGGTCGTGCCGCCGAAGCTGACGCCGCGCCCGCGCGCGCCCAACTCGGCCACCACGCCGCTGGCGGCATCCGCGCCGTACATGGAGCCGCCGGAGAGCACGATCGCATCCGCCTCCCCCCTGATGGCGGTGGGGTCCAGCGCATGGATGTCCCGCGTGCCCGGCGCGCCGCCGCGCACATCGGCCGCCGCCGTGCAGCGCTCCCGCGGGAAGACGACGGTGGTGCCGGTGCGGACGGCATGGTCCTCGGCATTGCCGACGAGGATTCCCTCGACATCGGTAATAAGGTTGCGCGGTCCGGGTCTCAGCATCACGCTAGCTTCCCCGGCCCGGCGGCATCGCACAAGCGCGGTTGCCAGGGCCTACCCGGCAGGCCCATGCTGCACTGCACAATGACCGTTGACCCCTTCGCCCGCAGCGCCCCCGGCTTTCGCGACACGGCGCTGTACCATCCGCGCAGCCTGGTGCTGCTGGCGGACCCGACGCTGCCGGAAAGCGCGGTCCTGGCCGGCAACATCGCCGCCGGCGGCTTCCAGGGCCGCGCCTTCACGGTCGGGCCGGCGCTGCCGGGGTTCGAGGCCGTCCCGACCATTGCCGACCTGCCGGTCACGCCCGACCTGGCGGTGCTGAACCTGGCCCCGGCCGCGCTGGAGCCGGCGATGCAGGCCCTGGCGGCGCGTGGCTGCCTGGCCGCCGTGGTCACCGGCGCGGCGCCGGACCTCACCGCCATCTGCATCCGCACCGGGGTGCGCGCGCTGGGGCAGGGCAGCTTCGGCCTCTGCGTCCCCGGCATCGGGCTCAATGCCAGCCTCAGCCACATCGCCCCGCTGCCGGGCAAGCTGGCGCTGGTCACCCAATCCTCGGCCCTGGCGCGGGCGGTGCTGGACTGGGCCGCCGCCGAGTCGGTCGGCTTCAGCCATGTCATCGGCATCGGCGGCAATGCCGCGGTCGGCTTCGCCATGGCGCTGGACTGGCTGTCGCGCGACGCCGCCACCTCGGCCGTGCTGCTGGACCTGCGCCGCATCCGCAACCGCCGCGCCTTCATCAGCGCCGCCCGCGCGGTGGCGAAGAACCGCCCGGTGGTTGCGATCCGCGCCGGCGGCCGCAGCCATGAAGGCAGCCACATCCCCGACGCGGTCATGGAGGCGGCACTGCGCCGCGCCGGCGTGCTGCGGGTGGACGGGCTGGAGGATCTTCTGTCAGCCGCCGAGACCCTGGCCCGCGTGCGGTCCCGCCCCGGTGGCGGCTCGGCGCGCGGCGACCGGATTGCGGTGGTCACCAACGGCATCGGTCTGGGCGAATTGGCGGCGGATGCCATCGTCGCCGGCGGCGGCCACCTGGCCACGCTTTCGCCGGAGGCCCTGGCCATGCTGGCGGCGCTGCTGCCGCTGGGCTGGACCCCGGGCAACCCGCTCTCGCTCGGCCCGCGCGCCGGCACCCGCCTGGGGGAGGCCGCGGCCATCCTGGCCAGCCTGCCGGAGGTGGATGCCGTGGTCGCCCTGCACGCCCCCGCCCCGGCCGAGGGCGGCGAGGTCGCCGCCGAGGCGCTGATCGCCGCTACCCGCGCCGGCCGCCGCAGCGCGCCGATCCTGGCCGCCTGGCTGGGCCAGGAAACCGCGGGGCGGCAACGCCAGGCGCTGGCCAAGGCCGGGCTGGCGGTCTTCGCCACGCCGGAGGCCGCGGTGCGCGGCGCCATGCACCTGGTGCATGACCGCCGCAACCGCCTGGCCGCGGTGGAATTGCCGCCGCGTGACGTGCTGGACCTGGCGCCCGACCGCGCCTCCGTGCGCCGCATCCTGGACGAAACCCGCGCCGCCGGCCGGCTTTCCCTGACCGAGGACGCGGCGCTGGGCGTGCTTGCCGCCTATGGCCTGCCCGTGGTGCCGCATCGCCGCGCCATGGGGCCGCAGGAAGCCAGCGCCGCCGCCACCATGCTCGGCTTCCCGGTGGCGCTGAAGATCCGCAGCCCCGACATCGTCTGGAAGTCCGAGGTCGGCGGCGTGGTGCTGGGCCTGGGCAGCGCCGAAGGCGTGTTCAAGGCCGCCACCATGATGCAGGAGCGAGTCGCGCGGCTGCGCCCGGATGCCCGGGTGGAAGGCTTCGTGGTGGAGCGCATGGCCGCCCGCGCCACGGAACTGCGCCTGCGCCTGGGCGACGACGCCATGTTCGGCCCCTGGATCGGCTTCGGCAGTGGCGGCACCGCGGCCGACCTGGCGGGCGGCGAAGCCTTCGACCTGCCGCCGCTGAACCTGGCCCTGGCCGGGCAACTGGTGCAGCGCAGCCGCATCGCCAGGTTGCTGGACGGCTTCCGCGACCACCCCGCGGCCAATGTGCCGGCGGTGGCGGATGCGCTGGTGCGGCTCTCCCAGATCGCGGTGGACTTCCCCGAGATCGCGGCGCTGACCATCAACCCGCTCTTCGTCGACAGTGCCGGCGTGCTGGCGGCCGATGCGTCGCTGACCCTGCGGCCGCTGGGCGAATCGAGCCAGCTGGCGGTGCCGCCCTATCCCGCCGAGCTGACCCGGCCGTTCCGCACCAAATCCGGCATTCCGCTGGTGGTCCGCCCGATTCGGCCGGAGGACGCCGCCGCCCACTCCGAGGCCTTCGGCAAGCTGCGGCCGGAGGATATCCGCTGGCGCTTCTTCTCGCCGATGCGGGAGCTGTCGCCGCAGATGATCGCCCGGCTGACGCAGATCGACTACGACCGGGAGATGGCCTTCGTCGCCATGCACCGCCTGCCGGATGGGCGGGAGGAGATCGCCGGAGTCGCCCGGCTGATCCGTGACCCCGGTGGCTTGCAGGGGGGCAGCAGCGGCGAGTTCGCCGTCATCACCGTGCCGGACATGAAGGGCCAGGGGGTGGGCAGCCACCTGATGCGCCGGCTGTTCGACTGGGCGCGTGAGCAGGGCATGGCCGAGGTGGTCGGCCAGGTGCTGGCCGACAACGCGCCGATGCTGGCCTTCGTCCGCGGCCTTGGCTTCAAGGTGCGGCGCAGCCCGGAGGATGACGAGGTGTACGAGGCGCGGCTGGCGTTGTAGCCGCCCGCCTCAGTCCACGCGGTACTGCTTGACCAGTTCGCGCACCCGGGTGGCGGCGGCGGCGCCCTTCAGCGCGTCGCGCCAGGCGGTCTCGGCCACGCGCTGGTGCACCGCCACGGCTTCATCCGCCGAGGTGATCATCGCCACGCCCAGGCCGCCATTCGGCGCGGTATCGGCCGGGAAGGGGGCGCCGATGACGTGCGCACGCTCCCGCCCGCGCAGCACCATGAAGTTGCCGGACGGGTCGGCGCCGCTGGTCAGGCCCAGCTGCAGGCCGATGGGCACGCTCTCCATCTGCTGAGCGATGCTCTCGCACTCATTCGCCGCGGCCACGCGGCAGCGGGCGCGGGTGCGCTCCGGCAGATTCAGTCCGGCGGCAACGCCTTCGCTGAGGAAGCGGCGCATGGCGCCTTCCGACAGGATGCCGATGATGTTGGGCCGGCGCTGCTGGTGCAGCTTGCGGCGGGCCGCCAGCAGGCCCAGCGCCTGGTCGGCGCCAGCGCGCGCCTGGGCGCGGTCCCCGGCGGCATCGGCGGCCTCGGTCCAGGCCTCCGCGATTGCGCCTTCCACGGCTTCCGTGCTGGTCTGGTAGCAGAAGGCGCCGCCCACCAGCAGCAGCTGGTCGGCCTGCTCCTCCACCTGGCGCAGCCGCTCCAGGAAGGCGACGGGGCGGGCAAAGTACTCCACGCCGATGCCCAACAGCGACAGCGGCGAGATCTTCAGCAGTTCAGCCAGCCGCCGGATCGTGTCCAGCTTGATGACCTCGCCCTTCTCGTACCGGTAGAGCGCCGCGCGGGAGACACCGAGACGCGCGGCGATTTCCTCGGCCCGCAGACCGGATTCCAGGCGGTAGGCCCGCAACTGCTGCCCGATATCGGCAAACCGCATCGAAACCTCCGGTGGTCAGGGACTTCTGGACAGTAGCTAGCAAACTGAGACGGGTGTGTCAGTACGAGAAGGCCGCCAGAAAATGCTACACATCTGTCGCGGATGCAACGGTTGAATGCAACCGCCCTGGTACACGCAGCAGGGGTGGAAGGCGGCGGAACGAACCGCCTCCCGTCCTGGTTGTCAACCCTCGTCGGGCGCAACCTTGTGGTTGGCCAGCGTCTCCAGTGCCTTGACCAGGCCGGAATGGTCCAGCTGGCCGTTGCCGCTGGCAATGCTGGCCGAGAAGAGCTGCTGGGTGCTGGCGGTGTTGGGCAGCGCCACGCCGAGTTCCTTGGCCGACTGCAGTGCCAGGTTGAGATCCTTCTGGTGCAGCACGATCCGGAAGCCGGGCGCGAAGGTGCGCTTGATCATCCGCTCGCCATGCAGTTCAAGAATGCGCGACGTCGCTAGCCCGCCGGTCAGCGCCTGGCGCACCTTGGCCGGGTCGGCGCCGGCCTTGCTGGCGAAGACCATCGCCTCGCCCACCGCCTCGATCGTCAGCGCCACGATGATCTGGTTGGCCACCTTGCAGGTCTGCCCGGTGCCGTTGCTCTCGCCGACCAGGGTGATGTTCTTGCCCATCAGCTGGAACAGCGGAGTCGCCCGGTCGAAGGCCGCCTGCGGGCCGCCGACCATGATGGTCAGGCTGGCCTGCTTGGCGCCGACCTCGCCGCCGGAGACCGGGGCGTCCAGGTAGTCGCAGCCCAGCGCGTTGATCTTGCCGGCAAAGGTCTTGGTCGCGGTCGGGCTGATCGAGGACATGTCGATGACCAGCTTGCCGGCGGACAGCCCGGCGGCGACGCCCTCGGCGCCGAACAGCACGGCTTCCACGTCGGGCGTGTCGGGCACCATCAGGATGATGACCTCGGCGGCGCGGGCCACGGCGGCGGCATTGGCCGCCACGGTGAAGGCGCCGCGCGACTCGGCGTCCAGGCTGGCGCGCTCCGGCACCACCACCTCATGCCCCGCGGCCTTGAGGTGCAGCGCCATGGGCTTGCCCATGATGCCGAGGCCGATGAAACCGATCTTCATTGGGTTGCTCCGTTTGCGAAGGGTCAGGCCCGTGGCGTGCAGGCCAGCTTGATGGCCAAGGCCGGCCGGCGCGCGGGCCGGGGTCGCGCGGCGGCCCCAGCCACGGCGGCCCGGCTCACTTGTAGGGCTGGAACCAGCCCAGCCCGGCCTCGGTATTCCCGGCCGGGCGGTACTCGCAGCCGATCCAGCCCTGGAAGCCCAGCTCGTCGATCCGCTTGAACACGAAGGGCCAGTTCACCTCGCCGGTGCCGGGTTCGTTGCGGCCGGGGTTGTCGGCCACCTGCATGTGGCTGATCAGCGGCAGGTGCTTCTCCACCCGCTTGCAGATGTCACCCTCGGTGATGGCGCAGTGGTACAGGTCGAACTGCAGGCCCACGCGGTCCGGCCCCAGCCCCTGGATGATGGCGGCGCCCTGGTCCGTGGTGTTGAGGAAGAAGCCGGGGATATCGCGGTGGTTGATCGGCTCGATGATCGGCTTGACGCCGACCTTCGCGGCCTCGCGGCTGGCCCAGGCCAGGTTGGCGGCATAGGTCGAGATCATCGTGTCGTAGGGCATGCCCTCGGGCTTGAGGCCGGCCATCACGTGCAGCAGCGGGCAGCCCAGCGCCACGCTGTATTCCAGCGCCTGCTTGATGCCCTCGCGGAATTCCTGCTGGCGGCCGGGCAGGGCGGCGATGCCGCGCTCCCCGCGGGTCCAGTCGCCCGGCGGGCCGTTGAACAAAACCTGCTTTAGGCCGTTGTCCTGCAGCCGCTTGGCAATCTCGGCGGCCGGGAATTCATAGGGGAAGAGGAACTCCACCGCCTGGAAGCCGGCCCTGGCCGCGCGCTCGAAGCGGTCGAGGAAGGGCACCTCGTTGAACATCATGGAGATATTGGCGGCAAAGCGCGGCATGGGCGGCCTTCCTCCTGGCTTCTGCTTGGGGCGCGGCACGCTAGCGGCCGGGGCCGCCGCTGACCAGCGCTGACGGCAAGGTTCCACGCCGGGGCCGCACCGGGCTAACAATGCGGCAACCCCAAGGAGCCGGCGCATGGCAACCGAGACACCCCAACAGGACAGCCTGCTGAAACCGGCCCGCGCGGTGGGGCTGCTGGCGATCCTCGGCCTGGCGGTGGGCTGCCTGCTGGTGCTGCGGCCATTCCTGTCGGCGCTGCTCTGGGCGGCGATCCTGGTGTTCTCCACCTGGCCGGCCTACCGCTTCGTGCGGGAAAGGCTGCGCCTGCCGGCCACCCCGGCGGCGCTGCTGATGGTGCTGGTGGAGTTCCTGCTGCTGGGCCTGCCGCTGGTCTATGTGGCGCCGACCAGGCGAGAGGAGGTGGACCGGCTGCGCGGCAGCGTGCAGGGGCTGCTGACCGATGGCCTGCCGGGGCTGGGCGACTGGCTGGCCCGGCTGCCGGTGGTGGGCGAATACCTCGGCGAGAAGCTTGGCGGCCTCAGCGCCGGGTTTTCCGGCATCACCGAGCTGCTGCAACCCTATGCCGGGGATATCGCCCAGGGCGCGCTCTCGGTGCTGCTGGCGGTGCTGTCGGGCCTGGCCGAGGTGATGGTGGCGCTGGTGCTGGCCTTCTTCCTGTACCGCGACGGCCGCGCCATCGCCGAGCGCTGCGAGGCGGTGCTGCGGCAATTCGCCGGCAGCCGCGCCGCCCGTCTGGTGCAGCTGACCGGCAACGTGACCCGCGGCGTGGTCTATGGCCTGCTGGGCACCGCTGTCGCCCAGGGGCTGCTGACCACCTTCGGCCTGTGGCTGGCGGGCGTGCCGCAGCCGGTGCTGCTGGGCGTGGTGGCGGGCTGCATCTCGGTGCTGCCGGTGGGCGCGCCGGTGGTGTGGATACCCGCCACGCTCTGGCTGTTCACCCAGGGGCAGAATGGCTGGGGCATCTTCCTTGGGTTGTACGGCGCGCTGGGCATCAGCAGCGTGGACAACGTGATCCGGCCCTGGCTGATCTCCCGCGGCGCCGACCTGCCGCTGCTGCTGACGCTGCTGGGCGCGCTGGGCGGTGTCTTCGCCTTCGGCTTCCTCGGGCTGTTCCTGGGGCCGGTGCTGCTGGCGGTGGGCTTCACCCTGGTGCAGGACTGGGCGGACAACCCCGCGCCGGCGGAGCCGGTCCCGGTGCCGACGGAACCCTGACGCCAGCGGGGCCAAGGGCGAAGGGGGGGCGGGCAACCGCGGCGGGGCGGCGCCGTTGTGCGCTGCGGTAGAACCGCAGGAACCCGCCGCCCATGCCGATCCGCCTGCTGCTGGGCTGCTGCCTGGCCTGCCTGGCGCTGCCGATCCTGGCGGTGCCCATGCCGATGCTGCTGGACTACCCCAACCATGTCGCCCGTATCTGGCTGCTCTCCGGCGGGCTGGACCAGGGGCCGATGGCGGCGTTCTACGAGCTCGACTGGGCGGCGCTGACCAATATCGGCATCGACCTGCTGGCCTGGGGGCCGGGCCGCTTCATCTCGGCGGAGATGCAGGGCGGCATCTACCTGTGGCTTGGCGCCGCCCTGCCGGTGCTGGGGGCGGCGCTGCTGCACCGGCGGATCTTCGGCGGCTGGTCCTGGTGGCAGCTGGGCTTCGGCATCTTCGCCTGGAACCTGACCCTGCTGGCCGGCTTCCTCAACTTCAACATCGGTGTCGGCCTGGCCCTGCTGGCGGCGGCGGCGGAGCCCTGGCTGGCGCGGCGGCCGCCCTGGCTCGGCTTCGCGCTGCGGCTCGGCCTCGGCTTCGGCCTGGGCGTGATGCACGCCTTCGCGCTGTTCCTCTACGCCGCGATCCTGGGCGGGCTGGCGCTGGGGCCGGTGGCGCGCGGCTGGTTCACCTGGCCGCGGCTGCGCCAGGTGCTGTGGGCGGTGGCGCCGGCGGTGGCAGCGGTGGCGCTGCTGCTGCTGCTGGCCCCGGCGCTGCCCGGCGCGCATGAAACACTCGGCCCGCCCCGCAGCCCCTGGCGGGACAGCCTGGACCTGCTGGCCGACCCCGCCCGCAAGCTGCGGAACGGCCTGGCCGGCATTCAGACCTGGCGGCTGAAGCCGGACCTGGCGGCGCTGCTGGTGCTGCTGGTGCCGCTGGGCTGGGCGGCCTCCCGCGGCTGGCTGCGCTGGCATGCCGGGCTTTTCGTCACGGTGGCCGGGCTGGCGCTGCTGTTCCTGGCCTTTCCGGACTTCGCCATCGGCACCGGCTGGCTGGACCGCCGCTTCGCGCTCATGGCCTTCATCCTGGCGCTGGTGGCGCTGCGCCCCGCGCTGCCGTCCCGCTTCGCCCCGGCCCTGGCAGCGGCCATGGTGCTGATGGTCAGCGCCCGCACCGCCTGGGTCGGCTGGGTCACCTGGCAGCGCGCCGGCGACGTGGCGGCGGTGGAGCGCGCGCTGGAGCCGGTGCCCGCCGGCGCGCTGGTGCTGCCGCTGGACCACGCGCCCATCGCCGGCCAGGTGCCGCTCGGCCGCGTCTTCATGGATGGCTACCCCACCTACTATCACCTGGCGGCGCTGGCGGTGATGCGGCGCCAGGCCTTTGTGCCCACGCTGTTCACCGCGCGCGGCAAGCAGCCGCTGGGGGTGCGCCCGGCCTGGCTGTCGCTTTCGGTGCCGGAAGGGCCGCTGGCCAGCGTGAACGCGTTGGAACACCCGGACGACCTGCCCTGGCTGCGCAACACCGCGCCCTACCTGCAGCAGTGGCAGCGCTTCGACTACGCGCTGGTGCTGAACGCCGACATGCCCGACCTGTACGGCCCCATCACGCTGCCGCCGGCCTTCGAGCTGCTCCGCGACGAGGGCTTCGCCCAGCTCTTCCGCATCCGCCAGCCGGCGGTGGCGGAGCGGCGCTGATCAGGCGGCGCGCTCGGGCACCTGGTTGCTGTTGGCCGCCTCGCGGATCGCGTCCCAGGTGGCCTGCCGCGCCTGCGGCGGCAGCCGGGCGAAGTCGGTCGGCAGCGCATGCGCCGCCTGGCCGGCCATCACCTGGTCCACGATGAAGAGCGGCCGGCCCTTCACCTCCTGGAACAGCCGGCCGAGATATTCGCCGATGATCCCCAGCACGATCAGCTGCACCGCCGAGAACCCCGCCATGGCCGCCATCAGGCTGGACCAGCCGGAGACGGTGCCGCCCTGCACCCAGCGCAGCACCGAATAGGCCAGCAGCAGCAGCGCCAGCGCCGCCGCCCCCAGGCCGAACCAGGTGGCCACCCTGAGCGGGCTGGTCGAGAAGCTGGTCAGCGCATCGGCGGCGAAGCGGATCATCTTGGCCAGCGGGTACTTGCTGGTGCCGGCATGGCGCGCCCGGCGCTCATACGGCAGGGCCACCTGCCGGCCGCCAACCCAGCTGACCATGCCGCGCAGGAAGCGCTGGCGTTCCGGCATGGCGCCGAGGATCTCCACCACGCGGCGGCTCATCAGGCGGAAATCCCCGGTGTCGCGCGGAATGGGCGTGCCGGACATGCGGCCCAGCAGCCGGTAGAAGGCGGCGGCGGAGACGCGCTTGAACCAGGTCTCGGCCTCGCGCCGGGTGCGCTGGCCGTAGACCACCTCGGCGCCCGCATCCATCGCCGTCATCATCTGCAGCACCAGCTCCGGCGGGTCCTGCAGGTCGGCGTCGATCAGCATCACCCGGGCGCCGCGCGCCAGGGAAAGCCCGGCGGTCGCGGCCAGCTGGTGGCCGTGGTTCCGCATCAGCCGCACGGCGACCACATGCGGGTCGCGCGCCGCCAGCGCCGCCATCTCCTCCCAGCCGCCATCGGTGGAGCCGTCATCCACCAGCACGATCTCATGCGCGTCCCCCACCGCGGCCTGGGCGGCGGCGCTGGCGCGGGTATGGAACTCCGCCAGGCACTCGGCCTCATTGTAGCAGGGGGCCACGATGGAGAGGCGGGGCTGGGTCATGCGGCACGCCTTCGGATGTCAGGATTCTCACGGGTAACGGCTGGCAGAGCCGTGCGTTCCCGCTTGCCGATGCTGCTTGATCGGCGTTGCGCTGGGCCGGACAGCGCCGTAACCATGCAAATGGCAGGGCCGGGCCAACCGGGCCGCCGGGGCAGGGCTGGTCCGATCTGAACTGGAGGCCGCAAGGCATTGGTCGCGTTTGTCATTTCACGCCTGCTGCAGGCGCTGCCGGTGCTGCTGGTGGTCGCCCTGGTCAGCTTCGCGCTGTTCACCTTCGTCGGTGACCCCGTGGCCGCCATGCTCAGCCAGGACGCCACGCTGGCGGACCGCGAGAACCTGATCCGCCTGCTGGGGCTGGACCAGCCCTGGTACGTGCAGTTCTGGAAGTTCGTCGGCAATGCGCTGCAGGGCGAGTTCGGCCTGTCCTACCGGCTCAGCCGCCCGGTCTCGGCGCTGATCGCGGAACGCGCCCCGGCCACGCTGGAACTGGCCTTCTGCGCCGCCGCCATGACGCTGTGCATCGGCGTGCCGCTGGGCATCTTCACCGGCATCTACAAGGACAGCTGGGTCAGCCGCGTGCTGCTGACCGTCTCGCTGGTCGGCGTGTCGCTGCCCATCTTCGTGCTGGGGATGCTGCTGATCCTGGTCTTCGCGGTGCAACTGGGCTGGCTGCCCAGCTTCGGCCGGGGGGACACGGTGCAGATCGGCTGGTGGAGCAGCGGGCTGCTGACCGTCTCCGGCCTCAAGGCGCTGATCCTGCCGGCGATCACGCTGGCGGTGTTCCAGCTGACGCTGATCACCCGGCTCGTCAGGGCGGAGATGCTGGAGGTGCTGCGGACCGACTACATCAAGTTCGCCCGCGCCCGGGGGCTGAGCAATCGCGCCATCAACTTCGGCCATGCGCTGAAGAACACGCTGGTGCCGGTCATCACCATCGCCGGGCTGCAACTTGGCGGCATCATCGCCTTCGCCATCGTCACCGAGACCGTGTTCCAGTGGCCCGGCATGGGCTTCCTGTTCATCCAGAGCGTCGGCGCCGCCGATATTCCGGTCATGGCCGCCTACCTGCTGCTGATCTCGCTGGTCTTCGTCGTCATCAACCTGGGCGTGGACCTGCTCTACTACCTGGTGGACCCGCGGCTGAGGGCGCAACGATGAGCCGCCCCATGGGACGCCTGGCCCGCTTCTTCGACAGCGATGTCTGGTGGTCGTTCCGCACCTCCCCCACCGCGGTGGCCAGCGCGCTGGTGGCGCTGGTCTGCATCGGCGGCGCGGTGCTGGCGCCCTGGCTGGCGCCGCACAACGTGCTGGACCTGGCCAGCGTGGACCTGATGGACGCCTTCAAGCCGCCCTTCACCGAGCCGGGGTGGCTGCTGGGCAGCGACGACCAGGGCCGCGACGTGCTCTCCGCCGTCATGTTCGGCGGCCGCACCTCGCTGCTTGTCGGCATCTGTGCCGTCCTGTTCTCCACCATCGTCGGCGTGACGCTCGGGCTGACCGCCGGCTACCTGGGCGGCACGGTGGATGCGCTGCTGATGCGCATGGCCGATGTGCAGCTGACCTTCCCGGCCTTCCTGGTCGCGCTGCTGGTGGACGGCATCGCCCGCGCCGCCCTGCCGCAGGAGGTGCATGAGCGCATCGCACTGGCCGTGGTGGTCTTCGCCATCGGCATCTCCACCTGGCCGGCCATCGCCCGCACCGTGCGCGGCTCCACCCTGGTGGAGCGCAACAAGGAATACGTGCTGGCCGCCCGCGTGATCGGCCTGACCAACCTGCGGATCATGGCGACCCATGTGCTGCCCAACGTGCTGGGCCCGGTGCTGGTCATCGCCACGCTGAACCTGGGGCTGGCGATCATCACGGAGGCGACGCTGAGCTTCCTCGGCGTCGGCGTGCCGCCGACCCAGCCTTCGCTCGGCACCCTCGTGCGGATCGGCAACGACTTCCTGATGTCCGGCGAATGGTGGATCGCGGTCTTCCCGGGCTCCGCGCTGGTGGCGATGGTGCTGTCGGTCAACCTGCTGGGCGACTGGTTGCGCGACGCCCTGAACCCGAGGCTGCGCTGACCATGCTGCTTGAGGTGAAGGACCTGCGGGTGGAATTCCCGACCCGCCGCGGCGTGCTGACCGCGCTGAACGGCATCTCCTTCGGCATCGCCCCCGGCGAGGTGCTGGGCGTGGTGGGCGAGAGCGGTGCCGGCAAATCCATGACCGGCGCCGCCATCATCGGCCTGCTGGAACCGCCAGGCCGCATCGCCGGCGGCGAGATCCTGCTGGAAGGGCGCCGCATCGACAACCTACCGCTGGCGGAGATGCGGAAGATCCGCGGCAAGCGCATCGGCGCCATCTTCCAGGACCCGCTGACCACGCTGAACCCGCTCTACACCATCGGCCGCCAGCTGGTGGAGACGATGCAGGCGCACCTGCCGCTGAGCGACGCCGAGGCGAAGCAGCGCGCGATCGGCTGGCTGGAGCAGGTGGGCATCCCCGCGGCGGCGCAGCGGATAGACGCCTATCCGCACCAGTTCAGCGGCGGCATGCGGCAACGCGTGGTCATCGCGCTGGCGCTCTGCGCCGAGCCACAGCTGATCGTGGCGGACGAGCCGACCACGGCGCTGGATGTCAGCATCCAGGCCCAGATCATCGCCCTGCTGAAGCGCCTGGCGCGGGAGCAGCGCACCGCGATCATGCTGGTGACGCACGACATGGGCGTCATCGCCGAGACCGCCGACCGCGTGGCGGTGATGTATGCCGGCCGCATCATCGAGATCGGCCCGGTGCGCCAGGTGGTGAAGCACGCCCAGCACCCCTACACGGCGGGGCTGATGGCCAGCATTCCGCCGCTGGACCGCAAGGTGGACCGCCTGGCGCAGATCGACGGCTCGATGCCCCGGCTCAACGCCATCCCGCCGGGCTGCCCGTTCAGCCCGCGCTGCCCGCATGTGTTCGAGCGCTGCCGCGTCTCCCGCCCCGAGCTGATGCCCGCCGGGGAGACGCTGGCGGCCTGCTGGCTGCACGACAAGCCGGGAGCCCCCGCATGATCGTGGCGAAGGACCTAGCGCGGCACTTCGACGTGTCGAAGCCCTGGCTGCAGCGCACCCTGGCGCGGGAGCCCCGGCGCATCCTGCGCGCCGTGGATGGCGTGACCTTCGACATCCCCAAGGGCACCACCCTGTCCCTGGTGGGGGAAAGCGGCTGCGGCAAGTCCACCGTGGCGCGGCTGGTGGTGGGGCTGTACCGGCCAACTTCCGGTGAGGTGCTGTTCGAGGGCCGCGACCTCTCGGCCGCCCGCGCCAGCCCGGAACAGCGCCGGCGCATGCAGATGATCTTCCAGGACCCCTATGCCAGCCTGAACCCGCGCTGGCGCGTCCACGACATCGTCGCCGAGCCGATCCGCGCCTTCGGCCTGGTGCCCGACCCCGCGCAGCAGCGGGAGCGGGTGGCGGAGCTGCTGCGCCAGGTTGGCCTCTCGCCGCTGGATGGCGGCAAGTACCCGCACGAGTTCAGCGGCGGCCAGCGCCAGCGCATCAGCATCGCCCGGGCCTTGTCCTCCAACCCGGAGTTCCTGGTCTGCGACGAGCCGACCAGCGCGCTGGATGTCAGCGTGCAGGCGCAGATCCTGAACCTGATGAAGCAGCTGCAGCGCGACCTGGGGCTGACCTTCCTGTTCATCAGCCACAACCTGGCGGTGGTGCGCCAGGTCAGCGACCGGATCGGGGTGATGTATCTGGGCCGCATCGTGGAACTGGCCGAGAGCGAGAGCCTGTTCACCCGGCCGCGCCACCCCTACACGCGGGCGCTGATGGAGGCGATTCCCGACCTGGAGATGACCGGCCGCAGCCGCACCCCGGTGGGCGGCGAGGTGCCCAGCCCGATCTCCCCGCCCTCGGGCTGCCCGTTCCACCCGCGCTGCCCGCTGGCCAATGACCGCTGCCGGGCGGAGATGCCGGCGCTGCTGGACGGCGTGGCCTGCCACGCGGTGCAGGAGGGGCGGGACTGAGCCGGCCCGGCTCGACCCCGGCTGGCTCAAGCGCCGCCTGAACCCGGCCCGGCAGGACCCGGGCCGATAGAACCACGGCCGATTGGCGGCGTTGGCCCGGTGGAAGCGCCTGGTCGGGTGCCGCCGTGCTTGTAACCAGCGCGGGTTTGCCCCGACATAACCGGTACCCGAACGGAGACGGCCCTTGGACTGCCTGCCCCCCCTTGCCACGGCGCCCGCCGTGGGCAGCCTGGCCGTGCGCTATGCCGCCGTTCGTGCCCGTACCGAAGCCCTGGCCGCCCCGCTCTCGGCCGAGGACCAGTGCGTGCAGTCCATGCCGGATGCCAGCCCGGCCAAATGGCACCGCGCCCACACCACCTGGTTCTTCGAGACCTTCCTGCTGCTGCCGCACTGGCAGGGCTACCGCGAGTTCCACCCCAAGTTCGGCTACCTGTTCAACAGCTACTACGTCAGCCACGGCCCGCGCCACGCGCGGCCACGACGAGGCATGCTGACGCGACCCTCCTCCGCTGAGGTTGGTGCCTATCGGGCCCATGTGGACGCGGCGATGGAGCGCCTGCTGGCCGACCCGCCAGAAGGGCTGGATGCCCTGGTGGAACTGGGATTGCAGCATGAGGAGCAGCACCAGGAGCTGCTGCTGACCGATGTGCTGCACATGCTGGTCGAGAACCCGATGCGCCCGGCCTACCACCCCGCCTGGCGCGACCCCGCCAATGCCACCGGCACCCCGCGCTGGCTGGCGGGCGCCGAGGGCGCGGTGCGGATGGGCCACCAGGGCCAGGGCTTCGCCTTCGACAACGAGGCGCCGGTCCACACCAACTGGCTGGCGCCGCATCGGCTGGCGGACCGGCTGGTGACCAACGCCGAATGGCAGGGCTTCATGGCCGATGGCGGCTACACCACCCCCACCCTGTGGATGAGCGACGGCTGGGCGCAGGCCCAGGCCGAGGGCTGGCAGGCGCCGCTGTACTGGGACCGCACCGCCGATGGCGCCTGGGAGCAGTTCACCCTGGCCGGACCGCGCACGCCGGACCCCGCCGCCGCCGTGCGGCACATCAGCTGGTATGAAGCCGATGCCTTTGCCCGCTGGGCCGGGAAGCGCCTGCCGACTGAGCCCGAGCTGGATGCCGGCTTGGCCTTGCCAGGCATGCAACAGGCCACGGATACCGCCTGGCAATGGAGCGGCAGCGCCTACCGGCCCTACCCCGGCTTCGTGCCGGCGCCGGGGGCGGTGGGCGAGTACAACGGCAAGTTCATGATCAACGTCATGGTGCTGCGCGGTGGGTCCCAGGTGACGCCCCCGGGGCACGCCCGGCCGGGCTATCGCAACTTCTTCGGCCCCGAGAAACGCTGGCAGTTCACCGGGCTGCGCCTGGCGGAGGATACCTGATGCTCGACGCCCCGATTGCCGCGCCGCTGCTGGCCGACGCCCTGGCCGGCCTGACCGCCGTGCCGAAGACGCTGCCCTGCAAATGGCTGTACGACGCCGAAGGCGCCCGGCTGTTCGAGGCCATTACCCGGCTGCCGGAATACTACCCCACCCGCACCGAGATGCTGATCCTGCCGCGCGCCTCGGCGGCCATTGCCGCGGCCTGCGGGCCGGGCGTGGCGGTGGTGGAATTCGGCTCCGGCGATGGCAGCAAGGTCTCGGTGCTGCTCTCGGCGCTGGACCGGCCCAGCGCCTATGTGCCGGTGGATATCGCCGCCGAATGGCTGCAGGGCGCCGCCGCCCGCGTGGCGGCCGAACAGCCCGGCCTGGCGGTGCTGCCGGTGGTGGCGGACTTCACCCAGCTTTTCCCGCTGCCGGCCGAACTGCCGGAAGGCCCCCGCCTTGGCTTCTTCCCCGGCAGCACCATCGGCAACTTCACGCCGGACGAGGCCGTGGGCTTCCTGCGCCGCGCGCGGGAGGTTTTGGGCCACGGCGCCCGGATGGTGCTGGGCGCCGACCTGGTGAAGGCGCCGGCGATCCTGGAGGCCGCCTATGACGACGCGGCCGGCGTCACCGCCGCCTTCAACCTGAACCTGCTGGCCCGGCTGAACCGCGAGGCCGGCGCCGATTTCGACCTGGACGGCTTCCGCCATGAAGCCCGCTGGAACACGGTGCTGGAGCGGGTTGAGATGCACCTGGTCAGCACCCGCGCGCAGCAGGTGCGGCTCGGCGGCCAGCGCATCGCCTTCGCCGAGGGCGAGAGCATCCACACCGAGAACAGCCACAAGTACCGCCCCGACCGGCTGCGGGAACTGGCCGCGGCGGGTGGCTGGCGCGACCTGGCGCTGTGGACCGACCCGGCCGGGCTGTTCAGCGTGTGGCTGCTGGAAGCGGCCTGACCGCGCGCGGCGGCTGATCCGCCGCTGCGGCGCTCCGGCCCGGCGGGCGGCTACTCCCCCAGCGCCACGCCTTCCCGCCGCGGGTCGGCGCCGCCCAGCAGGCCGCGCGGCGTCACCTGGATGATATGCAGCCCGGAGAAGTTGCCGCGCACATCCACCACGAACCCACGGTCCCGCAGCGCCCCGAACAGCAGCGCGGCCGAGGTTCCGGCCTCCAGCTCCACCCGGTTGTCCAGCGCGCCGACATGCGGCAGCGCCGCCGCCTGCTGCGGGGTCAGGCGCCAGTCCAGCAGCGCCAGCAGGGCCTGGGTTACGTGGCCGATGATGCGCCCGCCGCCGGCGCTGCCCAGCACCGCCTGCAACTGGCCGTCGCGGCTGAACACCAGCGTCGGCGCCATGCTGGAGCGTGGCCGCTTGCCTGGCTGCACCCGGTTGGCCACCGGGCGACCCTCGATCTCCGGCACGAAGGAAAAATCGGTCAGCTGGTTGTTCAGCAGGAAGCCGCCGACCATCAGCCGGGCGCCGAAGGCATCCTCCACCGTCGTGGTCATAGCCACCGCATTGCCGGCGGCATCGACGATGCTGACATGGCTGGTCCCGGCCTCCCGCTGCGGCGGCTGGCTGGCGGGGGCGGTGGCGGCCGGGTCGGGCTCGCCGGGCAGCGGGGTGGCCAGGGCCTCCGTGGCGCCCAGCAGCCGGGCGCGGGCGGCCAGGTAGTCCGGCGCCAGCAGCCCTGCCAGCGGCACCGGCACGAAATCGGCATCGGCCAGCCAGCGGTTGCGGTCGGCGAAGGCCATGCGCCCGGCCTGGCCGATCCAGTGCGCCGCCTGCAGGCTGCCCGGCGCCAGCGCGGCCAGGTCCTGCGGTTCCAGCATGGCCAGCGTCATCGCCACCGTGGCGCCGCCAGAGGAAGGCGGCGGAAAACCGCAGACCACATGGGCGCGATAGGGCGTGCACAGCGCCTGGCGCTGCTGCGGCCGGTAGCCCGCCAGGTCGGAAACGGTCAGGCCGCCGGGGTTGGTCGGGTGGCTCTGCACCGCGGCGGCGATGGCGGCGGCGATCGGCCCCTGGTGCAGCGCATCGGCGCCCTGCGCGGCCAGCGCCCGCAGGGTTTCGGCCATGGCGGGGTTGCGCAGCAGGGTGCCCAGCGGCAGCGCGTTGCCGTCCGCCGTCAGGTACAGCGCGCGGGCGGCGGGGTCGGTCGCCAGCCGCTCACGGTCGGCCGCGATCAGCCGGGACAGCCGGCCGGTCACCTGAAAGCCCTGCTCCGCCAGGGTGATGGCCGGGGCCAGCAGCGTGGCCCAGGGCAGCCGGCCATGGGCGCGATGCGCCGCCTCCAGCATCCGCATGGCGCCGGGCACGCCGACGGCGCGGCCGCCCACGGCGGCGGCATGGAAGGGCAGGGGCCGGCCATCCCGCAGGAACAGGTCGGGCGTGGCGGCGGCCGGCGCGGTCTCCCGCCCATCCCAGGCGGCCACCCGATGCGCCGCCGCGTCCCAGTGCAGCAGCAGCGCGCCACCGCCCAGGCCGCTGGACTGCGGCTCCACCAGGCCCAGCACCGCCTGCACCGCAATGGCGGCATCCAGCGCGGTGCCGCCCTGGCGCAGCACCTGCATCCCCGCGGCGGCGGCCAGCGGATGCGCGGCCGCGACCATGCTCCGGGGGCCCGGCGGGGCGTTGGCCTGGGTGTCGCGGGCCGATTGCGGCGCCGGCGCCGAGGCGGCCAGGCCGGCACCGCTCGGCGGCGCCGGTTGCGCCCCCGCCGGCGCGGCCAGCAGCAGCAGCGCCAGCAGCCAGCGGGTCACGGCCCCCGGCACGCGGCTGGGCCTCAAGCCCGGTCGCTCGCCAGGCTGCCGGTATTGGCCGCCGGGCGCGGGCCGCCGGGCGGGCGGCGGCGGAAGGCCAGCGCCTCCGCCACATGGCCGCGCCTGACCGTCTCGGCCCCCGCCAGGTCGGCAATGGTGCGCGCCACCCGCAGCGTGCGGATGAAGCCGCGCGGCGAAAGCCGCAGCCGCTCGGCCGCCAGTTCCAGCAGCTCGCGCGCTGCCGGCTCGGCCTGCACCGTGGTTTCCAGCAGCGCGCCATCGGCCTCGGCATTGCAGCGCGGCCCGTCCTCGCCATAGCGGTCGCGCTGGCGCTGCCGGGCCAGGCGCACCCGCGCCGCCACCTCGGCGGTCGGCTCCCCGGCCGGGGCGCGGGAGAGGTCGGCCGGCGGCACCGGCAGCACCTCTATCGTCAGGTCCATGCGGTCCAGCAGCGGGCCGCTGAGCCTGCCCTGGTAGTCGTCGCCGCAGCGCGGCGCCCGGCCGCATTCCCTGCTGGTATCGCCCAGGTAGCCGCAGCGGCAGGGGTTCATCGCCGCCACGCACTGGAAGCGCGCGGGGTAGGTGTAGTGGTGGTTGGCCCGGCTGACGGTGGACCGCCCGGTCTCCATCGGCTGGCGCAGCGCCTCCAGCGCGGAACGCGGAAACTCCGGCCATTCATCCAGAAACAGCACGCCGTGATGCGCCAGGCTGATCTCCCCTGGCCGCGCCCGGGCCCCGCCGCCGGCCAGCGCCGCCTGGCTGGCGGAGTGGTGCGGTTCCCGGAAGGGCGGGCGCACCACCAGCTGGCCGTCCTGCAGCAGCCCGGCCAGCGAATGCACCATGCTGACCTCCAGCGCCTCACGCGGGGTCAGGTCCGGCAGCAGCCCGGGCAGCCGGGCCGCCAGCATGGACTTGCCGGCGCCGGGCGGGCCGATCATCAGCAGGTTGTGACCCCCGGCAGCGGCCACCTCCAGCGCGCGGCGGGCGCTTTCCTGGCCCTTCACGTCCATCAGGTCCGGCCCGAAGGAGGGGTGGCGCCCCACCGGCGGCGGCTGCGGCGGCGCCAGCACCTGGGTGCCGCGGAAATGGTTCAGCAGCGCCAAAATGTCGGGCGCGGCCAATACCTCGATGCTGCCGGCCCAGGCGGCCTCGCCACCCTGGGCGGCGGGGCAGACCAGGCCCAGCCCCAGCGCCGAGGCACCGAGCGCCGCCGGCAGCACCCCGGCCACCGGCTTGATGCTGCCATCCAGGGAAAGCTCCCCCAGCGCGGCGAAATGGGCGAGGTCCTCGCGCGGCAGCAGGTCCATCGCCGCCAGCACCGCCAGGGCGATGGGCAGGTCGAAATGGCTGCCTTCCTTGGTGATGTCGGCCGGGGCCAGGTTGACCAGCACCCGCTTGGGCGGCAGCGACAGGCCAAGCCCGGACAGGGCCGCGCGCACCCGCTCGCGGCTTTCCGCCACGGCCTTGTCCGGCAGCCCCACCATGAGGAAGGCGGGCAGGCCGCTGCTGATCTGTACCTGCACTTCCACCGGGACGGCTTCGATGCCGGCAAAGGCAAAGGTGGCGATTCGGGCGAGGGTCATGGGCAGGCGCGAGCGTGGCCGCGCCGGGCGCCCGGCGCAACCACTCGTTGCGCGGCGCGGGGCGCCGTGCTGGGCTTGGCGGATGCTTCGCCTTGCCTGGCTGCTTCTGCTGCTGGCGTTGCCGGCCATGGCCCAGCCGGTGCCGCTCTCCCTCACCGCCCCGCGCGGGGAACTGCTGCTGGCCTGGTCGGATGGCCGCGTGATGCGCGGTGCCGAGCTGGTCGGCGGCACCCTGACCATCGGCGGCCAGCGGGTGACCCTGGCGGCGGCGCAGCCCGACCCCGAGGACCGCCAGAACGAGATCTGGCTGTATCGCCTGCGCCTGGCCGATGGCGCCGAGTTCTGCGAGCCCGACCCCAAGGGTGAGCGCTGGGCGCTGACCCTGCCGGATGCGGCAGCGCCGGGCGGCTTCCGGCTGACCTGCTCGGGCGGCGCAAACGGCAAGTGCCTGCGCTTTGGCTACCCGCCCTGGCGGGAATGGCCGGGGGTGGGCAGCCTGGCCCCCTGGTACGCCGCCTGCACCAACCTGGTGCGCGCCGCCTATGGTGGGCCGGAGCGCGGCTGGACCCGCAACGGCATGCCGATCGACATCTACGACCGCATCGGCATCCAGGCCCCCGCCAACGACCGCGGCCAGCACTTCGAGGCCGGCTGGGCGCCGGAGGGCGCGGTCTGCGTGGCGCATGTGCGGGTGCCGGAGAATGGCGGGCTGGCCGCGGTGCGGGCGGCGGCGCCGCGCCTGGCCGGGCGGCTGGGCCCGGCGGCTTGCACCGAGGCGCGGGCGGCGGCCTGGGGTGCGCTGCTGTTCAACCGCTCGCCAGTACGGCGGCAGTGACTTCACGAGATTGTGAAACGAGCCGTGCGTGGCGGATTTCCGCGCGGTCGGGCGGCCTTGCACCGGCATGCACCGGGCTGCCTGACGTTGCACCTCCCGCTGCAATGCCGTGCGGGACAAGGCTGGTGGCGCCGGCGGAACGTTTCCGCCGCGCCCCGGAGGAACTGCCCATGATCCGCCTTGCCTTGCTGGCCGGCCTGACCCTCGCCGTGGCTGGCGCCCCGGCCCATGCCGCCCTGACCCAGAATGCGCTGACCCAGAATGCGCTGACCCAGAACGCGCTGAGCACGAACGCGCTGACCCAGAACGCGCTGACGCAGAATGCGCTGACCCAGAATGCGCTGACCCAGAATGCGCTGACCCAGAATGCGCTGACGCAGAATGCGCTGACGCAGAATGCGCTGACGCAGAATGCGCTGACGCAGAATGCGCTGACCCAGAACGCGCTGACCCAGAACGCGCTGACGCAGAATGCACTGACCCAGAACGCGCTGAGCACGAACGCGCTGACCCAGAACGCCCTGACCCAGAACGGCGTCCAGGCCCAGGCCGCCACCGTCCAGGCCTTCGAACTGCCGGGCGGCGCCCGGATCGACCTCGGCCGCTGAGCCTACAGGTGGCGGCGGCCTGGTCCGCCGCCGCCGTGGCCAGCGGCCTCAGCCCCGCCCGACGCCCCAGGCCAGCGGCACCGGCGCCCGCACCAAGCCGGTCAGCTCGCGCCTGAAGGCGGCCGGCTGGCGGTAATGGCCCAGCGGCCAGTACGGCGTATCCTCGAAGGCCTGCTCCTGCGTTTCCCGGCAGATGCGCTGCTGCGTCGCCAGGTCCGGCGCCTCGAACCAGGCGGTCCGCAGCGCCTCCAGCCTGGCGCTGCTCGGCCAGCCGAACCAGGTGCCCTCCAGCCCGCTGCTCCGCATGACGTGGTTGCTGGCGGGGTTCAGCGTATCGGCGCCGGTGATGTTGGACATGAACAGGCTCCAGCCGCCCTTCTCCAGCGGCTCCCGGCTCGCCCGCCGCTGCACCACCGTGCCCCAGTCGGTGGAGATCAGCTCCGCGTTCAGCCCCAGCTTCTGCAGCATGTCGAAGATGACGGCGCCGGAGGCCAGCTGCGCCGGATTGTCGCTGGCCATCAGCAGCACGATCTTCTCGCCCTTGTAGCCGCTGGCCGCCACCAGGCGGCGCCCGGCCTCGATGTCGCGCGGCGCGGTCAGGCGCTCCAGCCCGGCGTCGCTGGCCAGCGGCGTGCCGGGGGTGAAGAAGCCCATCCGGTCGGTCCACAAGCTGCTGTCGGTGCCGTTCACCGCCGTCATCACGTCGGTCTGCGACAGCGCCGGCCAAATCGCCCGCCGCAGCGCCGGGTTGTCGAAGGGCGGATGCAGGTGGTTCGGCCGCAGCACCGTGACGTAGCCGAAGGGGTCCAGCTCCGCGATGCTGACGCCGCGGTTGCGGCGCAGCGGCGGCAGCAGGTCGTTCGGCGGGTTCTCCCACCAATCCACCTCGCCGGATTGCAGCGCGGCGGCCGCCGTCCCCGGGTCCGGCATGATGTGCCATTCCAGGCGGTCGAACTTCACCTGCTTGCCGCCGCCCAGCAGGTCCGGCGCCTCCTGCCGCGGCCGGTAGCCGGCGAACTTCTCATAGACGGCGCGGGAGCCTGGCACCCATTCATCCCGGCGAAAGCGGAACGGGCCGGAGCCGGTGGCATCGGTGATGGCGGTGAAGGGGTCGGTGCCGGCCAGGCGTTCCGGCATGACGAAGACCGGGGCCAGCTTGGCCATGGCGTCGATCAGCAGCGGGAAGGGCTTGTGCAGCCGGAACTCGAAGCGCCGGTCGTCCAGCGCCGCCAGGCTGGCCACCGCCTGCATCATGGTGGAGCCGAAGCTGTCCCGCCGCGCCCAGCGGCGGATGCTGGGCACGCAGTCCCGCGCCAGCACCGGCGTGTTGTCGTGGAACAGCAGGCCGTCGCGCAGGGTGAAGACCCAGCGCTTGCCATCATCCTCCACCACATGGCCGGCGCACATCTGCGGCTTGGGCACCAGGTCGGCGCCGATGCTGTACAGCGTGTCGTACACCGCATAGCCGTGGTAGCGGGTGATCCAGGCGGTGGTCCACACCGGGTCCAGGCTGGTCAGGTTGGCGTGCGGCACGAAGCGCAGCACCGGCGCGCGCTGCGCCCGTGCGGCGGGGGCGGCCAAGGTTGCGGTGGCGGCGGCGGCGGCGGCGAGGAGGTGGCGACGGGTCGGCATGCGGCGGGTCTCCGGACCCGGGCAGGCTAGACCCTGTTCGACCCGTACCGGAAGCGGCGCTCTCGGCTACTTTTCGTAGACGTAGCGGAAGTCGCAGTGGCTGGCGCCGCCCATGATGGTCTGGGTACGCGTCATCTTCAGCTTGGGGTCGTAGCCCTCGCAGAAGGCGCCGTCGCGGTTGCAGGACAGCACGGCCCCCAGCTCCTGCCCCAGCCCCATGCCCTTGTAGGTATCGGCGTAGCGGCAGCGCTTGACGTTGAAGCCGTAATTCGCGCCGTCATTCTGCACCACCTCTATCTCCAGCGCGTCGTCCTTGGTCCAGCGCGGCTGCAGGCTGATGAAGTGCTCCAGGCTGGGGCCATCCGGGCTTTCCGCGGCCATGGCGGCGGCGGCCTGCTTCGCCAGCTTGACCACGGCGCGGGTCAGGATCGCCTTGGCCTGCTCGGTGCCCAGCTCAGCCGCCATCTCCTCATAGATGCCCTTGGCGAAGGCGGCCTCGATACGGCGCTGTTCCAGGATGGAGGTGGTCATCGCGGCAATCTCCTTGGGCGGCGGGGCCGGGGCCGGGCCTGGGGCGGGGCCTCTGGGCGCCAAGGCTGCCCGCGCAACGGGGCGGCAATCAAGCCCTATGCCTCGCGGCCGGTTGATCTATATCATGGTCCCGCCAGCGCCCGCGGGCTTGGTTGGCCAAGTAGGAACGTCTCCGCCGCGGCACAGGGTTGCGGCCGTTTCACTGGCTACAGACCCACATGCAGGCTTATGTCCGCCCCATGACCACCCGGACCGCCTTCCTCGCCCATTGCCGCACCACGCTGGCTGGCCTGCGTGATGAAGGGCGCTATCGCGAATTCGCCCATCTGGAAAAGCTGGCCGGGCGCTTCCCGGTCTATCGCTGGCATGGCGAGGGCGCTGGCCGCGAGGTCACCGTCTGGTCCTCCAACGACTATCTGGGCATGGGCAGCCACCCCGCGGTGCTGGAAGCCGCGCACGACGCCATTGCCCAGCACGGCGCCGGCGCCGGCGGCACGCGCAACATCTCCGGCACCTCGCCGCTGCATGTGGCGCTGGAAGCCGAGCTGGCGGCGCTGCATGGCAAGGACAGCGCGCTGCTGTTCGGCAGCGGCTACATCGCCAATGTCGGCGCGCTGAGCGCGGTGCTGGAGGCGCTGCCCGGCTTCCACGTGTTCTCGGACGTGAAGAACCACGCCTCGATGATCGCGGGCATGCGCGGCGCCAAGGGCGTCAGCCGGCACATCTGGCAGCACAACAACCTGGCGGACCTTGAGGCCAAGCTGGCCTCGGTCCCGCGCGAGGCGCCGAAGCTGATCGCCTTCGAGTCGGTCTATTCGATGGATGGCGACATCGCCCCCATCGGCGCCATCTGCGACCTGGCCGACAAGTACGGCGCCATCACCTACCTGGATGAGGTCCACGCCGTGGGCCTGTACGGCCCGACCGGCGGCGGCATCGCCGAGCGCGACGGCGTGGCCGCCCGGGTGGACCTGATCGAGGGCACGCTGGCCAAGGGCTTCGGCGTGCTGGGCGGCTACGTCGCCGGCAATGCCGATGTGGTGGACTACATCCGCAGCGTCGCCGGCGGGCTGATCTTCACCACCGCGCTGCCGCCCGCCGTGGCCGGTGCCGCGCTGGCCAGCGTGCGCACGCTGCGCGCTGATGGCAGCCGCCGCACGGCGCTGGCCGAACGCGCCGCCCGGCTGAAGGCGGCGCTGGACGAGGCCGGGCTGCCGCGCATGCCCAGCGCCAGCCACATCGTGCCGCTGTGGGTGGGGGAAGCCGAGGCCTGCCGCACCGTGGCCCGCCGCCTGCTGCACGAGCACAACATCTACGCCACGCCGATCAACTACCCCACCGTGCCGCGCGGCACGGAGCGGCTGCGGCTCTGCGCCACGCCGTTCCATACCGACGCGCTGATGGCGGAGCTGATCACCGCGCTGCGCGCCGTGCTGCCCCAAGGGGTGCAACCTGATATGCAGCCGGGGATGCCCGCCGGCCTGGCGATGGCCGCGGAGTAGTCCCTCGCCGCCGCATCCGCCTTCCGTCGATGCCGTGCTGCGCGGCGCCCTGGGCGCCGTCGCCGTCGCGCGCTTCGGCCGGGAAGCCGTGGTCGGCGCCATCCGCGCCACGCTCGCCGCCGCCCGCCCCGCCATGCTGGCCGGGGCCGCGGTGCCGGATGCGGAAGCGGTGGCCGCCGCCGCCATGGCCGCGCTGGAACGCGCCGAGCAACCCAGCATGCGCCCGGTCTTCAACCTGACCGGCGTGGTGCTGCACACCAATCTCGGCCGCGCCGTGCTGGCGGAGGAAGCGGTGCAGGCCGCCACGGTGGCGATGCGTTCCGCCGCCACGCTGGAATTCTCGCTGGAAGACGGCGGCCGGGGTGAGCGCGACGACCACATCCGCGCCCTGCTGTGCGAGCTGACCGGCGCCGAGGATGCCATCGCGGTCAACAACAACGCTGCCGCCCTGGTGCTGGCCCTGGCCGCGCTGGGCGCGGGACGCGAGAGCGTGGTCTCCCGCGGCGAACTGATCGAGATCGGCGGCGCCTTCCGGCTGCCCGCCATCATGGCCAGCGCCGGCACCAGGCTGCGGGAGGTCGGCACCACCAACCGCACCCATGCGCGCGACTACGCCGAGGCCATCGGCCCCGAGACCGCGCTGCTGATGAAGGTGCATACCTCCAACTTCCTGGTCCAGGGTTTCACCAGCGAGGTGCCGCCGGCCGAGGTTGCGCGCATCGCCCATGCCGCCGGGCTGCCGATGATCGACGATTTGGGCAGCGGCACGCTGGTGGACCTGGCGCGCTTCGGCCTGAAGCGCGAGCGCACGGTGCAGGACGCGGTGCGCGATGGCGCGGATATCGTGACCTTCTCGGGCGACAAGCTGCTGGGCGGGCCGCAGGCCGGCTTCATTATCGGCAGCCGCGCGCTGGTGCAGCGTTGCGCCAAGCACCCGCTGAAGCGCGCCCTGCGGCTGGACAAGATCCGCCTGGCCGCGCTGGAAGCCACGCTGAAGCTGTACCGCAACCCCGATACGCTCGCCGCGCGCCTGCCCACGTTGCGCAGCCTGACCCGCCCGCCGGCGGAGATGCAGGAAGCCGCCACCCGCCTGGCGCCGGCGCTGGCCGCCTGGACCGGCTGCGAAGCGACGGTTGCGCCCTGTGAGAGCCAGATCGGCTCCGGCGCGCTGCCGCTGGAGACGCTGCCGAGCTTCGCCGTGCGTCTCGCGGGCACCGACGCGCTGGCGGCCCGGCTGCGCGCGCTGCCTCGGCCGGTGATTGGCCGGATCCAGGCCGGCGCGCTGTGGCTGGACCTGCGCTGCCTGGAGGATGAGGCGGCGTTCCTGGTCAACCTGAAGCATCCCGCCGCAGGGCCGCAGGGCCCGGAGGCGTAGGATGTTCAGCAGAAGCACATGATCGTCGGTACCGCCGGCCATATCGACCACGGCAAGACCAGCCTGGTCCGCGCCCTGACCGGCGTGGACACCGACCGCCTCGCCGAGGAAAAGCGCCGCGGCATCACCATCGACCTCGGCTTCGCCTATGTGCCGCTGCCGGGCGGCGCGACGCTCGGCTTCGTCGACGTGCCGGGGCATGAGCGCCTGGTCCACACCATGATCGCCGGCGCCGCCAGCATCGATTTTTGCCTGCTGGTGGTGGCCGCCGATGACGGGGTGATGCCGCAGACGCGTGAGCATGTGCAGGTGCTGGACCTGCTGGGCCTGCGGCACGGCCTGGTCGCCATCACCAAGGCGGATCTGGTGGACGCGGCCCGGCTGGCCGAGGTGCAGCGCCAGGTCGCCGCGCTGCTGGCGCCAACGCCGCTTGCGGGCGCCGAATGCCTGGCGGTTTCCAGCACCACCGGCGCCGGCATTCCCGCTTTGCGCTCCGCCCTGGAAGCCGCCGCCCTGGCCCACCAACCCAGCGCCGCGCCGGGCCTGCCGCGCTTCGCGGTGGATCGCAGCTTCTCGCTGCCCGGCGCCGGCACAATCGTCACCGGCTCGCTGCTCGCGGGCACGCTGCGCGTGGGCGATGCGGTGCTGGTGCAGCCGCAGGGCCGGCCCGCGCGCATCCGTGGCCTGCGCGCCGAGAACGTGGCGGTGGAGCACGCCAACCCCGGCCAACGCTGCGCCCTGAACCTGGCCGGCGTGGCCAAGGACGAGATCGGCCGCGGCGACTGGGTGGTCGCCCCCGCTCTGACCGCGCTGACCACCCGGCTGGACGTGGAACTGCGCCTGCTGCCCAGCGAGCGCACCCCACTGCGCGCCTGGGCGCCGGTGCTGCTGCACCACGGCGCGGCGCAGCTGAATGCCCGCGTCGTGCTGCTTTCCGCCGAAGCTCTGGCCCCCGGCGAGACCGGCCTGGCCCAACTGGTGCTGGACCAGCCCCGCCCGTTCTGGCGCGGCGACCGGCTGGTGCTGCGCGACGTCTCGGCCCAGCGCACCCTCGCCGGCGGCCGCGTGCTGGACCCGCGCGCACCGGAACGCCGCCGCCGCACCCCCGCGCGCCTGGCCATGCTGCGTGCCCTGGCCCAGCCGGAGCCGCTGCCGGCCATGCTGGCGCTGCCGCCCTACCTGCTGCCCGCCGCCGCCCTGGCGCAGGATTGGGGCCTGGCCGAGCTGCCCGGCCCCCGCGCCGGCGACTTCCTGGCGGCCCCCGCCGCGCTGGCCACGCTGCGCGCCGAGGCCGAGGCCGCGCTGGCCGCGCACCACACCCGCCAGCCCGCCGCCCCCGGCCCGGCGCCGGAAACCCTGCGCCTGGCGCTGCCGACGCGCCTGCCGCGCGACGCCTTCGCCGCCCTGGCGGAAACCCTGGTGCAGCAGGGCGGGCTGGCGCGGGAGGCCGGCTTCCTCCGCCTGCCCACGCATCAGCCCGGCCTGGGCGGCGAGGACGCGAAACTGTGGGCGCGCATCCAGCCCGCCCTGGCGGAACACCCCTTCCGCCCGCCGGTGCTGAACGACCTGGCCCGCACCCTGCGCCTGGACCCGCCGGTGCTGCGCCGCGCCGCCAAGCGCCTGGCCGCCGCCGGCCGCCTGCTGGAAGTGGCGCCGGACCTGTTCTTCCCGCGGGAAGCGGTGCCGGAGATGGCCAGCCGCGCCGCCGCGCTTTCCGCCGCCCACCCCGCCGGCTTCAGCGCCGCGCAGTTCCGCGACGCCTGCGGCAACGGCCGCACCCAGGCGATCCTGGTGCTGGAATACTTCGACCGTCGCGGCC
Organism: Acetobacteraceae bacterium; assembly: GCA_947455205.1. GTDB lineage: Bacteria > Pseudomonadota > Alphaproteobacteria > Acetobacterales > Acetobacteraceae > CAIMOR01. The sequence continues at coordinate 35,082 of CANGNF010000022.1, read as the reverse complement.
TGACGCTGCGCCGTGGCGACCTGCGCCGCGTGGTGAAGGACCCGGCGGCGCTGTTCGGCCCGGCGTCGCCGGGCTAGGCTCGCCCAACGGAGGGGAAACGCTTCCCGGTGGGACGGCTGGTCTTCAAAACCAGCAGGGGCCGTAGGCCGGTTCCTGGTGGGTTCGACTCCCATTTCCCTCCGCCAGAACTCTGAAGGTGCGGCATGGCGCAGGACTGGGATGTGGTGGTGGTGGGCGCCGGCGTGGCCGGGCTGGCGGCGGCCAAGGCGGCGGCCGAGGCGGGCGCCCGCACCTGCGTGATCGACCGCATGGGCCCCGGCGGCGTCCTGATGAACTTTTCCGAGTTGCACGACATGCCCGGCAACCCCAACGGCATGGATTACGCCTCCGCGCTGCTGGACGCCGCCATGGCAGCCGGCGCGGAACTCGCCATCGCCGAGGTGACGGCGCTGACGCCCGGCTTCGAGATCGCCACCGATGACGAAGCGCACAACGCGCGCTCCGTGGTGCTCGCGGTCGGGCTGGGCAATGGCCGCCTGGGGCTGGCGGAGGAGGACGGCTACGAAGGCCAGGGCCTGTCCCACTGCGCCGCCTGCGATGGCCCGCTCTACGCCGGTGCCCGCGTGGTGGTGGCCGGCCACGACCGCTGGGCGGTGCAGGAGGCGCTGGACCTGGCCGCCACCGTTGAACACGTCACCCTGGTGACCCAGGGCGCGGAGCCGCATGAAAGCGCCGCCGCGCTGGGCACGCTGCCGAATGCCGCGATCTGGCCCGGCCGCGTCACCGCGCTTTCCGGCGCGGGCGGGCTCGACTCGGTCAGCGTGGAGGGCACCGCGCTGCCGGCCCGCGCCATCTTCGTCCTCGCCGGCCGCGTCGCGCCGCTCGGCTTCGTCGCCGACCCGGCGGCACCCGGCCTGTTCCTGGCCGGCGACTGCGCGCCCGGCGCCACGGAGACGGTGCCCGCGGCCGAAGCCGCCGGCGCGGCGGCAGGCGTGGCCGCCGCCGCATTCGCTCTTGGCAAGGCGGCCGGATAGGGCTTCCATGGCGGCAATACGGAGGGAACCGCGATGCGTATCGTGAACCCAGGATTTGGCCTGGTCCCCGCTGGCGCCGAGCAGGCGACCGAGGGCAAGGTCGATTGGCTGAACGACCCGATCGTGCTGTTCGGCAATTCCAAGCCGAATGCGCGCGAGCTTCTGGAAGGCGTCAAGGCCAAGCTGGCCGGCATCCGCCGCACCGACAACATCGACTTCATCGCCAAGAACAGCGCCAGCCAGGGCGCCCCGCCCGAGATGATCAACGACACGGCGAAGAAGTACCGCATCGCGTTGCTCGCCTTGGGGGATTGAGGCTCCTGCTCATCGTGGAGTTTCCACGACAGCATCGAACTGAGGAAGAAGGGCATGGTCGGGGTGGTCATCGCCACCGAGACCTTCAAGCCGCTGGTCCTGGCGCAGGCCAAGGCCCGCAAGGTGGACCCGCATCTGATCGTGGTGAAGCACCCTGTCGGCGGCCTGAACGCCGAGGAACTGGTGGAGCGGATCGAAGCCGCCTTCTCCGGCTTCCAGCAGGAAATGAACGCCTGAAATCGGCGCGCCGATTTCAGGTTGCTCTCGCCCTCAGACGCCGGGCGGCCGCATCCGCGGCCTTGGCTTACGCGCCACTGGGCGCGGGCGCCATTCGGCGCCTCGGCATGAGGCTGGGCCTCATGCCGTTGGTTTAACCAAACCAGGCCGCCGGGCACCGTCGGCGGCCGTGCCCCCACAGGGACAGCAGCCCATGAGCGACAGCGCCGACACCGAGATCCTGGACATCGCGGATCTCGACCAGGAGGCATGGCAGGACTACGCCATCGAGCAGGGCTGGAGCGACGGCCTGCCGCTGGTGATGCCGACGGAAGCCAGCGTCGCCCGCATGGTGGCTGCGGCGCATGGCGACAATGAGGGTTTCGCCGCCATCTCGCCGCGCCAGGTGGTGCCCACCATGGCCAGCCTGGCCGCCAACGCCGTGATGGCCGGCGCCAAGCCAGCCTACTTCCCCACCATCCTGGCCGGGCTGCGCGGCATCCTGGACCCCAGCTACAACCTGCACGGCAGCATGGCGACGACGCATAGCTGCGCGCCCATGGTCATGATCAACGGCCCGCTGCGCCAGGCGCTGGGCGTCAACTGCTCCAGCAACTGCTTCGGCCAGGGCTGGCGCGCCAATGCCGGCATCGGCAGGGCGATCCAGCTGATCCTGCTCAACGTCGGCGGCGGCAAGCCGGGCGTGATGGACCGCTCCACCCAGGGGTCGCCGGCCAAGTACGCCTTCTGCTTCGGCGAGAACGAGGAGGAGAGCCCCTGGCTGCCCTTCCACGTCCGCCGCGGCTTCGCGCCCGAGGACAGCGTGGTCACGGTGATGTCCGGTGAAGCCCCGCACAACATCAACGACCACGGCAGCACCAGTGCCGAAGGGCTGATGACCACCTTCGCCCACACCATCGCCCAGCCCGGCGCCAATACGGTCTACGGCAAGGGGCCGTACATGGTGGTGGTGGGGCCGGAACACGCCGCCACCTTCCACCGGGACGGCTGGGGCGTGGACAAGCTGCGCGATGAACTCTGGCTGCGCGCCCGCATCCCGCTGAAGCACATCTCAGAAGAGAACCTGGCGACCTATGTCGCTACCGGCCACAAGCCGACCGGGGATTTCCTGACGATCTGCCGCGGTCCCGAGGACATCCATATCTCCATGGCCGGCGGCCCGGGCAAGCACAGCGCCTTCATCCCCAGCTTCGGCGGCACGGCGGTGGTCTCCACCCGGGTCAAGCTGCCCTCGGCCGGCGCCTGAGGCGCGAGACAGCGCCATGACCGTCGGCGCCGACGACGCGCTGTTCTTCCACGAAGCCACGCCCTGGGACGACGCCCAGGCGCTGCTGGATGCCGCCGGCTTCAGCGACGGCCTGCCGCTGGTGCCCCCCACCGAGGCGCGGCTGGCGGCGATGCTGGCCGGCGTGGCCGCGCCCGACGCGGAGCTGGCGCACCTGGCGCCGATGTTCGGCGCCGTGACGCCCCAGGCCGTGGCTTACTGCGCGCTGCTGGCCGGCTGCGTGCCCGCCGACCTGCCGGTGGTGCTGGCCGCCGCGCTGGCCGCCGCCGAGGAACCGTTCAACCTGCTGGGCATCGCCACCACCACCGGCACGCCCACCGTGGCGGTCTGCGTGCATGGCCCGGTGGCTGAGAGGCTCGGCATGAACAGCGGCACCAACTGCCTCGGCCCCGGCAACCGCGCCAATGCCTGCATCGGCCGGGCGGTGGCGCTGGTGCTGCGGAACATCGCGGGCATGCGGCCGGGCAGCGGCGACATGGCCACCATGGGCCAGCCGGGCAAGTACGGCTTCGCCTTCGCCGAGGGCAGCCACCCTTGGGTGCCGCCGCTGCACGCCAGGCGCGGCCTGCCGCAGGGCGCCAGCGCGGTCACGGTGCTCGGCGTCTCCGGCACCATGGAAGTGCTGCCGGAAGGCGGCGCCGACGGTCCCGAGATGGTGCTGCGCCCGATGCTGGCGGCCATGCAGGGCGCCCAGCGCGCCAGCAGCGGCGGCAAGGCGCGGCCGGGGCAGGAACAGATCATGCTGATCCCGGCCGAGATGGCGGACATCCTGCTCAAGGCCGGCTGGAGCCTGGCGCGGGCGCAGGACTTCCTGTTCAGCGCCGACCCCGGCATTGCCCGCAGCGCCGCCGATATCCACCCCATCATCACCGGCGGCCCCGGGGTGAAGATGACCCACCCGACGCTGTGGATGGGCGGCACCGAGACGGTGACGCGGGCGCTGGGCTAGCGCGCCAGCCATTCGGCGCGGCTGCTCAACCGCGCCGGCAATGCCGCCCGCGCGGCGCGGCTCTAGCCTTCCAGCACCGTCACCTTGCCGTCGTCCAGGTCGTAGCGGGCGGCGACGACGCGCAGCTTGCTGGGCACCAGGGCACGGAAGGCGGCATGCTCGCGCAGGCCCTTCGCCATCAGGCGGGCGTTTTCCTGCACCGACTGGTCCAGCAGGTCGCCGCCCAGCTTCTGCGCCGCGCGCACCGCGGGCACGATGGGCTCCACCATGGCCATCATCGGGTCCGGCAGCCGGGTGCCCTTGGTGACGAATTCCACCGCCGCGCCAACCGCGCCGCAGCGCTCATGCCCCAGAACCATCACCAGCGGCGCGCCCAGCGCCTGCACCGAATAGGCCAGGCTGGCCAGGGATTGCGGGGTTATGGTGTTGCCGGCGACGCGGGCGGTGAACAGCTCGCCCAGCCCGGCGCCGAACAGGCTTTCCGGCGTGGTGCGGCTGTCGGCGCAGCCGACCACGGCGGCGAAGGGCCCCTGGCCGCCGGCCAGCTCATGCCGCCGGCCGCTGCCGATGGCCGGCGCCATCGGGTTGTCGGCGACGAAGCGGGCATTGCCCTCCAGCAGCCGGGCCAGCGCCTGGTCCGGCGTCATGCTGGTCTTCGGCACGGTCGATTCGGATGCCCGGGCGGCCCGGCCGGGCAGAAGCGGGGAACAGGCCAGGCAGCCAAGGCCGAGTGCTGCGCGACGCGACAATACAGACATGAGACCTCCTGCAAAAAGTCAGGATAGGCCCAAACTCACGATCTCGTGAGCACAATCGGTGTTCTCCCGTAGCGTGTTGGCATAGGCTTAGGCACAGTAGGGTTGATGGAAGGACCCGTGGTCCTGCGGTGGCGCGATGGCGCGGCCGGTGACCTGGGAGCAGGGTGGCGATGGAACCGGTTGAACCGAAGCTCTCCGCACATAATGCGGAAGAAGAACCCTGGCGGCTGCGGCGGCTGATCCGCACCGACGGCCGCGCGCGCGAATTGCTGCGCATGGTCACGCTGCCGGCGGCGGAATCGGAAAGCTCGGTGGGGGAGATGGTCTGGGCGCACAATGTCCAGCGCCTGCATGATGAGCGGGGCACGCTGCAACTGCATGTCTCGGCCGAACTGCCGGCCGGCCCCTGGCTGGGGCTGATCGCCATGGTCGCCCTGCGCGCCTGGGACAGCGAGGACGAGAGCGAGATCGCCTTCTTCGTCGATGGCGCCGAGATCGAGTGGCCGTCCGACCTGCTGCAGTCGCCGCCGGGCTGATTGCGGCTTCCCGCGCTCGGGTGGCTCCGCCCGGACGCGATCCGCCTAAGGCTCCTCGCCGGTCGCGCGGCCGGTGACATGCCGCCAATGGTGCCACAGCAGCCGCGCCGCCAGTGAACGCCAGGGCCGCCAGGCCCCGGCCAGCTGGTCCAGCGCCTTGAAGCTGGGCCGCGCCGGCAGGCCCAGCAGGTGGCCGGCGCTGGCGGCCAGCGCCACGTCGCCGGGCGGGAAGACGTCCGGCCGCTGTTCGGCGAACAGCAGGTGGATCGCCGCGCTCCACGGCCCCAGCCCCTTCACCGCGGCGATATGCGCCAGCGCCTCGGCATCGGCCATGCCCGGCAGCGCCGCGAAGTCCAGCCGCCCCTCCACGCAGGCGGTGGCCAGCGACCGGGCATGCGCGGCCTTGGGGCGGGACAGCCCGGCCACGCCGCACAGCATGGCGTCGTCCAGCAGCAGCAGACCGGCGGGGTCCAGCGCGCCCGGCAGCGCGCGCAGCCGCAGCCAGATGGCGGTGGCCGCCTGGTTGCTGATCTGCTGGCCGCAGATGGCGCGCAGCAAGCCGGGGAAGCCGGGCATCCGCGTGCGCCAGGGCAGCGGCCCCGCCGCCGGGATCACCCCGGCGAAGCGCGGGTCCTGCACCTCCAGCGCGGCGATGCCGGCCAGCGCCCAGGGCGGCGGGTGGGGGAAGGGGGCGGCGATGTCCATGCCACCCACATACCACGTCAGCCGATGCGGCGCGGCCGGCCGGTCTTGCGGTCCACGCTGAAGCGGGCGACGACGCCGCCTTCCGGCGTGGTCAGCGCGAATTCCACCGTGTTGTTGGCGGCTTCCTTCACCTCGGTCACGCGCCAGTTGCGCTCGCCCTGCCACAGCAGGAAGGCCTCGGCGATCTTCTGCACCTCGGCGGTGGTCAGCGCCTTGTCCTCCCGCGGGAAGAACAGGCCGCCGAAGGGGCCGTGCCCGCCATGGCGGTGGTGATGGCCGTGATGCATGCCATGACCCCCCATGGGGCCACCCATGGGACCCCCCATCGGGCCGCCCATCGGACCCCCCATGGGTCCTCTGGGCGCTTCCTGCCCCGGCGGCGCCGGCGGCGGCGCCTGCTGCGCCATGGCCGGGGCGATCCAGGCGGCGGCGGCCAGGGCGGCCAGGGCGGCGGTACCGGCCCGGCGGGCCCTGAGGTGGAAACCGTGGTGGCGATGCGGGTGCATGGCGATGCTCCAGTGCTTGGTTACAGGCGGCACCATGCGCCGGCCATGTTGCGCTATCGCTTCCCCCCGCGTGCCGAATTGCAACGGAACGCAACCGCCCGCCCCAGCGCGCCGGGAACGCGCTATGTAACGGTGCATGGAACCCGTGCCGCATATCCTGGTGGTGGATGACGACCGCGAAATCCGCGACCTCCTCGCCAAATTCCTGGAACGCCAGGGCATGCGCGTCACCACCGCGCGCGACGCGAAGGAGGCCCGCAAGCTCTGGCCGCTGGGCCGCTACCACCTGGTGGTGCTGGACCTGATGCTGCCCGGTGAAAGCGGCCTGGACCTGGCTCGCTGGATCCGCGGCCAGGGCGACACGCCGATCGTGATGCTGACGGCGATGGCGGAGGAGACCGACCGCATCGTCGGGCTGGAACTGGGCGCCGACGACTACCTGGGCAAGCCGTTCAACCCGCGGGAGCTGCTGGCCCGCATCCGCGCCGTGCTGCGCCGCGCCTCCGGCGAGGGCGGCCCCGGCGCCAAGGAGCCGCCGGCCAAGGTCATCCGCTTCGGCGGCTGGCTGTTGGAGCCGTCCCGCCGCCGGCTGCTGAACCCGGATGGCGTGGAGGTGCCGCTGACCGGCGGCGAGTACGAGCTGCTGCAGGTGATGGTGGAGCGCGCCAACCGCGTGCTGACGCGGGACATGCTGATGGACCTGCTGCGCGGCCGCCAGGCCGGGCCGTTCGACCGCGCCATCGACGTCGCCGTTTCCCGCCTGCGGCGCAAGCTGGAGGATGACGGCCGCAACCCATCCCTCATCAAGACCGTGCGCGGCGGCGGCTACGTGCTGGCGGCGACGGTCGAGAAGGCCTGAGTGATGCAATCCCGCCTTGGAAGGGCCTGAGCCGTGGATTCGCTGCCGCGGCCCGAGCCGGAAGTGGCGGTGGCGCGCCATGGCCTGCCGCCGCCGCTGTGCTGGCTGTGGCCGGGCAGCCTGGCCGGGCGCACCGCGCTGGTGCTGCTGCTGGGGCTGACCCTGGTGCAGGCCGCCGGCCTGACGATCCATGCGCTGGACCGGCTGGACCTGCAGCGCTTCGCCCAGGCGCGGGAGATCTCCGCCCGCGCCTTCGCGCTGTGGAGCACCGTGGTGCTGGCCCCGCCGGAGCGCCGGGCGCAGCTGCTGGCCGATGTGGAGCTGCCCCCCGGCCTGACCGCCAGCCTGGACGAGGAAGCGCTGGTGCCGCCCAACACGCCGCCGGCGCCGCCGCCGATCCTGCGGCTGTTCCGGCTGGACCGGCTGCAGGGCTCCGGGCCGCAGCGCTTCCGCCCGCGTGAGGTGCGGGTCGGCCCGCTGGGGCCGTCCGGCCGACCGGCGCTGCTGCTGCCGCCCCCGCCGCTGCCGGAATTCGGTGGGCCGTCCAGCTGGCAGGAGCATGGCCTGGGGCCGCGCCCCGGTGCCGGCCCCATGATGCGGTCGGAGCAGGGGCAGTCGCCCATGCTGCCGCCGCGCGAACGCTGGCGGGAGCGTGGCCCGCGCCACATGGGGGATTGGGCCGGGCCGCCGCGCATGGGCGACTGGGCGGCCTCCCTGAGGCTGGCGGATGGCGCCTGGCTGAACCTGCAGGTTCGGCTGGAACCGCCGCGCCCCTGGCACAGCGAGACCTTCCTGATCGCCTTCGCGGTGATGACCCTGACCGCCGCGACCCTGACGCTGTGGGCGGTGCGGCGGCTGATCTGGCCGGTGCGCGCCCTGGCCGATGCCGCCGACCGGCTGGGCCGCGACGTCAACGCCCCGCCGTTGCCGGAGACCGGGCCGGCCGAGATCGCCCGCGCCGCCGCCGCCTTCAACACCATGGCCGCGCGCATCCGCCGCTTTGTCGGCGACCGCACCCAGTTGCTGGCCGCCATCGGGCATGACCTGCGGACGCCAATCACCCGGCTGCGGCTGCGCGCCGAGTTCATGGACGACGACGAGCAGCGCCGGAAGATGCTGGCCGACCTGGCGGAGATGGAGGCGATGATCGCCGCCACCCTGGCCTTCGCGCGGGATGACAGCGCCGCCGAGCCGAGCGTGGCGCTGGACCTGGTGGCGCTGTGCCGCACCGTGCTGGACGACGCCGCCGACTCCCACCCCGACCTGGCCGAGAAGATCGACTATGCCGGGCCGGAACGCTTGGTGGTGCAGGCCCGGCCGGTGGCGCTGAAGCGCGCCATCGCCAACCTGGTGGGCAATGCGCTGGGCTATGGCGGCGCCGCCTGGCTGAAGCTGGTGCCGGCCGGCAACGGCCAGCCGGTGCGGCTGGAAGTGGCGGATGAGGGGCCGGGCGTGCCGCCGGGCGAGCTGGAGAACGTGTTCCAGCCCTTCCGCCGGCTGGAGGGCAGCCGCAACCGGGAAACCGGCGGCGCCGGCCTGGGCCTGCCGATTGCCCGCAACATCCTGCGCGCCCATGGCGGCGACGTGGTGCTGCGGAACCGCGCGGATGGCGGCGCCGTGGCGGTGGCGACGCTGCCGCTGTAGCGCCGGCCAAATGCGCGCAGGGGTGGAATAACCCTTACATGTCGGCAACCCAGGCGACGTAACGCGACTGGCGTTTCTGCGGCATTGGCGGCAAGACTGCCGCCGTGACCCGCACCCCGCCCCGCCCCGTGGCCGCCGCGCATTCGCTTGGCGTGGCCCTGCTGTTCCTCCTCCTCGCGCTGCCGATGGCGTGGCCCGCCGGGGCGCAGACCCGGCCGATAACCCCGGCCTGCCGCCAGCAATGCAACCCGCCGGCGCGGGATCTGGCGGCCAATCCGCCGGCGGTGCAGGCCTGCCTGATCCGCTGCCAGGCCGGCAGCGACTTCACCCGCGGCGTCAACGCCGCGCCGCGCCGGGCGCTGGGCACCACGGTGGCCACGCCCGCCAGCAGCGGCACCTGGGCGGTGGCCTATGCCGCCACGCCACCCAACGGCGCCACCGGCACCAGCCAGGGCCAGCGGGACCGCAACCAGGCGCACATGGAAGCCGAGCGCGCCTGCGCCGCCCGTGCCGGCGCGCATTGCCGCCCGCTGGCCGAGGCCGGGCCGGGCGAATGCCTGGCCATCGCCCAGGCGGGCCGGGTCACCGGGCTGATGCGGACCTCGGACCCCCGCACCTTCCAGGTGACACTGGTGGAATACGGCAAGGGCGAGGACGCCGCCGCGGCCGGCCGCGCCGCGCTTTCCGCCTGTTCCGGCCGGGCGCAGTGCGAGGTGGTGGCGACGGCCTGCGGCGGCCGGTAGCGCGTCGCCAAGCGCCGGCTGTATCAGTCTGTCAAACCAGCGCGGGAGCATGCCCCACCGGCGCCGATGATGTTGTAGGCTGGCGCTGCCTCTGGGGGAGTCGTTGCCATGGCCTGGGTTGTCCTCGGCGTTGTCGTACTGCTGCTGTTGTGGCTGGTGGTGGTCTACAACCGCCTGGTCTCGCTGCGGCAGGTAACCGGCCAGGCCTGGTCGGACGTGGATGTGCAGCTGAAGCTGCGGCACGACCTGGTGCCCAACCTGGTGGAGACCGTGAAGGGCTACGCCGCGCATGAACGCGGCACGCTGGAGGCCGTGGTGGCCGCGCGCAACGCCGCGGTGGGCGCCAATGGCCCGGCCGCCCAGGCCCAGGCGGAAGGCCAGCTGGGCGCCGCGCTGGGCCGCCTGCTGGCGCTGACCGAGGCCTATCCCGAGCTGAAGGCCAACCAGAACTTCCTGCAGCTGCAGGCGGAGCTGAGCGATATCGAGAACAAGATCGCCGCCGCCCGCCGCTTCTTCAACAACGCGGTGGCGGAATACAACGCCGCCATCCAGTCCGTGCCGGCGGTGTTCTTCGCCGGCAGCCTGGGCTTCACCAGCCGCACCTTCTTCGAGGTGCCGGAGAGCGAGCGCGCCGCGATCAACACCGCGCCGCAGGTGAAGTTCTAGACCGCGAGACGCCGGGAGGGCCGCATGCAGGCTGTCGGGCTGCGCACCTTCATCTGGAACAACGCCTGGAAGACCGGCCTGCTGCTGGCCGGCTTCCCGCTGCTGCTCTGCGTCATCGGCTATGCGCTGGCGCTGCTGGCGGTGGCCGGGCAGGGCGCCAGCATCGAGGAAGGCCTGGTCCAGGCGGCGCAACTGCTGCCCAGCATCCTGCCCTTGGCGCTGGCCGCCAGCGCGGTGTGGTTCGGCATCGCGTTCCTGGCCAACCAGAAGATCATCGACCTGGCCTCCGGCGCGCATGAAGTGACCCGCGCCGAGGAACCCCGGCTGTGGAACACGCTGGAGAACCTCTGCATCAGCCGCGGCCTGACCATGCCGCGCCTGGCCATCATCGAGACGCCGGAGCGCAACGCCTTCGCCTCCGGCCTCTCCCGCAAGAAGGGTGCTGTCACGGTGACGCGCGGCCTGCTGCAGGCGCTGGACGAGCGGGAACTGGCCGCCGTGCTGGGGCACGAGCTGTCGCACATCCGCTACGGCGATGCCCGCACCGCCGTGGTCGCCGCGGTCTTCGCCGGCATCATCTCCATGGTGGCGGAACTGCTGTTCCGTGGCATGCGCTGGGGCGGTGGCCGGCGCGACCGCGACCGCGGCAATGCCGGGGCGCTGATCATCATCGCGCTGCTGCTGGCGGCGCTGGCCTATGTGCTGTCCATCGGGCTGCGCTTCGCGCTGTCGCGCACGCGGGAATTCTCCGCCGATGCCGGCAGCGTGGAGCTGACCCAGGACCCGGATGCGATGATCTCGGCGCTGCGCAAGGTGGCCGGCCATGCGGAGATGCCCGGCCTGCCCGGGCCGATGCAGGCCATGCTGCTGGACGCGCCGCCGGAAGCGCTGGGCGGCAACCTGCTGGCCACCCACCCGCCGCTGGAAGCCCGCATCGCCGCGCTGGTGCGCTATGCCGGCGGGCGCGATGCCGGGCCGCAGCTGGACGCCCCCGCCGCGCCCAACCCCTGGGCGCAGCCGTCGCATCCCGCGCAGGGGGCGCCGGCCAGGGCGCCGGCCACCTCGCCCTGGGTATCGCCGTTGGGGCGGTGAACGCGGTAGGCTGCGACCAAACCGGAGGACCGCCATGACCATCTCCCGCCGCCACCTTCTGGCCGCGCCCGCCGCCGCCCTGCTGCCGGCCGGCGCCCAGGCCCAGGGCGCCTACCCCGACCGCCCCGTGACCATGATCGTGCCCTTCGCCCCCGGCGGCTCGCCGGACATCGCCTCGCGCATCGTGGTGCCGAAGATGACGGAGCTGCTCGGCCAGTCCGTGGTGGTGGAGAACCGCGCCGGCGCCGGCAGCGTCATCGGCACCCGCGCCGTGGTGCAGGCCCGGCCGGATGGCTACACCGCGCTGATGGGCAGCATCAGCTTCATGATGGCGCCGCTGACCATGGACCCGCGCCCCTTCGACCCCGCGGCCACGCTGCGCGTCGCCAGCCTGGTGGCGACCGTGCCCTATGTGCTGGTGGTGCGGGCGGATGCGCCGGCCAGGACCCTGGCGGAGTTCCATCGCTGGGTGGCCAATGCCCCGGCCAACAGCCTGAACTACGGCAGCAGCGGCAGCGGCACGCCGCTGCACATGGGCGGCGCCATGTACGACCTGTTCATGGGCACCAAGATGACCCACGTGGCCTATCGCGGCTCCAGCCCCGCCCTGCAGGACCTGCTGGGCGGCCAGGTGCAGGCGGTGTTCGCCGACCTGCCCGCCGCCGCCGGGCATATCCGCGCCGGCACGCTGCGGCTGCTGGCGGTGCTGGTGCCGGAGCGCCTGCCCGCCTACCCCGACGTGCCGAGCATGAAGGAGAGCGACCCGCGCCTGGCCGACTACGACATCTACACCTGGGCCATGCTGTGCCTGCCCAAGGCCACGCCGGACGGCCCGGTGCGCCGGCTGCACGACGCCGCGGTGGGCGCGGCACGGGACCCCGCGACGGCGGCCCGGCTGCGCGAACTCGGCTTCGACATCACCGCGACCACGCCGGAGGCCGGCGACGCGATCCTGGCGCGGGAGCAGGCCAAGTGGGACGGGCTGATCAAGCGCGCCGGCATCAAGGTGGATCTGTAGCGGCATCGCCGGCGCGGCGGTCGAACGACAGCCTCCGGCCGCTACTCGATCACCGTATCGGCCGCCGCCAGCAGGCTGGGCGGGATGCTCAGGCCCAGCGCGGTGGCGGTGGCCAGGTTGATGGTGAAGTCGAAGCGCACCGGCTGCTGGATCGGCAGCGTTGCCGGGCTGGCGCCGCGCAGGATCCGGTCCACATAGCCGGCGGCATTGCGGAAGATGTCCGGCACATCCGGCCCGTAGGACATCAGCCCGCCCGCGGCGGCGAATTGCGGATAGACGGAAACCCCGGGCAGCCGCTGCGCCCGGGCGGTTTCCAGCACGTCGCGCTGGCTGCCGAGCACGATCTGCTCCGGCCCGGTGATCAGCCCGGTGGCGGGCTGCCGCGCCGCTTCCGCCAGGCGGGCCAGCAACTCCTCGGTGCTGCGGACCGCGACCAGCACCAGGTCCGGCCCCGGGCTGGGCGGCCCTTGCGCCAGTTCGGCCAGGGCGCGGGGGTACCAGGGGTTGGAGGCGGGGTTGAAGAACAGCACGGCGCGGCGCAGGGCGGGCGCTGCCTCGTGCAGCAGGCTGCGCCATTTGGCGATCAGGCTGGGGTTGATGAAGGTGAAGCCGGTCATGTTGCCGCCCGGCCGCGCCAGGCTCTCCGCCACGCCCAGGCCGACCGGGTCGATCACCTGCGCGCAGACGATCGGGATGCTGCGGGTCAGTGGCCGCAGCGCGCTGATGATCGGGGTGCCATTGGCCAGGATGATGTCGGGCGCCAGGTCCACCATCTCCCGCGCCAGCTGGGCGACCCGTCCCGGCTGGGCGCCGGCCCAGCGCAGCGTGATGCGGATGGTCTCGCCATCCTTCCAGCCCAGGGCCGCCAGCCGCCGCAGCAGGGCGTCGCGGCGCTGGGTGGCGCCGGGGTCGCTCTCAGCCGGCAGCATCAGCACGCCCAGCCGCGGCAACCCCTGGGCGCGGGCAAGGCCTGGTGCCGCCAGCAGGGCGGTGCCGAGAAGGCGGCGCCTGATGGGCATGGATTCCCCGTGGTGCGGCGTGGATGAAGCCCCGAGGCTACATCCCGGCCGGCGCCACGGGAAGCGCCGGCCGAAACGGTGTCAGATCAGCTTCAGCAGCAGGAAGCCGCCGACGATGCCGGCCGCGGCCACGCTGGTCACCAGGGTCAGCCGGGTCTCGATGAAGTGGCGGATCGGCTCCCCGAAGCGGCGCAGCAGCAGCGCCAGCAGGAAGAAGCGGGCGCCGCGCGTCACGATGCTGGCGGCCAGGAAGGTCAGGAAGTCGAAATGCGCCGCGCCGCTGGCGATGGTGACGATCTTGTACGGGATCGGCGTCAGCCCCTTGATCAGGATGACCCAGACGCCCCACTGGTCGTACCAGGCGGTGAAGCGGGCCAGCGCATCGCCATAGCCGTAGGCCCGCAGCACCGGCATGGCCAGCGCGTCGAACAGCCAGAAGCCGATGGCATAGCCCACCACGCCGCCGAGGACCGAGGCAATGGTGCAGATCAGGGCGTAGCGCATCGCGCGCTCCGGCCGGGCCAGGCACATCGGCACCAGCATGGCGTCCGGCGGAATCGGGAAGAAGCTGCTTTCGGCAAAGCTGACCCCGCCCAGCCAGGCGGTGGCCCGCGGGTGGCCGGCCAGGGCGAGGACGCGGTTGTAGAGGTTTCGCAGCATGCTGAGGGCCCGCTCGTTGCGCGCCGGGCTTGGCATGCCCCGGCCGGGGAAGCAACTCACGCCTTGCCCAGCGCCGCCGCGTGGCTTTCGCCGATTTCCCCCCGGCCGCTGCGGCGCTACAACGGCGCCCGCCGGGGACGGCCGGGCGCTCACCGCAGCGTCCGGCAGCCTCCGGCCTGGTGTTCAAGCGGCTGGTCCACGCCGCCGGTGATTCCACCGGCGACTCCCAGGCGCCAGGTGATGGAGGCGATGCATGCGGCGCAGGTTCCTGCTCGGTGGCCTGGTGGCGGCGCCCGGCTTGGCGTTGCCCCCCCTGGCAGCGCCGGCCCTGGCGCAGCGGCCGCGTACCCCGCCGCCGCATGCCTGGGTGTTCGGCAGTTGGACCGGCGGGCAGTTCCCGCCCGGCGACGGCAGCGGCCCGGAATGCGTCGGCGCCCCCACCGTGATCTTCACCCGCGACCTGGTGATGCGCGCCACCGCGCTGGACCTGACGCTGCGCCAGCGGATCATCGAGACCGTGGCGCTGACGCCGAACGGGCTGGAGTTCCGCTTCGCCCCGCTGGGCCAGGGGCGCCTGCCGCCCGACTTCGCCTTCGGCTGTGCCAGCAACCCCAACCTGCTGCGGGTGGAGCGGCGCGGCGAGGACGAGATCACCTTCCCCGGCTGCACCGAGTTTCCCTCCGCGCTGCGCCGCTGCAAGTAACCGAGCTGCCTGCTTCCGCCTTGAGGACCGACCGATGCGCATTGCCCTGATCCACGCTCTCCGCCATTCGCCGCCGCCGATCGAGGCGGCGTTCAAGGCGGCCTGGCCGGAGGCCGTGCTGATGAACCTGCTGGATGACAGCCTCTCGGCCGACCTGGCGAAGACCGGGCAGCTGGACCAGGTGATGACCGACCGCTTCCTCAACCTGTCCCGCTACGCGGTGGGCACGGGCGCGGACGCCATCCTGTTCACCTGCTCGGCCTTCGGGCCCTGCATCGAGGCGGTGGCGGCCGAGCGCGGCGCGATGCCGGTGCTGAAGCCGAACGAGGCGATGATCGAGGAAGCCGTGGCGATGGGGAAGAAGATCGGCCTGCTGGCCACCTTCGGCCCCACCCTGACCAGCATGCCGCCCGAATTTCCGCCCGGCGTGGAGGTGAAGTGCAAGCTGGCCGAGGGCGCCCTGGCGGCGATGGACCGCGGCGACTTCGCCGAGCATGACCGGCTGGCGGCCGAGGCGGCGAAGGACCTGGCTGATTGCGACGTGATCGCGCTGGCGCAGTTCAGCCTGGCGCGGGCCAAGCCGCTGGTGGAAGCCGCGACCGGCCGCCCGGTGCTGACCACGCCGGACAGCGCGATCCGCAAGCTGCGGCGGCTGTTGAAGGCGTAGCGCGCTTCGGACGAATCGCCGGGGCGGCGCCGGTTGGTGCTGCCGGTGCAGCCTGCGGCGTACCCGCGCGGCTTTCGGCCAAACACCTTGGGTGGCGCCGGGCGGCGCGCACTTCGGACAAATGCCCTGGGTGGCGCCGGGCGACGCGGCTTTTGGACAAATGGCGTGGGTGGCGCCGGGAGGCGCCGGCTTCGGACAAACGCCTTGGGTGGTATCGGGCGGCGCCGGTTTCGGACAATTGCCCTGGGTGGCGCAGGACGGCGCCGGTTTCGGACAAATGCCGTGGGTGGCGCCGCGCGGCGCCGGTTTCGGACAAATCCCCTGCCCGGGTCAGTCCTGCGCCGCCACGGCGAACAGCCACGCCTGGTCCACCGGGGCGAAGCCGCGGCGGTGGTGCGGGCAGGGGCCGTGTTCCGCCAGCGCCGCCCGGTGCCGCGCGGTGGGGTAGCCGGCATGGCTGGCAAAGCCGTAATTCGGCCAGCGCGGGTGCAGCCGGGCCATGGCACGGTCGCGGATGACCTTGGCCAATATGCTGGCGGCGGCGATGGAAAAGCTCTCGGCATCCCCGCCGATGACGCATTGCACCCGGCAGGGCAGCGGCGGCGGTTGGTTGCCATCGACCAGCGCCAGGTCCGGCAGGCTGCCCAGCCGGGCGATGGCGCGCGACATGGCCAGGTGGGTGGCGCGCAGGATGTTGAGCCGGCCGATCTCCACCGCCGAGGCCGCGGCCACGGCGTAGTCCAGCCGGCCCTTCGCGGCGGCGGCCAGCAGCGCGGCGAAGGCGGCCTCCCGCGCCGCGGCGGAGAGCTTCTTGCTGTCATCCAGCAGGGCGCCCAGCCCGCGCGGGATGCCCGCGGTGAAGACCACGGCGGCGGCCATGACCGGGCCGGCGAGCGGGCCGCGCCCGGCCTCGTCCACCCCGGCAACCCGGCCCCCGGCCTGCGACTCCATGCGGTAATGCGGCATGGCCGAAGGATAGCGCGTGCGGTGCGAGAACGTAATCGCTGGCCTTGCCGGGCCGCGCCCGCGCCGCGCTCCCGATGGCAGGCGCTGGCGGCTGCCTGCCCAAGCCAGGTCCCGCCGGGCCTCGGCCCGCGCCCGCCACCGGCTACAGCAGCGCCAACTGCCGTTCCGGCACGCGCGGCACCGCAAACTGGGTGCAGTCCAGCCCCTGGCCGGAGACATTGCCGCGGCCGATGCCCAGCCGCTGCACCGTCAGCGCGAAGCGCCGCGCCAGCATGTCGGCATACACCCCGGTGCCGGATTGCCGCTGGCCGAACTGGCTGTCGTACAGCTGGCCGCCGCGGGTCTGCCGCACCAGCGCCAGCACGCGGGCGGCGCGGTCCGGCACGTGCTGGTGCAGCCATTCCTCGAACAGCTGCTTGATCTCCAGCGGCAGGCGCAGCAGCACATAGCCGGCGCGGCCGGCGCCATGGGCCACGCAGCGCTCGATGATCCGCTCCAGCTCCGAGTCGTTCAGGCCGGGGATCATCGGCGCCGCCAGCACGCCGACGGGAATGCCGGCCTGGGCCAGCGCCTGGATCGCCGCCAGGCGCCGCGTCGGCGTCGCGGCGCGCGGTTCCATCCGCCTGGCCAGGTTGGCGTCCAGCGTGGTGACGCTGAGGCAGACATGCACCAGCCCCCGCGCGGCCAGGCGCTTCAGGATATCCAGGTCGCGCAGCACGCCGGCCGACTTGGTCACGATGGTGACGGGGTGGCCGAAGCGCTCCAGCACCTCCAGCACCTGGCGGGTGATCTGCAGCGTCCGCTCGATGGGCTGGTAGGGGTCGGTATTCGCGCCCAGCGCTACCGGCTTGGCGATGTAGGCGGGGCGGGACAGCTCCTTTTCCAGCAGCGCCGGCAGGTCCGGCTTGAACATCAGCTTGGTCTCGAAATCGAGGCCCGGGGAGTAGCCGACATAGGCGTGGCTCGGCCGGGCGTAGCAGTACACACAGCCATGCTCGCAGCCGCGATAGGGGTTCAGCGAGCGGTCGAAGCCGATATCGGGGCTCTCGTTCCAGCTCATCGCGGATTTCGCGCGCTCGCGGATCAGCGTGGTCGGCAGCGGCGGCAGGTCGGCCATGTCGACCAGGCTGTCCCAGCCATCGTCGAAGGCCTCGCGCGACTGGCTCTCGAACCGGTTCGCGGGGTTGGAGACGGCGCCCCGCCCCTTGCGCAGCCCAGGGAGGATCGCCGAGGCTGGGTGCACGCTACCGTCTGGCATGGTGTTCCGTTCCTCGTCTGTTCCGTGGCAAATTGCCCAGGGCGGCGCGGCGCGTCAAGAACAGAATGGGAACTCACTTGCTTGCGATCATCATTCCCACGCTGAACGCGGCGCGCACCCTGCCGGCGGTGCTGGAAGCCTGCGCCGAGACATGGGCGCCCGTGGTGGTGGCGGATGGGGGCAGCACGGATGACACGCCGGCGCTGGCCCGGGCGCTGGGCGCGCGGGTGGTGCAGGCGCCGCGCGGGCGGGGGCCGCAACTGGCGGCCGGCGCGGCGGCGGTACGGGCGGAATGGCTGCTGTTCCTGCATGCCGACACCAGGTTGCAACGCGGCTGGCTGGCGGCGGCGCGGGCGCATATGGCGGAGCACCCGGGCATGGCCGCCTATTTCCGCTTCGCGCTGGACGACTCCAGCGACGAGGCGCGCAGGCTGGAGCGCTTGGTGGCCTGGCGCTGCCGCAAGCTGGCGCTGCCCTATGGCGACCAGGGGCTGCTGATCCCTCGCGCGCTGTACGAATCGGTCGGCGGCTTCCGGCCGCTGCCGCTGATGGAGGATGTGGACCTGGTGCGCCGCCTGGGCCGGGCGCGGCTGCGCGGGCTGGAGGTGGCGGCGGTGACCTCGGCCGAGAAGTGGCGGCGGGATGGCTGGCGCAAGCGTTCGGCGCGCAACCTGGCCTGCCTGTCGCTGTGGTACCTCGGCGTGCCGCCACGCGTCATCGCCAAGGTCTATTGATGGATACGCTGATCCTGTTCGCCCGCGCGCCGCGCCTCGGGCGGGTCAAGCGGCGGCTGGCGGCAGGGGTGGGCCCGGTGGCGGCGCTGCGCTTCCATCGCGGGCAGCTCGGCCGGCTGCTGCGGATGATGCGCGGCGAGCGGCGCTGGCGGACGGAGGTGGCGGTGACGCCGGACCGCGCCTTCCTGCGCGCGCCGCACCCGGTGCTGCCGCAGGGGAGGGGCGACCTGGGCGAGCGGATGCAGCGCGCCCTCGGCCGACATCGGCGTGCGGTGCTGGTTGGCTGCGACATTCCCGGCGTGACGCGCGAAGACATCGCCGCCGCCTTCCGCGCGCTGGGCCGGGCGGATGCGGTGTTCGGCCCGGCCGAGGATGGCGGGTTCTGGCTGGCCGGCCTCGGCCCCCGCCGGCCGCCGCGCCCCTTCGCCGGCGTGCGCTGGTCCTGCGCCGAGACGCTGGCGGATACGCTGCGCAACTGCGCCGGCCACCGCGTGGCGCTGGTGCGGCGGCTGCGGGATGTTGACACCGCCGAGGACCTGCGCGCGCTGTCGCCCTGATCCGTGGCGCGCTGAGACCCTGGGCCAGCGGCGCCTGCCGTGCCAGCATGGCCGCCGAGGGAGAAACGCCATGGCCATGTGGAGAAGAAGGCGATGAACCGCCGCGCGCTGCTGGGCGCGATGCTGGCCACGCCGGCGCTGGCGCAGGCCGGCTACCCCACGCGACCGCTGCGGATCATCGTGCCCTGGCCGCCCGGTGGCGCGAACGACGTCATGGCGCGCATCGCCGGCGACCACCTGCAACGCGCCTGGGGCCAGCCGGTGGTCATCGAGAACCGGCCGGGTGGCGGTGGCTCGCTGGGCACCGACCTGGTGGCGAAGGCGGCGCCGGATGGCTACACGCTGCTGCTGGGCAGTGTCGGCCCGCTGACGGTGAACCCGAGCCTCTATGTCAGCCTGCCCTATGAGCCGCTGCGCGACTTCGCGCCCGTGATCATCCTGGGCAAGGCGCCCAACGTGCTGGTGGTGCCGCCTTCGCTGCCGGTGAACAGCGTGGCGGAGCTGGTGGCCCTGGCGCGCGCGCGGCCGGGGGCGCTGAACTTCGGCTCACCGGGGATCGGGACGTCACCGCACCTGGCGGCCGAACTGTTCAAGCAGCATTTCGGCGTGGAGATCGTCCACGTGCCCTATCGCGGCAATACCGCGACGCTGGAGGCGCTGATCAAGGGCGAGATCCAGGTCATCTTCGACAGCATGGCGCAGGCGGTGGTTCAGGTGCGGGCGGGCATGGAGAAGGCGCTGGCGATAACGGCGCCGACGCGCTGGCCGGACCTGCCGGAAGTGCCCAGTATGGCCGAGGCAGGCGCGCCGCAGGTGGATGTGCAGAGCTGGTTCGGCCTGGTGGCGCCGGCACGCACGCCACCCGAGATCGTGGCGCGGCTGAACGCGGAGTTGCAACGCGGGCTGGCCACGCCGGAAGCCACCGAGAAGCTGCGCACGGTCGGCACCGTGGCGGCCGGCGGCAGCGCCGCCGACATGGCCGCATTCATGCGGCTGGAAACCGAGAGATGGGGCCGGGTGGTACGCACCGCCGGCATCCGCATCGAATGACGGGAGCAACGAGCATGGATGCACCGGCCTTTGCGTGGCCCGCGGGTGGCAATACCCGCGTGCCCTATCGCGTCTATACCGACGCCGAGAACCATGAGCGCGAGAAGGCGAACATCTTCGCCGGCCCGACCTGGGGCTTCCTCTGCGCCGCCACGGAGATTCCGGAGGCGGGCGACTACAAGACCACCTTCCTCGGCGAGGTGCCGGTCGTGGTGGTTCGCCGCAAGGATGGCGGCATCAACGCGTTGGTCAACCGGTGCAGCCATCGCGGGTCGCTGGTGGCGCTGAAGAACCAGGGCAACACCGGCACGTCGCTGACCTGCGTCTATCACTCCTGGGCCTTCGACCTGGATGGCAACCTGCAGGGCGTGCCGTTCAGGCGGGGCATCGAGGGCAAGGGCGGCATGCCCGAGGGCTTCGACCTGAAGCAGCACGGGCTGAAGCGGCTGCGGGTGGAGGAAACTTGTGGCCTGGTGTTCGGCAGCCTGTCGGCGGAGGCGCCGCCGCTGGAGCAGCATATCGGCGAGCTGATCGGCGGGCGGATGCAGCGTGTGCTGGGCAACCGCAAGCTGAAGGTGCTGGGCACCACCAGCCAGTACCTGCACAACAACTGGAAGCTCTACGTCGAGAACACCAAGGACACTTATCACGCGTCCCTGCTGCACAGCTTCTTCTCCACCTTCAAGATTTTGCGGCTGACCGCGACCGGCGGCATCCATGTCAGTGACCAGGGCGGCAACCACGCCAGCCATTCGCGCAACAAGCAGGACAAGGATGGCGGCGAATACGTCGGCCTGCGCTCGGCCATCGACGGCTTCGGGCTGCAGGATGCGTCGATCTTCCAGGCGCGGGATGAGTTCGGCGACGGCATCACCGTGCAGATCCTCTCGGTCTTCCCGAACTTCATCCTGCAGCAGGTGCACAACAGCATCGCGCTGCGCCAGGTGCTGCCGAAGGGTGTGGACGAGACCGAGCTGCTGTGGACCTTCCTCGGCTTCGAGGATGATGACGAGGAGATGCAGCGCATGCGGCTGAAGCAGGCCAACCTGGTCGGCCCGGCCGGCTACATCAGCATGGAGGATGGCTGCGTCGGTGGCTGGGTGCAGCGCGCCATCCAGGGCAGCGAGGCCGATGACAGCGTGGTGGAGATGGGCGGCGCCGGCCATGCCAGCAGCGACAGCCGCGTGTCGGAAGCCTCCGTGCGGGGCTTCTGGAACCAGTACCGCGGGCTGATGGGGTTCGCGCCGTGATCGTGGATGTCGGCACGCGCCTCGCCATCGAGGACCTGTTCGCGCGCTACGCGCACACCATCGACGACGACCGGCTGGAGGAATGGCCGGCGCTGTTCACCGAGGACTGCCTGTACCAGGTGATCTCCGCCGAGAACTGGGCACTGAAGCGCCCGATCGGGCTGATCCACTGCGACAACCGCGCCATGCTGCAGGACCGCGTGACCAGCCTGCGCGAGGCCAACATCTACGAGGCGCAGGGCTACCGCCACATGCTGAGCGCGACGCTGGTAACGCATTTCCACCGGGATGAGGCGCGGGTCGTCTCCAACTACCAGGTCACGCGCATCATGCAGGACGGCTCGACGCTGCTGTTCAGCTGCGGGCGCTACCTGGACCGCATCAAGTTCACCAAGGCGGGGCCGCTGTTTGCCGAGCGCGTGGTGGTCTACGACAATCGCCGCGTCGACACGCTGCTGGCGCTGCCGCTGTGAGGCTGGCCATCGCGCTGGGCGACCCCTCAGGCATCGGGCCGGAGATTGCGCTGCGGGCGGCAGCCGACCCGGCGCTGCGGGCACGCGCCGCGATCACGCTGGTGGGCGATGCCGAGGTACTGCGCGCCCATGCCGCCGGGCTGGGGCTGCCGCTGGAGTTCACCAACACCGGCATCCGGCTGGCGGGCGGCGAGGTCGGCTTCCACGCCGTGCCGCTGCCGGCGATGCCGACGCTCGGGCGCATTTCCGCCGAGGCGGGCGCGGCGACGCTGGCCTTCCTCGATGCCGCGGTTGCGCTGGTGCAGGCCGGCGCGGCGGATGCCGTCATCAGCGGCCCGCACAACGAGACGGCGGTGAATGCCAGCGGGGTGAAGTTCGCCGGCTATCCCGGCTATCTCGCGCGCAAGCTGGGCGTGGCGCTGGATCAGACCTTCCTGATGCTGTCCTGCTCCGGGCTGCGCGTCACCCATGTCACGCTGCACCAGTCGCTCTCCAGCGCCATCGCGGACCTGCGGACCGAGACGGTGCTGAACGCGATCCGCGCCAGCTACCAGGCAGGGCTGATGCTCGGCTATGCCCGCCCCCGCATCGGCGTCTGCGGCCTCAACCCCCATGCCGGGGAGGGCGGGTTGTTCGGCGACGAGGATGACCGCCTGGTGGTGCCCGCCGTCCGCGCGGCGCAGGCCGAGGGGATCGACGCGCATGGCCCCTACGGCGCCGACCTGGTGCTGCCCGGCCAGCGCTACGACATCGGCGTGGCCATGATCCACGACCAGGGGCATGTGGCGGTGAAGATGCTGTCGCCACGCGGCGCGGCGGCGCTGACCATCGGCCTGCCGATCCTGTTCAGTAGCGTCGCGCATGGTACATCGCACGATATCGCCGGCCAGGGCCGTGCCGAGGACGCCGCCATGCGCTGCGCCATAGAAGTTCTGTTGGAAGCCAAGGAAGCAACATGTTGAACGCCACCCACGACCCGGCGCTGCGCAGCTGGGTCGCCAGCGCGAATGTCGCCGGCTGCGACTTCCCGATCCAGAACCTGCCCTTCGGCGTGTTCAGCCATGGCGGCAGCGCGCCGCATGGCGGCATCGCCATCGGCGACCAGGTGCTGTGCCTGCAGGACGCGCTGGCGGCCGGCGTCTTCACCGGGCTGGCGGCGGCAGCGGCCGAAGCCGCCTGCGCGCCGACGCTCAACAGGCTGATGGCCATGGGCAACCTGCCGGCCAGCGCGCTGCGCGCCCAGGTCTCCGCCCTGCTGGCCGAGGGCGCCACGCCGCGCCCGGACCTGCTGGTGCCGATGAGCGAGGCGACGATGCACGCGCCGAGCGCGCCGGGCGCCTTCACCGACTTCCTGACCAGCATCCACCACATGTGGCGCGGCATCAAAAGCCGCGACCCGAATGGCCAGCTGCCGCCGGCGTTCAAGCACCTGCCGATCGCCTACAACAGCCGCGCATCCTCGCTGGTGGCCAGCCCGCAGCCCTTCGTGCGGCCCAACGGCATCCGCCAGAACGCCGATGGCAGCGTGGTGTTCGGCCCCACTGTCTCGCAGGATTTCGAGCTTGAGCTCGGCTTCTTCGTCGGTGCCGGCAATCGCCTGGGCCAGCCGATCAACGTGGATGCGGCGGAGGACCACATCTTTGGCCTGTGCCTGCTGAACGACTGGTCCACGCGCGACGTGCAGCGCTTCGAGAGCGCGCCGCTCGGCCCCTTCCTCGGCAAGTCCGCCATGACCAGCGTCAGCCCTTGGGTCATCACGCTGGAGGCGCTGGCGCCGTTCCGCATTCCCGGCCCGGTGCGGCCGGAGGGTGATCCCGCCGCCCTGCCGCACTTCGTCGGCGCCAAGGACAAGGCCGCCGGCGGCCTCGATCTGGGCATGGAGGTGCTGTACCAGACGCCGGCGATGCGCGAGGGCGGCCAGGCCCCGGCGCAGGTGGTCAACACCAACTTCCGCCACATGTACTGGACCCTGGCGCAGATGCTGACGCACCACGCCAGCAATGGCTGCAACCTGCGCCCCGGCGATGTCATGGCCAGCGGCACCTGCTCCGGCCCCACCGATGACAGCCGCGCCTGCATGAGCGAGATCACTCGCGGCCGCGACCCCATCACCCTGCCGAATGGCGAGCAGCGGCTGTGGCTGGAGGACGGCGACGAGGTCATCTTCCGCGCGCGGGCCGAGAAGCCGGGCGCGGTCGGCATCGGCTTCGGCGAGTGCCGCGGCGTGGTGCTGCCGGCGGTGGCCTGGCCCACCGCATGATGCCGGCCGTGTAACGAGGATGTTGCGCGGGCTGTCGGCGAATTCCGTCCGCCGCCAGCCCGGCGCAACCGCTTGCCGCGCAATATCCTTCCAGTGGCGCCACCCGAACCCGAGGCGCCACGGAAGGGCATCATGAAGCGCCTCCTCCTCGCCGCCCTCGCCACCCTGATGATCGGCGGCACCGCCATGGCGCAGCCGGCCCGGGTGGCGGGCCACCCGCCCGGCATCAGCGCCGTGCAGCATCACCGGCCGATGGTCTCGCACCGGATGCACCGCCACCACCACCACCGGCACGCGGCGCTGCACCGGATGCAGCATGGTGGCGCCCCGTTTGCCCCCAGCCGCGCCATTCGGCACGCGCGGCCCGCCTGAGGGCCCGGCAGGCGGCTTGCGGTCAGGCACCGCGGCCGCCTAGCCTTTCGGGGTCGCCGCCGGAGCCGCCCCATGCCGAACCTGCCTCGCCGTGCCTTGCCAGGGTTAGCCGGTTCGCTTGCCGCCAGCCTGCTGGCGCGCCCGGCCCTGGCGCAGGGCAACCCCCGCGTGCTGCGCTACGTGCCCAGCACCGACCTGTTCTCGCTGGACTTCATCTGGTCCTCCAGCGCCGTGGCGCTCACCGCCTCGCTGATGGTCTATGACTGCCTCTACGGCCTGGACCCGACGCTGACGGCGCAACGCCAGATGGTGGCCGGCGAGGAAGTGACCGCGGACGGCCTGCGCTGGACCTTCACCCTGCGCGACGGGCTGAAGTTCAGCACCGGGGAGCCGGTGCGGGCCATCGACTGCGTCGCCTCCATCGCCCGCTGGGCGCAGCGCCGGCCGATCGGCCAGCGGATGATGCCGCTGGTGGAGGAGATGAAGCCGCTGGACGACAGGCGCTTCGAGATCCGGCTGAAGCGCCCCTTCCCGCAGATGCTGCGCGGCCTGACCGAGCCTTGGATCATGCCGGAGCGGATTTCCAGGATCACCGCCTTCACCGAGGTGAAGGAGATCATCGGCTCCGGCCCCTTCCTGTGGCAGAAGGATGAATGGGTCAGCGGCGCCAGCGCCGCCTTCCGCCGCAACCCCGACTACATTCCGCGCAACGAGCCGCCCAGCTACCTGGCCGGCGGCAAGGTGGTGCATTTCGACCGCGTGGAGTGGACGACGATGCCGGACGCCGCCGGTGCCGCCGCCGCGCTGCAACGCGGCGAGGTGGATTACGTCGAGCGCCCGCTGTTCGACCTGATGCCGCGGCTGCGCCGGCTGCGCGACGTGCAGCTGAAGAAGACCGACCAGTATGGCTGGGCCGCCTACCTGCACTTCAACAACGCGGTGGCGCCCTTCGACAACGTGGCGCTGCGCCGCGCCGTCATCGCCGCCATCGACCAGCGGGAGTTCATGCAGGCGGCGGTGGGCGACGATGCCTCGCTGTTCCACACCGGCACCGGCATCTTTACGCCGGGCTCCCTGATGGAGACCAAGGCGGGGCAGGAGACGCTGCCAGCGCGCGACCCCGCCACGCTGCGCCGCCTGGTGGCCGAGAGCGGCTACAAGGGCGAGAAGGTGGTGCTGATGGTGCCCTCCGACGCGCCGCACCTGAACGCGATGGGGCTGGTGGCGCAGCAGATGATGCAGGGCATGGGCCTGAACGTGGAGTTTCAGGCGATGGACCTCGGCACCATGTTCAGCCGCTGGCGCAGCCGCGACCGCAGCGAGAGCACCAACTGGTCCTGCTTCCCGCTGACCTGGCAGGGTGTCGGCACCGCTTCGCCCGCCGCGCATGTGCCGCTGCTGGGCCAGGTGCCGGACCCGGCGATGGTCGGGCTGATCGAGGCCTGGTTCCAGGCGCCGGACCTGCCGGCGCAGCAGGCCAAGGCGGCGGAGATCCAGCGGCATTATTATGCCAACCCGCCTTTCGGCAACATGGGCAGCTATGTCTGGCCGGTGGCGCACCGGGCCAATGTGCAGGGCGCCATGGAAGCGCCCTTCACCGTGTTCTGGAACGTGCGGAAGACCTGATCTGGCCGGGCGGATTCACGCCTCCGGGCCCTGCGGCCCTCCGGCGATCCGGCCGGGTCAGCTCGCCGTCATGCGGTTGTCCGCGATCAGCTTGCGGACGATCTCGCGCTGGCCGGCGATGAAGCTGGCGAAATCCTCCGCGCTGCTGCCCACCGGCATCAGCCCCAGCGTGGAGGTGCGCGCCAGCACCGTGGGGTCGCGCATCGCCACCTGCGCCGCGGCGGACAGCCTGGCCAATACCGCCGGCGGCGTACCGGCCACGCCGAACAACCCGTTCCACTCATTCATCTCGTAGCCCGGCAGCCCCTGCTCCGCGATGGTCGGCACATCCGGCAGGTTGGGCAGCCGCGCCTTGGTCGTCACGCCGATGCAGCGGATGCGCCCCTCATTCACCAGCGGCACCGAGGAGGAGACGGTGCCCATCATCATGGCGATGTTGCCGCTCATCAGGTCCGGCAGCGCCGCGGTGCCGCCCCGGTAGGGCACGTGCACCAGCTCTATCCCCGCGCGGTTGGCCAGCAGCGCGCTGGCGAAGTGGCTGGCGGTGAGCGCGCCCGGCGTGCCGTAGGCCAACTGCCCCGGCCGTGCCTTGGCCAGCGCGATGAACTCCGGCACCGACTTCGCCGGCGAGGACAGCGGCACCACCATCACATGCGGCACCACCACGCTGAGCGAAAGCGGCGCGAAGGCGGTGAGGTAGTCGAAGGGCAGGCCGGTCAGCACCTGCGGGTTGGCGACATGCGGGATCGCGTCCACCAGCAGGGTGTAGCCGTCCGGCTGGGCGCGGGCGGCCTCGGCGGCGCCGATCATGCCGGCGGAACCCGGGCGGTTCTCCACGATCACGTTCTGGCCCAGCTCCCGCCCGATCACCATGGCCAGCAGCCGCGCCGTGGTGTCCACGCCGCCGCCGGGGGTGTAGGGCGCAATCAGCCGCAACGGCCGCGTCGGCCATTCCGCCTGCGCCCGTGCCAGGGCCGGCAGCGCCAAGGCGCCCAGCAGGGCACGGCGAGCGATCCGCGGCGTCATCGTTGCCTCCAGCTTTTCGTTGGGCGGGATGCTAGCGGCTGATCCCGCCCGGAGGAAACAGCGGCGTGCGGGGCCGGCCAGACGCGTCGTCTGCCGGACCCCAGGCCCTGCCAGTTGCCAACGTCAGGCGATGTCCGGGTTCATCGTGGCGCTGCGGCCATATAGCCGGCTGCTCTGCTGCGGGCGGGCCTGCGCCCGGCCATTGCCTTCCACCGCCTGGCGGATGCTTTCCAGCGTGCGTTCCAGCGCCAGCTTCAGCCCGGCTTCCACGCTGCCGGACTTCTGCGCCAGCCGCGCCGCCACATGCGGCAGCGGCACCAGGTGCAGCCGAAGCTCCACCTGGCAACGCTCGCCCTGGCCGGAAACCTGCAACTCGCCCTTGTAGTACACCAGGGCATCGCTGCCCCAGCGCATCCGCCGGCGCTCGACATCCACTTCCATCCAGCCCTCGGCCTCCCAGGGTCGGCCCTCGGCCTCGCCGGAGAGGAAGATGCGCTCGCCGCCCTCGGCCCGCGCCTGGCGCACCGAGGGCAGGTAGAGCGGCATGTTGCCGATATCGGCGAGGAAGCCGAAGGCCTCCTCCGCCGGGCGGTTGATATCTATCCTGCCTGTGTAGTCGCCCATTGGCGCCGCAACCCCCGCGCATAACCGATTGAAGGCCGGAAACGCGCGGCAGCCGCGACGGTTGCGTCCGCGTCAGTGCGCCGCGGTGCCGCCGGGCTTGGCCTTGCCGCCCTTGGCGCCGGCGCCGGGCATCTTCTCGTCGTCGGGGTTCACCACCTCGGTCGGCACCTGGCCCTGCGGGGTGGGGTTGTCCACGAAGCGGAAGGTCGGCTCCTGGTTCCAGGCGCCGCGCATGTCCAGCGCGCCGTCGCGCGACATGTTGAAGTACAGGTCCACCGTCTCGTCCGGCTTCACATTGCCGAACATCGGGTCGTCCAGCTTGCCAATGCTGTTCAGCGCCTGCATGAACATCTGGGTGTGGCTGATCTCCCGCGTCAGCAGGAAGGTCAGCGCCTGCTTGGTGCCGGCGTCCTCGCACATGTTCAGCAGCGCCTCATAGGTCTGCCGCGCGCCGGCCTCGGCGGCGATGTTGGCGCGCAGGTCGCGCACCACGTTGCCGCCTTCATTGATGTAAGCGGCGCACCAGGCCTGGCCCTGGCTGTCCAGGAAGTGCGGGCCGATGCCGCGGATGGCGAAGAGCGGCGACTGTTCCGCGGCCTGGCGCTTCGGCCCCTGGGTGTGCAGCTCGATCATCCGGCCGACCATCTCCAGGTGGCTGAACTCCTCGATCGCGATGTCCTGCAGCATGTCGCGGATGCCGGCATCCTGCACATGGAAGGACTGCACCCAGTATTGCAGCGATGCGGTCAGCTCGCCGGTGGCGCCACCGAATTGCTCCAGCAGCATCTGGCCGAAGCGCGGGTTGGGGGTATCGACCTTGACCGGGAACATCAGTTCCTTGCGATGAAAAAACACGCGCGTCTCCTGCCTTTGGGGTTGGCAGGGTGAACGGTGAAGGGGAGGGGGGTGGTTCCCCCGCTGCCGCTTGGCGGCGACGATTCCCTGGGCGGCCCGCGGCGCCCTAGCCCCGCTTGCGGCCGCGCCCCTTCTTCGGGTCGTAGCCGCCGCCGCCCGGGCCCAGCGGCTTGGGCTTCCAGGCCTCGCCCCGGCTGGGCTTGCCGCCACCGCTGCGCGGCACCGCGTCCTGCAGGCTGCGGCCGGCGGCGTTGACGCTGAGGCTGGTGGCCGCCTCGGCACCCAGTTCCAGCAGCTCCAGCCGCTTGACCTCGTCGCGCAGCCGGGCGGCTTCCTCGAACTCCAGGTCGGCGGCGGCGGCGCGCATGCGCTTTTCCAGCTCGGCGATGCTGGCGCGCAGGTCCTTGCCGACGAAGTGGCTGGCGGCGTCGCCCTCCACGGCGTCCACGGTCACGTAGTCCTGCTCGTAGACGCTCTGCATCACGTCGCTGATATCGCGCTTGATGCTGGTGGGCGTGATGCCGTGCGCCAGGTTCCAGGCCACCTGCTTGCTGCGGCGGCGGTCGGTTTCCTCCAGCGCGCGCTTCAGGCTGTCGGTCATGCGGTCGGCGTACAGCACCACCCGGCCTTCCGCGTTGCGCGCGGCGCGGCCGATGGTCTGCACCAGGCTGGTGAAGCTGCGGAGGAAGCCTTCCTTGTCCGCGTCCAAAATGGCCACCAGCGTGCATTCGGGAATATCCAGCCCCTCGCGCAGCAGGTTGATGCCGACCAGCACGTCGAACACGCCGCGGCGCAGGTCGCGGATGATCTCGATCCGCTCCAGCGTATCCACGTCCGAGTGCAGGTAGCGGACCTTGATGCCGGCCTCGGTCATGTACTCCGTCAGGTCTTCCGCCATGCGCTTGGTCAGGGTGGTGACCAGGGTGCGGCCACCCTTCTTGATCTGGTCGCGGCATTCGGCCAGCAGGTCGTCCACCTGGCCTTCCACCGGGCGGATCTCGGTGATCGGGTCCACCAGGCCGGTCGGGCGGATGACCTGTTCGGCGAAGACGCCGGCGACGCGCTCCATCTCCCACGGGCCGGGGGTGGCGCTGACGAAGACGGTCTGCGGGCGGAACGCCTCCCACTCCTCGAACTTCAGCGGCCGGTTGTCCATGCAGCTGGGCAGGCGGAAGCCGAATTCAGACAGGATGGTCTTGCGGGCAAAGTCGCCGCGATACATGCCGCCCAGCTGGCCGATGGTGACATGGCTCTCATCCACCACCAGCAGCGCGTTCTCCGGCAGGTACTCGAACAGCGTCGGCGGCGGGTCGCCCGGCGCGCGTCCCGTCAGGTAGCGGCTGTAATTCTCGATGCCCTTGCAGCTGCCGGTCGTCTCCAGCATCTCGATATCGAACTGCGTGCGCTGGCCCAGGCGCTGGGCTTCCAGCAGCTTGCCCTGGCTTTCCAGCACCGCCAGGTGTTCCTGCAGCTCCGCCTTGATCGACTTGATCGCCTGCGCCAGCGTCGGCCGGGGCGTGACGTAGTGGCTGTTGGCGTAGATGCTGACCTTGTCCAGCTCGGCGGTGATCTCGCCGGTCAGCGGGTCGAACTCCTTCAGCCCGTCGATCTCGTCCCCGAACAGGCTGACGCGCCAGGCCCGGTCCTCCAGGTGGCTGGGCCAGATGTCCACCGTCTCGCCGCGAATCCGGAAGGTGCCACGGGCGAAGAAGCTGTCGTTGCGGCGGTATTGCTGCTCCACCAGGCCCTTCACCAGCACGTCGCGGTCCATCCGGCCGCCACGCTCCAGCTTCACCACCATGCGGGAATAGGCCTCGACGCTGCCGATACCGTAGATGCAGGAGACGCTGGCCACGATGACGACGTCGTTCCGCTCCAGCAGCATCTGCGTGGCGGAGTGCCGCATGCGGTCGATCTGCTCGTTGATCTGCGCGTCTTTTTCTATGTAGGTGTCGGTGCGCGGAACATAGGCCTCCGGCTGGTAGTAGTCGTAGTAGCTGACGAAGTACTCCACGGCGTTGTCCGGGAAGAAGGACTTCATCTCCCCATACAGCTGCGCCGCCAGGGTCTTGTTCGGCGCCAGTATCAGGGTGGGGCGCTGGATCGCCTCGATCACCTTGGCCATGGTGAAGGTCTTGCCGGAGCCGGTGACGCCCAGCAGCACCTGGTCGCGCTCCTGCGCCTCTATCCCCGCCAGCAGGGTGCGGATGGCGCCGGGCTGGTCGCCATTGGGCTCGTAGGGGGAGACCACGCGCAGCGGCCGCTCCATCGGCGGGGCCGAGCGCTTGGGCGGGAAGAAGCGGACGGGGGGCAGCGTATCCATGGCCGGTAAGGTGGGCTTGCCCGCCGGCGGCCGCAACCGTCAGCCCCGCGTCTCAGCCAAGCTCCTGTCTCAGCCAGGATCGCGCCGGCTGAACAGCACCTCGCCATCCGGCATGGCCAGCAGGGCGTCGATCTTCAGCGGTTCCAGCTCGGCCTCGGCGTTCAGCCACCAGGCGCGGAACTGCAGGTCCGCCAGCCAGGCCAGCAGCGCCGGCACGTCCGCCCGGCCGCGCATGGCGGTCATGGACCAGGCCGAGAGCACCCGCAGCTCGGCGGAACGGCGCAGCAGGTTCTCCGCCCCGCGCAGCGCCAGCGGCTCGGCGCCGCCGATATCCAGCCGCAGCAGGTCCAGCGCCGGGCAGGCCGCCAGCGCCTCGTCCAGGGCAATGGCCGGCACGCTCATCCGCTCCGTGTGCAGCGGGCTGGCGGGCAGCAGGGCGCCGCTGGCGGCGTGGTCCGGCACCACGGCAAAGCCGGCGCTGCCGCCGCGGTCCAGCGCCGCCTTGGCGTGCAGCGTCACGTTGCCGCCCAGGCCGTTGACATGCAGCGTGGCGGCCAGCAGCCGGGCCAGCAGCGGGTTGGGCTCGAAGCAGTCCACCAGCCCTTCCGGCCCCACCGCATGGGCCAGCGCCAGGGTGAAGGCGCCGACATTGGCGCCGACATCCGCCACCCATTGGCCGCGCCGGGCCAGCCGGGCCAGGGTCGCCTCCACCCGCGGTTTCCAACGGCCGTCGCGCAGCAGCGTGGGCGTCAGGTCCAGGTCGGTCGGGGCCAGGTAGATGCGCTCGCCCCGCCAGGTCTCCGCCAGCACCCGGTCGCCCAGGAACAGCGGCGGCTGGCGCGGCTTGCCCACGCTGGGCAGGTCGGCGGTCAGCGCGGCGTAGCGCTGGCGGAATTCCGGGCTGCGGATGAAGCGCAGGCCGAGGTCGGCGGCATCGGCTTCCGCATTGTTCAGCTGGTGCTGGATGGCGGCTTCGCTTTCCGGCGGGCGGCCCAGCAGCAGCTCATAGGCGGCCACCACCAGGTCGCGGGTCAGCCGGGGGCTTTCGGGCATGGCGGGTTCCAGTCGGGGCCCGCAAGGCGGCGGGCGCCGGCGTTATGGCCCGATGGCGCCGGCCTTTTCCAGTACCTGCCGCATGCGCGGAATGTCCCGCGCCACCACGGTGGCGAATTCGGCGGGGGTATTGGCCACCACCTCCACGCCCAGGTCCACCAGCCGGGCGCTGACATCCGGCTGGCGCAGCGCGGCGGTGAAGTCCCGGTGCAGCCGCGCGATCACGTCAGGCGGGGTGCCGGCGCGGGCGAACAGCCCGTACCAGGCGGTGACGTCGAAGCCCGGAAAACCCTGTTCCGCCACCGTCGGCACATCCGGCAGGCTGGGCGCGCGGGTGGCGCCGCTGACCGCCAGCGCCCGCAGCGTGCCGTCGCGCAGCCGCGGGGTCTGGATGATGATGTTGCCGAACTGCATGGTCACCCGCGCCTCCATCACGTCCATCAACTGCTGCGAGGAGACCGGGTAGGCGACGCCGGTGATGTCCAGGTTGCCCATCTGCTTCAGCACCTCGGCGCCGATATGCTGCGAGGTGCCCAGCCCGGCATGGGCATAGGTCAGCACCCCCGGCCGGGCGCGGGCATCGGCCACCAGCTCGCCCAGGCTGCGGTAGGGCAGGCGGGCCGAGATGGTGATGACGTTGGGGGTGCGGCCGATCAGCGTGATCGGCGCCAGGTCGCGCTGCGGGTCGTAGGGCACCGGCGGCAGCATGCTGGGGCGCACCACCACGCCGGCATCGCCGGGCAGCACCACCATGTAGCCATCCGGCGGCGCCTTGGCGATGCGGTCGATGCCGATGGAGCCGCTGGCGCCGGGCACGTTCAGCACCACCACCGGCTGGCCGAAGCTGGCCTGCAGGTGCGGCAGCATGGCGCGCACCATCACATCGGCGGCGGCACCGCCGGCGAAGGGCACCACCACGGTCACCGGGCGCTCCGGCCAGGCGGCGTGCGCGGCGGGCGCGAGCAGGACAAGCAGGGCGGCAAGCAGGCGCTTCATGGCGGATTCCTCATGGGCGCGGGCCTTGGCCGGGCCGCGCGGTTGGGCCTAGGCTGCCTCAAAAGCGGCGCGCGACAAAGGCCGCAGGAGGAAGCGATGGCGCTGAAGGTCCTCACCCTTGTGGCCAGCCTGGCCCTGGCGGCCCTGCCGGCCGCCGCGCAGCTCAGCGGCACCGTGCGCTCCGCCGCCGAGGGCGCCATGGAGGGCGTGCTGGTCAGCGCGCAGCGCGAGGGCGGCACCATCACCGTGACGGTGGTCTCGGACGCGGCGGGGCGCTTCGCCTTCCCGGCCAACCGCCTGGGCCCCGGGCGCCATGCGCTGAGCGTGCGGGCCGCCGGCTACCGGCTGGCCTCCCCGGCCGAGGTGACGGTGCGGGGCGCCACCACGGCGGCGCTGGAGCTGGCGCCGAGCGACGACCTGGCCAGCCAGCTGACCAATGCCGAATGGCTGGCCAGCATGCCCGGCACCGAGGCTGACAAGCACTTCCTGCGGAACTGCGTGAACTGCCACACGCTGCGCCAGCCGCTGTTCTCGGCGCATGACCATGCCGGCTTCGTCGGCGTGCAGGAACGCATGGCGACGTATGCGCCGGCGTCCGGCCTGCACATTCCGCAGCGGCCGCTGGCGGACCGCATCTCCAACCAGGGGCCGGCGGCGGCGGCGGCGCGCATGGCGGTGTTCCAGCGCCAAGCCACCTACCTGGCCCGGGTCAACCTGGGCAGCCGCGAGGCCTGGCCCTACCCGCTGCGGCCCTTCCCGCGGCCCAGCGGCCGGGCCACGCGCGTGGTCATCACCGAATACGACCTGCCCGAGCAGACCCGCATGCCGCATGACGTGGTGCTGACCGGGGACGGCACGGTCTGGTACAACAGCTTCACCGAACAGCTGCTGGGCCGGCTGGACCCCGCCACCGGGGAAGTGCGCGAATACCGCGTGCCCGAGCTGAAGCCGGATGCCCCCAAGGGCAGCCTGGCGCTGCGCCCGGATGCGGAAGGCCAGCTGTGGCTGGGGCTGTCCTACCAGGGCGGCGTCGCGCGCTTCAACCCGCGGACCGAGAGCTTCCGCATGTACCCGCTGCCGGCCAACCTGCAGGCCAACCACACCCAGACGACCGAGGTGGAGCCGCGCCACCTGCACGTGGACGGCAAGGTCTGGATCGAGGACAGCGGCACCTATTCGATCTACCAGATGGACGTGGCGACCGGCGCGATCCAGGTGCACCAGCCCTTCCCGATACCCAGCCCGAACATCTACGACATCACCACGGACCCGCAGAACAACGTCTACTTCACCGTGTTCGGCCGCGGCGATATCGGCCGGGTGGATGCGCGCACCGGGCAGATCCGCATCTGGCCGACGCCGACGCCGAATTCCAACCCACGCCGTGGCACGCTGGATGAGCGCGGCCGCTTCTGGTTCGGCGAGTTCGCCGGCAACCGGATCGGCATGTTCGACACGCGGACGGAAACCTTCCGCGAGTTCATCCCGCCGACGCCGTTCAGCTTCCCCTACGATGCGGTGGCCGACCGCAATGGCGAGGTCTGGACCGGCAACATGATGACCGACCGCATCACCCGGCTGAACCCGGAGAACGGCCAGATGGTGGAATACCCGCTGCCGCGCAGCACCAATGTCCGCCGCGTGTTCGTGGACAACCGGACCACGCCGGTGACCTTCTGGGTCGGCAGCAACCACGGGGCTTCGGTGGTGCGGCTGGAACCGCTGGACTGAGCCTGCGCGGGGCGTGCTAGCGCGCCCTTTCCTGGGCGACGAACTCGCCGAAGGCCTCGTTCATCCGGCCCAGCGCGACCGGGATGTTCAGCACCTGGCGCTGCGCCGCCGCCACCACCGCCAGCCGCAGCGTGGTGCCGCGCCGCAGCGAGCCCAGCACGTCGTCGGTGACGGCGATGCCGGCGTAGAGCCCCTCGGCGTCGCTGGTGTTGAAGGGCAGGCGCTGGGCCTCGCCCTCATCCACCTGCCACTGCACGCCGCCGGGCAGCCAGGCGCCGTGCGGCAACTGGAAGATCATGGTCAGCGACCGCGTCTCCGGCTGGCGGCGCAGGATCACGCTGGCCAGGCGCTCGCCGTTCTGCCGCAGCA
Organism: Acetobacteraceae bacterium; assembly: GCA_947455205.1. Lineage (GTDB taxonomy): Bacteria > Pseudomonadota > Alphaproteobacteria > Acetobacterales > Acetobacteraceae > CAIMOR01. The sequence goes on along the minus strand of CANGNF010000022.1, from coordinate 163 downwards.
CCACCGTCGCGGTCATCCGGCAGTCCCGCAGCCCGGCCTGGGGCGCGGCGCAGGTCACCGCCCAGGGGCGTTCCTCGGCCAACTGCGCCTCGGGGCCAGGCGCCGGCGTGACGGCGACGGGGGCGGGCGCGGCGGCCGGCGGGGGCGCGGCCGGGCGAGGGGC
>CANGNF010000021.1 GCA_947455205.1 Acetobacteraceae bacterium | reverse complement strand
GCCGCCGGAGTCCAGACCCACAACACTGCAGCTGTTCTTGCCCAGGTCGATTCCGAGAACTGCGATCTGCATCGATCCACTCCCATCCCTCAGGTTGCCCTGCCAGCTTAGCGCAGCAGAAAAGAGGGGCGGGCCATCCCATAAACTTCGCCTGGCTGGTGCTGCTGGGGCGCAACGGCGCGGTCTCCGGCCTGCTGGACGCGCTGGGCATTGCCGAGCCGGGCAGCCTGCTGTTCCACCGCGGCAGCGTGCTCTTCGCCATGACCCACAGCATGCTGCCGCTGGCGGTGGTGGCCATGCTCTCCGTCATGGGGCAGATCGACCAGCGCCTGGTGCTGGCCGCGGGCACGCTGGGCGCCACGCGGGTGGAGGCGTTCTGGCGGGTGTTCTTCCAGCTTTCCATGCCGGGCGTGGCCTCGGCCGGCTTGCTCGTGTTCATCGCCGGGCTCGGCTACTTCATCACCCCAGCGCTGCTGGGCAGCCCGGCCGAGACGATGATGGGCCAGGTCATCATCCTGCAGATCCAGACCAACGATAACTGGTTCTTCGCCAGTGCGCTGGCGGCGCTGCTGATCGGCGCCGCGCTGTTGAGCTGCCTGGTGTTCGACCGCGTCTTCGGGCTGTCCGCCATTGCCGGCGGCGGCGGGGTGCAGCGCGGGGCGCGCAGCCTGCCGCGCCGGGCCGGGCTGTGGCTGCTGGCCGGCATCGCCCGCGTCACCTCCTCCGCCAACGAGGCATTGGCGCGGCTGCTGGGCGGGCATCGTCTGGGCTGGCTGCTGCCGGCCTATTGCGGCCTGGTCATCGCGGTGCTGGTGCTGCCGATCCTGGCGCTGGTGCCCATGGCCTTCACCAGTTCGGAGTTCCTGTCCTTCCCGCCGCCGGGCTTCAGCCTGCGCTGGTTCGCGGAGTACTTCTCCTCCGCGGTCTGGGTGGCGGCGACGCTGCGCAGCTTCGGCATCGGCGCGGCAACCGCGGTGGCCACGCTGATCATCGCCACCCTCGCCGGCTTCGGCCTGGCGCGCAGCGGCAGCCGCTGGACCGGCGCGGTGTTCCTGCTGTTCCTGCTGCCGATGATCGTGCCCTCCATCGTCGTCGCCGTCGCGCTGTTCTACCTGTTCGCGCAGCTGGGGCTGGTGGCGACCGACCTTGGCATCATGCTGGGGCACACCGTGCATGCGCTGCCCATCGCCTTCGTCATCCTGCTGGCCACGCTGAAGGGCTATGACTGGCGGCTGGACCAGGCGGCGGCGACGCTGGGCGCCAACCGCTGGCGCAGCTTCTGGCTCGTGGCGATGCCGCTGACCCGTGCCGGCCTGGTGGCCGCGGCGATCTTCGCCTTCCTCAGTTCGTTCGAGGAGTTGACCGTGGCGCTCTTCATCGGCGGTGGCCTGCGCTCCACCCTGCCGAAGCAGCTATGGGACGACGTGGTGCTGCAGGTCAGCCCGACGCTGGTCGCCGCCTCGGTCGTCGTCATCGTCGTGGTCACCACGCTGTTCCTGCTGGCGGAGGCGGTGCGGCCGCGCGAACCATAGGCTGTCGAAGTATCAGCCGGCCTCCGTGGCGACCGATTCCTCGGCGGTTGTGATCACAGGCTGATGCCAAAATAGGCGGCGGCGGCGCGCGTTGAGTGGTCGCAGCCGCCGAATGGCTGGCGGGTGGCGTTGGCACGACTCATGCTTCGGCTCCTCATCTGGCGGCTTCCAGATCAGGAGCAGAGCGGGCATGCCGAAGGCCGAGCTTGACGACGACCCCGGAGAAATCCCCTACCGCACGCACCGAATTCCGAAGCTTGGCTTCTCGGAATACTGGTACCCGATCGTCACCAGCAAGGAGCTGAAGCAGAAGCCGCTGGGCGTGAAGCTGCTGGGCCGCGAGATCGTGCTGTATCGCGATGCCGGCAAGCTCTACGCCATGGACGACCGCTGCCCGCATCGCGGCGTCAAGCTCTCGCTGGGGGAATGCCTGTACAAGGGCACCGGCACGCTGAGTTGCCCCTATCACGGTTGGACCTTCGACGGTGCCGACGGCAAGCTGGTCGCCGCCATCATGGACGGGCCGGAAGCGCCGATCACCCGCAAGGTGCGCCAGCGCGTCTACCCCGTGCGCGAGCATGCCGGGATGATCTGGCTGTGGGCCGGAGAGGGCGAGGCGAGCCGACTGGAGGACGATGTCCCCGAATGGATCGCCGACCAGAAGACCTTCTTCTCCATTCCCATGTACACCGACTACGCCTGCAACTGGCGCTGGCTGGTGGACAATTGGGGCAATGACCAGCACGCGCAGTACGTGCACCGCAAGTCGCCGGAGCTGTTCTTCCAGCCGCAGCTGCCGTTCAACCTGACCATCGAGCCGAAGCCGCTGCCGAACGGCAAGGGCATGGCGTTCAAGCGCATCGGCGGTGTCACCAGCGCCGAGTTCCCCGGCCTGGGCAGCTTCCCCAACAAGGAGTGGTGGCGCTTCATGAAGCCGCGCGGGCGCGGCAACATCCGCGGCTTCGAGAACAGCAAGGCGCACAAGGTCTACGGCATTGCCAACCAGTCCGAGGTCTGGCTGCCGGGCATGGTGCTGGTCGGCCGGCTGCACGGCGAATACGCGCTGGTGCAGCTGGCGGTGCCGATCGACGAGAACACCACGCGCTGCTTCAACATCAACAACTTCCGCCGGGTGGGCAAGCTGGTGGAGTGGTTCGACCGGCTGCACTACAAGTTGTGGCGCGGCTGGGCGCATGACCGCATCTTCTCCGACCAGGACAAGGTGCTGCTGGAAGCCGTCATCCCCGGGCCGGAGCGGCTGTCCAAGAGCGACCTGGGCGTGATCGCCTGGCGCAAGTTCATGGCCAGCAACGCGCGGCGGCCACCGGGGCTGAAGGAAGCGGCGCGGGATGTCGCGTGAAGCGCGCGGGATGATGTCGCGTGAAGCGCGCCGGCTGAGGCTGAAGCGCGCGGCGCGGCGCTGCTTCGCCGCGTTGTGGCCGCCGCTGGCCTTCGGCGCGCTGGTGCTGGGTGGCTGGGAAGCCGGCGCCCGCTGGGGCGGGCTGGACCCGATGATGCTGCCGGCGCCCAGCGAGATCGCCGAGCAATTCCAGCTGGGCTTCGCCAGCGGCCTCTATCCGCAGCACCTCGGCGTCACGCTGCTGCAGGCGATGATCGGCTTCGGCATCGCCATCTGCGCCGGCGTCGGCATCGGCGCGCTGATCTCCGCCGTGCCGCTGGTGGAGCGCACGCTGAACCCCTTCCTGATCGCCTTCGAGGCGATGCCGAAGATCGCCATGGCGCCGCTGGTCATCGTGTGGTTCGGCTACGGCATCTGGTCCAAGGTGGTGCTGGCCGCGGCCATCGCGTTCTTCCCGGTGCTGGTCAGCACCATCCTCGGCCTGCGCGCGTGCGAGCCGGGGCGGCTGGACGTGCTGCGCTGCCTGGGCGCCAGCCGGGCGCAGGTGTTCCGCCTGGTGCGGCTGCCCAGCGCGCTGCCCTTCATCTTCTCCGGCATCAACGTCGCCGTGGTCTTCGTGCTGCTCGGCGCCATCGTCGGTGAGTTCGTCGGCGCCAAGGCGGGCTTGGGCACGCTGATCCTGGCGGCGAACGAGAACCTGGAGACGGCGCGCGTCTTCTCCATCCTCGCGCTGCTCGCGGGCATGGGCATGCTGCTGCATTTCGGCGTCACCGCGTTGCGGCAGCGCCTGTTGTTCTGGGCCGGGCCGCAGGCCGGGCCACCAACCGCGTGAACCGAAGCGACAGAGGGGATGTTCCGATGAATCACATCATGCGCGACATGGCCGAGCCGGCCGACCTGTTCGACCCGCGGCACTACACCGGCGTGCGCCGGCCGTTCTACTCCGCCGAAACGCTGCCGCCGTGGTGCTACACGTCCGAGAAGTGGTACGCCCGCGAGAAGGAAACCATCTTCAAGAAGTTCTGGAACTGCCTGGGCCATGAGAGCCGGGTGCCCGATGTCGGCAGCTACATCACGCTCAGCTTCGCCGACGTGCCGCTGATCATCGTGCGCGGCAAGGACAAGGTGGTGCGCGCCTTCATCAACAGCTGCTCGCACCGCGGCTCCGCGATTCTGGAAGGCGAGGGCACCTGCGCCCACACGATGAAGTGCCCCTACCACGCTTGGGCCTTCGACTTCGAGGGCGCGCTGGTCGGCACGCCGCTGATCATCGAGGAAGAGCACTTCCAGAAGGCCGAGCACGGGCTGGTGCAGATCCGGCTGGAGATCTGGTGCGGGCTGATGTGGATCAACTTCGACGCCAGCGCCCAGGCACTGACCGACTACCTGGGCGACCTGACCCAGCGCGTGGCGCCCTGGAAGACCGAGGAGATGGTGTGCGTGGCGCGCCGTGAGTTCCCGGTGAAGGCGAACTGGAAGTTCTACGCCGAGAATTGGAGCGACGGCTACCACGTGCCCTTCGTGCACCAGACCACGCTGAACAAGAAGCGCGTCAGCAAGCGCGACTTCCACGACCCCAGCGTGCATGTCGGCAACTACCTGATGCACTACACCTATTTCAGCGGCAGCCGCGGCACGCCGGAAGGCCAGAAGAAGCTGCCGGAGCTGGACCTGCCGGAGGAGCTGAAGATCGGCACCTTCTTCCCCTACGTGCACAGCAACGCGATGATCGGCTTCGCCATCGACATGGTCAGCTGCACCGAGATCATCCCCGAAGGCCCCGGCGCCTGCCGGCTGTTCACCTCCACCATGGTGCCGAAGAGCACGGCGGCGCTGCCGGACTTCCAGGAGACGCTGGACCTGTACCTGAAGTACAGCGACATCGTCCGCGACGAGGATGTGATCGCCGCCGAGCGCCAGCAGCTTGGCGCGCTTTCCGCCTACAACCGCGCCGGCTGCTTCACCCCGCAGGACAAGCTGGTGCACGACTACGACCTGTGGATCCTCGACCGCGTGATCGGCAACGCGTCGCCGTGACCGCGATTGATGACCGCAGGGCGCAGCCCGGAGGTCTGAATCAACCGCGCGACGGGACACCACTGATCGCCGTCCGCGAACTCAGCAAGGTCTACCCGATGGCGAAGGGAGAGCGCGTGCAGGCGCTCTCCCGCATCAACATGGAGATCGGCCAGGGCGAGTTCGTCTCGCTCGTCGGCCCCTCCGGCTGCGGCAAGACCACGGTGCTGCGGATTCTGGCGGGCCTTATCGCCGACTACACCGGCGATGTCAGCGTCAGCGGCAAGTCGCTGCACGGGCCCAGCCGGGAAGTGGGCGTGGTGTTCCAGGACGCCAACCTGATGCCCTGGCGCACCGCGCTGGCCAATGTGCTGCTGCCGGCCGAGGTACTGGGGCTGAACCGCAAGCAGGCCCGCGCCCGCGCACAGGAACTGCTGAGCATGGTCGGGCTGGAAGGCTTCGAGCGGAAGTTGCCCGGCGAGCTTTCCGGTGGCATGCGCCAGCGCGTCGCCATCGCCCGCGCGCTGATCCACGACCCCGCGGTGCTGCTGCTGGACGAACCCTTCGGCGCCCTGGATGCGATGACGCGGGACACGATGAACGTCGAACTCGCCGCCATCGCCGCGCGGTCGAAGAAGACCGTCTTCCTGATCACCCACTCCATCGCGGAAGCCGTCTTCCTCAGCGACCGCGTGCTGGTCATGTCGTCCCGCCCCGGCCGCATCGTGGAAGTCATTCCGGTGCAACTGCCCCGCCCCCGCGGCCTCGACATCATCGTCGACCTCGGCTTTGCCGCCACCGTGCTGCGCATCCGGCGCCTGCTGGATGGCGACACCGCCTCTGCCCTGCCCAGCATCGCCCACTGACGGAGCCTGGCCATGAGCGACGCCACCGCGCCTGAGCTGAAGCTGCCCGCCGCGCCGCTGCCGCGCCTGCCCGCCTGGTTGCGGGCGCGGCCGGAACTGGCGCTGACGCCGCTGGTCTTCGTCGTCGTCCTCGGCCTGTGGCAGGCGGTGGTCAGCCTGGGCCTGGTCAGCCAATACGTGCTGCCGGCGCCATCCAACATCGGCCTGGCCTTGTTCGAGGGGCTGCGCAGCGGCCTGTTCCTGAAGCACGGGCTGGTGACGCTGGGGGAGGCCGCCGGCGGCTTCGCCATCGCCGTCACCGCCGGGCTGCTGATCGGCACGTTGATCGCCGAGGTTCGCTTGGTGGAGCGTGCGGTCTACCCCTACCTGGTCATGGTGCAGACCATGCCGAAGATCGCCCTGGCGCCGCTGCTGGTGGTGTGGTTCGGCTTCGGCTCCACCTCCAAGGTCGCGGTCGCCGCGATCATCTCCTTCTTCCCCATGCTGGTCACCACGCTGGCCGGCATGCGCGCCACCGACCAGGGCCGGCTGGACGTGCTGCGTGCGCTGGGCGCCGGGCCGATCCGCTGCTTCCTGCTGGCCAAGCTGCCGGACGCGCTGCCGCACATCTTCTCCGGCCTCTCCATCGCCGTGGTGTTCTGCATGACAGGTGCCATCGTCGGCGAGTTCGTCGGCGCCAGCGCCGGCCTCGGCTACCTCATCGTCCAGGCCAATGCGCGGATGAACATCCCGCAGGTCTTCGCCATTCTGCTGGCGCTCGGCGCCATCGGTGTTGCCGGCTACGCGCTGGTGCAGGGGCTGCGCCGCCGCCTGCTGTTCTGGGAACCGAAACAGGAGTTGAGCCGCCCATGATGAACCGCCGCACATTCCTGGCCGCCGGTGCCGCAACGCTGGCCGCGCCCGCCATCGGCCAGACATTGATCAAGACCAGTTTCGGCCCGACCACCACCGACATCTCCACCGGCCATGCCGCGCATTCCTCGCTGCCCAAGGCGCTGGGCTACTGGGCGCAGGAAGGGCTGGAGGTGGATGTCTTCGGCATTGCCGGCAACACCGCGGGCCTGCAGCTGATCTCCGCCGGCAACATCGATTTCATCACCATCGCGCCGGATGAACTGATGGTGGCGCGGCATCGCGGCATGCCGCTGAAGGGCGCCTATATCCATGCGCGCCAGCCCATAGGCCGGGTGGTGGTGCCGAAGGCCGGCGGCATCACCAGCCTGGCGCAGCTGAAGGGCAAGACGGTCGGCATTCCCGTCATGGGGCCCAACCCCTACGCGGCGGCGACGCTGCACGAGGCCGGCGTCAGCATGACCAGCGACCTGACCATGGTCGCCACCGGCACCGGCGCGCCGGCGCTGCTGGCGCTGCGGCGCGGCGACATCGCGGGCTGGCTGAGCTGGGACACCGCCGTGGCCGGGCTGGAGAATCGCGGCATGGAGTTCCGCGAATTCCGCCCCAGCTTCTTCAACGAGCTGGTCGGCAACTGCGTGATCGGGCGCGAGGAGATGATGCGCACGCGGCCAGAGATGGTGGTGAAGATGTGCCGCGCCATCGCCAAGGCGGCGCATTTCGGCCTGACCAACCCGGAGGCCGCCATCCAGATCCATTGGAAGGTCTACCCCGCCACCAAGCCGCAGGGCGGCGACCCCGCCAAGGTGATGGAGGAAGCCAAGCGCGTCTTCCTCTCGCGCTTCAGCAGCTTCGCGGTGGCGCCCGGCACGCCCTATGGCGCCAGCACGCCGGCCCAATGGAACCGCGTGCTGCAGCAGCTCCAGGCCTCCAACGACCTGCCGGCGGGGTACGACGCCAGCACCGCCTTCACCGGCGAATTCATCGCCGCGATCAACAACTGGGACCGCGAGGCGGTGGCCGCCCAGGCCCGCGCCTGGGTGGGCTGACGCGGATGCTGGACCTGCTGCTGCGCGGCGCCCGCGTCATCGACCCCGCCCATGGCGTGGACATGGTGGCCGATGTGGCGGTGGATGCCGGGCGCATCCACGGCATCGGCGCCAGCGGCGTGAAGGCGCGGCGCGTGATCGACCTGGCCGGCGCCATCCTGGCGCCCGGCTTCATCGACATGCACGTGCATTGCTATGAATGGGTGACCAATTTCGGCCTGCCGCCGGACGCGGCGGGCGTGCATTCCGGCGCGACCACCATCGTGGACCAGGGCAGCACCGGGGCTTGGACGCTGGGCGGCTTCAAGGCCTTCATCGCCGACCCCGCGAAGACCGATGTGCGCGCCTTCACCTCCATCAACCTGGCCGGCGCGTTGCAGGGCGGCATGCAGGGCACCACGCTGCACAACCCGGGCATGGTGGATGTGCCGGCACTGCTGGCGATTGCGGCGGAGCATCCGCGCCTGGTGCGCGGCATCAAGTGCCATTGCGAAAGCGGCAGCCAGTCCCACTGGGGCACCGAGGTGTTGCTGAAGGCGGTGGAGGCCGGGCGCGCCGGTGACCTGCCGCTGTACATCCACACCGGCGAACTCTTCCCGGTGGACGAAGCCAACCGCCCGCAGCCCAATGCCGTGATGGCGCAGATCGTGCCCTACCTGAAGCCGGGCGACACGCTGGCGCATGTCTATTCCTGCATGCCTGATGGCATCATGGCGCGGCATGAGGACGTGCCCGACTGGATCTTCGCCGCCCGCGAAAAGGGCGCGCTGTTCGACCTCGGCCACGGCATCAACCTGGCCTTCGACATTGCCCGCAAGATGATGGCCAAGGGCATCTACCCGGACACGCTGGGCAGCGACGTGCACGCCGATTTCGGCAGCTACCACGATTTCTCCATCCTGAACTATTCGCTGCTGGGCGGGCTGAACAAGCTGGTGGCGCTGGGCATGCCGCTGGTGGAGGCGATCCGCGCCCTGACCGCGACGCCGGCGCGCACGCTGCGCGACAGCTCCATCGGGCATCTCGGCGTCGGCGCCCGCGCCAACATCACGGTGCTGCGCGACGTGCCCGGCAGCTGGACCTTCACCGACACCTGGAAGCAGGAGCTGACCGTTTCGTCCCGCCTGCTGCCGGAGCTGGTGGTGATGGATGGCGACCCCATCATCCCCGACTGCATGCTGCTGTCGGACCTGATGGCGCCGCATGAGCGCCCGCGCGGCATCACCCGCTCCCACGACCTGCCCACTGGAACCCGCGCATGAGCCTCTCCGACAAACTCGCCGCCCGCACCGCGCGCTTCGAGGAGCGCCGCGCCGATTGGACCGTCTTCGGCTTCGAGACCGCGAAGGACCCGAAATTCGCCCGCATCCAGCGCCGCTACCTCGGCGCCAGCGGCTCCACCGACCCCGGCGACCTGCGCGGCGGCATCCCCGCCACCGCCTTCACCATGTCGATCCAGACGGTGCCGGTGGGCAACATGATCCCGATGCACTGCCACGAGACCGAGGAAGTCTTCTTCATCCTGGACGGCCAATGCCTGGTGAAGTGCTACGATGGCGACGAGGTGGCCGAACTGCACCTGGGCAAGTGGGACCTGGTGCAGCTGCCGATCGGCCTGCAGCATGAGCTGTTCAACACCGGCGAGGTGGATTGCCAGGTGCAGACCATGCTCTCGGCCCCCAAGCCGCGCCGGCCGCAATACCGCGACCCGGACTTGCTGGCGCTGCAGGCCGCGGTACCCTGAGCGCCATGCGCGTCAGCCTGCCCATGTACAACCTGCCGGAGATGCGGGCCGTGAACACGGCCTTCTGGCAGGCCATGCGGGCGGAGCTGGCGCTGCGCGGGCTGGAAGGGCTGCCGGACGCGCCAGAGTTCGACCGCCCGCCGGTGCCGGGCTGCATCGAGGCTGAGACGCTGTTCAGCCAGGTCTGCGGCTGGCCGTTGCAGACCATCTACGCCGGCCAGGCGCGGCTGCTGGGCGTGCCGGCCTATGCCGCGCCGCATTGCGACGGGCCGACCCATGCCGGCGTGTTCATCGTTGGCGCGGAGAGCCGTTTCACCACGCTGGCGGACCTGCGCGGCTGCGCCTTCGCCTTCAACAGCGTGCATTCCAATTCCGGCATGAACCTGCCGCGCCGCGCGCTGGCGGCGCTCGGTGCGCGGGCACCGTTCTTCGCCTCCTGCATCGAGACGCATAGCCAGCCCGGCAACATCGAACGCGTGGCCAAGGGCGAGGTGGACGCGACCTGCGTGGATTGCGTCACCTACGCCTTCTTCCAACGGCATCGGCCGGAACTGGCGGCGCGCACCCGCGTGCTGGCGGCAACGCCCCCCAGCCCGGCCATCCCCTTCGTCACCAGCGCGGCGACGCCGGAAGCGACGGTGGCGCTGTTGCAGACGGCCCTGCTGGCGGTGGCGCGCGAGCCACGCTGGGCGCAGGCGCGGGCCGGGTTGATGCTGGCCGACATCGTCGCGCCGGTCGCAACGGCCTACCAGGTACAACTGGCCTACACCACGGAAGCCGAGGCGCTGGGCTACCCGGTGCTGGCCTAGCCAAACTCCCCCGCCGGCATCGGCGCGCCGTACCAGCGCGCAAAGGCCCATTCCGCCAGCAGCACCACGCCATACAGCGCCACGCCGATACCGCAGAGCAGCGTGATCGCCGCCAGCACCAGCGCGGTTTCCCCCAGCGACGCCGCGAACATCACGACATAGCCCAGCCCCTGCTGCGCGGTAACGAACTCACCGATCACCACGCCCAGCAGCGCCATGGTTGCCGCCGTCTTCATCCCCGCCAGCAGGTGCGGCACGGCATAGGGCAGTCGCACCCGCAGCACCGTCTGCCACCATCCCGCGCCCAGCACGCGGCACAGCCGCAGCGCGCCATGATCCGTCCCCGCCAGCCCCGCGGTGGTGCCGATCAGCACCGGGAAGAAGGCGATGAACACCGCGAAGGCCAGCCGGCACGGCGCGCCGACGCCGAGCCACACCACGAACAACGGCGCCAGCGCCATCTTCGGCACGATCTGCAAGGCCAGCACCCAGGGCATGGCGACACGCCGCAGCAGCGCCGCGCTGCTCAGCGCCGCGCCCATGGCGGCACCGATCAGGCAGGCCAGCAGGAAGCCCAGCGCGGTTTCGCGCGCGGTGGAAATGCCCTGGTCCAGCAATATCTCTGGGTGGCGCAGCAGCGCCTCCAGCACCGCGCTCGGCGGCGCCAGCAGGTCGGCGGAAACCGCCCTGCCGCGCACCAGCGCCTCCCAGCCCAGCAGCATGGCCAGCACCGCCAGGGTGGAGGTCAGCGCGGCCTTCATCGGCGGGTTCCCCAGCGGCGGCGCGCCGCGTCCTCGGCCAGGCCCACCGCGCCGTACAGCGCCGCGCCAAGCACGCACAGCACGGCCAGCGCGGCGAAGATCAGCGGCGTGTCCGACCGCGCCTGCGCCTGCATCACCATGTAGCCCAGCCCGGCATTGGCGGAAATGAACTCCCCCACCGTGGCGCCGGTGAAGGCCATGGTCGCCGCCACCTTGGCGCCGGCGAAGACATAGGGCATCGAGGTCGGCAGCCTGATGTAGCGGAACGCCTGCCATTCGCTGCCGCCGGCGGCACGGCACATCCGCAGCTGGCTGGGGTCCGCCGCGCGCAGCCCGGCCAGCGTGCCCACCGCCACCGGGAAGATGCTGACGAAGACGGCGAAGGCGAACAGCGACGGCAGCCCGATGCCGAGCCAGACCACGAACAAAGGCCCCAGCGCCACCTTCGGCAGCAGCTGGAACAGAAGCAGGTTGGGGTACAGCAGCCGGTTCAGCAGCGGCGAGAGCATCATCACCGCCGCCAGCACCATGCCCGCCAGCACCGCCACCAGGAAGGCGCCGGTCGCCGCGCCGCCGGTGGCCAGCGCATGCCGGGCCAGCGAAGGCGCCGCCTGCCACAGGCTGGCGGCGACGCTGCCGGGGGAAGGCAGCAGCACCTGCGGCACCTGCGCCAGGCGCACCGCCAGATCCCAGGCCAGCAGCACGCCGGCGCCGACCAGCAGCGGCAGCCAGGGCAGCCTTGCCGGGGCGGCCAGTGCGCTGACGCTCATGCCATGTTGCCGGCGATGACGCCGCGCAGATGCGCCACCACGGCGCCGAACTCCGCGCTGTCCGCCAGCGCCGGGGTGCGCGGCCGCGGGAAGGGCACCACCAGCTCCTCCGCCACCGTCGCCGGGCGCCGGCTCATCACCAGCACGCGGTCGGCCAGCAGCACCGCCTCGCGGATGGAATGCGTGACGAAGATCGCGCTCTTCTGGGTGTGCTGCCACAGGTCCAGCAGCACGTCGCCCATCTCGTCGCGGGTGATCGCGTCCAGCGCGCTGAACGGTTCGTCCATCAGGATCAGGTCGGGGTCCAGTACCAGGGCGCGGCAGATCGCGGCGCGCTGGCGCATGCCGCCGGAAAGCTCATGCGGGCGGGCGCCCTCGAACCCCTTCAGCCCCACCGTCTCGATCAGCCGCATCGCCGCCTCCAGCACCTGGGCGCGGGGGATGCGGCGGATGGTCGCCGGGAACAGCACGTTGTCCAGCACGGAAAGCCAGGGCAGCAGCGTGGCGTCCTGGAACATCACGCCGGTCTGCCGGTGCGGGCCGTGCAGCTTCACCCCGCCGCGCTCCAGCCTGCCCTCGGTCGGCGTCTCCAGCCCCGCCGCCATCATCAGCAGCGTGGACTTGCCGCAGCCGGAGGGGCCGAGGATGGCGACGAACTCACCGCGCCGCACCGCGAAGCTGACGCTTTCCACCGCGCGCAGCGGCACCGGGCGGGTGGGGAAGGTCTTCCCCACCGCGTCGAAGCGGATGGCTTCCGCGATCAGCGCGGGCGCTTCGGGCATCAGCCGAACAGCGTGCGGAACTCGGCCGCCAACTGTGTGGCGCGCTGCCACTCCGCCGCCGTCATGGTGACCGGGCCGATGAAGCGGTTGCTGAAGGCGGCGGCGGGGTCGGGCTTGGTATCCCCGGCCACGGTCAGGAAGCGCATGGTGCTGTCCACCATGCTGGTGGCGTCGGCCGGGTCGGTCCAACCCAGCGGATGGGCGAACGCCTTCTCCGGCGTCGCCCCCATGCGGGCCATGCCCAGGCCAACCCGCGCCTGTTCCTGCGCGGTGCGCGACAGCGCCGCTTCCGGCACGGCGCGGCCAAAGATCTTCAGCGCCTCCTCGGGGTTCAGCAGGGTGTATTTCTGCGCCTTCATCAGGCCGTTCACGATCCCCTGCGTCGTCCGCGGGTCGCTGGCGGCGCGGTCCTTCTGGGTCATGATGGTGTTGCCGTAGAAGACGATGCCGACCTGGCTGTACAGGAAGGTCCGCACGTTCACGCCCTGCGCCACATAGACCGGCAGCATGGAGGTGGCGAAGCCGGTGATGCCGTCCACCTGCTTTTCCGTCAGCAGCCGCTGGCGGACATTGTTGTCCACCGTGCTGTGCTGAACCTTGCTCTCATCGATGCCCGCGGCATGGGCATAGGCGCCCCAGAACGGGTAGTCGCCGGAGGCCGCCGTGGAGGCCAGCTTGCGGCCCATGATGTCGGCGGGCTTGCGGATCGGGCTGTCGGCCAGCACCACCATGCCCATCATCACGTCGTAGGACATGGTGGCCACCTGCACCACCGGCAGCCCCTTGGCGGCCTGCTGCAGCCCGGCCGAGGCAGCGGCGATGCCGTAGTCGAACCGGCCGGCGCCGATGGCCTGCGCCGCCACTGTGCTACCGGTGCCGCGGGCGATCTCAACGTCCAGCCCTTCCTCGGCCCAGTAGCCATTGGCCTTGGCGACATAGGCGATCAGGTTCGGGCCTTCCGGCACCCAGGGCAGGGTGAAGGAGACCTTCTTCATCCCCTGGGCACGGCCGAAGGCGGGCACCAGGGCGGGCGCCGCCAGCAGGCCAAGCGCGGCGCGGCGGGTGAAGGGGGTGCGGCTCATGCGGATGGCTCCCGGCGGCATGCGCCCGATGCGGGCGAAGCTGGGCCGATGCATCGCAAACGCCGTGCCAGCGGCGCGCCGCCAGCCCGTTCAGCCGGTGGGCGCGATGCCGTCCGGCCGATAGACCAGCAGGTCGATCTCCACCAACGCGCCGCGCGCCAGGCCGGTGGTGCCGATGCAGGTGCGCGCCGGCAGCCTGCCCGGCGTGAAGTAGGTGGCGTAGGTCGCGTTCATCGCCTCGTAGTCGCGCTGGAACTCGGTCAGGAAGACGCGCGCCTGGGCGACCATGGCAAAGTCGCAGCCAAGCCCGGCCAGCACCAGCTTCAGGTTGGCCATCACGGCGTGGGTCTGCGCCACCACGCCGTCCGGCAGGGGCAGGTTGTTGTCCACGGGGTCGCAGGGCATCTGCCCGGTGATGAAGGCCCAGGGGCCGACGGAAACCGCGTGGCTGAACGGCGCCACCCGGTCGGGGCCATTGCTCAGCGTGTGGAAGAACATGGGGGGTGGCAGGGTCATCGCGGCCTCGTCATGGGCAGGGGTGGCAAAGTGGTATTGGACTTGCTTCGGCGCGGGCATGCCCGACGCACATGAACATCGGCACCTCTCGGCGGAAGACCTGGCGGCCCTGCTGCTGGAACGCCCTGGCGTGCTGGTCCGCCGCCTGCACCAGATCCATTCCGCCATGTTCGCCGAGGAATGCGCCATCTTCGGCGTCACGCCCGTGCAGTACAGCCTGCTGAGCCTCGTCGCCGCCTCGCCGGGGCTGGACCAGGGCGGCGCCGCGGCGGCGCTGCGGCTGGACCGCTTCACCACGGCGGATGTGATCAAGCGCCTGGTGGCGGCGCGGCTGCTGCGCGTGGCCGCCGGGGTGGACCGCCGCACCCGCCGCCTGCAGCTGACGCCCGACGGCGCCGAGGTACTGGCGGCGATGCAGCCCAGCGCCGGCCGCGCGCATGACCGGCTGGTGGAGCCGTTGCCGCCGCGCGAACGTGCCGCGCTGCTGCGCATGCTGAAGCGCCTGGTGGACCGCCACGCCGCGCTGGGGGCGACGGCGCCCAAGGTGCGCTAGCGCACGGTCCGCGCCGCTGGCACCAAGCACCAGCCTGCGGTTGGCCCGCTGCTCCAGCATGCCTCCGGCCGGCCCGGGGTCAGGCCGCGGCGGCACGGCCTGGCCTCAACGCGTCGCTCCGCGCCGCGCCGCCAGCACGCCGAGGATGGCGCGGACGATGCCGCGATAGCCGGTGCAGCGGCACAGGTTGCCGGCCAGCTCCTCGCGCACCCTGGCTTCGTCGGCCTCCGGCAGGCGCAGCACGATATCGCGCGCCACCACCAGCATGCCCGGCGTGCAATAGCCGCATTGCAGGGCATGTTCTGCACTGAACCCTTCCCGCAGCGCCGCCATCACCTCGTCGTCGCCGAAGCCCTCGATGGTCCGCACCGTGGCGCCGTCGCAGGCACCGGCGTGGATCAGGCAGGACCGCGCCGGGGCGCCATCCACCTCCACCGTGCAGGCGCCGCAGACGCCGTGCTCGCAGCCCAGATGGGTGCCGGTCAGCAGCAGCTCGCCGCGCAGCAGGTCGGCCAGGTGGGTGCGCGGCTCGGCCTGCACGGTGGCCGGGGCGCCGTTGACGGTCAGGGTGATGCTCATCGGGTGGCCTCGGCGGCGTGGCGCAGCGCTTTGCGCGCCAGGGCGGCGCGCCAGGGGTCGTCCAGCCCCAGCCCGGCCACCAGGCGGGCGGCCTCGGCGGCGGGGTCGGCCAGCAGGGCGCTGGCGTCGGGGATCACCAGCGGCGCCGTATCCAGCGCCGCCAGCACCGCCACCGGCGCGGCGCCGGGCAGCGCCAGCACGCAGGCGGTGGCCTTGGAGAACTCGCCGGGCTTGCGGCAGAACTTCCAGTGGCCGAAGCGCGCGGCCCCGGGCAGCACCGGCACCTCGACGGCGCGCAGCAGCTCATCCGCCCGCAACGCGGTCTCGAACACGCCCAGCACGAAGGCCGCCAGCGGAATGCGGCGCTCGCCCTCAGGCCCCAGCGCAATGGCGTGGCCGGGCAGCACCGGCAGCACCGCGCACCAATCGGCGGCCGGGTCGGCATGCGCGAAGCTGCCGCCAATGGTGCCGCGGTTGCGGACGGGCCGATACGCGATGCGCCGCGCCACGCCGGCCAGGATCTCTCCCAGCCGGCCCGGCACCGCGCCATCCTCGATGGCCGCATGGGTGGTGCCGGCGCCGATACGCACGACATCACCCTGCACGGCCACGCCGGCATAATCGGGCAGGTGGCGCAGGTCGGCCACCCGCTCCGGCAGCGCCAGGCGCAGGTTCAGCATGGGGCCGAGCGACTGGCCGCCGGCGACCGGGCGGGCGCCCTCGGCCAGCAGCGCCAGCGCGGCGGGCCAATCGGCCGGGCGGGCGTAGTCGAAGGGGGCGGGCTTCATGCCGCACCTGCCTTGGCCAGCGCGGCCAGCACGCGGGCCGGCGTGGCCGGCAGGTCCAGCAGCTCCGCGCCCAAGGGCGCCAGCGCGTCGTTGATGGCGTTGACGATGGCGCCCGGCGGGCCGATGGCGCCGCTTTCGCCGATGCCCTTCTGGCCGAAGCGGGTCCAGGGGCTGGGCGTTTCCATGTGCTCTATCCGCAGGTCGGGCACCTCGGTGGCGCCGGGCAGCAGGTAGTCGGCCAGGGTACCGGCCAGCGGCTGCGCCTCGCTGTCGAAGGGCATTTCCTCATACAGCGCGGTGCCGATGCCCTGGGCGACGCCGCCCATCACCTGGCCGTCCACGATCATCGGGTTCACCAATACGCCGCCGTCTTCGACGATGACGTATTGCTCCAGCGTCACCAGCCCGGTTTCGGTGCAGACCTTGGCCACCACGGCGTGGGCGGCGTAGCTGTGGGTGCCGGTGTCGGGGTCCGGCCGGTAGCCGGCGGTCACTTCCAGCCCGCCCCGGTCCACATTGGCCGGCAGGTTCTGCGGGCTGCGGAACCAGGTGCGCGCCACCTGGTCCAGCGAGACCTGGGCCTCCCCGGCATGGATGGCGCCGGCGCGCAGCACGCAGGCTTCCGCCGGCGCCTGCAGCAACGCCGCGCCAATGGCCAGGGCGCGCTCGCCGAGCTGGCGGCAGGCTTCCGCCACCGCGCCGCCGGCCATGACCATGGCGCGGCTGCCCCAGGTGCCCGTACTGTAGGGCGTCAGCGCCGTGTCGCCATGCACCAGACGCACGCGGGCGGGGTCCACGCCCAAAATCTCATGCGCCACCTGGGCCAGCGTGGTTTCCAGCCCCTGGCCGTGGCTGTGCAGGCCGACGCGCAATTCCAGCACGCCATCCGGGGTGAAGCGGGCCTGCGCCTGCTCGAACCCCGGCACGAAGGGAATGCCCCAGCCGTGATAGACGCTGGTCCCATGCGCGCCCTGTTCGCAGAACACGGACAGGCCGAAGCCCACGGCCTCGCCCGCCGCCTGCCGCGCGCGCACCGCCGCGACATCCACGGCAGCGACGGCGCGGCGCAGCGCCTCCGGGTAGTCGCCGCTGTCAAACACCTTGCCGACCAGGTTGCGGTACGGCATCGCCTCCGGCGGCACCAGGTTGGCGGCGCGGATCGCGGCGGCGCTGATACCCAACTGGCGCGCCAGCGCGTCCAGCGTCGTCTCCATGGCGTAGCACACGCCGGTCCGCGCCACGCCGCGATAGGGCAGGATCGGCGGCTTGTTGGTGCAGGCGGAAACCGTGTGGAAGCGGAAGCGCGGCAGCGTGTACGGCCCCGGGAAGATGCTGCCGATCTGCGCCGCTTCCAGGCAGGCGCTGAACGGATAGGCGGAATAGGCGCCGCCATCCACCGTGGCTTCCACCTCCACGCCCAGCAGCTTGCCGGTGGCGTCCGCCCAGGCGGTCACCTCATAGGCATGCTCGCGGCAATTGGCGTTGGCGGTCAGCTGCTCCAGCCGATCCTCAATCCAGCGCACCGGGCGGCCCAGGCGCATCGCCAGCGCGGCGCAGACCAGCTCCTCCGGCAGCAGGATGCCCTTGTAGCCGAAGCCGCCGCCGACATCCGGCGCCACCACGCGCACCTGGCCCTCGTCCAGCCCCAGGCATTCCGCCAGGCCGGTCTTGGTCACATGCGGCATCTGCGCCGCGGTGGTCACCACCAGCTGCTCCAGCCGCGGGTCCCATTCCGCCAGCACGCCGCGGCCTTCCAGCGGCGCCATGCATTGCCGCGCGGTACGCAGCCGGCGCTGCACCTTGGCGGCGGCGATGCCGTCCAGGTCCGAGAGGTCCTCGTCCCGCCGCGTCTCCAGGAAGGCGTTGTCCGGCCAATGCTCGTGGATCAGCGCCGCACCCGGCGCGCGGGCGGCCAGCATGTCGGCAATGACCGGCAGCGCCGCGTAGTCCAGCACGCAGGCGGCGGCCAGGTCCTCGGCCTCGGCCCGCGTCGCCGCCACGCAGGCGGCGATGGGCTCGCCGACATGGCGCAGCTTGCCCTGCGCCAGCGCCGGCTGGTCCGAGGGACGGAAGCCCGGCAGCGCGGAGTTGGCGCGGATCGGGCCGATCTCCGGCAGGTCGGCAGCGGTGAAGACCAGCCCCGCCGGCTTGCCCAGGCCCAGCAGCCGGGCATGCGCCACCGGGCTGCGCAGGAAGGCGACTTCCAGCGTGCCGGCCGGGCGGATGTCACCGACATAGCGGCCCCGCCCGTGCAGGAAGCGCGCGTCTTCCTTGCGCCGCAGGCTGGCGCCAACGCCCTTTGAAGCCGAGTGGGTCACGCCGCCTCGGCCAGCACCGGCTGCGGCAGGATCACCGCGTTGGCGTCGAAGCGCTCGCCGGCGCGCAGGCAGAAGGCCGGGCGCAGGAAGCGGTCGCTGGTCACGATCGTGCCCTCGTTGTCCTCCAGCCGGAAGCGGCCGCGCAGGTCGTTCAGCACCGAGACATCGGCGACCATGCCCACCTTCAGCGTGCCGATCTCGTCCTGCATCCGCAGCATGGCGGCGCAGTTGCTGGTCACCATCGGCACCACCTGCTCCAGCGGAATGCCCAGCGCCAGCATGCTGGTCATGGCGGAGGCCAGGGAGAAGTTTTGCTTGCCGGCGAAGAGGTGGTTCTCGGCGTCGTCCGGGTGCGCGCTGGGCGTGCCCTGCGGCTGCGGCACCGTGGTGTTGTAGCCATGCATGTCGGCGCCCAGCGTGTCCGGGATCACCCCGGCATCTATCACCCGGCGCGCCATGCTGAAGCTGAAGTGGCTGCCATGGCCGACATCGGTCTTCAGCCCGGCGGCCAGGGCTTCCCGCACCACCGGGTGCAGCGCGCCGTGGCGGTCCACGAAGCCGCCGGGGTGGCGGGTGAAGGGGTGCGCCAGGATGTCGCCGGGGCGCATGATCTCCAGCATCTGCGGCAGGATCAGGTCGGCGTCATAGGTGCGGCCGTCGCCCGGCATCGGCCATAGCTGACCGAAATGGATATACAGCGGCCGGTCGATGCCGCGCGCGATGGCGCTGGCCTTGCGCATCGCCTCGATGCCCCAGCGGGCGAAGCCGGCGATCTCCGCATGGCCCTTGATGCCGCGCACCAGGTCGGCATTCTCCTTGCCGCTGCGGATGGTGTCATCCACCGCGATGCATTCGGGGCCGTACAGCTCCGGGTAGTAGTGGCCCTCCAGCCCGCCGACCATGTAGGCCGACAGGAAGGCCAGCACCCGGCTCTTGCTCGGCTTGGCGATGTATTCGCGGAAGCCCGGGAAGGTGAGGACCGAGGGGCCGCCCTGGTCCACCAGCGTGGTCACGCCGGAATGCACGCCCGCCATGTCCGGGTTCAGGCCGAAGCGACCGCTGACGTACTGGTAGACATGCGCGTGGGTGTCGATCATCCCCGGCAGCACCAGCTTGCCGGCGCAGTCGATCACCTGCGTCGCCGGGCCGGGAAGCGCGCTGCCGATGGCGGCGATGCGGCCATCGCTGACCGCGACATCCATGATGCCGTCCAACCCCTGCGCCGGGTCGATGACCCGGCCGCCACGCAGGATGGTGTCGAAGGGCTTGGTCGGGGCTTCGGGCATCATGGGATCTCCCGCGGGGTTCGTGTTCAGGGCAGCCGGTTGCGCCCGGGGTTCGCAAGGCGCGTGCCACGCCACGCCGCCGGGGCAGGGGCAGCATGCCGCAGCCAACATGTGGCTGCACGCACGTTTCCGCGCCACATCGCCACGCGGCCTGCCCATGCGCTGGGCGCCGCCGTCGGCCGGCCTTGGCGCCACCACGCAACCACGCCGATGGCACCCGGCTTGCTTGGTTGCGGCCAACGAGGGAAGTGAAGTGCAACCAGCCGCTACCGAACCCGCCACGTTGCAGGGGCGCGTCGCCGTCGTCACCGGTGGTGCGGCCGGCATCGGCTTCGTGCTGGCCGAAGGCCTGGCCCGGCGCGGCGCGGCCGTGCTGATCGCCGACCTGAAGGGCGCGGCGGAAGCGGCGGCGCGGCTGGCGGCGCAGGGCCTGCAGGCCGCCGGCATCACCACCGATGTCGCCAGCGAGGCCGCGACCACGGCGATGGCGGCGGAAGCGGAAGCGCGCTTCGGTGGCCTCGACATCCTGGTCAACAACGCCGGCATCTACACCAGCCTGACGCCGAAGCCGTTCGAGGAACTCGACCCCGAGGAATGGAAGCGGGTGCTGGAGGTGAACGTCGTCGGCACCTTCCTGGCCTGCCGCGCGGTGCTGCCGGCCATGCAGCGGCGCGGCGGCGGGCGCATCATCACCATCAGCAGTGGCGTGGCGTTCAAGGGCAACCCGTACATGGCGCACTACGTCGCCAGCAAGGGCGCGGTCGTCTCCCTGACCCGCGCGCTGGCGACCGAACTCGGCCGCCACAAGGTGCTGGTGAACAGCGTGGCGCCGGGCTTCACCCTCAGCGACGGCGTGCTGGCCAACCCGGTGCTGGTGGAGGGCGTCAAGGAACCGTCGCTGCGTGGCCGCGTGCTGGCGCGGGACATGCTGCCGGCCGACCTGGTCGGCGCCGTCTGCTTCTTCGCCGGGCCGGACAGCGCCTTCATCACCGGGCAGACGCTGGTGGTGGATGGCGGGTCCTATTTCCATTGAGCGCGCCATGACCGGAATCCCGACCGTCGACCTCTCCGCCGCGCGCAGCGGCGACGCCGCCGCACGGCTGGCCACGGGGCGCGAGATCGACCGCATCTGCCGCGAGACCGGCTTCTTCAGCATTGTCGGGCACGGCGTCGACCTTTCGGTGATGTCCACGCTGCGCGACACCGCGAAGGATTTCTTCGCCCGCCCCTTGGCCGAGAAGCTGCGCGCGGTGCACCCGGTGCAGGGCACGCCGCGCGGCTACATCGCGCTGGGGGTGGAGGCGCTGGCCTATGGCAATGCGGTGGCGACGCCGCCCGACCTGAAGGAATACTACCACTTCGGGCGGGAGACCTGGCCGGCCGCGCCCTACTACACCAGCGCCGAGGGCCAGCGCTATTTCCGCCCCAACCTGTGGCCCGCCGAGCCACCGGGCTTCGCCAAGGCCGCCGCCGCCTACTACGCGGCGATGGAGGCGCTGACGCTGGACATGATGCGGATTGCCGCGCTTGGCCTCGGCATCGATGAGCACTTCTTCGACGACAAGATCGACCGCCACATCACCGCGATGCGGCTGAACCACTACCCCGAGCAGACCACGCCGCCGGTGCCCGGCCAGCTGCGCGCCGGCACCCATACCGACTACGGGCTGCTGACCATATTGAACGGCGAGGATGTGCCGGGCGGGTTGCAGGTGCAGACCCGCGCCGGCGATTGGCTGGACGTGGCGACACACCCGGAAAACTTCGTCATCAACATCGGCGACCTGCTGATGCGCTGGACCAATGACCGCTGGGTGTCCAACCCGCATCGCGTCATCAACCCGCCGGAGGCGGCCGCGCGCACGCGCCGGCTCTCCATCGCCTTCTTCCACCACCCGAATTACGACGCGCTGATCGAATGCATCGCGCCGCCGGGACAGGCGCGCTACGCGCCGGTGCTGTCGGGCGCGTATCGCGACGAGAAGTATCGCCAAACCCGTCTCAGCCAACAGGAACAAGCCCGATGATCAACCGTCGTTCCCTGCTGCTCGCCAGCCTTGCCACGCCGGCGCTGGCAACGCGCGGCTTCGCCGCCGACCCGATCAAGATCGGCATGACCCAGCCGCTGACCGGCGCCGTCGCCGCCTCCGGCAACTACGTCGCCAATGGCGCCAAGATCGCGACGGAAGTGTTGAACCGCGCCGGCGGCGTGCTCGGCCGGCCGCTTGAGCTGATTTTGGAGGACAACAAGTCCAACCCGCGTGAGGCCGTGGCCTCGGTGGAGAAGCTGGTGCTGCGCGACCGCGTGCCGGTGCTGATCGGCGCCTGGTCCAGCACCTTCACCCTCGCCATCATGCCCAAGCTGATCGAGTACAAGGTGCCGATGGTGGTCGA
The DNA here is from genome assembly GCA_947455205.1 of Acetobacteraceae bacterium. Taxonomy (GTDB): domain Bacteria; phylum Pseudomonadota; class Alphaproteobacteria; order Acetobacterales; family Acetobacteraceae; genus CAIMOR01. The sequence goes on along the minus strand of CANGNF010000021.1, from coordinate 49,278 downwards.
GACCTCCTCGGCCTCGCGCATCACCACCGCCGGCAACCCCTGGGTGTTCCGCATCGCGCCGACCAGCGAGATGGAGGCGATCGCCTTCTCCGCCCTGCTGTCCAAGTTCACGCCGGCGATGAAGAAGGTGGACTTCCTCTCGGTCAACAACGACTTCGGCCGAGGTGCCGCGGAAAAGTTCAGCGCCGCGCTGGCGGCCCGCGGCATCGCCATCGGCAAGACCGAGACGATGACGCCGGAAGCCACCGACCTGGCGGCGCAGCTGACCGCGCTGAAGCAGAGCGACGGCGACACCGTCTTCGTCACCACCGGCGTGGAGCAGATGACGCTGGCGCTGCGCCAGGCGGTGGAACAGCGCCTGGGCAAGCGCATCGTCACGACAGGCGGCAGCTTCCCCGACCAGCTGCTGGCCAACCCGCTGCCGCCCGGCAATGACAGCTTCCACATCCTGTTCTACGCGCCGTGGTTCCCGGAACGCGCGCCGCACCCGGCGATTGCCCGCACCTACACCCAGGAATGGAACAAGAAGGGCTGGGAATTCGCGGGTCTCACCGAGGGCTTCCGCGGCTACGACGCCATGCTGACGGTGGTGGAAGCCATCAAGTTGGCCGGCAAGCCGGAAGCCGAGGCGATCCGCGCCGCGCTGTGGAACGTGAAGATCCCCGGCGTGAACGGCGACATCGCCTTCACCAAGGAAGGCCCGGCGGGTCAGGAGAGCGGGCAGAACCGGCCCAATGTCTCGATCCTGAAGCTGTCCGAAGGCAAGACCAGCCTGCTCTGATGGACCAGGCGCTCCAGCACCTCGTCAATGGCACGGTCCTCGGCGGCACCTATGCGCTGCTGGGGATCGGGCTGACGCTGATCTTCGGCGTCATGCGCGTGGTCAACTTCACCCATGGCGAGCTGTATGCGTTCGGCGCCTACATGACCTATGCCTTCGTCTCGCTGCTCGGCGTCAACTTCTTCGCCGCGTTGGCGCTGGCCACGCTGTGCGGCGTGGCGCTGGGCGCGCTGATCGAACTCGTCCTGCTGCGCAGCATGCGGAAGGCCGATATCGACAGCGTCATGCTGGTGATGATCGGTGCGTCCCTGGTGCTGCAGAATGGCGAGATGTGGGCCTGGGGCGGGGTCGCCAAGCTGGTACCCAACCCGTTCAACGGCTCCCCGCTGGTGTTCGGCCCGGTCTCGGTGCTGCCGCTGCGGCTGTTCGTGCTGGTGGTGTCGGCCGCGCTGCTGCTGGGCTTCTGGCTGATGCTGGACCGCACCCGCGCCGGCGTCGCCATGCGCGCCACCTTCCAGGACCCGGAGACCGCGGCGCTGATGGGCGTGCGGATCGGCTGGGTCAACACCGCCACCTTTGCGATTGGGTCAGGCCTGGCCGCCGCCGCCGGCGCGCTGCTCGGCCCGGTCTTCATGGTCAGCCCGACCATGGGTGACCTGGTGGGGCTGAAGGCCTTCGCCATCGTCATCCTCGGCGGCCTCGGCAGCCTGCCTGGCGCCACGCTGGGCGGCTTCGCGCTCGGCTTCGTGGAGGAATACGCCGGCGGCTACCTCTCCACCGAATACCGCGACGCCTTCGGCTTCCTGCTCATCATCCTGGTGCTGGCGTTGAAGCCGCAGGGCCTGGTACCGGCGAAGGAGCGGATCGGGTGAACACGCGCCTCCGCAATGCCGCGCCGTGGCTCTTCCCGCTGGCCCTGGCGCTGGTGCCGCTGGTCTTCCCGGACCCCTATCTGCTGGCGGTGCTGACCTCGGCCGGCATCTTCATCATCGGCGCCATCAGCCTGAACCTGCTGCTGGGCTATACCGGGCAGCTCTCGCTCGGCCATGTCGCCTTCTTCGGCCTGGGTGCCTATACCAGCGCGCTGGCCTCGCTGGGCTTCGACATCGGCATCGGCTTCGGCCTGCGCATCACGCTGCAGCCGCAGCCGGTCTGGCTCGGCTTCATCGCCGCCATCATCGTGGCCGGCGGCTTCGGCTGGCTGCTGGGGCGGCTCGCCTTCCGGGTGCGCGGCGCCTACTTCGTCATCATCACCATCTGCTTCGCCCAGGTGCTGCGGATGGTCGCCCTGAACTGGATCGAGCTGACGCAAGGCCCGATGGCGCTGATCTCGATCCCGCCCTTCTCGCTGTGGTTGCCGGGGCAGGGCGTGGTGCCGCTGTACAGCAAGGCGCAGAACTACTGGCTGGTGCTGGGTGTCGCCGTGCTGGCCTTCATCGTGGTGCGGCAACTGGTGGAAAGCCGCATCGGCCGTGCCCTGGTGGCGCTGCGCGCCAATGAATCGCTGGCGCGCTCGGTCGGCATCCGCGTGACGCACTACCTGATCATCGCCGCCGTCGTCTCGGCCGGCATCGCGGGCGCGGCGGGCAGCCTGTTCGCGCACTACGTCCGCATCGTCGACCCCGACGTGTTCCTGTTCATCTACACCGTCACCATGGTCATCATGGTCATCACCGGCGGCAAGGGCACGCTGTGGGGGCCGGTGGTCGGCGGATTGATCTTCGGCCTGATCCCGGACCTGCTGCGCGGCCGCGCGGCGCCGGAAGCGCAATGGGTGCTGTACGGCGTCGCCATGATCCTCTTCGTCATGTTCCTGCCGCGCGGCATCGTGCCCGCCCTGGCCAGCCTGAAGTCCCGCGCATGAGCGACCTGCTGCGGGTGGAGAACCTGGCCGTGCATATCGGCGGCCTGGTTGCGATCGCGGATGCCAGCTTCGTCGTCCCGGCAGGCCAGGTGGTCAGCCTGATCGGCCCGAACGGCGCCGGCAAGACCACCGCCTTCAACGTCATCACCGGCTACATGCGCCCGACCAAGGGGCGCATCCTGTTCGACGGCGCCGAGATCACCGGCCTGGCGCCCGACCGCATCGCGGAACGCGGCATCGTCCGCAGCTTCCAGCGCACCAGCGTGTTCACCGGCTGCACCGTGCTGGAAAACGCGCTGATGGCGCTGCACCGCCGCGGCAGCGCCGGCCTGCTCGGCGCGCTGTTCCGCCTGCCCTCAGCGCGGCGGGAGGAAGCCCGCCTGCGCGAGGAAGCCTGGGCGATGCTGGAATTCGTCGGCCTGGCGGAGCGTGCGGACACCCTGGCCGAGGTGCTGGCCTATGGCGAGCAGCGCCGCCTCGGCATCGCGCTGGCCGCCATTGCCGGCCCGCGCCTGCTGCTGCTGGACGAACCCGCCGCCGGGCTCAACCCGTCGGAGACCGCGGCCTGCATGGCGCTGATCCGCCAGTTGCGCGACCGCGGCGCCACCATTTTGCTGGTCGAGCACGACATGCCCATGGTGATGCAGATTTCCGACGGCATCGTGGTGCTGAACCAGGGCCGCATCATCGCTTCGGGCGCCCCGGCCGAAATCCGCGCCAACCCCGAAGTGATCCGCGCCTATCTCGGCAGCGGCGACTGGCAGGAAGCCGCCCATGCTGCGGCTTGAGGGCGTCGTCGCCGGCTATGGCCGCTCGCCGGCGCTGAACGGCATCGGGCTGGACGTGCAGGAAGGCGAGCTGGTCAGCCTGATCGGCACCAATGGTGCGGGCAAGTCCACCACGCTGAAGACCATCAGCGGGTTGCTGAAGCCCAGCGCCGGCAGCATCAGCTTCCAGGGCCAGCCGATCCACGGGCTTTCCCCGCGCGAAATCCTTGCCCGCGGCATCGCCCATTGCCCGGAAGGCCGCCGCGTCTTCCCGCATCTCAGCGTGCGGGAGAACCTGGAGATGGGCGCCCTGCTGCGGCGCGACCGCACGGCGGTGGCCGATGACCTGGAGGCGATGTGCCACCGCTTCCCCCGGCTGCGGGAACGCCTGGCCCAGGCCGCCGGCACGCTGTCGGGCGGGGAGCAGCAGATGCTGGCCATTGCCCGCGCGCTGATGTCCCGCCCGCGCCTGCTGATGTTCGATGAACCCTCGCTCGGCCTGGCCCCCAGCCTGGTCGAGCAGGTCTTCCTGATCGTGCAGGAAATCCGCGCCAAGGGCACCACGGTGCTGATGGTGGAGCAGAATGCCATGGCGGCGCTGCGCCTGGCGGACCGTGCCTTCCTGCTGGAATCCGGCCATGTGGTGCAGCGCGGTACGGGCGCCGAGCTGCTGGCCAGCCCGGAGGTGCGCGCCGCCTATCTCGGCGGCGCCTGACCGCCGGCTTCAGGCGCCGGCGAATTCCATCCGGCCGGCTGCGTCCTGGTGCAACGCCTTGCCGGCGGCGGCGATGGCCGCTTCCAGCCGCATGGCCTGGGACAGCAGCGCCCGGGCTTCCGATTCCAGGCTGAGTTGCGCCGCCAGCATGCGGCAAAGCTGCGCCTCGCGGGCCAGGTTGGCAGCGGCGCGGGTGACGATGGCGTGGTCCATTGCGGTGATCCCCTGATGCATCCCGGGCCTTGGAACCCCTGCCGTGATGCTGCGGCTGTAATGGTGAATCGCCCCGGAGTCGTCGAACCGACATCCGCGTGAGGCTCGCGAGCGCCGCCCTTCGTGAAGCAACCCGCCGCCCTGGCGCCAAAACCGCAGCCGCCGTAACCTGCGTGCCGAAGCCGCGACAGCGGCACCAGGGGAGCGGACGAGCCGTGCAGGGACTGCCACGATGATCGACAAATTCGTGCGTTCGATGGCCGAGGCCATGGACGGCATCAAGGACGGCTCGACCGTGCTGATCGCGGGCTTCGGCGATGTCGGCGCGCCTAACGCGCTGATCGAGGGGCTGATCGAGCAGGGCGCCACCAACCTGACCGTGGTGGTCAACTCCGGTGGCCGCAACCGCGTGGCGGGCGTGGAACCCAGCGGGCTGACCAAGCTGGTGGCGCTGGGCCGGGTGAAGAAGATGATCTCCACCTTCATCCGCGCGCAGAGCATCGCCGGAGAGCTGGTGCGGACCGGCAAGATGGAAGGCGTGGTCATCCCGCAAGGCACGCTGGCCGAGCGCATGCGCGCCGCCGGCGCCGGCATCCCCGCCTTCTACACGCCGACAGGCGCCGGCACGATGGTGGCGGAGGGCAAGGAAAGCCGCTGGTACCAGGGCCGCGAATGCATCCTGGAGGAAGCCCTGCCCGGCGATGTCGCGCTGGTGGAAGCCTGGACCGCCGACCGCTGGGGCAACCTGGTGTTCCGCGACGCCAGCCGCAACTTCAACCCCGTGGTCGCCATGGCGGGCGCCCTGACCATCGTGCAGACGCACCATGTCTGCGACCTGGGCCAGCTGCCGGCGAACGAGATCGTCACCCCCGGCATCTTCGTCAACCGCGTGCTGCACGTGCCCGCGGGCGACCCGAAGCCGGTGGTGTGAGGAGAGCGCGATGACCGAACATACCTACAAGCCGCTCGGCCGCTCCGGCATGGCGGCGCGCGCGGCGCAGGACATTCCCGGCGGCTGGTACGTCAACCTGGGCATCGGCATCCCCACCCTGGTGGCGGACCACGTGCCGGCCGAACGCGAAGTGATCTTCCACAGCGAGAACGGCATTTTGGGCGTCGGCCCGGCTCCCGCAAAACACAAGGAAAATCCCTGGCTGATCAATGCGTCGAGCCAGCGCGTCTCGCTGCACCCCGGCGGCAGCTTCTTCGACCACGCCATGAGCTTCGCCATGGTGCGCGGCCAGCACCTGGACCTCTGCGTGCTCGGCGGCTTCCAGGTGGCGGAGAATGGCGACCTGGCCAACTGGGCGCAAAGCGCGGAATCCGGCACCGGCCAGATCGGCGGCGCCATGGACCTGGCCGTGGGCGCCAAGCAGGTCTGGGTCATCATGGAACACACGACCAAGGGCGGCGAGGCGCGGCTGCTGAAGCGCTGCACCTACCCGCTGACCGCGCCACGCTGCGTGACCCGCGTGTACACCAGCCTGGCGGTGCTGGACGTGGCGGAGCGCGGCTTCGTGGTGCGCGACATCATCCCGGGGCTGAGCTTCGAGGAGCTGCAGGCGAAGACCGAGGCCAAGCTGCACCGCTGACGCGGCGCTGCCACCTCAAACCCCAGCCGTCGCCTTGGGGAGGGCTCCGCCCTCCCCAAACCCCGACCTGTTACTTGGGGAGGGCTCCGCCCTCCCCAAACCCCTTCCGCCAAGGGCCGAGAGGCCCTTGGAACCCGGGTTTTTCAGCGCTTCTCGAAGTCCAGCTGCTCGTCCACCGGCAGGCCCTTCAGGCGCCGACGCAGGCTGTCCAGCCCCATCTCCACCGCACCCAGCCGCACCCAGTCGCGCCCACCCAGCAGCCGCGCCTGCCGCACCTCCACGCCACCCGCATCGGCCAGGCCAATGGCGATCTCGCCGCCGATCTGCACGCCATCAGCGCCATCATCCAGCGTCACCAGCACCGCCACCGCATGGCTGGCACCGGACTGTTCGCGCAGCGCCAGCGCCGCCTGCTTTGCCAGCGCGGGCGAGAAATCCGCCGCCGCCACGCCCACCGTCGCCGCCAACTGCGCCGCGTCCCGGCTGACCACGCCACGGCGGAACAGCGCCTCCGCCCCCGCCACGTTCAGCAGCCGCCCGGCAATGGCGCCACCCGTGAAACTCTCGGCCACCGCGAGCGACCCGCCCTGCGCCCGCAGCGCGTCCAGCACCACGCTCTCCAGCGAAGCCGTGTCCTCGGCCACGATGAAGTTGCCCAGCCGCCGACGCACCTCGGCCTCCACCGGCGCCAGCAGTGCCTCCACGGCGGCGGCATCCGCACCGCGCGCGGCCAGCTTGGTTTCCAGCTGCGGGTAATGCGCCTGGAAGCCCAGCTTCACGCCCGGCGCCATCGCCTCGATGTCGTGCAGCATCTGGTCGGCGCGGCTCTCGCCGATGCCGAAGGAATGGAAGCGCTTCAACCTGGCCACGCCAGGCGTGCCGGCGCGGGCCAGCAGGCGCGGCATCACCTGCTCCTCCAGCATCTTCTTCATCTCCCGCGGCACGCCGGGGGTGAAGTAGAACCGCGCCTTGCCGATATCGACCGCGAAGCCGCAGGCGGTGCCGATCGGGTTGTCGATGAACTCGCAGCCCTGGGGCAACATGGCCTGCTTGCGGTTGTTGGGCGGCATCACCCGGTTGCGGCGGGCGTACCAGCTCTCCATCCGCACCAGCCAGTCGGCATGCAGCTCCAGCGCCACGCCGGCCGCCTCGGCCGCGACTTCCTGCGACAGGTCATCCACCGTCGGCCCGAGCCCGCCATTGACGATGACCGCATCCGCCCGCGCCGAGGCCTGCTGGAAGGCGCTGAGCAGGCTGGCGCGGTCGTCCCCCACCGTGGTGCCCCAGACCACCTCCAGCCCGGCCTCGCCCAGCCGCTGCGCCATCCAGGCGTAGTTGGTGTTGATGGTCTTGCCGGTCAGGATCTCGTCGCCGGTGCAGAGTATCTCGATACGCATGTGCTGGTCCTCGTTTGCCGGCAGATTGCCCCCGGGCCGCCGCTGGTGTCCAATCCGCGCAACAACCCAGACGGGAGGCTGCCATGAAGCTGCTGTTCGCCGATGACTACCGGCTGTGCGTGGTACGTGGGGAGGAAGCGGTGGATGTCTCCGCCGTGGTCGCGGATATTCCGCACACCGGCCCCGGCGACCTGATGACCGGGCTGATCGCCCGCTTCGACGCCTACCGCCCCAGGCTGGAAGCCGCCGCCGCCACGGGCAAGGGCGTGCCCTTGAAGGGGCTCCGCATCCGCGCGCCGCTGCCCAAGCCCGGCAACATCGTCTGCATGGCCGTCAACTACATGGAGGACGGCACGCTGAAGGAACCGGCGGCGATCAACGCCTTCCACAAGGCGCCCACCGCCATCATCGGGCCGGGCGATACCATGGTGCTGCCGGATGTGCCGGCGACGATCTTCGAAGGCGAGGCGGAGTTGGCGCTGGTCATCGGCAAGCGCGCCAGCAACGTCAGCCAGGCCGAGGCGATGAACTACGTCTTCGGCTACATCAACTTCATCGACGGTTCCGCCCGTGGCCTGAAGCCGGAGCGCAACAGCTTCTTCCAGATGAAGTCGCGCGAGACCTTCGCGCCCATCGGCCCCTTCCTGGTCACCGCGGATGAAATCCCGGACCCGCAGAAGCTGGGCGTCACGCTGACGGTGAATGGCGAGATCAAGCAGAAATTCAACACCGACGACATGGCGCACAAGATCCCCCGCTGCATCGAATGGGCCAGCTCCATCCACACGCTGGAGCCGGGCGATATCCTGGCCACTGGCACCAACCATCGCGGCCTGTCCAGCTTCATGGATGGCGACGAGGTGACGCTGACGGTGGAAGGCCTGGGCACCCTCGGCTTCAACGTGCGCGACGACCTGAAGCGTAGCTGGTCGCGTGAGACGCGGCTGGACCGGCAGAAGCAGGGCTTCGATACGCCGACCCCGCAGGTCAGCGGCAAGTACGCGCCGGCGAAGTAGCCCGGCGGGTCAGGCCCGGCGCCTGACCACCAGGGCCACCACCACCAGCGCCGCCACCCCGGCGGCGCTGGCCAGGCTGGCGCGGAAGCCGGCCAGGAAGGCCGGTGCCGCGCCCTCGGCCAGGGCGGCGGCCTGCATGCCCTCGAACACTAGGGTCAGCAGGGAAGCCGCGGTCACCACGCCCAGCGTGCGCGTCATCATCGCCAGGCTGCCGGCCACGCCACGGTCGGCGCGCGGCAGGGTGGCGGTGACGATCTCGGTATAGCTGACCTGCAGCAGCCCCAGCCCAGCGCCGTGCAGCAGCAGCGGCGGCAGCAGCTGCCAGGCCGGCGTGGCCGCGCCCCACAGCGCCATTAGCCCCAGCCCGGCGGCGATGCAGCCGATGCCCGCCGCCGCCATGGCCCGCGCCGGCACCCGCCCCAGCAGCCAGCCGCCGGGCAGGGAAGCCGCCATGGTCCCGGCCGCCGAGCTGGCCAGGAACAGCCCGGCCACCCCCACCGGCAGTGCGGCGATGCGCGTCAGGTAGTAGGGCACGAAGAGCAGCACTGCGAAGGCCGCCAGGTTGGCCAGCGCATTGGCGGCATTCACCAGCGCAAAGCCGGGCAGGGCGAAGACATGCAGCGCCAGCACCGGCCGCGCGCTGCGCCGCGACTGCCGCAGAAAGCCCCACAGCGCCGCCGCGAACACCGCCGCCAGCGCCAGCGCCACCGGGGCGTTGCGCGCCTGGTTCACCGCCATCAGCAGGCTGCCGATGGCCAAAGCCAGCAGCACCGCGCCGGCCAGGTCGAAGCTTTCCCGCACGGCGGCGCGCGGCGGGGCGGGCAGCCCGCGCAGCAGCAGCAGCGCCGCCAGCACGATGGGCGTGCGGAACCAGAACACCGCCTCCCAGCCGAACCAGGCCACCAGCGCCCCGCCCAGCGAGGGCCCCAGCACCGACCCGGTGGCGAACAGCAGCGCATAGGCGCCCAGCACGCGCGGGCGCAGCGCCTCCGGGTACAGGCTGGTGACCAGCGCCGGGCCGCAGCTGATGACCAGCGCGGCGCCCACGCCTTGCAGCACCCGGCAGGCCATAAGCCAGCCGAAGCCCGGCGCCGCCGAGCAGAGCAGGTAGGCCAGCGCGCTCCAGGCCAGCCCGGCGCGGAACACGCGGGCATGGCCGAAGATGTCGCCCAACCGGCCGATGCCCAGCATCAGGCTGCCATAGGTCAGCACGTAGCAGATGACGATCCACTGGATCTCCGCGACCGGCTGGCCGAAATGCGCCGTCATCGCCGGAAAGGCGATGTTCAGCGCGCTGTCCAGCGGCACCACGGAGGTGCCGAGTCCGACCAGCAGCAGGCGGCCCAGCGCGCCCGGCGCGGCATGCTCGGTCGCGTTGCTGGCGTCGGCGGCCGCCACGCCCGCCGGGGCGGGAGCGGGGGCCGGGCGGCCTTCCGCAGGCGCTGCGGCGCCGTCCGGGGTGCCAGGCATGGCGCTGCGCTGCACGCCTGGCGCAGCGCCTTCCGATGCCCGGCCAGGGTCATCCCCGGCCGGCGTCGATCCTGCAGGCGCGGCCGTCTCGTCGTTTCCACCCATGTGCCACATCCTGGCGAAGCCCGGCCCGCGCCGGAACCCCCGCGCTGACGCCCAGCTTGACGCCCAGCTTGACGCCCCTGGCCCCGCATGGTCGCGTTGCCCCAACAAACGGGAGGCAGCGCATGTCGGAACTCGACCAGCTGGCCAGGGCCCTGGCCGCCGGCCAGGCGGATTGGGCGCGGCAGACCGAGGTGCTGGTGGCCGGTGCCGGCTTGGCCGGCTTCGCCGCCGCGCTGGAGGCCGCGCATGGCGGCAGCCAGGTGATGCTGCTGGAAAAGCAGCCCGAGATCGGCGGCAGCACGGTGCTGTCAGGCGGCGCCATGGGCTTCGCCGGCACGGAGGAGCAGATCGCCCAGGGCATTGCCGACAGCGATGAAAGACTGGCCGAGGACCTGCTTTCGGTCGGCGGCCGGCAGAACGACCCGGCGCTGGTCGCCACCTATGTGGCGCATCAGCGGGAAACCCATGCCTGGCTGAAGGCGATGGGCGTCGTCTTCCGCTCCGTCCAGCTGGGCGGCGGCCAGTCGGTGCCGCGCAGCAACCGGGTGGATACCCGGCAGATGATCGGCGCCCTGGCGGAGCGCGCCGCCGCCGCCGGCGTGGTGCTGCACACCCAGGCCGCGGTGCTGCGCCTGGTGCGCGGGGCGGAAGGCCGGGTGCTGGGCGCGGTGGTGCGGTTGGGCGGGGTGGTGCAGGGCATTCGGGCGCTGGGCGGCGTGGTGCTGGCCACCGGCGGCTTTTCCCGCAACGAGGCATTGCTGGCCATCCATGCCCCGGCCCAGCGCCAGGCGCTGCGGATCGGCGGTCCCGGCAATGTCGGCGACGGGCTGCTGATGGGCTGCGCGCTGGGCGCCGGGCTGCGCGACATGGGGTATGTGCGCGGCACCTTCGGCGTGCATCCGGCAGCGGGGCCGGAGGATCTTTCGATCATCCACCCGATCTACAAGGGCGCCATCGCGGTGAACCGCGAGGGCCAGCGTTTCACCGATGAAAGCGCCAGCTACAAGATCATCGGCGACGCCTGCCTGCAGCAGCCGGGCGGCCTGGCCTTCCAGGTTTTCGATGCGCCGGTGATGGCGCAATCCGTGCCCGGCGTCGCTACCTCCGACATGGCCGCCGGCCTGGCGGATGGCCGGATCATCCAGGCACCGACCCTGGCGGCGCTGGCCGAGAAGCTCGGCCTGCCGGTCGCGGCCTTCGAGGCGACGGTGGCGCGCTACAACGCCGATGCGCTGGCCGGGCGGGACAGCCAGTTCGGCCGCACCGGGCTGGCGGCGGGCTATGGCAAGTTGCACCCCATAACCGAGGCGCCGTTCTACGGCTTCCCCAGTACCTCGGCGGTGCTGGCCACCTATGCCGGCCTGTCCGTGGACCCCGGGATGCGCGTGCTGGACGTGTTCGGCACCCCGATCGAGGGGTTGTTCGCCGCCGGCGAGGTCATCGGTGGGCTGCATGGCGCGGCCTACATGACCGGGTCTTCCCTGGGGAAAAGCGCGATCTTCGGCCGCCTGGCCGGGCGCGGCGCGGCGGGGGGCTGAGCGATGGCACGCATGGCACGACGGGCGCTGCTGGGCGCCACCCTGGCCGGAACCCTGGCGGGCGGTACCCAGGCCCAGGCGCCGGCCCTGCCGCCGGGCTTCGCCGGGCAGACGGTGCGGCTGGTGGTGCCCTTCCCGCCCGGCGGCCCGGCCGACCTGGTGGCCCGCGCCATCGCCCGCGAATGGGCCGCCGACTGGGGCCTGCAGGTGCTGGTGGACAACCGCAGCGGCGGCAATGGCTTTCCGGCGGCCGAGGCGGTGGCCAAGGCCAAGCCGGATGGCACCACGCTGTTCGTGCCCTTCTTCGGCACGCTGGTGGTCAACCCCGCGCTCTATGCCAGCCTGCCCTACGACCCCGTGCGCGACTTCGCGCCGGTCAGCGCCATCGCCACCCTGCCGCTGATGCTGGTGGTGCGGCCGGACAGCCCGATCCTCAGCATGGCCGGGCTGATCGCCCAGGCGAAGGCCAATCCGGGCGGGATCAGCTATGCCTCCGGCGGGGTCGGCCAGGGCGCCCACCTGGCCGGGGCGCTGCTGGAGAAGCTGGCCGGCATTCGGCTGAACCACGTGCCCTACCGCGGCAATGCGCCGGCGGTGGCGGATGTCATCGCCGGGCATGTGGCGATGATCTTCGACGGCATGTCCACCAGCCTGCCGCATGTGCGGGACGGCCGGCTGCGCGCCATCGCGGTTTCCACCCCGCAGCGCGCGGCGGCGATGCCGGAGGTGCCGACAGTGGCGGAATCGGGGGTGCCGGGCTTCGATGTCGGCAGCTGGTTCGGCCTGCTGGCCCCGGCCGGCACGCCGGCGCCGGTGACCGAGGCGCTGTCGGCGGCGCTGCGCCAGGCCCTGGCCCGGCCCGCCCTGCGCGAGCTGCTGGCCCGCAGCGGGCTGGAGCCGATGCCGCAGACGCCCAGCGGCTTCCGCGCCTTCATGGCGGCGGAGACGACGAAGTGGGCCACGCTGATCCAGGAGGCCGGCATCCGCGCGGAGTAGCAATCGGCCCGCGTCGCGGTAACGCCCTCGGTGGCTGCGTCTTGGGCGTAAGGCCCGCAACGTCCCCGGCAGCTACGCCCATGGTAGCGCCGGCGGTCAGGCCCTATGCGCCGCCGCCAATCAGCCTCCCGGCGCCCCCGGCAATCAGGTCCCCGGAGCCCCCGCCAATCAGCCCCCCGGCGCCACCGGCGGTCAGGCCTTATGCGCCACCGGCGATCAGCCCCCAGGCGTCGCCGGCACCATCCGCCCCAGCCGCCGGCCGCCGAACACGTGCACATGGAAATGCGGCACTTCCTGCCCGCCTTCCTCGCCCATATTGGTCAGCAGTCGATAGCCGCGCGGCTCCAGCCCCTCGGCCTTGGCCACCTGGCCGACCAGGCGCCAAAAGCCGGCGATCTCGGCATCCGAAGCCCCGGCGTGGAAGTCGGCGGCGCTGACCCAGCGCCCCTTGGGCACCACCAGCACATGCACCGGCGCCTGCGGGTTGATGTCGCGGAAGGCCAGCGCGTGCTCGCTCTCCGCGACCTTCTTGCAGGGAATCTCCCCGCGCAAAATCCGCGCGAAGATGTTCGCGTCGTCATAAGGCGGCAAACCGGAAACCGACATCTCTTCCCCTCCCGTCTCAGGGCAGCTTGGTGGTCCGGGCAACCCGCAGGATGCCCTTCGGCCGCGCCGCCTTCTCGGCGATGCCGCTGATCCCCTCGCGCCGCATCAACTCGGCCCAGACCTCGCCGGGCTGGATGCCCGCATTCACCCACACCACCACCAGGTGGTACAGCAGGTCGGCGCTTTCGCTGACGGTGCCCTCATGGTGGCCCAGCGTCGCCTCGATCACGCATTCCACCGCTTCCTCGCCCAGCTTCTGCGTCACCTTGGCGGTGCCGCGCGCCATCAGCCGGGCGGAATGCGAGCCCTCGACATCGCCGGCCACGCGGCGCGCTTCCACCGTCTGCCACAGCCGGTCCAGCACGTCCGGCCCGGCGCCGTCGGTGTTCACCTCCAGCGGGCGCAGCACGCGCGCCTCGGCCTGCACCAGCGCGGTCGGCCGCTTGGCCGCCTTCGGCTTCAGCTTCGCCTTGGTGAGCTTCGCCTTGGCCAGCTTGGCCTTGGGCGCCTTGGCCTTGGCGGCCTTCGCCTTCGGCTTCAGCGCCGGCTTCGGCTTGGTCTTGCTGTCCTTGGCCATGGTCAGGCGGCCTTCATCGTTGGGGGAAGCGGGCGCACCGGAAAGCCGGCGGCGGCCAGCGCCGCCTTGGCATCGCCGATGCGGAACTGGCCGTAGTGGAACACGCTGGCGGCGAGCAGCCCGGTGGCGCCCACGCGGGCACCCTCGACGAAATGCTCCACCGTGCCGACCCCGCCGCTGGCCACCAGCGGCAGCCGCACCGCGGCGCGCACCCGCGCCAGCAGGTCCAGGTCGAAGCCGGCCTTGGTGCCGTCCCGGTCCATGCTGGTCAGCAATATCTCGCCGGCGCCCAGGGCTTCCATGCGCTGCGCCCAGGCCACGGCGTCGATCCCGGTCGGCTTGCGGCCGCCATGGGTGAAGATCTCCCACCGCCCGTCGGCCACCTTGCGGGCATCGATGGCGACGACAATGGCCTGGCTGCCGAAGGCCTCGGCCGCGCGGCGCACCAGGTCGGGGTCGGTGACCGCCGCGCTGTTGATGCTGGCCTTGTCGGCGCCGGCCAGCAGCAGCCGGCGCACATCCTCCACGCTGCGGACGCCGCCGCCGACGGTAAGGGGAATGAACACCTCGGCCGCCGTGCGGCTTACCACGTCGTACATGGTGTCGCGGTTCTCATGCGTTGCGCCGATATCCAGGAAGGTCACCTCGTCGGCGCCCTCCCGGTCATAGGCGCGGGCCTGCTCCACGGGGTCGCCGGCATCGCGCAGCGCGACGAAGTTGACGCCCTTGACGACGCGCCCGTCCTTGACGTCCAGGCAGGGTATGACACGCAGCGCCAGCACGGATCACCTGAGGGTTTGTCTAAGGGGAAAACCACGGCCCCGCGGGGCGGCTGCCCCCATGCAAGCAAACCCCGCCCCGGTCAAGCGCCACGCCGCTGCCGCTTACACCGCAGCCGCCCGACGCCTTCCCGCGCGGCGCCATTCCGCGCCGCGTTTCGCGCAGGCGCTACTCCGCGCCGCGCTTCGCGTCGCCTATTCCGCGCCGCGTTTCGCGTCGACGCTGATCGGCCCCGGCCCGGCAAAGGTCAGGTACAGGAAGACGAAGCTGTACAGCACCGCCAGCTCGCCACCATTCAGGATCGGGTAGAACCCGCGCGCCCAATGCACCATGAAATAGGCCACGGCGGTGAAGCCGGACGCCAGGAAGGCCGCCGGCCGGGTGAACAGGCCGATCGCCAGCAGAACGCCGCAGACCAGCTCGATTAGCCCGCCGAACCACATCAGGTTGCCGAACACCACCGCCGGCGGGTGGTTGGCGGGAAAGTCCAGCAGCTTCAGGCAGCCATGCTGCAGCAGCAGCAGCCCGGACATGAAGCGAAGCAGGCTGAGAACCTGCGGCCGATAGGCGGCCAGGACAGCAGTATTCATCGACAGAACATCCCCGGTTGCAGCCAACGAAGCGCGGGCCTTGCCAGGGGTAGCGGTTAACCCCCGGCCAATGCCAGCGCTTCGGCGGGGTTGATGCGGCCATCATACAGCGCGCGGCCGATGATCACCCCCTCGATCCCCTGATCCCCAAGCTTCGCCAGCGCCGCCACATCGGTAATGCTCGCCACGCCGCCGGAAGCGATGACCGGCAGCTTCACCGCCTGGGCCAGCGCCAGTGTCGCCTCCAGGTTCACCCCGCCCAGCATGCCGTCGCGGTCGATGTCGGTGTAGATGATCGCCGCGGCACCGGCGTCCTCGAACCGCCGGCCCAGTTCCACCGCCGAGGTGGTGCTGACATCGGCCCAGCCCTCGGTCGCCACCATGCCGCCCTTGGCGTCGATGCCCACCGCCACCTGGCCGGGAAACGCCCGGCAGGCGGCCTTGGCGAATTCGGGATCCTTCAGCGCCGCCGAGCCCAGGATCACCCGCGTCAGCCCGGCCGCCAGCCAGGCCTCCACGGTCGCCATGTCGCGGATGCCGCCGCCCAGCTGCACCTTGTGGCCGGGAATCGCCGCCAGGATGCCCCGTACCGCCGCCACATTGGCCGGCTTGCCGGCGAAGGCGCCGTCCAGGTCCACCACATGCAGCCAGCCGAAGCCGGCCTGCCGCCAGGCCAGCGCCTGCGCCGCGGGGTCGCTGCCATAGACCGTGGCGTCGGCCATCTCGCCGCGCTTCAGCCGCACCACCTGGCCGGCCTTGAGGTCGATGGCGGGGTAGAGCGTCAGCGCCATGTCGAGACTTTCCCTGGGGCAAATGGGCAAAGCGGCCGGGTCGCGCCGCCGGGCCGTGCGACCCCGCGGCGACCAGGCGCTACTGGCCCTCGTTGATCAGCTTTCCCGTGCTGCGCCCGCGCCCGGGCTCCAGCAGCTTGTAGTAGTAGTGCCCGGCCACGGTCTGGCCGCCCACGCGGGCATAGGCCGGGTGAGTGCCCCAGCGGGTATAGCCCAACCCCTCGAACAGCGAGATCGCGGTGGCCTGCGTCGCCCGCACGTCCAGGTTCAGCACGCGGATGCCCATGCCGGCGGCCCGCTCCTCCACCCGTGTCACCATCAGCCGCGCCAGGCCATGGCCGCGCGCATAGGGCGCCAGGTAGGCATGGGTCAGCTGGGCGCCGAAGGCCTGGGCCTCGTTGTTGCGCGGCGGCTTCACCAGTTGGGCGCTGCCCACCACGCTGCCATCCAGACGGGCCAGGAACAGCTCCCGCTCCGGCACCAGCAGCACACCGCGGAAGTGCCGCTCCAGCGCGGTGCGGCCCTGCGGCTCCACCCAGCCGAAGCCGCCACTCTCGATGATCGCGGCGTCGGTCGCCTCGCACAGCTCCGCCAGGTCGTGGTCGTCGATCCGCACGGCCTGCTCGACCGAGAGCTGGTGCGCCCCGGTGCCGCCCTGCATGGCCGCGCTCATGGCTGCCAGCCCAGGAAATTGCCCAGGATCCGCAGGCCGACCGTCTGGCTCTTCTCCACATGGAACTGCGTGCCGGCGACGTTGCCGCGGCCGACGATCGCCACCACCGGCCCGCCATATTCGGCGGTCGCCAGCGTCTCCTCGGCCAGGCCGCCGGAGAGCGCGTAGGAATGCACGAAGTAGCCGTATTCGCCGGGCGCGATCCCCGCCAGCAGGGCATGGCCGGGGGTGAAGTCCAGGCTGTTCCAGCCCATCTGCGGCAGCGGCAGCGCGCCGCCATCCGCCGCGCGCGGGTCCATCGGCGCGATTTCGCCCTTGATCCAGCCGAGGCCCGGGGTCACCCCATGCTCCAGCCCGCGCTCGGCCATCACCTGCATGCCGACGCAGATGCCCAGCAGCGGCGTGCCACCGGCCACCCGCTTCTCCAGCGCCGCCACCATGCCGGGCAGCGCGGTCAGCCCGGCCCAGCAGGCGGCGAAGGCGCCCTGGCCCGGCAGCACGATCCGGTCGGCGGCCAGCACCTCGGCGGCATCGCGGGTGATGCTGGCCTGGATCGCCACGCCGCGGTCCGCCGCCGCGCGGTCCAGTGCGCGCAGCACGCTGGCCAGGTTGCCCGAGCCGGGGTCCACCACCGCGATCTTCTGCACCGCGCTCATGCCGCCGCGTCCAGCAGGCGCTGGGTCGCGCGCTGTTCGTCGCCCGCCGCGACCACGCCGGCCAGGGACCAGCCCTGCCGCGCCAGCGCCCAGCGGCGGATGTCCTGCGCCTCGAAGCCGAAGACCAGCTGCAGCCCCGCCGCCACCCAGGGGCTGATGAAGCCCAGCGCCATGCTGGCGACCAGCAGCGCCGCCGCCGGCCACCACAGCCGGTGCGCCAGCAGCCACAGCGGCCCGAACAGCAGCGCGGCCCAGCAGAAGCCCTCGGCCAGCAGCAACGGCATCGGCTCCGCCGCCGAGGCGTTCTCTGCGGGCGGGGTATGCACGGTGAAGACCTGCATCAGGCCTCCAGCACGCCCTTGGTGGAGGGCACCGCGTCCGGCGCCCTGGGGTCCAGCTCCAGCGCCATGCGCAGCGCCCGGGCCAGGGCCTTGAAGCAGGCCTCGGCGATGTGGTGGGCGTTGGTGCCGGCCTTCAGCGTCACGTGCAGGGTCAGGCCCGCGTTGAAGGCGAAGGCCCGGAAGAACTCCTCGAACAGCTCGGTATCCATCTCGCCCACCTTCGGGCGCTCGATCGGCACCGACCAGGCCAGGAAGGGCCGGCCGGAAATGTCCAGCGCCGCTTCCGCCAACGCCTCGTCCATCGGGATGGCGGCATGGCCGTAGCGGCGGATGCCGCGCTTGTCGCCCAGCGCCTGGCGCAGCGCCTGGCCCAGCACGATGCCGACATCCTCGGTGGTGTGATGGCCGTCGATATGCAGGTCGCCCACCGCCTTCACCGTCAGGTCCAGCATGGCGTGCCTGGCCAGCGCGGTGAGCATGTGGTCGAGGAAACCGATCCCGGTCGCGATGGTGGACCGCCCGGTGCCGTCCAGCACCATGGTCACCTGGATGTCGGTTTCGGCCGTGGTGCGGGAAACCTCGGCACGGCGGGGGATCAGGGCCTGCATGCGGCGTCAGATACGCCCACGGCCCCCGCTTCGCCAGCCCTGTTGCGGTGGCGGCGTGCGGCACGGTGCAACCAGGCCGTGCGGCAGGGCCGCAACCATCGCCGTGCGGCAAGGCCGAGACGCTTCGTGCGGCAGGGGCCGAGGCCTGCGCCTTGCGGCAGGGTGCAGGCCGCGCCGTGCGGCAGCGCCGAGGCTCCGCCGTGCGGCCGCCGAGTCCCTCCCGTGTGGCCGGCCGAGTCCCTGCCGTGCGGCCCGCCGCAACCATCGCCGCGTGGCAAGGTCGCAACCCCCGCCGTGCGGCAACGCCGCAACCCCCGCCGTTCGGCCTGCCCACCACCCCGTTGCCGCCGGGCGCGGAAAGTCCCACATCGTCAGCCATGAACACGACCCCACACGACCCCTTGGGCTGGCACGGCACCACCATCCTCTGCGTCCGCAAGGGCGCCCAGGTCTGCATGGCCGGAGACGGCCAGGTCTCGCTCGGCCAGACCGTGGTCAAGGGCAACGCCCGCAAGGTGCGCCGCATCGCCCAGGGCAAGGTGCTGTGCGGCTTCGCCGGCGCCACCGCGGATGCCTTCACCCTGTTGGAACGCCTGGAGACCAAGCTGGAACGCTTTCCGGACCAGCTGGAACGCGCCTGCGTCGAACTGGCCAAGGACTGGCGGACCGACCGCTACCTGCGCCGGCTGGAGGCCCTGCTGGCCGTGGCCGACCACAAGCGCAGCCTGCTGCTGACCGGCCAGGGCGACGTGCTGGAACCCGAGGACGCCGTCATCGGCATCGGCAGCGGCGGCAACTACGCCCTGGCCGCCGCCCGCGCCCTGCTGCCGGTGGACGGGCTTTCGGCCGAGGAAATCTGCCGCCGCGGCATGCAGATCGCCGCCGGCATCTGCGTCTACACCAACGGCAACGCCATCTTCGAAACGCTGGAGACCGCGTGATGGAAGCCGTGAACCTGAGCCCGCGCGAGATCGTCTCGGAGCTGGACCGCTACATCGTCGGCCAGAACGACGCCAAGCGCGCCGTCGCCATTGCGCTGCGCAACCGTTGGCGCCGCCAGCAACTGCCGGACGGCATCCGTGAGGAAGTGGTGCCGAAGAACATCCTGATGATCGGCCCCACCGGCTGCGGCAAGACCGAGATCGCCCGCCGCCTGGCCCGCCTGGCCAACGCCCCCTTCCTGAAGGTGGAGGCCACCAAGTTCACCGAGGTCGGCTATGTCGGCCGCGACGTGGACAGCATTATTCGAGATCTGGTCGAGGTCTCGATCACCCAGATGCGCGACGTTGCCCGCAAGACCGTCCAGGCCAAGGCCGAGCTGGCCGCCGAGGAGCGCCTGCTGACCGCCCTGGTCGGCGAGGGTGCTTCCGGCGAAACCCGCATGAAATTCCGCAAGATGCTGCGCGAGGGGCAGCTGGAGGCGCGCGAGGTTGAGGTCCAGCTGGCCGATGCCGGCGGCGGCATGCCGATCGGCATGATGGACCTGCCGGGCCAGCAGGGCATGCAGATGCAGAACATGCAGGACATGCTGGGCAAGATGTTCGGCGGCCGGCAGAAGGCCCGCAAGATGCAGGTCGCCGAGGCCCGCATCGCCCTGACCAAGGACGAGGCCGACAAGCTGCTGGACGCCGAGGCACTGACCCGCGACGCCATCACCAATGCCGAGAACAACGGCATCGTCTTCCTGGACGAGATCGACAAGGTCTGCGCCCGCACCAGCGAAGGCGGCTTCCGCGGCGGCGATGTCAGCCGCGAAGGCGTCCAGCGCGATCTGCTGCCGCTGATCGAGGGCACCACCGTCACCACCAAGCATGGCCCGGTGAAGACCGACCACATCCTGTTCATCGCCAGTGGCGCCTTCCACATGGCCAAGCCTTCGGACCTGCTGCCGGAGTTGCAGGGCCGCCTGCCGATCCGCGTGGAACTGCAGGCGCTGTCCCGCGACGACATGCGGCGCATCCTGACCGAGCCGGAGAACAGCCTGGTCAAGCAATACGTGGCGCTGCTGGGCACCGAGGGCGTGACGCTGGACATCACCCCCGAAGCGGTGGACGCGATCGCCGACCTGGCCACCGACATCAACGCCCGGGTGGAAAACATCGGCGCCCGCCGGCTGGCGACGGTGCTGGAACGGCTGCTGGAGGAAATCTCCTTCACCGCCAGCGACAAGTCCGGCGAAAGCGTGCGGGTGGACGCCGGCACGGTGCGGGAAAAGGTGGCGCCCCTGGCCGCCAGCGCGGATCTGAGCCGGTACATCCTGTAGGGGCGGGGGCGAGGTCGTGCCCGGCGCGGCTTCCCGCTGCCAGTTATAACATCCGTATGGACGCCATCGGCTCCGCACCGTTATAACACCCGTGCAAACGGAGGCCTCCGCCATGTCCACGCTCAAGCTCCGCGCCATCGGCAACTCGGTCGGCGTTGTCCTGCCGAAGGAACTGCTCGCCCGGCTCGGCGTGGGCGAGGGCGATACGCTGCATGTGGTGGAAGCGCCCGACGGACTGCGCCTGGTCCGCCACGATCCGGGTTTCGAGCAGCAGTTGGAAGTCGCGCGCGAGGTCATGCGCCGCCGTCGCGCCGTGCTGCGTGAGCTGGCGAAATGACCGAGCCGGTCTGGCTCAGCGTCGACCTGCTGCTGGCCATCCATGACGAGCAGATCGCCGAGCATGGCGGGGGCGAGGGCCTGCGCGACCGCGGCCTGTTGGAAAGTGCCCTGGCGCGCCCGCAGAACCTGGCCGTGTATGGCGAGCCGGACATCGTCGCCATGGCCGCCGCGCTGGGGTTCGGCATCGCCCGGAACCATCCCTTCGTCGATGGCAACAAGCGTACCGCCTATGTGGCCGTGGAAACCTTCCTGCTGCTGAACGGCGTTGCCCTCACCGCCAGCGACGCCGAATGCGTCGTGGCGATGCTCGACCTCGCCGCCGGGGAACTTCCCGAGGCCGGCTTCGCTGCCTGGCTCTCCGACAACACGGCACCCCGCCCATGAGCCTGACCACCACCCCCCAGCTTCCCGCCGAGGCCCTGGCCGAGCTGCACGCCGCCGCCGCCGTGCTGGAGCATTCCTCCGTCGCCGTGCGCCTGGCCGGCATGGTCGGCCAATCGGTGGAGGCACTGAAGCGCGCCCTGCCCCGGCCCATCGAGAACGCGTTGGACAGCGCCGTGCGCCGCGCGCTGGAAAGCGCCATGAAGGCGGCGCTGAAGCTGGACCCCGGCGCCAACCCCACGCCCTTGTCCTCGCGCTGGCTGCATCGCGGGTTGATGGCGGCGTCGGGCATCGCCGGCGGCGCCTTCGGCCTGCCCGGCACGCTGGTGGAGCTGCCGGTCTCCACCACCCTGCTGCTGCGCCAGATCGCCGCCATCGCCGCCGAGCAGGGCGAGGACCTGGGTGACCCCGCCAGCCAGGCCGAATGCCTGAAGGTCTTCGCCCTGAGCGGCGAAGGCCCATCCGATGACGAGGCCGAGGCCGGCTACTTCGCCGTGCGCCTGGCGCTGGCGGAAACGCTGAAGGGCGCCATCGGCCGCAACCTGCTGGGCATGCTGCCGGGCTTCCTCGGCGCGGTGGCCGCCCGCTTCGGCGCCCCGGTGGCGGTGAAGCTCTCGGCCCAGGCCATGCCCGTGGTGGGTGCGGCCGCCGGCGCCGCGGTCAACCTGGCCTTCCTGGAGCATTTCCGCGGCATCGCCCAGGCCCACTTCACCGTGCGCCGGCTGGAACGCACTCATGGTGTCGAACTGGTCCGGGCCAACTGGCCGGCGGCCTGATACTGAGCGCACAGGCTGCCGACTATTCTGCTGCGGGGGCAGCCGGCTTGCTGGCAAAGGGCAGGGCGCAACGCCCTGCCTCTCGCCTCCAGCCGTCAGGAAATGGGGCGGCGCGCCGGACGGCGAACCGGCTCGGGTGCCACTGGCTCGGGCGGCGGCGCAGGCCGGGCCTGAAGCAAGGCGCTGGTCAGTTGTGGGTCATTGGCAATCTGCTGCAAAAGCCCGGCCAGCGCGCCCTGCAAGGCGGTCTGTGCCGCCGTCGCATTCATCAACACCTGGCCGGTCAGTGGGTGGTTGGCGCTGTAGACACGGCCATAGAGGCTGCGACCATCCGCCCCTTGCACCTGCAGCGAGGCGGTGACCTGGGCATTCGCGGTGGCCGACCAGAAGCCAAGGTCAAACATGTTGTAGAACCGCGTCACCTCGATCCGGACAGTGGCATCGGCTCCCGAGCCAAAGCCCTGGCCGCCAAGGATCTCCGCCACGCCGGCACGGATTTCCGCGATGATGTCGTTCTCAGCGGAGATGTCGGCGGCACGCATGCCGTAGCCGTTCTTCTTGTGGCTGATCTCCCGCTCCTGCCGCGCATCGGCGGCGACAACCGTGACCAGCACGCCAGCAGCTTGCGGCACCATCGCCACCGGCACAGCCTGACGGCGGATCACGACGCTGTCTGGCGTCCAGGCGCACGCGGCAGTCAGCAATAACAACACCAATGAAAGCGCGCGCATCATTTTATATTCCTGGTTATTCTTCAACCAGAACATCAACTCGCGGGTTCGTCAACCTGCTACCCCAACCCCAGCAGCACCGCCCCCTGGTAGGTCACGAAGGCCGCCGCATAGGCCAGCGCCAGCATGTAGCCGAACAGGAACCACATCCAACCGCGGCTGCCGGTCTCCCGCCGCACCACCACCAGGGTGGAGGCGCATTGCGGCGCGAACACGTACCAGGCCAGCAGCGCCAGCGCGGTGGCGATGCTCCACTTGCCCGCCAGCGCCGCGCCCAGGGTCTCCGGCGCCTCCTCGGCATTCTCGATGGCATAGACGGTGCCGAGCGAGGCCACCGCCACCTCCCGCGCCGCCATGCCGGGGATCAGCGCCACGCCGATCTGCCAGTTGAAGCCGATCGGCCGGATCACCGGCTCCATCGCATGGCCGATCTTCGCCGCCAGGCTGTACTCGATGGCCGGCTGGGTGGCGCCCTCGGGCGGCCGCGGCACTGAAGCCAGCACCCAGATCACGCACATCATGGCCAAGATCGTGGTGCCCGCGCGCTTCAGGAAGATCAGCCCGCGCTGGTACAGCCCCATCAGCACGTTGCGCGCATCCGGCCGCTTGTAGTCCGGCAGCTCCAGCATGAAGGGTTCCGGCGGCGCCCCCTGGAACAGGAAGCGCTTCAACACCCAGGAAACGCCGAGCGCCGAGGCGATGCCGGCGGTGTACAGCCCGAACATCACCAGCCCCTGCAAGCTGAACACCCCGCCCACGGTGCGGTCCGGAATGAAGGCGCCGATGATCAGCGTGTACACGGGTATGCGGGCAGAACAGGTCATCAGCGGCGCCACCAGTATGGTCGCCAGCCGGTCGCGCCGGCTGTCGATGACGCGCGTGCTCATGATGCCCGGGATGGCGCAGGCGAAGGAGGACAGCAGCGGGATGAAGGCCCGCCCATGCAGCCCGGCCCCACCCATGATCCGGTCCATCAGGAAGGCGGCCCGGCTCATGTAGCCGAAATCCTCCAGCAGCAGGATGAACAGGAACAGCACCAGGATCTGCGGCAGGAAGACCAGCACGGAGCCGACGCCGGCGATCAACCCGTTCTGGATGAAGCTCAGCAGCAACCCGTCGGGCAGCAGCGTTGCCACCCACAGCCCCAGGGCGTCGAACGCCCCCTTGATCAGCTCCATCACCGGCGCCGCCCAGGTGAACACCGCCTGGAACATCAGGAACAGCACCGCCAGCAATATCGCCAGCCCCGCGACGGGGTGCAGCAGCACCTTGTCCAGCCTGGCGGTCACCGTGTCCGGTGCCTCCGGGCGCTGCACGCTGGCGCGCAGGATCCGGTCGGCCTCCTTCTGCAGGCGGCGCACGCCGGCGGCATCCGGCTCGCTCCAGCCCTCGGCGGCGTGGGGCACGTGGGGGGCCGCCAGCGCCTCGTCCACCCTGGCCAGCAGCGCCGCGGTGCCGCCGCGGCGCACGGCGACCGAGGTCACCACCGGCACCCCCAGCTCCGCCTCCAGCCGCGCGACATCTATCGTCATGCCGCGGTGGCGGGCGATATCGAACATGTTCAGCGCGAAGACCATGGGCTGGCCGGTGCGCTTGATCTCCAGCACCAGGCGCAGGCACAGCCTGAGGTTGGTCGCGTCGCCGACGCACACGAACAGGTCCGGCGGCGTCTCGCCGGCCAGGCGGCCCAGCACGGCGTCGCGCGTCACCACCTCGTCCGGGCTGCGGGCGCGCAGGGAATAGGTGCCCGGCAGATCCAGCAGCTTCACCTGGCGGCCGGCGGGGGTCGCAAGCGCGCCCTCCTTCCGCTCCACGGTCACGCCGGGGTAGTTGGCCACCTTCTGCCGGCTGCCGGTCAGGGCGTTGAACAGCGCGGTCTTGCCGCAATTCGGCCGGCCGACCAGGGCCACGCGCAGGTCGCGCGCCAACGGCAGCACCTCGTTCATCTCAGTCCGCCGCCTCGACCAGTATGGCGGCGGCTTCCCGCCGGCGCAGCGCAATCGTCACGCCATCCACCCGGACGGCAATGGGGTCGGCGCCGAACAGCCCCTGGTGCAGCAGCTCCACCATGGCGCCCTCGACGAAGCCCAGCTCCACCAGGCGGCGCTCCAGCTCCTCGGGCGGCAGGCTGCCGGCAATGGGGTTCACGGCGCGGATGCGGCCACGGTAGCCCAGCGGCGCGGCGCCCAGGCTGGCAGGGGCCAGCGGCGCGGCGGCCGTTGCGGCAGGCCCTGGCGAGGTTCCAGGCGGCGGCAGGCAATCGGTACTGGCGGACATCAAGGCCCCTCCGGGCGCTGCCGGATGTTAATGCGAATGGCTTGCAGTTGCAAGTCAGTCAGATCGAAGTGCCCAAGCTGGCCCCTGGCCGCGCCGGCGGCAAGGGGGGGCGCGCAACCGGCGCCCCGCCCGGGCCTCATGCCCGGTGGGTCGCCCCGCCCGGCATCGGCGTGCGGCTGTCCGCGGTGCGGCCGAACAGGTCGATCATGGTCGGGAACACCACCAGGATGAAGAAGGGCAGGATGATGGTGCCGCCCACCACCACCACCGCCAGCGGCTTTTGCAGGTCGCTGCCGATGCCGCTGGCCACCGCCGCCGGCAGCAGCCCGACCATGGCGGCCAGGCAGGTCATCATCACGGGTCGCATCCGGTCCACCCCGGCCTGGTCCAGCGCCTGGCGCCAGGGCATGCCGCCATCCTTCAGGTGGTGGAAGTGCGACAGCAGGATGATCCCCTCCATCACCGTGATGCCGAACAGCGCCAGGAAGCCGATGGCCGCCGGCACCGAGAAGTGCAGGTCCATCAGCCCCAGCGCCGTCACCCCGCCGACGCAGGACAGCGGCAGCAGCCCGAAGATCAGCAGCGTGTACCGCAGGCTGGAGAACTGCACGTAGAGCAGCACCCCGATCAGCGCCAAGGCCAGCGGCACCACCACCTTCAGCCGGGCGATCGCGTCCTTCAGGTTGCGGAACTCGCCCACCCATTCCAGCCGGTAGCCCGGCGGCAGCGGCACGTTGGCGGTCACCCGGTCCTCGGCCTCCTGCACCGCGCTTTGCTGGTCGCGCCCGCGGACCGAGAACTTCACCGGCACGTAGCGCTGGGCGTCCTCGCGGTAGATGTAGCTGGCGCCCGTCACCAGGCGGATATCCGCCACATCCCCCAGCGTCGCGCCCGAACTCCCGTTGACGGGAATGCGGGCGATGGCATCGCGGCCAATGCGGTACGGCGCGTCCAGCCGCACGCTGATGGGGAAGTTGCGGTCGCCGCCTTCCTCGTACAGCCGCGCCGCCTCCTGCCCGCCGATGGCGGCCTGGATCACCGCGTTGATATCGGCCACCTGCAGCCCGTAGCGTGCGGCCCGGGCGCGGTCGATGCGGATGGACAGCGTCGGCTGCCCCAGGGTGCGGAAGGCCGCCAGGTCGGCAATGCCCTCCACCTGCTCCATCTCGCGCCGCACCTGCTCCGCCAGGCGGGTCAGCACGTCCAGCTCCGGCCCGATCACCTTCAGCGCGTTGGCGCCCTTCACCCCGGACGCCGCCTCCTGCACGTTGTCCGAGATGTACTGGCTGAAGTTGAACTCCACGCCCAGGAACTCCCGTTGCAACCTGGCCTGGATCAGGCTGATCAGCGCATCCTTGGTGGTGGCGCTGGTCCACTGGTCCTGCGGCTTCAGCGGCACGAAGAACTCCGCGTTGAAGAAGCCGGCGCTGTCGGTGCCGTCATCCGGCCGGCCCTGCTGGCTGGTGATGGTGGTGACCTCGGGGAACTCCATCAGCGCCGCCCGCATGCGGTTGACGTAGCCGTTGCCCTCTTCCAGCGAGATCGTCGCCGGCATGGTGGCGCGCATCCAGATGCTGCCCTCCTCCAGCGTCGGCAGGAACTCGCCGCCCAGCTTGCCGAATTGCAGCACCGCCAGCACCAGCAGCACGCCGGAGACGCCGATGGTCGGCCAGCGGTTATGGATGGCCTTGTCGTACAGGTACTGGTGCGCCCGCCCCATGTAGCGGACGATCGGCATCACCTTCTCCTGCGTGTGGTCGCTGAACAGCGCCCCCGCCAGCGCCGGCGCCACGGTGAAGGTGGCGAACAGCGCGCCGCCGATGGCATAGGCATAGGTCTTGGCCATCGGCCCGAAGATGCGGCCCTCGATCCCGCCCATGGTGAACAGCGGGATGAAGGCGGCGACGATGATCAGCGCGGAGAAGAAGATCGCGGTCGAGACTTCGCCCGAGGCGCGCTGCACGATCAAGGGCACGCCGGACAGGCCGCGCGTGGCGGCGGGCGGCGAATGCAGCCCGGAATGCCGCATGTGCAGGTGCCGGTAGACGTTCTCCACCATGATCACCGTGGCATCCACCAGCAGCCCGAAGTCGAGCGACCCCAGCGACAGCAGGTTGGCGCTCTCTCCGCGCAGCAGCATGACCACCACGGCGGTGAAGAAGGCGAAGGGAATGGTGGCGCCGACCACGATGGCGCCCTTCAGGTCGCCCAGGAACAGCCACTGGATGAACACCACCAGCAGGATGCCCATGATGATGTTCTTGACCACATGGTGGGTGGTGACATCCACCAGCTCCTTGCGGTCGTAGATCGGCACGATCCGCACCCCCGGCGGCAGCACGCCGCCGGCATTGATGGTGGCGACCTCCTGCTGCACCGCGGTGATGGTCGGCAGCGTCTGCTCGTTGCGGCGCATCAGCACCACGCCCATGACGATGTCGTCGTCGCGCTCCTGCCCCGCGATGCCGAGGCGGGGCAGGTTGGCCACCTCCACCCGCGCCACGTCGGACAGCAGCACCGGCACGCCGCCATTGGCGCCCAGCACCACGTTGCGGATGTCGTCCAGGCTGCGGATCAGCCCCACCCCCTGCACCACGGCGGATTGCGGCCCGATATTGACGATGCCGGCGCCCACCGTGGCGTCGCCATTGCCGATGGCGCGCAGCACGCCCGGCAGGTCCAGGCCGAAGGCGATCAGCTTGGGCAGGTCCAGGACCACGTTGTAGGACTTGGTCGGCCCGCCATAGGCGGTGACATCGATGACGCCCGGCACCCGCTTGAACCGCCGGTTCAGCACCCAGTCCTGCAGCACCCGCAGATCCGTCAGCGCAAAGCCGGGCGGCCCGACGATCCGGTAGCGCAAAATCTCGCCGATCGGGCTCCACGGGCTGATCTGCGGCTGCACGCCCTGGGGCATGCCGCTCAACTGGCCCAGCCGGTTCAGCACCTGCTGCAACGCCTGTTCGTAGTTGAAGGCATAGGTGAACTGCACCGAGACCACCGAAAGCCCGAACAGGCTGGTGGAGCGGATCTTCGACAGGTTGGGCATGCCGGCCAGGCCAACCTCGATCGGCACGGTGATGTAGCGCTCGATCTCCTCGGCGCTCTGCCCGGCATTCTGGGTGATGACGACGACGGTCGGCGGCACCGGGTCCGGATACGCCTCGATGTTCAACTGCTGGAAGCCGGCGAAGCCGATGCCCATGAAGGCGACGAACAACAGGATGACCAGGGCACGCTTCTGCAGCGCAAAGGTGACGAGCTGACGCATGGGCCGACCGGAATTCCTTGCTGTCGCCCGCAAGGGGGCGCCGAACGGCCCAAGCTAGGCCCCGCCTGCTTACCGGGAAGCGACCAGCCCGCTTACGGCTGGGCCATGTATCGCGCCCCGCGCCGCCCGCCGCGCCCGTCCTATCGTCGGCGCCACGCCGCCTGCCGCGCCCGGCCTGTCGCCGGCGCCACACCGCCCGCCGCGCCCGGCCTGACGCCGGCGCCACGCCGATGCCCCCCTGGCGTGCCGGCCCCCCACCCCGCAGGATGCGCGGCCATGCCCAAGCCCGGATTCCCCACCGGCGCCGCCGAGGCGCTGGGCGCTCCCGCCCTCGCCATGGCCGCCACCTTCCTCGCCTTCGGCGCCGCGGTGCGCGAGGCCGGGTTGGCGCTGCCCTGGGCGCTGGGCGCGGCCGGGCTGATCTACGGCATGCCCGGCCAACTGGTGCTGCTGCAATTCGCCGCCCCCGGGGCGCCTGGCGGGGGCGTGCTGCCGGCGGTCGCCGCCGCCACCGCGGCCAATGCGCGCTTCCTGCCCATGGCGGTGGCGCTGGCGCCCTGGCTGGGCGGCGGCGTTAGGCGCTGGCTGGCGCTGCCCTTCATCGCCATCACCCCCTGGGCCACGGCGATGCGCCGGCTGCCGCTGCTGCCGGTGGGCCAGCGGCTCGGCTGGTTCCTCGGCTTCGGCCTGGCCAGCTGGCTGGTGGCCGGCGCCGCCACCGCGCTGGGCCACCTGGTGGCGCACTGGCTCGGCGACGCCGCCCGCGCCGCCCTGCTGTTCACCAACCCGCTCTACTTCGCGCTGCTGCTGGCGCTGAACCTGCGGCTGCCGGAACATGGCCGCATCGCCCGGCTGAGCGTCATCGGCGGCGTGCTGGCGGCGCCGGTGGGGCTGCTGCTGCCGCCGGCCTGGGCGCTGCTGGGCGCCGGCTTGCTGGGCGGCAGCCTGGCCTTCCTGGTGGAGCGCCTGCTGGCGCGCCCCCTGGCCCGCTCCCCGGGACGCCCGCTGCCTCGGCGCCAGCCATGAGCGCCGCCGACCTGGCCCTGCTGCTGGCGGCGCTGGTCATGCTGGCGCTGCGCGCGCTGGGTGTCGGCCTGGCCGGGGCGCTGCGGCCGGACCACCCCTTCATCACCTGGGCCGCCATGGTCAGCCAGGCCACGCTGGCGGCGCTGGTCACCCTGGCCATTGCCGCCCCCGCCGGCGCGCTGGCCGCGGTGCCGCTGCCGGCCCGGCTGGGCGGGGTGGCCGCCGGAGTCGCCGCGCTGCTGCTGGGGCGAGAGCGCCTGCTGCCGGCCCTGGCCACCGGGCTGGCCGCCATGCTGCTGCTGCGCTGGGCGCTGCCCTGACCACGCCGCAGGCCCGCCGCGAGGCTTGCAAACAGGATTATGTTCCTGTTATGTTCGCACCCCCCTGGGCCGCCGGAAGCCACCGCCATGTACCCCCGCCGCTACTGCTCCCCGCGCACGTGGGAACCGCTCTCCACCGAGGAGCTCAACGCCCTCATCCCCTTCGTCAGCCACAAGGGCGCCGGGCGGCCGATCTTCGACATCCGCGCCCGGTTGGATGCGGTGTTCTGGGTGGTTACCTCGCCGCATCCCTGGCGCTGCCTGCCGGCCGAGATGGGTCCCGCCGACACCGCCAGCCGGCAGTTCCGCCGCTGGGCGCATGCCGGGGTCTGGACCAGGCTGCTGAAGGCGATTGCCGCGCCGGACTGCCCGCCCGCCCTGCGGCGGCTGGAGCATTGGATCTGCCGCGCCCATCGCCGCGCGCTGCGGATTCTGAAGCTGGCCGGCATCGTCCTGGCGCGGCGGCTGGGCCTGTGTTCGGCGGTGAATGCGCCGTTCGAACTACTGCCCGACCCGGATTTGTCCAAAAAGCTGCTGCCTTCGATCCAGCGCATGGTTCAGCAGGCGCTGGCGGCCGGCGGACTGCCGGATCGGCGCATTTTGCAGACCGCCAAGGCCTTCCACTGGCTGGTCGGCGGTCGCAGACGCATCAGCAAATGGCTGGCCCCGCCGTGAGGGGCGCCGCCGCCGCAGGGAATCCCGCTCGACACCGCGCCGCGCCAGGGCGCCAACGGGAAGGCCGTGCCCAACCGCAACGGCGACCCCGTGGCTACCTGTCGGCGATTTGTCCCGGCGATCCCGGCCTGTCCCATGCGCCGCGCTTTGCCCGCCCGCGCGCCCGTCTCCGCCCAGGCCAACCCCAAACCCACGCCGGTCCAGGGGGCGCCTGCCCCCTGGCGGGGTTCGGGGCAGCGCCCCGATCTTTTGCTGCTTGGGCAGCGCCCCGACCTTCCTCCCCTCGGGCAGCGCCCCGACCCTTGGTGGATGCAAGGCGGTCCCGTCTTCGTCACCCCTGCCCGGTGCCGGCCTTGACCCTCCGCCGCAACCGGCCGAAGCACGCCGCATGACCTTTTCGCGCC
The DNA here is from genome assembly GCA_947455205.1 of Acetobacteraceae bacterium. Classification (GTDB taxonomy): domain Bacteria; phylum Pseudomonadota; class Alphaproteobacteria; order Acetobacterales; family Acetobacteraceae; genus CAIMOR01. The sequence goes on along the minus strand of CANGNF010000021.1, from coordinate 18,739 downwards.
CGCCTTTCTGGCCCACCGCGCTGGCGGCGGCCTGTGCGCCCTGTTCCGGCATCGGGCTGGCGCGCTTTGCCTATGTGCCGCTGTTCCCGGCCATGGTCGCGGCGGGGTGGGTGGATGGCGCCGGGGCCGGGCAGCTGGGCGCGGCCAACATGGCCGGCTACCTCATCGGCGTGCTGGCGGCGCGTTGGGTCGGGGGTCGCATCGGCACCGCGCGCACGCTGGACCTTGGCCTGCTGCTGGTGGTGCTGTGCTTTGCCATGTGCGGCATCCGGGGCGGCCTGTGGTGGTTCATGCCCTGGCGGCTGCTGGCGGGCGTGGCCGGCGGGTTGCTGATGGGCCTGGCCGGCCCGGCCACCCAGGCCAGCGTGGCGCCGGAGCGGCGTGGCCTGGCCGGCGGCATCGTCATCGGCGGGGTCGGCGCCGGGATTTCCATTGCCGCCATCGCGGTGCCGGCGCTGGTGCCGCTGGGCGTGCAGTTCGCCTGGTTCGGCCTGGCCGGGCTGGTGCTGTGCCTCTGGGCCTTCGCGCACCCGCGCTGGCCGAATGCCCCGGTCGGCCCGGCGGCGGAGCCCGGCCAGGCCCGCCCGCGCGCCACCAACATGATCCTGACCTACGGCCTGTCCGGCGGCGGGCTGGTGCCACCGATGATCTACCTGGCGGACATGGCGGTGCGCGGCCGCGGCCTGCCGCTGGAATGGGCGTCGGGCATCTGGCTGCTGTTCGGCCTGGGCGGCATGGTCGGCACGCTGTCGGCCGGCACGGTGGTGGACCGGCTGGGCGGCGCGCGCAGCTACCGGCTGTGGCTGGTGCTGCAGGTGGTGGCGCTGGCGCTGTGCCTGCCGCCCAGCCCCTGGCTGCTGGCGCCGGCGGCGCTGCTGTGCGGCTTCGTCGCCATGGGCGTCACCGCCGTGGTGCTGGGCCTGGCGAGGGAGCGTGCGGGTGCCGCGGCCGGCGCGGTGTGGTCGCGCACCACCGCCTGCTTCGCCGTCATCCAGGCGGTGGTCGCCTTCGGCCTGGCGCAGCTCTTCGCCGCCAGCGGAGAAAGCCACCTGGCGGTGTTCAGCGCCGGGCTGGTGATCAGCGCCGTGGCGCTGGCGGTGCAACTTGCCGAACGCCGCTGATCCCGTTAACCCTGTGCATGTATCTGAAAAACCTGGGGAAACCCTCACCACCTCTGCATATGAACAGCTATGCATGGGTGCTGCTGATCCTGCTGGCGCTGGCCGCGCCGGCCCTGGTCTCGCCGGCCCTGGCGCAGCGCGGCAGCGGCCGTGGCGCCGGCGAGCCACTGGGCCAGCAGGGCGACGCGCTGTTCCCCAGCCTGGACCTGCTGCAACGCCAGGGCGAGGCCGCCGGCTGGCTGCTGCACGGCCAGGCCACCTTCGTCGAGCAAGGCCACCCCAGCTTTCGCTCGCCCTATGTCGGCGCCAACTCCATGCAGCCGAAGGCGATGCAGCGGAACACCTTCTCCGCCGACCTGATCCTCGGCCGCCGGCTGTGGGAGGGCGCGGAGGTCATCTTCAACCCGCAGGTCATCCGCGGCTTCGGCCTTTCCGGCACGCGCGGCGCCAGCGCCTTCCCGAATGGCGAGGCGTTCCGCGTCGGCAGCGAGACCCCGGCCGGCTTCATCCCCCGCGCCTTCATCCGCCAGACCATCGGGCTGAGCGCGGACATGGTGGAGCAGGAGCGCGACCCGCTGCGCTTCGCCGGCAACGTGGCGCGGGAACGCATCACCATCACCGCCGGCAAGTTCGCGGTCTTCGATATCTTCGACGACAACCGCTACGCCCACGACCCGCGCAGCCAGTTCCTCAACTGGGCTTTCGTCAGCGCCGGCGCCTTCGACTGGACCAACGACGCCAAGGGCTTCACCAACGGCCTGGCGGTGGAATGGGAGGACGGGAGCTGGGGTGTCCGCGCCGGCGCGCTGCAGGTGGCGCGGCGGATCAACTCGCTCTCGCTGGACCCGCAGCCGGCGCGCGGCCACCAGCTTATCCTGCAGCTGGACCGGTTCTGGCAATTGGGCGGCCGGGACGGCGCGGTGCGGCTGATCGGCGGCTACTCCCGCACCCGCTCCAGCAGCTACGACGGTCTCATCGCCGGGGATATCGAGGCGACGATGATCCAGCCCCAGGGCCGCTACGCCAGCAAGCGCATGGCGGTGCTGAACCTGGAGCAGGAAATCGCCGAGCATGTCGGCGTCTTCGCCCGGCTGAGCTGGAACGACGGCCGTACCCAGCAATGGATGTACAGCGAGATGGACCGCGCCGCCTCGGCCGGCCTGGTGCTGGATGGCGCGCTATGGGGCCGGGGCGCCGAGAGCCTGCACAGCGCCGGCGACACGCTGGGGCTGGCGGCCAACCTGGCGGCGCTCTCGGCCCCGCATCACCGCTTCATCGAGGCCGGCGGCACCGGCTTCCTGATCGGCGAGGGCCGGCTGCGCTACCGGCCGGAACTGGCGGTGGAGAGCTACTACGACCGCCACATCAGCCACGGCCTGCACGCCGCGCTGAACGTGCAGCTGATCGCCAACCCCGCCTACAACGCGGACCGCGGCCCGATCCTGCTGCTGGGCCTGCGGCTGCGGAGCGCGTTCTGATGGCGGGGCGCGGCCGGCTTCACGCCTCCGGGTGCGCGGCTGCCACGCGGCCTACACGGTTCGGCTGTGCGGCCGCGGCTACCCGACCCGTTCCCACACCAGTTCGCGCGCAATGCTGGCGCCGCCGCGCTGCATCGGCGGCGGAGACAGCACCAGGCGCTCGCCCTCCCACTTCACCAGGCGCACCTGCTCGGTGCCCAGCAGCGCCGGCAGGGCGGCGTCCACCTTGGTCACCAGGGTATGGCCGTCGAAGCTCCAGGCGCCGCAATAGCTGTTGTATTCGCGCGGCGTGCCCGGCGGCAGGCGGGCCTTGTTGTCCACCAGCACCGCCATCATCCGCCCGTTGTTCGGCGTTTCCGCCCAGAACTGCACCAGCCCCTTGCCCTGGGTGCCGAAGCGCGGCGCCACGCGCGCGCCGGAAGCATCGGTCGCCCGTTCCTCCACCAGCCGCCAGACCCCGTTGATGTCGCCCATGTCGGTCACTCCGCCCTGATGCCCGCGGCGCGCACCACCCGCGCCCAGTTTACCGCCTCCGCCGCGATCTGCGCGCGGAACTCGTCCGGACCCACTTCCAGCGGGTCCAATCCGGCCGCCAGGATGCGCGCGCGCACCGCCGGCTCCCGGACCACCGCCAGCATGTCCTCATGCAGCCTGGCCACCAGCGCGGGCGGCAGGTTCGCCGGTCCCAGCCAGCCGTACCAGCTGCCGGCCTTCACACCCGGAAAACCCTGCTCCGCCGTCGTCGGCAGCTCCGGCAACTCGCGCCAGCGCCGGGCATCCGCCACCATGATGCCGCGCATCTGGCCACTGCGGATCATCGGCGTGGCGACGGTGGAGTTGAGAAACCCGCCATCCACCTGGCCGGAGACGACGGAAGCCTGCGCCGGCGCCGCGCCGTTGAACGGCACATGGGTCAGCTCGATCCCCGCTTCCAGGGCAAACAGCGCGGTGGCCAGGTGGCTGGCATTGCCGACCCCGGCCGAGGACATGGTCAGCCCGCCCGGCTTCGCCTTGGCGGCGGCGATGAACTCCGCCGGCGTGGTGATCGGCAGGCGCGGGTTCACCACCAGCACCATCGGGTGGAAGCCGGCGTTGAGGATCGGCGTGAAGTCGCGCACCGCGTCGAACGGCAGGCGTGGCATGACCGCGGGGTTCATCACATGAGCCGTCGCCGCCAGCAGCAGCGTGTAGCCGTCCGGCGCCGCCCGCGCGACCAGCTCGGTGCCGATGGCGCTGCCGGCGCCGGGCCGGTTCTCCACCACCACCGGCTGGCCCCAGCGCCGCAGCAGGCCCTCGGCCAGCACGCGGCTGATGATGTCGGACGGGCCGCCCGGCGCGTAGGGCACCACGATCCGCACCTGGTGGTCCGGGAACGCGCCCTGCGCCCGCACCGCCAGGGGTGCGAGCGCGGCGCCGCCGAGCAGGCCGCGCCGTGCGATCCGCATGGCGCGCTACCCGTGGACGCGCGGTGCGCCGCTGCGGCGCCAGGCACTCATCTGGATCGCGCTGGTGTGGACATGCACCACCACCGGCTTGCCCTTCACCGCGAAGGCGGCGGCGATGCCGGCCTCGACCTCGGCCTCCGAGGAGATGGTGATGCCCTCGCAGCCGAAGACCCGCGCCCAGGCGGCGAAGTCCGGGTTGGTCAGCTGCACCGCCTTCTCGTACGGCCGGTTCGGGTAGCGCACCTCATGGTGCATGCCGATGGTGCCGTAGCGCTTGTTGTCGCTGATGATGATGATCGGCGTGCCGCCATACTGCATGGCGGTGGCGATCTCGTTGCCGTTCATCAGCGCGCCGCCATCGCCGCAGAAGCCGATGGCCTGGCGACCGGGATTGCGGAGCGAGGCCGCGACGGCCATCGGCACGCCCGACCCCATGGCGCCGACCACGGAGGACAGGAAGTTCATGCCTGGCTTGAACGGAATGTAGCGGTGGATGAACGAGGAGAAGTTGCCGGCGTCGCTGGTCAGGATGGCGTCGGGTGCCAGGTGCTTGGCGATCTCGACGCAGACGGCGGCGAAGTTCACGCCGTCCGGCGTGCTTTCCCATTCCGGCGCCATCAGCTTGTTGTGCACCGCGTTCAACCCGGCGACCCAGGCGCGGCGCTTCTCGGTGCCGGCGGGGGCGCCGCGCTGCAGCAGGGAACGGATGACGCTGGCGGGCTCGGCGGCGATGCCGAGGTCCACGTTGAACACGCGGCCGATCTCATCCGGGTTGGGCCACACATGCACCACCGGCAGCTGCGGGTCGGGCGCGGTCGGGAAGGTGTAGGACTGCGACACGCTGTCGGTGATGCGCTCACCGAAGCTGACCAGCAGGTCGGCCTGGCGCATCTGGTCCAGCAGCTGCTTCGGCACGCGGATGCCCATGTAGCCGCCGTAGTTCGGATGGCCCGCGTCGAACAGCTGCGGACGGCGATGCGTCGGGCTGACCGGCAGCATCCATTGCTCGGCCAGCGCCTGCAGGTCCGCCAGCGCCGCCGGGGAGGCATTTGCCATGGCGCCACCCACCCAGACCAGCGGCCGCTCCGCCTTGGCCAGCATGTCGGCGAGACGGTCCAGGTCTTCCGGCCGGGCGCCGCCGTAGACGCGGGGGCGCGGCTTGGCCAGCGGCGCGTCGGTCAGCTCGTCGAAGATGTCCTCCGGCAGGATCACCGCGACCGGGCCGGGGGTGCCGGATTCCGCGAGGTGGAAGGCGCGGGCGATGCTCTCGCTGGCCTGCACCACCTCGTTCACCTCGATGACGTCCTTGGTCACGTCGCTGAGGAACTTGGAGTAGTTCTGCTCCTGCAGCGCCAGCCGGCCGAAATCCTTCCGCTCCACCTGGCCGCAGAGGATCACCAGCGGCGTCGCGTCGTGATGCGCGGTGTGGATCGCCACCATGGCGTTGGACAGGCCGGGGCCACGGGAGACCAGCAGCACACCGGCGCGGCCGCCCTGCATGCGGCCATCCGCCACCGCCATGAAGCCGGCGCCGCCCTCGTGACGGCAGACCACCAGCTCCACATCCGGCACTTCGGTCAGCGCGTCGGTCAGGCCCAGGAAACTTTCGCCCGGCACCATCCAGATCTTGTTGGTGCCATGCGCCAGCAGGCTTTCGGCCAGCAGGCGGCCCACGGTCTTGGTCATGTCTCGTTCCCTTCCCTATTCAACCTTGATGCCGGCGGCAGCGGTCACGCGCTGCCATTGCGGCACTTCCTCATCCAGGCGCTGGCGCAGCGCGGCGGGGCCGGCCAGCATCGGCTCGGTCCCCGCGGCGGCGAAGCGCGCCTTTACGTCCGGCAACCCGCGCAGGCTGGCCAGCGTGGCGGCGAAGCGTTGGGCGACCTCCGGCGGCAGGCCCAGCGGGCCGGCGATGGCGTACCAGTTCAGCGCGACATAGCCCGGCACCCATTCCGCCACGGCGGGCACCTGGGGCAGGGCGGGCACGCGGCCCGCGCTGGTCACGCCGAGCAGGCGGGCGCGGCCGGCCTGGACATGCGGCAGCGTCTCCACGGTGCTGGCGAAGACCATGTCGATCTCGCCGGCGTAGAGCGCTGTCATCGCCGGGGCGGCACCGCGATAGCTGACATGGGTGAGGTCCAGCCCCGCGACATGCGCGAACAGCGCGCCGCTGAGATGGTTGGAGGAGCCGACGCCGCCACTGCCATAGGTGAGCTTGCCGGGCTGGGCGCGGGCGATGCGCAGCAGGGTCGGCACGTCCTTGAGTTCGGAGGCGGCGTTGACCACCAGCGCCGTCGGCACGTCCGCGACGAGCGAGACCGGCGTCATCGCGCTGCGCGGGTCCAACCCGGCGCTGGGGTACAGCGCGGGGATGCTGGCCAGCGAGGAGGAGGTCAGCACGAAGGCGCTGCCATCCGGTGGCGACTGCACCACGGCGCGAATGCCGAGCGAACCGCCCGCGCCGGGCCGGTTGTCGATGACGAAGGGCTGGCCGAGCCGCTCGCGCAGCAACTCCGCCAGCAAGCGGCCGACGCCATCGATGGGGCCGCCGGCGCCGAAGGGGATGACGAGCTTGACGGGTTTCTCCGGCCAGGATGCCGCGCGCGCCGACCCTGCCAGGAACGGCAATGCCAGCGCGGCGCGGCGCGGGATCATATCGGCGCCACCAGGTTCTTCGGCGGCTCGCCGGCGATGAAGCGGGCCAGGTTGGCGCAGAAGATCGCCGCCACCCGTTCCGGCAACCCGTCGCTGGCCGCCGCGCTGTGCGGGCTGACGATGACGTTCGGCAGCTCCCAGAACGGGCTTTCCGGTGCCAGCGGCTCCAGCGAGAAGACGTCGAGGAAGGCGCCCGACAGCCGGCCGCCGCGCAGCGCCGCCAGCAGCGCGTCCTCCACCACGATGCCGCCGCGCGAGACGTTCACCAGGTGCGCCTTGTCCGGCAGCAGGGCGAAGGCACGTCCGTCGATGATGTTGCGCGTGGTCTCCGTCATCGGGCAGGCCAGCACCAGCCACTGCACGCTGGGCAGCAGGGCATGCAGCTGGTCGAAGCCCGCCACCGCGTCGAAGCCCGGTGGCGTGCCGGCGGCCACGTCGCGGCGCATGCCGGTGACGCTGAGGCCGAAGGCCTGGCAGAGCCGGCCGATTTCCTGGCCGATCGGGCCGGTGCCCAGCACCAGGGCGTGCTGGCCATCGACGTCGCGCGGCTCCTCGCCCAGGTACAGCGATTCCCAGCGGTGCTCGCGCTGCTGCTGCGCCACGCGGGGGAATTGCCGGGCCAGCGCCATCAGCCCGGTGACCGCGGTCTGCGCCACCGCAGGCGCGCTGGCGCCGGCGCTGTTGGACAGCTGCAGCCCGCGCGCCAGCATGTCCTGGTACACCTGCATGTCGGTGCCGGCGGAGAAGGTCTGCACCCAGCGCAGCGCGGGCGCGTCCTTCAGCAACTCGATGAAGCGGACGAAGCGCGGGTTCTGCTTGTGGCGGCTGCCGCCGACGAACAGGTCGCGGGTGATGAAGGCGACCTCGGCGCCGCTGGGGTCGGGCAGCGGGCCATGCTCGGCCACCGGCACCAGCGTCACGCTCGGCGCAACCGCGCGGATGCGGGCGCCGAAGCGCGCCGCACCCACATCGGAGATGAGAACCTTGGTCACGTCAGTCGCGGTAGCTGGGGTCGATCCGGTCCAGCTTGCGCAGCAGCGCGGCCCAGTCCATCACGCCGAAGGGCCGGCGGGTCTTGGGCTGGTAGGCCATGAAGGTCTTCTCGACCACCGCGCTGGGCACGTCGATCAGCTTGGCGCCGGTGGCCATGGCGGCCAGCTGGGTCAGGCAGCTCAGCTCCATGCGGTGCAGGTCGTTCCAGGCTTCCTGGATCGTCGCGCCGGCGGTCAGCAGGCCGTGGTTGCGCAGGATCATCGCCTTGTTGACCGGGCCCAGGTCGCGCACCAGGCGCTCCTGCTCGGACAGGTCCAGCACCACGCCGTTGAAGTCGTGGTAGCTGATATGGGCAAAGCGCATGCTGGTCTGCGTGGCCGGCAGCAGGCCGCATTCCAGCATGGAAACCGCCATGCCCGGCCAGGTGTGGGTATGCGCCACGCAATGCAGGTCCGGCCGCGCCTTGTGGATGGCGCTGTGGATCACGAAGCCGGCGCGGTTGACGCCGTAGTCCAGGCCGGCGGGGAATTCCGGCTTCATCAGGATGTTGCCGTCATGGTCGATCTTGACCAGCGAGGAGGCGGTGATCTCCTCGTACAGCATGCCATAGGCGTTGATCAGGAAGGCTTCCGGCTCCCCGGGCACGCGGACGCTGATGTGGTTCGCGATCAGGTCGGACATGCCGTACAGGTCTGTCAGCCGGTAGGCCGCGGCCAGGTCCACGCGGGCCTGCCATTCCTCGGCGCTGACCTTGTTGCGGACGGAGGGAACCAGGTTCACGCCATCGGGCATCGTGCTCTCCTTGCGAAAGTCGGGACGGAGGGGACGCGCGCGCAGCCCAGGGCCTTCGGCCGTTCCCTCATTGGCGGGCAGGCTAGTCCCGGTTTGGCGGGCTGGCCAGACCCGGACCGGGGGTCAGAACCAGGCGGAGAAGAACAGCAGCACCACGAACAGCAGCGCCTTGCCCACCGCCGCCAGCCGGCCATCGGCCAGGCCGTAGCCGTGGCTGGCATGTGCCTCGCCGGTCCTGACCTCGGGCGCGAAGTCGAAGCTGACGCGGCGCAGCCAGCCCAGCCGCGGCGAGGGCGAGGCCAGCGCCGGCTGGAACAGCCCGACACCCGGCTGGCGCAGCGGCAGCACCAGCGCCAGGCCGGTGACGAAGCCGCCGATATGCGCCCACCAGGCGACATCATGCTCGCCGCCATGGCCGCCGCCCGCGGCCTCCAGCAGGTTCACGCCGAACCAGGCGGCGACGAACCAGCTGGCCGGCAGCAGCACCGGCAGCCGGGCGAAGGCCAGCACGAACAGCTTGGCGCGCGGGTACAGCAGCAGGTAGGCGGCCATGACGCCGGCGATGGCGCCGCTGGCGCCGACCAGCGGCGTCTCGGGGTCGGCCGCCAGCAGGCTGTGCGCCGCGCCGCCGGCCACGCCGGCCAGCAGGTACAGCAGCAGGAAGCGCCAGTGGCCCAGCGCGTCCTCCACATTGTCGCCGAAGACGAAGAGCACCAGCAGGTTGCCGCCCAAATGCAGCCAGCTGCCGTGCAGGAACATGTAGCCCACCAGGCGCAGCAGCTGGTCCGGGTCCTTCGGGTTGGCCAGCAGGTCCCGGGGCCACAGCGCCAGCGCTTCCTCCATGGGGGCGGAGACGCCCTGCACGATGAAGCCGGCGATGCAGACGACCATCAGCCCCCAGGTGACCCAGGCGGTGCGGATGCGGGCAAGGGGTAGGTCGTCGGCGAGAAGCATGGCGGCAGCGTAACCAAGCCGCGCGCCAGGCGCCACTGGTTACGCGATCTGCAGGTCCTGCAGCGCGGCCTCCAGCGACTGGAAGGTCGGCATCAGGCCGGTCGGCACCATCTTGCGCCCGGTTTCCACCGCCACCTGCGGCGCATTGCCGTGCAGGTGCGCCACCAGCACGGCGCGGATCACCTCGAAGTAGCGGCATTCCTCATCCACCACGCCCTTCAGCCGGGCGGCCATCGGGCCCATCATGCCATAGGCCAGCAGGATGCCGAGGAAGGTGCCGACCAGCGCGCCGCCGATCATGCCGCCCAGCACCGCCGGGGGTTGGTCGATGCTGGCCATGGTCTTGATGACGCCGAGCACGGCGGCGACGATGCCCAGTGCCGGCAGCGCATCGGCGATGGACTGGATGGCGTGGGAGGGGTGCAGCTCCTCCTCCTTCATCTTCTTCAGCTCGCGCGCCATCACGTCCTCGATCTGGTGCGGGTCGTCGGCGTTCATGCCGACCATCCGCAGGTAGTCGCAGATCAGGTGGACCGCGTGGTGGTCCTTGGCGATGCGCGGGAACTTGGTGAAGGCGGGGCTTTCCTCCGGCTTCTCGATATGGGTCTCCAGCGCCATGGCGCCCTTGGTCTGCGCCAGCCGGACGAAGAAGTAGAGCAGGCTCAGCATCTCCAGGTAGTCGGCCTTGTTGTAGCGCGCGCCCTTGATCAGCTTGGCGAAGCCGCCGAGCGTGTGCTTGATGTCGTGCACGCTGTTGGACATGATGAAGCTGCCGATCGCGGCGCCGCCGATGGTGATCATCTCGTGCGGGAGCGAGTGCAGGATGATGTCGAACTTGCCGCCGGCCATGACGTAGCCGCCGAAGACGCAGACCAGCAGGAAGATCAGGCCGCCTATCGTCGTCATGGCTGGCTCTCCGTCGGCGCCATGCGCAGCAGGGTGATGGCAACGCGGCGGTTGCCGGCATTGCCGGGGTCGGCGGGCAGCAGCGGCTCGCGTTCCGCATATCCGGAGACGCTGCGCAGCCGCGCCGGGTTGACCCCGTTCTCCACCAGCAGCCGGCGCACCGCATTGGCGCGGTCGGCGGAAAGATCCCAGTTGCTGCGGCCCTCGCCACGGAACGGGGAGCTGTCGGTATGGCCGGCGATGGCCAGGCCGTTGGGCAGCCGCGCCGTCACCTGCGCCACCTTCAGGATCAGCGCGCGGGCGCGGTCATTCGGCACGGCGGAGGAGAGCGGGAACATCGCCTGGCGGTCGGCATCCATGATCTGGATCCGCAGGCCTTCCGGCACCTGTTCCACCCGCAGTTGCCGGGCCAGGTCGGCCAACGCGGGGTCGTTGGCCACGGCGGCGCGGATCTCCTCGGCCGCCTGCTCGAAGGCGGCGCGTTCGCGCCGGCCGAGCTCGGCGCGCAGCGCGGCATCGGCCAGCCGGGCCGCCTCCACCGCCTGGGCGTCGCCGCGCATCAGCGCCTGCACCTGGCTGGGGGTCAGGTCGCCGCTGCGCTGGTCGCCGGCGCGGGCCTCGCCGCTGCGGCGGTCGCCGGATTGCTGCTGCCCGGCCTGCAATTCGCCGGCCTGGGCCGGGCCACCCTGCCCCAGCCGCCCGGCGGCCGAGCCGGTCAGCGCCTGTTCCGCGCTGAGCGGCGCGGCGCCGGCGGGCGGGCGCGGCGGGCCGTTGATTGTGCCGAGCGAGCTGGGCGGCCGGTCCTCGGAGGTGGGCAGCCGGGGCACCACCTCGGCCGGGCCCTCGCTTTCCTCCTCGTCCGCCTCCAGCCGGGTCGGGGCGGGGCCGCGTTCCACCCGCAGCGCGCCGGCGTCGCTGGCCATGTTGCCGGCGGAGTTGACGGTGCGGCCGCCGAAGGGCTGGCCATTGCCGGTCTGGTTGCGGCCCAGCACGTTGGAGGGGGCGAAATAATCGGCCAGGCCGCGGCGCTGTTCCTCCGTGGTGGCGTTCAGCAGCCACATCAGCAGGAAGAACGCCATCATGGCGGTGACGAAGTCGGCGTAGGCGACCTTCCAGGCGCCGCCATGGTGGCCGCCCTCGACCACCTCCTCCTTCTTGATGACGACGGTAACGCCGTCGCGCTTGCCCTTGCCCGCCATGGTCCTGCGTCATCCAGCCGGCCGGCCCGTCCTGGGCCACCTGGGCGGCACCCTGCCCCGGCCGGGCTTAACCACGCCCTAAGCCGGGCCGCTCCCGGTCACGCCGCCGGGAAGCGCGGGCTCGTGATCCGACAGGACGCGGCAGATCGGGCATGCAGTATACGAATGGCGGAACCCCTCACGGCAACGGCGCGGCAGCCGGGCACGCACCGGCATGGCTGGTCGGGCCAGGCACCGTCGCGCCCGGTGCCCGCGGCGCACCCACTGCCCAGCCTGGCCGTGGCGCTGGGCCGCCCCGCCGCCGCCGAGGCCAGCCGCGACGGCCTGGTCTTCCTGGTGCTGCTGCTGGCCGCGCTGGTGCTGCGGGCCAGCGCCTTCCTGCCCTCGGTCATCAACCCGGATGAGAGCCTCTACGCCGTGCAGGCGCAGGCCTGGCTGCGCGGCGGCTGGCCCTATGTGGCGGTGTGGGACATGCACCCGGTGGGTGCGCCGGCGCTGTTCGCCGCCACCTTCGCGCTGTTCGGCGAAAGCCTGGCCAGCCTGCGGCTGCTGGGGGTACTGGCGGTGGCGGCCACCGGCTTTGCCCTGCATCGCGGCGTGCGGGCCGCCGGCGCGGGCCGGGCCACCGGGCTGGCCGCCGGGCTGGCCTATGTCGCCTGCTCGGCCCTGCTGGACGGGCTGGCGACCAATACCGAGATCCTGCTGGCACCCTTCATCGCCGCGGCCATGGCGATGGGGCTGGGCGCCACGCGCCGGGCGCTGGTGCTGGGCCAGGCGCCGGGGGTGAGACTGGTTGTGGGCGCCGGGCTGCTGGTGGGCCTGGCGCTGGTGATCAAGCCGGTGGTGCTGCCGCTGGGCTGCCTGGTGTTCCTGGTGCTGGTGGTGCCGGGGCTGTGGCAGCGCCTGCTGGGCTGGCCCCGGCTGGCCGGGTTGGCGCTGGCCTATGCCGCCGCCTGTGCCGCGCCGGCCGTGCTGGTGGCGCTGGTCTACGCGCTGCGCGGCGACTGGGAGGCCTATCTGGACGGCAACCTAGTGGCGCCGCTGCGCTATGCCGGCATGGGGGTGCCGCTGGCCCAGGCCATGCGGCTGAGTCTTTCCGCCGCGGCAACGCTGGTGCTGCCGCTGCTGCTGGCGCTGGGCGTGCTGCTGCCGCGCCGCCGGCCGCGCCAGGCCGACATTTGGCTGGCCCGCGCCAGCCTGGCCTGGCTATGCGCCGGCTGCGTGGCGGTGGGGCTGCCGGGGATGTATTTCCCGCACTACTTCCTGCTGGTGCTGCCGCCGATTGCCCTGCTGGCGGCGCTGGGCGCGCGGCGGCTGGCGCGGCTGGCGCGGCCCGGCGTGGTGCTGGCGGCCTTCATCGGCATGTTCGGCGTGCTGGCGCTGCAGGCCTGGTGCATGGTGGTGCTGCCGCGGCTGGAACACGGCATCGGCCTGCGCCTGCCGGACCCGCCGCAGCGGGTGGCGGCGGCGCTGAACGCGGCGCTGCGGCCGGGCGAGACCATCTTCGTGGTGAACTGGCAGCCGCTGCTCTACTTCCTGACCCAGACCGTGGCGCCGACCCGCTACGTGATGCCGAGCCAGCTGACCGGGCGGTTCTCCGCCGTGACCGGGATCGATGCCGAGGCCGAGCTGGCGCGGATACTGGCGACGCGGCCGCGCTTCATCGTGCTGGACAGCGGGCATTGGGGCCATGTGCAGCCGGCGGCGCAGGCCATGCTGACCCGGGTGCTGGAGCAGGACTACCTGCAATACGCGCAGATGCCCGGCGAGGATGGCAGCACCGTGGAGCTGTGGCGGCTGCGCTGAGTGACCCGAGTGCAGGCAGGTGCCCATTTGGTGGGCATGTGCCGGGGTCGGGCGGCGGGGCAGCGCCGGGCGGGCGCCCTGCCGGCGGTGCCGGCGGCGGCGGGCATGCACTGGCATGGGCCTTGCTCCCCAAGGCCGTCGCGCCGGCAAACCCGGCCGATCGCCTGGGAGCCCCGACCGATGACCTTCCGCCGCACCCTTCTGGCCGCCTGCACGGCGTTGACCCTCGCCCTTGGCTGGCAGGGCGATGCGCGGGCCCAGGGCACCATCCGCATCGGCATGACCGCCGCCGACATTCCGCTGACCCATGGCCAGCCGGACCAGGGCTTCGAGGGCAACCGCTTCACCGGCATCCCGCTGTTCAACGCCCTGATCGCCTTCGACCTGTCGCGCGCCGACCGGCCGACGCCGCTGGTGCCGGCGCTGGCCACCGAATGGGCGGTGGACCCGCAGGTCCGCACCCGCTGGGTGTTCAAGCTGCGCCCGGGCGTCACCTTCCATGACGGCAGCCCGTTCAACGCCGATGCCGTGGTGTGGAACGTCCGCAAGGTGCTGGACCGCGACGCGCCGCAATACGACCCGCGCCAGGTGGGCCTGACCGCCACCCGCATGCCGGCGCTGCGCAGCGCCGAGAAGATCGACGACCTGACGGTGGCGCTGATCACCAGCGAGCCCGACAGCTTCCTGCCCTACAACATCACCAACCTGTTCATGGCCAGCCCGGTGCATTGGCAGGCGCTGCGGGCGCAGCACCCGACCGCCGAGGCCACCTGGAACGCCTTCGCCGCCAGCCCGTCCGGCACCGGGCCGTTCCGCATGACGCGCTTCGTGCCGCGTGAGCGCGCCGAGTACGCCCGGTTCGAGAACTACTGGGACACCAAGGCCAAGGCCGACCGGATCGTGCTGCTGCCGATCCCCGACGCCAATGCCCGTACCGCCGCGCTGCTGGGCGGCCAGGTGGACTGGATCGAGGCGCCGTCACCGGACACCGTGCCGCAGCTGCGCGCCCGCGGCTTCCAGATCACCCAGAACGTGCAGCCGCATTTCTGGCCGTGGCAGCCCTGCTTCGCCGCCGGCAGCCCGCTGGCCGATGTCCGCATTCGCCGCGCGCTGAACCTGGGCGTGGACCGCGAGGGGCTGAAGCAGCTGCTGGGCGGCTTCATGGTGCCGGCCGCCGGCACGGTGCAGCCTGGCCACCCCTGGTGGGGCAACCCCAGCTTCAACATCCGCACCGACAAGGCCGAGGCAGCGCGCCTGCTGGCCGAGGCCGGCTATGGCCCGCAGCGGCCGTTGACCATCAAGGTGCAGATCAGCGCCAGCGGTTCGGGCCAGATGCAGCCGCTGGCGATGAACGAGTACATCCAGCAGGAGCTGAAGCCGCTGGGCGTCAACATCGAGTTCGACGTGGTGGATTGGAACGCGCTGTTCGGCAACTGGCGCCAGGGCTGCACCGCGCCTTCCGCCCGCGGCGCGCATGCGATCAACGTGTCGATCTCCACCATGGACCCGTTCTTCGCGCTGGCCCGCTTCTACGACAGCCGCATGGCGCCGCCGGCCAGCAACAACTGGGGCTTCTTCAACGACCCGCGCTTCGACGAGATGATCCGCGTGGCCCGCACCACCTTCGAGCCGGCCGCCCGCGACGCGGCGCTGGCCCGGCTGCATGCGGCGGGCGTGGAGGAGGCGCTGTTCATTTGGTTCGCGCATGACGTTTCCCCGCGCGCCATGAGCCCGCGCATCCGCGGCTATGTCCAGCCGCAGAGCTGGTTCGTCGACCTGCGGCTGCCCTACATCCAATGATCCTCTATCTGCTCAGGCGGGCGCTCTACGCCATTCCCATCGCGCTCGCGGTCGGCTTCGTCTGCTTCATGCTGGTGCAGATCGCCCCGGGCGACCCGATCAACGCCATCGTCCCGCCGGACGCACCTGGCGACGTGGTGGAGCAGGTGCGGCGCGACTACGGGCTGGACAAGCCGCTGCCGGTGCAGTTCGGCCTGTGGCTGTTCAAGGTGGTGCAGGGCGACCTCGGCCGATCGCTCGCCACCGGGCGCAGCGTGTGGAGCGACCTCAGCACCGCCATCGGCAACACGCTGATGCTGGCGGTCTGCGCCTCGCTCGTCGGCTTCGTCATGGGCTGCACGCTGGGCGGGCTGGCCGGCACCTTCCGCGGCAGCTGGATCGACCGCGCGGCCACCGGGCTGGCGGTGGCCGGCGTCTCGGTGCCGCACTACTGGCTGGGCATGGTCATGGTGGTGATCTTCTCGGTCCAGCTGAACTGGCTGCCGGCGATGGGCGCCGGGCCTGGCGGCTCCTCCGACTGGGCCTGGGACTGGGAGCACTTTCAGTTTTTGGTGCTGCCGACGATCACGCTTTCCGTCATCCCCACCGGCATCGTCACGCGCACCGTGCGTGGCATCGTCGCCGAGATCATGAACCAGGAATTCGTCGTCGCGCTGCGCGGCAAGGGGCTGACCACCTTCCAGGTCTTCCTGCACGTGGTGAAGAACGCGGCGCCGAACGCGCTGGCGGTCATCGGCCTGCAGCTGGGCTACCTGATGGGCGGCTCCATCCTGGTGGAGACGGTGTTCTCCTGGCCCGGCACCGGGCTGCTGCTGAACAGCGCCATCTTCCAGCGCGACCTGCCGGTATTGCAGGGCACGATCCTGGTGCTGGCGATGTTCTTCGTGGCGCTGAACCTGATCGTCGACCTCATCCAGGCCGCCCTCGACCCACGGATCAAGCGCGCATGAGCACGGCAGCGGAAGCGGAACTCGCCCTTCAGGCCAAGACGGCGCTGGCCAAGGGCCAGGGCTATTGGGCCGGGGTGTTCAAGCGGGTGCGGCGCGACCCCGTCACCATCGCCTGCGCGCTGGTGCTGCTGGTGATGTTCCTGGCCATCCTGTTCGCGCCCCTGCTGGCGCCGCACGACCCCTACCAGGGCAGCATGATCCGCCGCCTGCGCGGGCTGCAGACGGCGGGCTACCCGCTGGGCACGGATGAGCTGGGGCGCGACATGGTGACGCGCCTGCTCTACGGCGGCCGGCTCAGCTGGTTCATGGGCATCGTGCCCGTGGTGCTGGCCTTCGTCATCGGCACCACGCTGGGGGTGACGGCGGGCTACATGGGCGGCAAGGTCAACATGCTGATCATGCGGACCACGGACGTGTTCTACGCCTTCCCGTCGGTGCTGCTGGCGGTGGCCATCTCCGGCGCGCTGGGGGCCGGTATCGTCAACGCCATATTGGCGCTGACGCTGGTGTTCATCCCGCAGATCATCCGCGTGGCGGAGACGGTGACGCAGGGGGTACGCAACCTCGACTTCGTCGATGCGGCGCGAAGTTCGGGCGCCTCCGGCTTCACCATCGTGCGGGTGCATGTGCTGGGCAACGTGCTGGGGCCGATCTTCGTCTACGCCACCAACCTGATCAGCGTGTGCATGATTTTGGCGAGTGGCCTGAGCTTCCTGGGCCTGGGCACCAAGCCGCCGGAGCCGGAATGGGGGCTGATGCTGAACACGCTGCGCACCGCGATCTATGTGCAGCCCTGGGTGGCGGTGCTGCCGGGCGCCTGCATCTTCGTGACCAGCATCTGCTTCAACCTGCTGAGCGACGGGCTGCGCCAGGCGATGGATGTGAAGGGCTAACGCCTTTCACATCCATCGAGGCGTTTTCCCGCCCGCCTGTGGCGGGACGGACGTGAAGGGCTAGGACCTTTCACATCCATCGCGGCGTTTCCCCGCCCGCCCGTGGCGGGACGGACGTGAAGGGCTAGGACCTTTCACATCCATCGCGGCGTGTTCCCGCCCGCCTGTGGCGGGACGGATGTGAAGGGCTAGGACCTTTCACATCCATCGCGGCGTTTCCCCGCCCGCCCGTGGCGGGACGGACGTGAAGTGCTGAGGCCCTTGCCCCCTTCGCGGCGCTGCCCGCCCGTCTCCGGCGGGACGAAGGGCGCCGCCGCCCGCGCTCTCCCGCGCTGCTGGGCTGCCGCCGGGTTCCGCGCTAAAGCCGCAGCCAGGCTGGCGCGGCGGGGCCCCCTCGCGCGGCCGGGGAGAGAGCATGACCCATCGCGCCGCGCTGTTCCTGGACTTCGACAACGTCTTCACCGCGCTGTTCGAGCGTGATGTCTCGGCCGCGGCGGCCTTCGTGCAGGACCCGCTGCGCTGGATCGGCTGGCTGGAGACGCTGGGTTCCCCCGGCGGGGAGCGCCAGCGGCGGATCCTGGTGCGGCGCTGCTACCTGAACCCCATCGCCAAGGTGCTGGTGCCCGGGGAGGACCGGCCGCGCTACTTCAGCAGCTTCCGCAACGCCTTCGTGCGCGCCGGCTTCCAGATGGTGGACTGCCCGCCGCTGACCCAGGGCGGCAAGACCAGCGCCGACATGGTGATGGTGATGGATATCCTGGACACGCTGGCGCACCCGACGGGGTTTGAGGACTTCATCATCCTGTCGTCGGATGCCGACTTCACGCCCGTGCTGCTGCGGCTGCGGGCGCATGACCGCAACGGCATCGTCATCGCCACCGGCAGCGCGGCCGATGCCTACCAGGCCGCCGCCGAGACGGTGGTGCGCTACGACGCCTTCGTCGGCGGGGCGCTGGGGCTGGCGCCGCCGGCCGCGCCGCAGGGGCCGGACCGGCCGGCGCTGCGCGAGGCGATTCTGGCCGAGGTGCAGGCGCTGGTGGCCGGCGCGGCCGAGCCGCTGGCCCAGGCCTGGGTGGCGCAGCAGGTGATCAAGCGGCTGGGGCGGGAGGTGGTGGACAGCGACTGGGCCGGCGCCGGCGGCTTCCGCGCCCTGCTGGACCAGGCGCCGCTGCCGGGGGTGGCGCTGGACCGCACGCCGCCGGGCTGGCTGCTGGACCCGGCGCGGCACCAGGTGCCGGCCGCCGCATCGGCCTCCGCGTCGGCTGCCCCATTGGCCGCCGACCCGCATCTGGTGCGCATGGCCGCGCTGGTGCGGCGGCTGCTGAGCCTGCTGGGCAACATTCCCATGCTGGGGCCGGACCGGCTGGACTTCCTGCTGGAGCAGTTGGGCGCGCGGCTGCCGCTGGCCGATGCCGCCGCCCCGGAGATCCGTACCGGGATCAGCGAGGCGGCGCGGGCCGAGGGGCTGGAGGTGGCGCCGGGCGCGGTCAACGCGGTGATGCACCGGGTCGGGCTGGCCGGCTTCGACTGGCAGGCGGCGCCGGGGGCGACGACGCCGCGGCGGCTGCGCCAGGCGCTGCTGGACAACATCCGCCAGCAGATGCAGCAGCAGCGGCTGGACCTGGCCGCCGAGGACGCCGCGCTGCTGGCCGAATGGGTCGGGCTGGACGCCGGCGCCGGCTTCGCCCCGGCGGCGGCGGAGCCGGGCGCGCCCGCTGCGGGGCCGGTTGGGGATGGCGATGCCCTG